>CAVRZA010000012.1:0-15491 GCA_963725665.1 uncultured Actinomycetes bacterium | reverse complement strand
GGCCTCTTCACCGGTATCCCCCTGCCGCACGGCTCGACGCTAGGTCGTCCGGCGAGCGGCGTGATCCTGCTCTTCCGGCGTAACATCGAGCGCTACGCCGGCCGGCCCGAGGACATCGCCGAGCAGATCCGCGTCACCGTCATCCACGAGACCGCGCACTACTTCGGCCTCGACGAGGACGACCTGCGCCGGCTGGGCCTGGCATAGCCAGGCAGCCGCCGGCGCAGCACTCTGGCCGCTGCGGGAACACTCCGGTACGGGTGCAACAACGCGCCCGCAGGAGGTGGGTGATGAAAGCGCGCTGGATCGAGTTCGGTGAGATCGAGATCGACGGCCACCGCTACATCAACGACGTGGTGATCGACGCGGGCCGGGTCGAGAAGCGAAGCAAGAAGCGCTCCAAGGCCTACCGTGACCGCTATGGCCACACCCCGCTCTCCGTCGATGAGGTGATCCCTTGGGGCGGCAAGCGCTTGATCGTGGGGACCGGTGCCAACGGCAGCCTGCCGATCATGCCAGAGGTGTGGGCGGAGGCCGAGCGACGCGGCATCGAGATCGTCGCGCTGCCCACCGAGCAGGCGTTACGGCTGCTCGGAGAGGCACAGGCGAAGGAGGCCCGGGCCGTCCTTCATATCACCTGCTGACGACGCCGCCCCGGCGCCGGGCGGGGTGACGCTGGACGTCGGCTTCGACCCGGGGCGCGGCGAGGCCTTCGCCTCGCCGCGCGACCGCGGCAACGCCCGGCCCGGCGTGTGGCTAGGCGGCCAGCGTCTCGGCTGCGCCGACCGACGCTACGACCTCGTAGCGCTCGAACGAGGGGACGGCAAGCCCGGCGCCGCTGCTGGCTTCCTCGCGTATCCGATTCGCCTGCGCCTCGGACGCGTCGAGCGCCTCTTCGCTCTCGAACAATGTGACGCCGATACCCTTGCCGGTGCTGCGATCGACCAACCAGTACCCTCCCTTGAAGCCCGGCAGGTTCTGAGCCCTGGGGATGACCTGGTCGCGGATCATGCTGACGAAGGTCTCTACCTGCTCCGGCTCGAGCTGTGCCGACGTGACGCGTGCGAACATGACGTCCTCCTTCTGCAGAATGCGGGCCGGCACGGCCCGCGTCGTTCTCACCGCCAGCCTTCTTGCCCTGATGCTGCGTTGCAGAAGCCGTTTGCCGGGGGAGCCGCACCACGGAATAGAAGACGACGCCGGGAGGATTAGGCCGCCGCACGAGAGCACCCGACGTCGTGCCGCGGAGGCGGGGCCGGGCTACCCCTCGACGATCCTGCCAGTCTCGTCGATGGCCCGGATCGATTCCTTGGAGACGACCCTCCAGCGACCATCGTCATGACGCATGCGAAAGCGGATAAGGTCGCGGTAGAAGGCCTGCCGCTCCGTGACACGCACGATGCGCTCACGCCTCGGGCTCCACGTTGCCTCGTCGTCGTGTTCGCGTCCGATGATCTCTATCTCGACGTCTCCGTTCCACAGCCTGCGCACGAAGCGCACGCTCTCAGGATCGAACCAGTGCCTGACGACGTAGTCGCTCCGTCCGTTCTCACGCTGCGCCCACATCATGATGCGCGCGTGGCTGTCCGTGCCTTCGTAGCTGCGCGCGAACTCCTCCGTCCCAAGACGACCGATGACGCCTTGGTACTCCGCGTCGATGGCCGCCCTCACGGTCTTGGGAAGCGGTCTACCGACGTACTGCTCGGGCCAGCCCGGGAGAAAGGCACTTTCGAGGGCAGCCGCCGTCTTCTGCATGGCCGCCAGCTCGTCTCTGGGCGGGGGGACGTAGCGATAGGCGAGCGCCGCAACGACAGCCACCAGCGTGGCCAACAATGCGACTAGGAACCAGCGAGCACGCACGTCGAGCGCCTCCGTTCGCATCTGCGCTTGACTGTCCCGGGTTTGACCCCTCAGGCGCGCTCGGCGTTGCCGTCGACGACCAGCGCCTGGCCCGAGATCTTGGCCCCCGCCTCGGAGCAGACGAAGAGAATGAGCGCGGCCACGTCGTCGGCGGTGACCATCGTGCGCAGCGAGACGGCGGTGACACGCTCGGCGATGACCTCATCCTCGCTCATGCCACGGTTGCGCGCCTCGGCGGCGATGACGCGATCGATGCGCTCGCCCTCGACGTCGCCGGGGCAGACGGCGTTGACACGGATGTTGTGTGGGCCGAGCTCCATGGCCAGCGACTTCGTGAAGCCGATGAGTCCCCACTTCGAGGCCACGTAGGGCCCGCGGAAGGGAAGGCCCATCGTGCCGGCATTCGATGACATGAAGACGATCGACCCGCCGCCGGCCTCCTTGATCATCGGCACCGCGAACTTGCTGCACAGGAAGGCGCCCGTCAGGTTCACGTCGAGGGTGCGCCGCCAGCTGCCGTCGTCCATCTCCTCGACCGGCGCGGCAGGGCCGGCGATGCCGGCGTTGTTGACGAGCACATCGAGACCGCCGAGGCGGGCGCGCACGTCGGAGAAGAGCTGGTCGATGTCGCTGGGATAGGCCACATCGGCGAGCGTGGCGGTGATCGAGGGATGAGCGGCGCCGAAGGCTTCGAGGGCGCCCGCGTCCACGTCGCAGACGTGGACGCGGGCGCCCTCGTCGGCGAAGCGCTCAGCCACGCGGCGGCCGATGCCGGTGGCCGCGGCGGTGACGAGGACACGCTTGCCGGCTATGCCGCCCGACTCCATCCGCCCTCAGCAGGTGTCGGCGGTCGCGGGGACGCCGATCGACAATGAGGCGAGGGGTTCGCTCATCAGGCCTTCTACTATAGCATCCGGATGAGAGCCCCCCGGCGTGCAGGTGCGCTTCGGGGCGTCCATGGAGTGCGGAGCGACGTGCTTGGCGTAGCGCGTGACCTGCTCGGCACCCCGACCCTGAGGAGGAGAAGATCCCGAGGACCACCGTGCCCGGTCGCATTCAAGCCCTCGCCGCTGAGCCCGGCTCCCATGTCGCTTGACGTCGTCGCCGCCGCGCGCGAGCTCGTCGCCATCGACAGCCGCTCCTCAGTCTCCGACCTTCCCGTAGTCGAGTTTCTCGCGCCGCTCTGCTCGCAAGCGGGCCTGACGACGACCCTGCAGGAGGAAGTCCACGACGGGCAGCGACAGTACAACCTGCTGGCGTGGCGGGGCGAGCCGCGGTCCGGCGCCCTCTTGCTGACGACCCACCTCGATACCGTGCCGCCCGGCGACCCGGTGTTGTGGACGCGCACGGGGGGCGACCCCTTCGCCCTCACACTCCACGAGGGTCGGCTGTACGGCCTGGGCGCCGCCGACGTGAAGATCGACTTCCTCTGCAAGCTGGCGGCGCTGGAGCGGCTCCGCGAGGAGCCGCTCCAGCGCCCGGTGCTGCTCGCCGGCACCTACGGCGAGGAGACGGGCCGCTGGGGGGCGAAGCTGCTCGTCACGGCGCTGCGGCCCCTACCGGCCCTCGCGCTCGTCGGCGAGCCGAGCGGCCTGCGCCCGACTCCGGCTCACAAGGGCTACGTCGAGTTCCGCGTCACCGCCGACGCGGCGGTGAGGTCGCCGTCGCCACTTCCCCTCTGGAGCCTCACCTTCACGGGCAGGGCGGCTCACTCGTCGCAGCCACATGTCGGGGCGTCGGCCAACGACGCCTGCCTCGACCTGCTGAGCGACCTCGCGGGCAGACGGTCGAGCGAGCGGCCTGTCGAAGTGGTCGGCATCGAGGGCGGCGACCTCGTCAACAAGGTGGCGGCCTCCTGCCGACTCGTGATGTGCGCCGCGGAGCGACCCGACGTGTCTCGCGTCGGCGGGGTGGGCGTCGAGGTGTCTCCCTTGGCGCCCGACGCGCTTGTGAACGAGCCCCTCACCTCGCCCGACCTCATCACGCTGCTGTTACGCGTACACGAGGCGACGCGCCAGCTTGAATCCGAGCTGCGCGGGGAGGTCGTCGAGGGCTTCGAGCCGCCGTGGAGCACCGTCAACAACGGGCTTCTGTGGCTGGCGTCCGGCCGGCTCGAGTACGTGATCGATGTCCGCTCGGTGCCCGCCGGCCCGGTGTCTGCCGGCCGGCCGGGCGCCGCTCTCGGCGAGTACGAGCAGCGACTCAAGGAGGGCTGCACGGAGAGCCGATGCGTGGTCGAGGTCCGGCGGCTCCTCGAGTCGCCGCCCTTCCTCGCGGCCGACGAATCGGCGACCCTGGCGGCGCTCACCACGACGCTGCGCTCGCTCGGCCTGCCCACCGACAGTGAGCTCAAGAGCGGCACGACCGAAGCGTCGGTGTACCAGGGAGCCGGAATGGACGTGGTCGTCTTCGGACCGGGCGAGGCGACGGGCAACATCCACCGCCCGAACGAGCACGTGCCGGTGGCGCAGCTCGAAGCCGCGGTCGACGTGTACGCCGGCGTCATCGCTCGGTTGTGCGGCGAAGGCGGGCCGCCCTCCGTAGACGAAGGCCGGGTCTAAGCGGAGAATTCGCTTCGTCGAGGAGACGACCCGCCGCCCAGCACTCTCGGTCAGCCGACCGCCGTCACCTGCGAAGACTGCGGAGCACGCGGACGGCCGTCTCCCGTGGGGTCGGGACTCCGGCCGCGACGACGGCGACCGGCCGCGCGCCAGCGCGGGAGGCCACCGTCGTGAGTCCGTTCGCGACACGCATCCGTACGGCAGCCCCGCGCCACGTGCGCGCCAGCGCCTGCCAGGCACCCTCGCCGGGCAGGCGCCCTGAACCCACGTGCACCAGGATCAGGCCGCGACCGTCGGTGTAGGAGACGCGGTAGCCGCCGTCCCAGACGTAGGGGTTGGGCAGGGCGACGCCACTCCCGATGCCGACGTACGGCGCCGCAAGACCGTAGTCTGGCGGCAGCCAGCCGGGGAGCAGGATGCCATCGGCGGCGACGCGAGCCGCGAGCAGCTGCGCGGCGCGGCTCGCGTCGCCGCTTCTCTTGAGCCCCGGCGGGACGCCGCCGGCCGGATGCGCAGCTCGAAACGCGTCGCTCACCGACGAGGGCGAAGACGACGCGCCTGGGGCGGACTCCGAGCAGGCGCCGAGAAGCGTGACGGCCAGTACGACGAGCGCGGCGAGGGCTAGGGCGACGAGCGCGGCGCCGCGCGCGCCCCGGCGACTCAGCCGCGACCGCCGCTCGTCGGAACGACCCACGACGGCAGACCCGGCCCGATCACGCGCCTCTTTCAGCCTCGGTGGCCTCGCGCGTGGGTGGGTACTCGGGGTGCGAGAACACGTACACCATGGTCATCTCGGCCGTCGAGTCGTTCACCACGCCATGCGGCACGCCGGCTGGGACGAACACCGCCTCCCCGGCGCGGAACGGGACGAGCTCTCTCGCCCACGGAGAGCTTGCCCTCGCCACCCACGATGTAGCAGAGCTCGTCGACCTCGTGCACGAGCTGCTTGGTGTCCGCTCCCGGAGCCCAGCTCGAGAAGCCGAGCATGCTGGCGCTCGCTCCGGTGCGCGGTCCCGAGACCAGTTCGCAGACCCAGCTCCCGCCGGGGATGTCGCTGCGCCTGCCGGCGTCGAGCCCGACCACGACTACTCTCTCCGACATCTCAGATGACAAGGGCACCGTCCTTGATGACGACCTTCCCGTCGACCTCGATGGTCACGTCGCGTACCGAGCCGTCGAGGTGCAACCGGCTGCGGCTCTGTCCTCCCGGATAGGCGTGCGAGTTGTCGCCCAGGGCGAAGTGCGTCGTGCCCATCATGCCCTTCTCGGAGGGTGATCCGAAGACCTCCTTGTGGCTCGTCCCGATGGCGAACTCGGCGACCACGTCGGCCATGTCGTCGGAATCGGCGATGACGCTCCTCAGACGCTCCGCCTCGGGCCCGCCCTCGATCTTCACGGCGCGTCCGTCCTCGATGGTCCACGTGATGGGCTCCTTGAGCGACCCGTAGACCCCGACGCCGAGCATGATGCCGTCGACCACGATCGTGCCGACGGTCTTGTCCTCGCGCGCCGCGTAGGCGACCTCGCCCCACAGCGGCACGGGACCCATCATCTCGCCGGCGCCCTTGATGGGCACAACCTTGAGCGGCGGGCGATCTTCGATGCAGATGCGCACGTCGGTGCCCGACGGGTTCGTGACGCGACACCACCGAGCGCCCTCCATGGCCGCCATGAGCTTCTCGGCCCGACCCACGATCGCGTCGATGTCGTCGAAGGTGAGGTCCCAGTCCGCCATGCCCTCCTCGACCGACCCGATCTTGGCACCCAGGGCGCAACTCTCGGCGACCGGGTTCACGTGGGCGAAGCGGTTCGCCCACTCGAGGTTGGTCGTGATGATGATCACGTCGGAGGCCTTCATGGCGGCCGCCACCGTCTTGGACGGCTCCATGGCAACGGCCATCGACGCCAGCGCGGCGCTCACGTGGTGCGAGACGTCGGCGATCGTGGGGTACGCGCCGTGCGAGTACGCCACCCCGGCGATGGCCTTGGCCTCACGTTCGTGGTCCTCGTCGGCGATGATGAGCAACGCGTCGCCCTCCTTCACGGCGAAGCAACGCTCCACGACAAGGCGTGCGCCCTTGATGAGTGTGCTATAGGACTTCACTGCCTACCTCCTTCGGACCTCCGGTCGATCTCTGTCGCGTCTCCCACTGTCGCCTCTCTGACGGCCACGTCTCTCACCGTCGCGTCTCTGTCGTCACGTTCATACAGTCGCGTCTCTGTCATCGCAAAGCGCACGCCGCCGAGGAGGGTGCACGCGGCCTCGAGCACTCCACCGGCGATGGCCAGCGCCTTGTCTGAGACGACGAAACAGTGCTCACGCTGCGCGCGGGGATCGACGTCGCCCACCTTGAAGCCGGCGCCCACCGCGACACCCGAGTGAAGCAAGCCACGCAGCACGCCGTCCAGGCGCGCGGGGACCGGGAGATCGTCGACGTAGCCGACGATCTCATCCCGACTCACCCGATCGCCGATCTCGCGCGCGCCGCGAAAGACCCCCGCGCCGGGAGCACGCAGCACACGCTCCTCAGCGAAGCCGCCCACCTCTCCGGGGATGCCGGTGTTGGGCAGGGCCTCTCCCTCGAAGATGACCCGGCCTAACGTGTGACCGCGCTTGGTCTCGATCACGGCGTGCACGTCGCGCCCGGCGACGAACCCCGGCCCCAGGGCGACCACCGCCGGGGCGTCACCCAGACGCGTGCCCAGGTTACGCTTGGCCACGATGGCGTCGACGAGCAGGGCGGGCCTGAGCGGACGCAGCACCGCCGCCTCGGGATCGACGACCACGGGCACCGCTTCGCGGACCAGGAGGTCGTCGATCCGCTCGGCCGCCTCGACCCTCACTCCTTCCACCCCTTCGACCACCGTCCGGCCCTCGTACACGGCCTCGGCGAAGGCCACCGTCCGTCGCACGACGGTGGGCTGAGGGATCTCGGTCAAGACCACGGCGAACCCCGAGCGCAGGAGGCGCAGAGCCACTCCGGTGGCCAGGTCGCCCGCACCCTTGACGAGCGCGACGGGACGCCCGGCGGCGTCGCGGCCGCTGAACGCTGGCGGGATCACTCCGGGGGGACCTCCTCGGCTGCCGCCCGCCCGGCGGCCGAGGCGGACGTGCGCGGCGCCAGCTTGCCGTACCGGGCGGCCACGATCTCGGCCATGATGCAGAGAGCGAGCTCGGCCGGCGTCTCGGCCCCAATGTCGAGCCCGATGGGTGAGTGGACGTGGTCGAGCAGCTCGGCGCTCACGCCTTCCTCCCGAAGCTGGGCGAAGACGGCGCGCACCTTGTTGCGGCTGCCGATCATGCCTACGTAGGCGGCCGGCGAGTCGACGACCGAGCGCAGCGCCTCTTTGTCGTGCACGTGACCGTGGGTGACGATGACGACGTGGGTGTCCTCGTCGATGTCGAACAGCTCGCGCGTCCGCGCCGGGTCGCCGCAGATGCGCTGATCCGCCTGCGGGAAGCGCTCGGGCGAGATCATGTCCTCCCGAGAGTCGAGGACGACCACGCGGAAGTCGAGCAGCGCCGCGAACCGGCACAACGCCTGGCCTACGTGGCCCGCTCCCACGATGAGGAGCGTGCACTCGGGCGCGTGCACCTCGTAGAAGACCGTGGCTTCGCCGCCGCACAGCCCGCCGAGCGCATGATCGCCTTCTTCCCGCAGCTCGTAGCGCTCGCTGCGGGAGACTCCCGCGGCCAAGCAGGCGAGGGCGTCCGCGACGACCTGCTTCTCGAGCACGCCGCCGCCGATGGTCTCGAAGGTCGTACCGTCTCTCAGGACCAGCATCTTGGTGCCCACGCCGCGGGGGCTGGAGCCCTCGACGTCGGTGATGGTGGCCACCACGAAGCGAGCCCCCTCCCGGGTGAGCTCGGCCACCTTCGCGTAGAGTCCCTCAGCCCTCATGCGTTCTCCCTCGCCGCCTCGTAGTCTTCCACCGAGTCGATGTCCATGCCCACGCGCGGGTCGTCCACCGCGACCAGGCAGATCTCGCCGGGGTGCCTTGCGATGATCTCACGGCCGCCGAGGTCTCCGTGCTGCCCGAGGATCTCCGGGAACAGCTCCGCGCTCATCAGCACCGGATTGGCCGGCCGGCCGGCCACCAGGGGCCGGACGACCGCCTTCCCGGTCTCCGCGAACCGCTCGATCAGGCGGTCCAGCACGGCCGAGGTCACGAACGGCTGGTCGCCGAGCACGAAGATCGCCGCGTCGCACGCCCCGCCGGTCGCCCTCACCCCTGCCTGGAGCGAAGTACTCAATCCCTGCTCGTAGTGCGAGTTTACGACAACCGTCACCGGCCAGCCCGCAAGGACCTCGGCGACCCGCGGCGCCTCGTGGCCGACCACGACGACCGTGCCGCTGGCCTTCGAGCCCAGGGCGGCGTCGACGGCCCACTGCACAAGCGGCCGTCCCCCGAGCGACAGCAGCAGCTTCTGTCCCCCCATGCGGGTGGCCCGCCCGGCCGCCAGCACGATGGCCGCGACGGAGACCTCGGCGCCTCTCCGTTCATCCTCGGCGACCACCTACGCACACACCTCGGTCGACGACACCCAGGCGAACCGCCGCTCCCCAAGACTCGCCACGACCACGGAGTCGGGACGCCTGTCGGCGCGTACACCTGGCGCACAGTCTGAGCCGCGAGCATCGGCAAGCAGCTCCCGTGCCACCGCCAGCCCAGAGGCCTGCTGGTCCGGTCCGTCGGCCTTGTTCAGCAAGACGACGATACGGCACGGCCTCTGGGCTCGCCGCAGACGCCGCACCTGCGCCCGCATCGCGTCAGCGAAGACGCGCGTGGTCAGCTCGGAGCCCATCGGCACGGCCAGCACTGTCGCCAGCGTCTCCGCCCTGTGCACGCAGGCGTCGCTGAGCGGAGCCCCGATCGCGTCCAGGCCGGCGACCTGGACGATCGTCGTGCTCGCGTCCGGCACCTGAGGCTCGTGAGGGCCGAACGCCTTCAACGACTTGCCCCGGCTGCCGTCGGCCTCGACGATGAGGTAGTCGACCATGCCCTCCTCCCACAGCTCGTCGACGGCAGCCGGAGACAGACCCGCGACCTTGCCGCCTTCGACCGCGGAGCGCGCTACCGCGACCGTCTGTCCCTTCGCCAAAGCTTTCCTCACTCCGTCGACAAGGACCCCGCCGCCCGCGCTCATGACCACCGGCCCGACGGCGGCCATGTCCCGCAGGAACATGGCCGTCGTCGTGGTCACGCCGACGCGCGCTCCGCTCGCCGCGAGCTCTCCGGCGAGCAAACGCAGGGCGCTGGTCTTGCCTCCGCCGCCGACCAGCGCCACCAGCTCCCGATCCCCGAGACCGAGGGCGACGGTGAGCGACTCGACGGCGTGGGCGCGCACGGCCATGTCGATCGCATCCCCGGGCGCGGCCATGTCGGGCGCATCCCCCCGCGCGGCTAGGTCGCCTCGCGCCGTTCCCCGAGCGCTTCGAGGACCTTCTCCCGGGTGATGGGGAGCTCGTGGAAGCGCACGCCGATGGCGTCGAACACGGCATTGGCGATGGCCGGGGCCGTGGGCACCAGACCGGGCTCGCCGATGCCCTTGGCGCCGAACGGCCCGTCGGTGCCCACGCTCTCGACGCAGATCGCCACGACCTCGGGCATGTCGCCGATGTTGGGGATCTTGTAGTCGAGGAAGCGGTCGTTCACCACCCGGCCGTTCTCGTGAACGAGCTCCTCCATCAGGGCGAAGCCGATCCCCTGCGCGACGGCGCCCTCGATCTGACCCTCGGCCATGGTCTGGTTGATGGTCGTGCCGGTCTCGTGCGCGGCGGCCACCTTCAGCACCCTTACTTGCCCCGTCTCGTCGTCGATCTCGACCTCGACGGCCTGCGTGCCGAACGAGAAGCAGGGGATGTTCTTGGCGAACGCGGTGGGGATCGTGTAGCCCTCGGGCAGCCTGTCGACGAAGCGGCCGGTGCCCGAGATCGTCGATCCGTGCTGGTTGACGGCGTGATCGACGATCTCGGCCAGTTCGTGCCTCTCCTCGGAGCCCTGGACCCAGACGCGGCTGTCCTCGATGACGATGTGGTCGGGGTCGGCCTCCAGCATCTCTGCCGCGGCGGCGACGAGCACCTTCTTGGCGTCACGCGCGGCGGCCAGCACGGCATTGCCGTTCATGAAGCTGGCCCGGCTCCCCCAGGAGCCCAGGTCGTAGGGGGTGAGGTCGGTATCGTTGGAGAGGACGTTGATGTCGCTCATGCGCACGCCGAGCTCCTCGGCGGCGATCTGCGCCATGGCGGTGTGGGCGCCCTGACCCATGTCGAGGGCCGACGTGATCAGCGTCACGGTGCCCTCGTCTGACAGCTTGACGAACGCCTCGGCCGAGTTGTAGCCGTAGAAGCGGCCGCCGCCGCCGGTGTGGACCATGTTGGCGAGTCCGACCCCGCGCAGCGGCCTCTTCTCGCTCCTCTTGCGCTCCCACTCGATGGCTTCGGCGGCGGCATGCATGCAATCGGTCATGCCGCAGCCATCGACCTCGGCGCCGCAGAAGGTGGTCTCCATGGGCCGGTTGGCGTTTCTGAGGCGCAGCTCGAGCGGATCAATGCCCATCTTCTCGGCCAGCTCGTCGATCTGCGACTCGGTGGCGAACGTCACCTGCGGGTTGCCGAAGCCCCGGAACGCCGTGCCCATCTCCTTGTTGGTGTAGACGAGCTGCCCCTCGAAGCGGATGTTGGGGACGTTGTAGAGCGTGCCGAACATCATGCTCGAGAAGTTCACCGTAGCGGGCCCCTTGTCGTGGTAGGCGCCGGCGTCGCCGATCAGCTTCAGGTCGCGCACCAGGATCCTGCCGTCCTTCGTGGCGCCGGTCTTCAAGTGCATGGTGTACGGGTAGCGGGCCTTGGCGGTCGTGAACTCCTCGCTGCGCGTGTTGACGATGCGCACCGGGCGCCCCGTGATGCGCGACAGAACGGCAGCGATGGGGAGCTTCATGTCCATCACCAGCCTCGACCCGAAGCCGCCGCCCATGTACGAGTTGATGATGCGTACGTTGCGCTGCGGGATGCCCAGGACGCGGGCCACCTCCTGCTTCTGCGTGTGGGGCGCCTGGGTGGTAGTCCAGATCGTGAGGCGATCCTTCTTGTCCCACTGCGCGATGCAGTTGGAGACCTCGAGACAGGCGTGCGCCACCTGGCGTGTGACGTAGGTGCCTTCGACCACGTAGTCGCACTCGGCGAGGGCGGCGTCGGGGTCGCCGAAGAGACGCTCGACGCGCCAGGTAGCGTTGCTCTCCTTGTCGTCGTGCACCAAAGACGCCCCCGGCCGCAGCGCTTCCTCGATGCTGAGCACGGCGGGCAGCGGCTCGTACTCGACTTTGATCAGCTCGAGGGCCTCTTCTGCTGTGTCCTCGTCGACGGCGGCCACGGCAGCGACCTCGTCACCGACGTAGCGGACCTTGTCGACGCAGAGGATGTTCTTGTCGGCGAGCCACTGAAAGAAGCTGAACAGGTTGCCCGGCACGTCGCCGGCGGTGATGACCGCGCGCACGCCCTTGAGCCGTTTGGCGGCCGAGGTATCGATCGCCTTGATCACGGCGTGCGGATGCGGGCTGCGCAGGATCTTGCCGATGAGCATGCCCGGCATCTTGCGGTCGACGGTGTACTCGGCCTCGCCGGACACCTTCGGGATGGCGTCGATGCGAGGGACCCCCTTGCCGATGACGCGGGTCTCCCCGTGCACGACCGTGTCGCGCTCGATGACCGGCGTCTCTCGGTCGATGACGGTGTCGCTCACAGAGACGGGCCTGTGTCGGTCGGCTACGCGCGCGTCCATGTGGACTCCACCTCCGCAAGCAGGGCCTTCGCGGCATTGACCGCGTCGACGATCTTCACGTAGCCCGTGCACCGGCAGAGGTTGCCTCGCAAGCCCTGGAGAATCTCCTCTCGTGTCGGGTCGGGGGTGCGGTCGAGCAGGGCCTTGGTCGTCAGGACCATGCCGGGCGTGCAGTAGCCGCACTGGATGGCGCCGCACTCGACGAACGCCTTCTGGATCGGATGCAGCACGTCTCCCTTGGCCAGGCCTTCGATGGTGAGCACCTCCTGGCCTTCGGCCTCGACGGCCAGCATGAGGCAGGAGTTGACCGGCCGGCCTTCGACCAGCACCGTGCAGGCGCCGCACTCGCCGGCACCGCAGCCGTTCTTCGTGCCGGTCAGCCCGATCTGGTCGCGGATGACCTCGAGGAGCGTGCGGTGCGTATCGACCAGCAGGTGATACTCATCGCCGTTCACCGTGATGTGCAACTCCTGCTTCACCGCGATGCTCCCTTCTCTGCCCAGGCGCGCGCCGCCGTCATGGCTCTCCTGGACAGGACTTCAACGAGCGTCTTGCGGTAGGCCGCCGAGGCGCGCACGTCGCTGATCGGCAGGGCCTCCTCAGCGGCGCGCGCGGCGGTGCGCTCGATCAACCCTTCGTCGAGCTTCTGCCCGATCACCATCCTCTCGGCGGCGCGCGCGCGGATGGGAGTGGGAGCCACGGCTCCAAGAGCCAGCCGGGCATCGCCGACGATCATCGACTCCAGATCGAAGACGGCAAAGATGGCCACCCCGACGGTGCAGCAGTCCATGGCCGAGCGGAAGGTCTTAAAGTACCTGGAGAAACTGCCCACGGGTGCCGGCGGCACGCGCACGGCCTTGAGCAGCTCTCCCCGCCTGATAACGGTCTCGCCCGGTCCGGTGAAGAAGTCCTCCACCGGTACCGCGCGCTCGACCCGGCCGTCGGTGATGATGGCCTCAGCGCCGGCGGCGATCAGGATAGGCGCCGTGTCGGCCGACGGGGCCGCGTTGCACAGATTCCCACCCACGGTCGCCCGGTTGCGCACCTGCACCGATCCGATGCAGGCCGCCGCTTCGGCGACGGCCGGGAACGCGCGCTGCACGTCGGGCGAGTTCTCGACGGCCGCCAGGGTGGTGGCGGCGCCGATGACGAGTGCGCCGTCGTCCTCGAGGCGCACGAAGGCGAGACCGGGCACATTCTTGAGGCTGATCAGCGCCCGCGGCTGCAGGCTCCCCAGCTTCAGCTGCACGAGAAGATCGGTGCCGCCCGCCAGTGCCTTGACCGGACCGTCCCTCGCGCCGGCGCCGTCCGTGCCGGCAAGCGCGGCGCACGCCTCCTCGAGCGACGACGGACAGAGGTATTCGAAGTCCTTCATCGACACCATCCCTCTCCCCGGCGGGTCATCGCGGCAGAGCCGCCACGCCGGCCCGCGTCTGCTCGATCGGCGCCTCCTTCATGCGGATGGCTTCACGCGCACACAGGAAGTAGCAGACGGCGCATGAGTAGCAGTCGGTGGAGTTCACCAGGACGGCCTTGCCGTCGACGATCTCGATGCACTCGCAGTGTCCGGGGGCCGCGCAGAGCCCGCAGCCGTTGCACTTCTCCAGGTCGATCTCGGGCAGCATCGGGATGTAGTCGACGTCGCCGGGCGTGACGATGTACTTGAGCGCGAGGCCGCGCATGTGGGCCAGGGTCTCGTAGCCGTGCTGGTCCATGAACCGACGCACGCCCGGCTCGATCTTCGTGAACTCCTTGTAGCCCTTGAGGTAGAGCAGCGAGCAGTAGGTCAGGACGGTGGCGCCGTACATCAGCATCTCCACCGAGTGCCGCCAGTTCATGAGCCCGCCGCCACCGGCTATGGGCAGGTCGGGACAGATGGTGCGCATCTGGGCCACGTGTCGGTAGGCGAGTGGCCGGATCCAGGGGCCGCACAATCCGGCGTAGGACTGGTTGCCCGTGGACGGGTAGAACGGCCTGCCGCCGTTGTTGATGTCGAGCGGCGGCAGCGACTGCGGGCAGTTGATGGCCGACACGGCCGCCGCCCCGTTCTTCTCCACGGACTTCGACACCATCATGGTGTTGGCCTCGGGGGTCATCTTGGGCATCACCGGGATGCCGACGGCATCGACCACGGCTTGACAGACCTTGCCGGCGAGAACGGGGTCCTTGCCCAGCGTGGCGCCCAGCTCGGGCTCCTCGTCCACACCCATCTGCTTGGCCATCAGGCCCAGGTTCGGGCACGACATGTTGAGCTCCAGCATGTCGGCTCCGGCTTCCTCCAGCATGCGCCCCAGCTTCGCCCACCCCTCGAGATCCTCGCCCGGTCCCATCATGTTGGCGATCATCTTGAGGTCGGTCTGCTCCTTGCACTGCTGGATGAGCTCCTGGGTGTCCTCCACCTGCATGCGCTCACCGGAAGGCGAGTAGAAGGCGCCGCCTTTCTCGATGATGTGGTAGGGCCGAGCGTACAGCGGCACCTTGAGGAAGGTGAGCTTGGTGCTGACGGCCGAAGCCCCGTTCTCCTCGGCGATCTTGATCTTGTCCAGTTTGTTCGTCAGTTCTGATGAGGCGATGATGAACGGGTTCTTGAGCTTGAGCCCCGCGAAATCGACCGACAGATCAACCATCTAACTCTCCCCTTCTTGTCTCTGTGCTCTCAGTGTCCGCGAACCCCGACGAGGGCACCGGCTCGCGTGTGGATCGCAGTCGAGAGCCGGTGCTCAGATAGCCGCCTTCGACCGCCGCCTTGGCCTCCTCACGCGCCTCGTCGGTCCAGTAGCCCAGCTCGTAGCCGAACCACGGCTTCTTGAGCGACAACGGCGGCAGCCCCTCCTCTTCCCACCGCCTCAACGCCTTGTCCATGAACTCCTTGCGCGGGAGCGAGGTGGGTGGGTAGTCCCACTTGCGGGTGGCGTCGATGAGGATGCAGGACGTGCCCACGGGCGACGGGAAGCGCTGCTCGTCGACGTGCGCCTCGGGCGGCGCCGACGAGGGGTCGAGGATCGAGGCCTTGCCCGTCAGGATGTGCACATCCAGATGAGGACGCATGCGGAAGGCCATCGCCCAGTTGACGGCATCGGCATCGTTGGGGTCGATGTCGTCGTCGACGGCCACGATCATCTTCCCGATGGTCGGATCGAGCGCTGCCGCCGAGTGCAGCGCCTGCCACGGCTGCGACGGGTGCGCCTTCTTGAGCTGGATGACCATGAGCCCGTAGCTCCCCGTGGCTTCGTGCAACTGCACATCGAGCACGCCGGGGATATTGGCCGAACGCAGATGCTTGAGGTA
>CAVRZA010000011.1:0-670934 GCA_963725665.1 uncultured Actinomycetes bacterium | reverse complement strand
TGACCGGCCGCAACGAGCGCGTCGACGAGGTGCGACCCGATGAAGCCGGCGCCGCCGGTGACGGCTATCCTCATGCCTTCCTCAGATCACTCACGGGTCCGCGCGCCTCACCCTCCGGGTCGCCCGGCAGCTGCGCCGAGTGCCACACGGCCACGATCCACACCGCATCGGACTTGAGGCGATAGAAGAAGCGGTACGGCGCGACCACGACCTCGCGGAAGGGCAAGTCGGGGAACTCGGGCAGCACGCGACCGGACTCGGGATAGTCACGCAGACGAGACAGCGAGGCCGCGGCCTGCTCACGCAGGGCGGCCGCGGCCGCGGGGTTGTCGGCGCGAATGTAGGCAAGGGCCGCGAGGAACTGCGCCCGGGCGGCCGGCGTGAAGACGACCTTGCGCCTCAAGGCCTGCCGAGCAGCTCGTCGGCCGCGGCCAGCACGACGTCGAGGTCGTAGCCGCTGCCGCCTTCGATCTCAGCCTCGCCGCGGGCCAGGAGTCGCAGGATCTCGAGCTCGTGCTGGGTGCGCTCGTAGGTCTGCGCGCTGACCATGACGGCGGCGGCCCGGCCGCGCTGCGTGATGAACACGGGCTCGTGCGACGTGGCGGCACGCTTGATCACGCCGGCAGCGTCTTGGCGCAGGTCGGAGATGGGCACGATATCGGGCACTGTTGCCATTGACGATACCTCCTATGATACGAGTAACAGTACCACCAATGTATCCATGGAGCGAGAGTCTTGTTGTCACTAACACCGTTTTGGGCGGCGCCTGTGCCTTCTTCCTACTCGTACGCTATCGACGACAGCGCGTCAACGGACCGGAGACGCGCGGTAGAACGGCCTGGCAGAACCCAACACCCCCCACTTCGTCTAAGCTGCAGCGACTGTCAGGTGGGTGACGCTGCTAAGCCGCCTTCGAGATCACGCGGCCGACCTCGCTGCGCGACACTCCGAGGGCGAGAAGCGACTTGACCAGCAGATCGAGCGAGACAGAGGCGTCGGCAGCCTCCATCTTGGCGACCCGCGACTGGCTCGAGCCGAGCCGGCGTGCCACCTGCGACTGGGTCCAGGAGTTCTGCGTGCGCAACTCGCGCAGGTAGTCGGCCAGCGCGAGCTTGAGCTCGACGAACGCCGCCTCCTCTTCCGTCAGTTCGAGGAAGTCGGCCGCCTCGCCGCTCCGCCAGCCGGCGGCCGCCAGTCGGTCCCTCTTGGCCTCGTCCATCGCGCTCACTCCTTCTCGCCCGCGATCGCATCGTAGAGGCGCAATCGGCGTTGGCATGCATCGACTACCGACCTGGGGGTAGCCCGCGTCTTCTTGGCGAACACCCCCGCCACGATGATCGCATCGGCATCGATGTACGCCAGCTTCCACACGAGCGGCCGCCGTGAGCGGCGGGGTGCGAACCTCCCCATGCAGCCACACGAGCGGTTTGTCGGCGCTGCGCCTCAACAGACAGGAGTCTATGTCAGAACTGACATATGGTCAAGCGACACCAGTGGTCAGGCACAACGCTGCCGTCATCCCCCGCAGCCACGCAGCGACCGTCGGGTGGATGCCGTTGTTGGGCGAGAAGACGGGACGAGGCGGATCTCCACCTCACACCCCACCGCCCGCGCGTACTTCTTGAGGGTGCCCACCGACGGCGAGTGTTTGCCGATGCCTTCCAGCCGCGAGACCGCGCTCTTGGTCGTGCCCATGCACGCGGCGACCTGCTCCTGGGTGAGTCCGGCCTGGGCGCGGGCGGCAAGCAGCTCGCGCACGAGCTCGTACTCGTCGGCGCGTTCGGCGTAGGCGGCGGCGAAGCCCTTGCGCCTCATGGCCCGCTCGAGGAACTCGTCGTGGTCGTGGGCAACCGGGCGGTACTCGCGCTCAGCCATGACGGACCTCCTTCATCCGGCGGCGGGCGATCACCAGCTCCTGCTTTGGCGTCGCCTTCGTCTTCTTCATGAAGGCGTGGAGCACGACCACCCGCTCACCGACGAGATAGCAGTACAAGGCCCGACCGATGCCTTCGCGGCCATGAGGGCGGAGCTCGAAGAGGCCGCCGCCCAGCGCCCGCGAGTGCGGCATGTGCAGGTCCGGGCCGAACTCCATGAGCAACTCGACGAGCCGCGCGTAGTCGGCAAGCACGCCGACCGGCCACCGTTCGATCTCAGCGAGGACGCGCTCGTTGAAGTACTCGACGGAGTACGGCATTGCGAAGGTTAGCGGATATGCTAACTGGCGTCAACACTGAGGGCGGGGGAGACTGCGGCGCCCCTCCCTCACTCCCCGTAGCGCGTAGCCACCGCGCGTAGTGCTTCGGTGACGTAGTAGTCCTTCTCTGCAAACTGGGGCCGCCTGCCGAAGTGCTCGCCGGTCGCGATCATGATGGTCATGAAGTCGGGGTGCTCGAAGAGCCTCACGCAGCCTGCCAGCGCTTCGCTGTCTTCAGACACGCCAGTTTACCGAAGTCGTATCGTGACAGGCTGCCAAGCGACCGACGCAGCCGTGACAGCAGGCGCGCATCGCCAACCACCACCGTACCTCGTCGTCCTGGTTGGCCGTCAACGCTGATCACGGGGAACGGAGTTGACGTCTGCCGCCGATGGGGAAGGCCATCCCGCTTCAGTCGAACGGTCGGCGCCAGCGCAGACCTGGGAAACGGCCGAAGTCGCGGTCGGCGCTCACGAGCACCGCTCCCGTCTCGATGGCCAGGGCCGCCAGGTACGCGTCGGTGACAAGGTCGCCGCGCGCATCAGCACGCTCGGCAGAGCTCCTCGAAGAGCCGCACGTGGTCGCGGCCCGGGTTGAGCAGGACCGCGTTGGGGTGGCCGAGCAGAGAGTCCACGAAGGCGAACGCCTGGTCGTGCGTGTCGGGCGGGGCAAAGACCCGCGGGTGGGTCAGGATGCGCACGAGCCCGATCAGGACCGGCGCGCAGAGCGCGAAGGCTTCGTCGCCTGCGTAGACCGAGCGCAGCCAGTTTCTGCAGCTCTCGTGCAACGGGCTATCGGCGCGGTGCGCGCTGATCAGCACGTTGACGTCGGGGAGCAGCAAGACCGGGCGCTCTAGACGCCGTCACTCATCGTGTGTGCGCCGCCGAGAAGGGCCGCTTCCGGCCGCCTTGCCGCCTCCCGGGCGGAAGCGCTCGTAGACGCCGTCGGCCTCGTCGACGAAGTCGAGCAGCGCGGCGTTGCTGGCAGGGTCTATTCCCGGCGCAAGCCCGCTCCCGCCGACGATGGGAAACTCGAGGGGCTTGGTGCTGGCGACGTCGCGTTGCCGTGCCAGATGCTCGCGCAGCGCGGCCTCGATGAGCCCGCTGAGCGTGCGGTGCGTCTCGGCAGCCTGTTTCTTGAACTCGGCCAGCACCTGCGAGTCGATGGTGAGCGTGGTGCGCATGATGCACTCCATGGTCCAGGAGTATCGGGTTGCACGCATCATATCATCAATACATCACAGGGTGACGTTGTGTGGTCGGGCCTGATTTGCCTCCCCGCGGTCTGGCTCCGTAGCATTGACTGCACCGCTGCTCAGCGCTGCGGTCCCGCTCGGACGAAGTCGGCGCAGCCGGCAGCTCAACGTGGGCGAAGGAGGAGCAGGATGGCGTGGCGCCGACGAGACGAGTCCCCGGACCTGGTGGGTGAGACCCGGTCTCGAGATCCGGCGACGGCCGCCTGCTCATCGCCGGGCGCGACGCCGACGAGCTCGTGCGCGAGCACGGCAGCCCCCTCTACGTCTACGACGTCGAGCACGTCGTGGAGCAGATCCGAGCCGTGCAACGCGCCCTGGCCGCGAGCGGCCTGCGCTTCCGCGTCAGACTGGCGCTCAAGGCGCAGCGCGAGCCTGAGATCCTGGCCGCCGTGAGGGCGCTGGGCGCAGGCGATGAGGCGAGCGGCGGCGCGAGCGGCGGCGGCGGGGGCTCGCGAGCGGTGTCGGGCTCGACGTCTGCTCGCCGGGCGAGGTGCAGCACGGCCTCGCCAACGGCTGGCTGCCCTCCGAGATCAGCTTCACGGGGACGAACCTCAGCGACGCCGACCTCGACGCCGTCCTGGCGTCGGGCGTGCACGTGAACGTCGATCTGCTGACGCAGCTCGAGCGCTTCGGGCGGCGCCGGCCCGGGGGTCGCGTCGGCATCCGCGTGAACCCCCGGGCCGGCGCCGCCCACGCCTACGTGCCGGTCGGCTCCTCGCCCACTGACGAGCTGCGCTTCGGTGTCTACAGCGGCGAGAAGCCGACGAAGTTCGGCATCTACCCCGAGCAGCTCGACGACGCGCTCGCGGTGGCGCGGCGACACGACCTCACCATCGACACCGTCCACTTCCACCTCGCTCACCAGTTGCTCGACGAGGACCTGCCGGCATTCGACGCCGCGGTAGCCAAGGCTGCCCCAATGGTGCGCCGGCTGCAGGATGCGGGCTGCCCGATCGAGGAGGTCAACACCGGCGGCGGCCTCGGCACGCCGCTGCAGGAGGGCGATAGCCCGCTCGACCTCGACGCCTGGGCACAGAGTCTGGCGCGGCATCTGGGGCCGCTCGGCGTGACGGTCGGCACCGAGCCGGGCGAGTTCTTCAACAAGCACGCCGGCGTGCTGCTGGCCGAGGTCGTGACCGTCGAAGAGCGGCTCGGCACGACCTTCGTCGGCCTCGCCGCCGGCTTTAACGTCATGCCGCTGCGCTTCGTCTGGGGCGAGTTCGTCGAGCTCGTCCACTGCACCGCCGCCGACGCGCCGCGCACGCAGCGCGTGACCGTCTCGGGACACATCAACGAGGCGCCCGACCTGTTCGCCGAGGACTACCCCCTGCCGCCGACGCGGGAGGGCGACGTGCTGGCGATCGTCGGCGTCGGCTGCTACTGCCAGGCCGTCGCGATGCCGCATTGCCTGCGTCCCGTGGGGGAGGCGGTCTTCTTCCACGATCGCCTGCCGGTCGAGGCGGGCCGCTAGCGACCGCCACGGGTAGCACGATGCCGCACACCATGCGAATGGTGGGCCGCGCCCGATCCACGCTTCTCGCCGCGCTGGCGGTGCTGCTGGTCCCGTGGCTTGTGGGCTCCTGCGGTTCCTCCGGATCCCATGCGCCGACGCGACGCGACACGACGGCGGCGGAGCTCGCGGCCACGATGAACGCGGCGCTGAGGGCGGCCGACAGCATGACCGGCCGCGGAGTCGTGCGCCTCACCACCACCCTGGGGACACAGACGTACGCCTTCTCGTTCGCCGCGACGTCGCGCGGCGACTACCGCCTCGAGACCGAGTGGCGGCGGCTCCCGGTGCGAGCGAGCGCGACGCAGTACCGGCGCTCGCTTCTGATCTACAACGCCGACGACCACACGCTCGCGACGCGCTCCTGGGAGCCGGCCACGGTGCAGCCGTCGACGGGCATGCTGGAGCCTCTGCCGTCGGGCTCGCCTCTTGCGCCGGCCCTCGCCCGCCGATCGCTGGACCGTCCAGACCGACGTGCCCAGCTTCGCCGTGCTGCCCGGCACCGAGGATCTCCAGGGGCTCGGACCCCTCGCTCCCGAGTTTGCCTCGACCGCGCGGGCGGCCCTCGCGGCGCAGGGGAACGCCGCGATCGCCGGCAGCACGAGCGGCGGCCGGGCGGTGTGGGCGACGACCGTGCCGATCCCCTGGCCGTCGCCTCCCACGGGTCGCGTGCTGTCGAGCGAACGCCTGGTCGTCGATCAGGCTACCGGACTCACAAGCACTATGACGCTCGCCTTCGCCGACGGCTGGCGGGCCGAGATCGAGTACGGCGACCTCACGCCGAACGCCGACGTACCGCGGAGCGCCTTCGACACCTCCGAACCCTCCGGCGTGGCCGCCACCACAGAGGGCCTCTTTCACTTCGTCTCCCTGGGCGAGGCGGAGACCCTGGCGGGCGTGACGGCGCTCCTCCCCACCTTCACGCTGTCGGGCTTCGAGTTGTCGCAGGTCGCGACGGCGCAGACGGGCCGCCATGGATCCTTCGGGCTGGCGACTGACCTGTGGCTCGTGTATCGCGATGGCCTCGAGTCCTACCAGTTGCGACTGCAGACGGCGCCCTTCGGCATGACTCCGCAGTGGGAGGAGTTCGCGGGTCTGCGCACGCGCGACCTCGACCACGGGCCGTTCGCGGGGCAGCCGGCGCGCACATGGGTTTACGGCGGCGCGCAGGGCACCTTCGAGTTCGTGGGTCCGGGCCTCTTCGTCGAGGACGGGCAGGAGGTCGCCCGCTTCTCGGGCGACCTCCTGCCCTACGAGTTCTGGCAGGTCGCCAACTCGCTCAAGCCCAAAAGCCCTTAGGGCAAGAGGTCAGCGCGCGCGAAGTCCCCTCTGCCCCGCGCTCGATAACGCCGCGCGCGCGCCTCCGTCTAAGCTGGCGGAGGGACGGGCCCGCCGGTGGGCTCCAGAGTCGTCACGGAGGGTCAAGCTGTACGCGCCGGTCGTATCCACCGCTCCGTTCACTCGTGTACCATCGCGGCGTGGCGCCGGCGCAACAGGCATCCTCGCCGGCGCCCTCGCGCGAGGGAAGACGAAGCTGGACGAGCACGAGCAGCGAGGCGAGATCGACGAGTTGACGTTGCTGGCCGCGCGCCGCCGCGACCACGCCGCGTTCGCCGCCATCGTCACGCACTACGACGCACGTCTGCGCTCCCTGGCCTTCCATCTACTCAGGGACGCGAACCTCACCGACGACGCGCTGCAAGACGCCTACGTCAAGGCCTACAAGGCGCTGCCTGCCTTTCGCGAGGAGTCGGCCCTCGGCACCTGGCTCTACCGCATCACCTACACCACCTGCCTCGACCACCTGCGCCGGGGAGGACGAGTGACGCTGACGGCCGACGGTGAACTGCCGGTCGACGAACGGGTCTTCGACGACGATCCGGCCGACGCCGTCGGCGACACGCACGCCGTCGTTGAGATCCTGCACACCCTGCCCCCGGAGCAGCGGGCGACGGTGCTCTTAGTCGGCGTGCAGGGGTTCGAATACGCGGAGGCGGCGGACATCCTCGAGGTGCCGGTGGGTACGGTCGCCTCACGCATGGCCGCCGCCAGGACCAAGCTACGCAAGGCTCTCGAGGAACGCAGGGCCCGCATGACCGACTCGGGCGAGGACCGGGGGGATCTGATGGACGAACGCGACGCGACCATCCGCCGTTCGACGAGGACGACATGGGCCGTCCGCCCGAGGCAGACGACGTGGGTCGCACGCCCGACGCGGAAGACGAGGGCAGCCCGACGCAGGAGCCCGACGACCGGACCCTGTGGGCGCCGGTCAAGGCGGCGCCCGTGCCGCCGCCGGACCCGAGCTTCATGACGAACCTGATGGCGCGCCTCGACGACGCAGACGCCGAGGCGCGCCCCGTGGCGGCGCCGGCCGGCGCGGCGCTGGTGGGGCGGGCGGCGGCTGCGGTTCGCCGTAGCGGCCGCCGTAGCGGCCGCCTTCGCGCTGGGCGTCGTCCTCATCGGCCTGCCCGGTGCGACCACGGTCACCGGGCCGGCCCCGAGCGTCGCCGCCGCGCGCGCCAAGATGGACGAGGCGATGGCCTCCACCACAACCCTTCAGGGCGACCTTGTGATCACCGGTGCCGCCGCTCGACAGGTGAACGAGAGCCCGGCCCAGTTCGCGGCCTTGGGCGACGCAGAGCCCGCGTTGGCTGACGCCTCGCCGAGCACGGCTGTCGAGATGCGCTTGAGGTTCGTTCTGACGGCGCAGGGCGACCTGCGCATCGAAGGCGGCGACACGGCCCAGGGAAGCCACTTCGTCACCACCGTGGACAGCCGCTCGAACACCGTGTGCGAGCTCGTCGAACGACCGGGGACAGCTTCGTCGTACACCGTGTACAGCGGCGCCAACGACCTACCAGGCAGCCCCTCCGACCCGTTCGCGCGCCTCAACCACATGCTCGGCACGTACGTCCGCGGCATCCTTGACGAGGGGGCGCCGGGCTTCAGCGTCGCAGACGTGACCTATCAGGGACGTGCGGCCTGGCAGCTCACCGGGCCCGCGCCCGAGCCGCAGCCAGCCGCCACAACCCAGCCGAGCGCTCCCTCAAATCTCCAAGACCTGGCGATCGTCATCGACAAGCAGACGGGCATCCCGGTGAGGCTCGCCTCGTCGCACGACGGGATCCTGACGCGCGTAGAGCGGCTCGAGAACCTCGTCTTCAACGCCCCCAAGGCCGAGGGCCTCTTCACTCAATCCCCGCCGGCAGGAGCTGTGACGACGACCATCGACAGCGGCTACCGTCCGGGCTCGCTTGGCTGGGCGACACGAAAGATGGACTACAGCCCGCTCATCCCGACGCTGCTGCCGGCGGGCTACCACCTTGCGGCCGTGGTCTGCCAGGCGAAGAAGCCCTGGAGCTCGAACACGGGATCGCAGGTTTCTGCCGACAGGGGCCTCACCCTCGTCTACCGGCGCGGGTTCGACACGTTCGTCGTCGCCACCCACGCTCTCGGAGACCAGGTAAGGACATGGGGAGGCGCCGACGGCATCATGTCGGTCGGCGCCGACGGATCGTCCGAGAGCATCACGTTGACCGCGGGCCAGCTTGCCGGTTCCACGGCGCAGGTCTCGGTCACCTACGAGAAGCCACCGATGCTGATCGTGAACACGGGCGAGAGAGAGTTCCTCGTCGACGGCGACCTGACGCGCAGCGAGCTGCTGCAGGTGGCCAACTCGCTGACAGAGTGGAACCCATGACGGGGCGGGGGCGCGGGGGCCGACACGGCCCCCGCGCCCCCGCCCTCCCGTGTTGGTCACTTCTCCCTGCAGTCCCCTCGCCGGATGCGAGTGACGTCTTCTGCATCAACCCGACCGCTTCCCATTCATACGTCAACCGAATCGCTCTTTATGACCCAGGACTCGGCTTTCGCTGAGGCGTACTCTCGCGAATAGGCGCCGCGGGTCATGGAACGGCAGGAAGGGCAAGGCGAGTGGTTGTCACTTGACAACCTCTCCTCTCCTGCCGATACTCGGATAGGAGGGGGCGCATGTCACGAAGGCGCCATCCCGATGCTCGGATCGAAGAAGCCTTGCGGTACGCAGAGAGACATGGATGGCGCATCGAGCTTCTCGGTCCACGGGCACACGGATGGGGCAAGATGTACTGCCCCCACAACGACCCCGAGTGTCGCTGTGGTGAGTACTGCATCACCATCATCTGGGGCACTCCCAAGGTGCCCGAGAATCACGCCAGACAGATCAGGCGGGTCATAGACGGCTGCCTGCGGGTGCAGGAGGAGCAAGAGGACTGAGATGGTGAAGCACTACGAGTTCGCCCTGAAGTTCGCGCTGCCGTCACCGGATGTCGACATCGATGACTGCGTCGAGCGGCTCGGCGACCGCGGCTGCGACGACGCCATCGTCGGGATCGGGCAGAGGGGGCGCATCGCGCTCAGCTTCATTCGTGAGGCCGACTCCGCCATGGACGCGGTCCTGAGCGGGATCGCCGACGTCAGGCACGCCCTTCCAGAGACAGCGCTCACCGAGGCATCGCCCGACTTCGTCGGATTGACCGACGTTGCCGAATTGCTGCACGTCTCGCGGCAGAACGTCAGGAAGCTGATCCTCGACTGCAAAGCCCCCGCTCCGGCGCCCGTGCACGAGGGCAGACCCACCATCTGGCGCCTGGCGAGAGTGTTGGATTGGCTGCGAGAGCAGAAGAGCTATGCCATCGACGAGGATCTCATGGCCCTGGCGAGGACGAACATGCAGGTCAATCTCGCCATCGATCAGAAGGATGCCGACGCCTCCTCCCAACGCGAGATACTCGCTCTGCTCGCGTGACCCTCCGCTCGCTCGCGCGACCTTGACGGTCGGGTCCCACGTCTCCGCTTCGGCCGATATGCTGCGGGGGTGGCGGGCCGCTTTCGCGGCCCGCCACCCCCCCGCCTCGTGAAACTCCCGTCAGACTTACCGTGAGCGCGCCAGCGACCCCATCGGGTCCCAGGGCGGCAGCACGATAGGCTCTGTCGCCAAGACTGACAACAGCTCCTCGGGCAGGTACTTCTTCTCGATCACGACCTCGAACATGTACTCGTCGAACCAGCGGTCGCTCATGACGAAGAAGCCCTTCTCGCCGTACTTCTCGCCCCAGGAGTTCTCGACCTTCCACCTCGTGGGGTGATCCTCGTCGTCGAGGTCGACGCCGGTGAGCACCATGGCGTGCGTCATGACGCTGTGGCCGTACTCGACGCGCTCCGCCTTGTCGGCCGTGAACGCGGTGCCGAAGACGAGCTCGTAGTCGTAGAGCTCGCGGTCGAGGATGCCCAGGTCGCGCTCCATCATCTTGCCGACGTCGCAGCCGAACCACACCGGTGCGCCTTCTTTGAGCTGCTCGACGGCGGCTCGCTTGAAGGTCTCGATGTCGACGTTGAGATAGCGGATCGACTCGCCGCCCTCGACGTTGCCCAGGTACTGCACCGTGTAGAGGCGCGCGAAGGGCTTGTCGGGCGTGGGGCAGTTGATGAGGCTCACGAACGCGTCGAGGTCGAAGCCGACGTAGCGTTCGTAGAACTCCTGGGGAGTGATCGTGCCGTCGCGGTGAAACTCGTCGTCCTTGTCGCGCCACTGCCAGACGAACTCGCGCGGCGGGCCTCCCAGCGTGATGGTCAGCATGCGGTGGATCGTCTCCAGCATGGCCGCCTTGCGTTCGCGCAGGCCGCTCTCTGGCTCGCCCTCGCCGTGCCGGCGACGCAGCTCGGCGGCGTACTCGCGCAATTTGGCGCGCACGGCGCCGTTCATGGCCATCGACGAGCTGCTCGACTCGCTCTCGGGCATGACGCTCTTGGGCACCACGCCGTACTTGCGCACGAGGTTGGCGAACATGTCCCACTGTCCGCCGTCCTGGATCGGATCTTGGAGCAGGAAGCTGATGAGGCGCCCATCGGTCGGTTCGTCCGCCGTCCGGATGACCGTCTCGAGGAAGAAGTTCGCCTTCTCGAGCTTGTCGTAGAACATGAGGTAGTTCTGCGAGAACTCGAACTGCTCGACCTTGAGCCGCTTCATGGCCTCGACGCGCAAGACGTTGAGGCCGGCGAACATCCAGCAGCGCCCGCTCTGTTTCTGATCGGTGATCTCGGCGGTCTTGACCACGTGCGAGAAGGTGCGCTCGGCGCGGATCACGGCCTCACGGCTGCGCGCCACCTGCTGCAGCTTGCCACCGGTGACGGCGTTGAGAGCGAGGATGTTCTTGGGATCGGCGGCGAACGTCTCGTCGAACCGCTCGAGCTGCTCGCGCGAGAGGCTTGCCCGCCCGTCTGGCGAAGCGCCCTCGGGGCCGGCGTGTTCGCGCCGGCCACGCTTGTCGCCGGCCTGCTCTCGCGGACCGCGGCCGTTGCCGCCGGCGTCCGCCGTTACGCCCCTGCCGCTTGGTCCGCGGCGCTGTCGCGGATCCCTGTCTCGACTCTGGTCGGTCCACTGGAAGCTCCTCGTCATGAAACGGATAGCGAGCCCGCGCCTGGCTGTCCGTCCGCCAACGCGTCCGTCCGCCTCGTCATGGCGGGCTCGCATCGGACACTGCCTCTTGTTGTGCTTCAGAACGCGCCCGCCGAAACGGGCGCGCTCGCTCCCTCAGGGTGACTTCACACCGCTACTGCCCGACACCGCCGCTGCACGCCGCGAATCGATCATCCGCCGGACATGATCGGCCGCGGCGACAATGCCGTCCTCGACAGCGTGGACTTCCATCTGCCTGCGCAGGATGATGATGGCTGCCAGCGTCTGCCGGAGGAGGCACGAGCGATGGACGAGCCACATGGTGTGAACCCCGAGAAGCCGCCGGCCGAGAGTACCGAGCCGGAGTGGTCGGGCATCAGCGCTGCGTCAGGCGGCTTCGCCGGGCGCGTGCGTCTCAAAGCGGACAAGTTGCACGCGCCCGTCGACGCCGACGAGCGTTGGGAGGCGCCCGACGAGTCGTGGAACAGCCACGCCGAGGAGATCGGCGACAAGGGTAGAGCGCCGCGCGGCCTTCGCGCCCGATTGCGGCGTTTCTTCGGCCTGACCTAGCTTCAGGTGACGGGCGCCTCGACCGAGTACCCTCGCTGCTCCCAGTAGCCCTTGTGGCGCTCGGCGGTGACCTCCAGCCGCACCACCCACTTGACGTTCTTGTAGCCGAGCTGGCTCGGGATGACGAGCCGCACGGGACCGCCGTGCTCCGGCGCCAGCGCCACGCCCTCGGCCGTGTCGGCGAGCAGGGTGTCGGCGGCGAGCGCCTCGGCCATCGTGAGATCGTCGGTGTAGGTCCCCCCGTAGGCGACGAAGTTCACGAACTTGCCGGCCGGGAGGGGTTTCGCCAGGGCCAGCACCTCCGAGACGCGGACGCCGCTCCAGTCGACGTTATCGACGCTCCAGCCCTCGACGCAGTGGAAGTCCTTCGTGTAGGTGAGGCGCGGCAGCGTCGTCCAGCGCTGATGGTCGATCTTCAGCGGCTGTTCGACGAGTCCGGCGACCTCGACGACCCACTGCTCGGGCCGCACCGTCGGCACCTCGTTCTCGACGTAGAGGACGGGGAAGCGCCCCGAGAAGTCGGGCACGCGAGTCGACGTTGCGCCGCTCGCACTCGAGGTCGCGCCGCCTGAGACCGCGCCGGCACACGCGGCGACGAAACGCGACATGCCGGTCACGCCGGCGACGAGGCCGGCGCCCAGCACCAGGAACCAGCGCCGGCTGAGGCGAACTGGAGGCTTCTCGACGGTGCCGTTCGCGACGGCGCGGTCCTCGACGGTGCCGCTCTCGACGGTGCCGTTCTCGTTCTCCTCCACAAGTCACCCTCTGTCGATACAGCGTGAGGCGGGCCCACGTCGCACGGCTCGTTGCCCTGCTTCCGCGCCCCGTGACGCCGCATTTGGCCCTAGTGTTCCCTCAGGCAAACGAAAGCGGCGGGGCGGCGCCGTTGAGGCGCCGCCCCGCCGCGGGGTCGGGCGGCGTGCCCGCAGGCACGCCGCCCGACCGGCTATCAGCGCCAGTGTGGGTAGGTCACGTAGAAGAACTTGCCGTACGACTCGGTGCTCCAGTAGACGACGAGCCCTTCTTTCTGCGGGATGTAGACGACGTCGCCGGGCCTGAACGGCCTGCGTCTCATCGCCCTCACGCAGCGTGATCTCGCCCTCGAGCATGTAGCAGACGGCCGCGTCGCCGTCGTAGTCGAAGTCGACGGCGTCGCCGGGGAAGACCTCGCAGACGCCGGCGGTGAAGGCGGCGCCCTGCGGCCGCGCGACCACGTCCACGAGGCTCAGCTTGCTGGTGGGTCCGACGTCGAGCGGCTCGGTGGCGATGGCGGCTGCCGGGAAGAGCTGCATCTCCATGCCTCTACCTCCTTGGCGTCGCGGCCGCTCACCGCCGACGCGGCGAGAGCCGCTGTGTGGCAGACGGGCGGGGCGGCGCCGTAACGGCGCCGCCCCGCCCGGTCCCGCCCGCAACCCCGGGAAGGGCTCGGGCGGGTCGAGTGACTACGTCTGCGGCCCGCCCGGCGTTGGCGGCCCGCCCGGCGGGTCGAAGCTGACCGGGCCCGGCCCGGGCGCCTGATCGACGGACGTCTCGAGTGCGCCTGGCTCGCGGACAGCCGTCGCCCC
This sequence comes from uncultured Actinomycetes bacterium, assembly GCA_963725665.1. Lineage (GTDB taxonomy): Bacteria > Actinomycetota > Thermoleophilia > UBA2241 > UBA2241 > CAVRZA01. The sequence goes on along the minus strand of CAVRZA010000011.1, from coordinate 657,401 downwards.
GACCGGGCCCGGCATGGCGGCCTCTTCCGCAGGCGCCTCCACCAGCTCGTGGATCGTCGCGCCGAGGTCGACGCCACGAGCCCGCTGGATGAAGTACACGATGGCACCCAACGCGAAGACCATCGCGATCGAGAAGATCACGAGGTAGTTGTCGTACCAGGCTGCAGTCGGTGTACGCGGCCACGACAGGTTGATGATCATGAACACGCCGTAGACGAACCCGATGATGCTGACCGGCCAGCCCCACGAGCCCAGGTTGAAGTAGGCCCGTTCCTTCGGATAGCCACGCGAGCGCGCCAGCATGGAGGCAAAGACCACCATCTGATAGACGACGTAGGTACCCGCTGTCGCCCAAGCTGTGACGCGGGCGATGGCGATGAACGGGTCGCTGCCCCCGAGGTTCACGTAGATGAGGACCCCGATCGTCGCGACCGCCACGAACAGCGCCGAGAGGAGGGGGGTCTTGGTGCGCAGCGAGACGAACCCGAAGAAGCGCGAGGCGGGGATCATCTTGTCGCGGCCGTAGGCGAACAGGAGGCGCGTGGTGGCCACCTGGACCGCCAGGCAGCAGACGAAGATGGCCGTCAGCACCGCGACCAGGAACAGGTCGGTCACCCACCTGGAGAAGTGGGCGTCGAAGATGTAGGCGATGGCGTTGGTCCCCTCGGCTTGCGTCTTTGCGACGTCGGGGATGGCGAGCACCATGGCGAAGAGCCAGAAGGCGCTGATGATCGCCGTGAGGCCCACGGCGAAGATCATGGCCCGCGGCACGGAGCGCGTCGGGTTGACGGTCTCCTCGGCGAGGCCGCCGGCGGCGTGGAACCCGTAGAGCACCCAGGCCGAGGTCAGCATCGAGGCCAGGAAGGCCCCACCGTAGCCCCAGGCATGCCCGACCGACGTGCCCCCGGTGTCGAAGATCACACCGATGCTCTGGTGGTCGCCCTTGCCGAAGATGACCGCGATGTACAAGGCGATGGAGATGACAACCAGACCGATGATCTCGGTGACGGTACCGATGTTGTTGAAGAACGCGGCGATCTTCACGCTATACATGTTGAGGACCATCGGCGCGAGGGTGAAGAAGAGCGCGATCAGGAAGAGGTTCGAGGTGCTGCTCGCGTCCCAGCCGAACAAGCTGCATGCGATGGGCGCCGCGCCGAACGCGATGGCTGCGATGGTCGCCAGCAGCGCCCAGGCGAACGCCCACGCCGCGAACCAGGCATAGCTTCCGCCCATGAAACGCTTGGCCCACTGGTAGACGTCGCCCGCGAGCGGGTAGTGAGACGCCGCCTCGGCAAAGACGAGACAGACCATGAACTGCCCGAAGACGACGATCGGCCAGGCCCAGAAGAGACCGGCCGGGCCGCCGACGTCGAGACCGTAGTAGAACAGGGCGTAGAAGCCGTTGGTCGCCGAGATGAAGCTGAAGGCGATGGCGAAGTTGGAGAAGAACCCGAGCGACCGGCGCAGGTCCTGCTTGTAGCCGAACTGCGCGAGCTGCTCCATGTCGCGCTTGTGCTGCGCGTCCATCTCGTCATGGAACATGTGGCGGTGGTGTTCTTGATGAGAGGGATCGGACAAAGGGCCCCCCTTCGCGAGTGACGCGCCGGTGGCTCCGACGCGCTTCCGTTACGCCGGCTCTCACCTCACGTCACGGGCACCCTCCTCGGTCTAGAAGCGGAGGCGTTGTGTTCGGCGCGAGTGTATGGATTCACCCGACAGAGTGCAAGAGTCGCGTACTAAGCCGGCTGGAGGCTCAAAGTCGCCCTCAGTACGCTGAGCACCGTCGGAGGGCGACACGCCCTTACTGGAGCACCCTCATGGGAGCCGCTCTCGACTCGGCAGGGGGCGCGGGCAGGCATGCGGCGTTCGGAGCGCGCTCTGTGCGCCGGCGGAAGGGTGCGCGGCGGAGCCGCCGCTGCGCCTACTGGTTCTCGAGCAGCTCCTCGTCGGGCACGCCGCGCACGACCTTGGCCGGCGTGCCCATCACCAGTGTGCGCGGCGGCACGTCGCGGGTGACCAGCGACGCCGCGGCGACGAAGGCCTCCTCGCCGATGTCAATGGCCGGCAGCAAGACCGAGCCGCCGCCGACCCGAGCCCCGCGGCGGATGGTCGGTCCCTTCTCGAGAGCGAAGCGCTTCTCCGTGCGCCCCATGTAGTTGTCGTTGGTCGTCATGACGTTGGGGGCGATGAACACGTGGTCCTCGATGAGCATGTAGGCGGTGATGTAGCAGTTCGACTGGATCTTGGTGAAGGCGCCGATCGTCGTCTCCATCTCGACGCAGGTGCCGCGCCCGACCACCACCGACTCGCCCAGCTCGCAGCGCTCGCGCACGCTGGCGAGGTCGCCGATGATGCAGCCCTTGCCCAGGCTCGTGCCGCGGTAGACGACGGCGTTCGTGCACACGACGCAGCCGTCTCCAAGGCGCAGCGGCTCGAGCTGCCCCCGCTTGGCCGTCGACCGCGGCGAGAGCGACGGGACCTTGCCGAGCACGACGCCGTCCTGGATGAAACAGCCGTCGCCGATGACGGTATCGTCGTGGACCACGACGTTGGCGCCGAAGGTGACGTCCTTGCCGACGACGACGCCGGCGCCGAGAAGGAGGTTTGGTCCGCGGTCGGAGGCGGTCAGCACGGCTAGCGCTCGGCGGCCTTGCCGAGCTCCGTGATCTTCACCGGGTCGCCGCCGTCGCGCAGCGAGCGCTGCATCGCCTCCAGCACGCGCACCACGTTGAGGCCGTCCTGGCCGTCGCTCACCGGCTGCTTGTCCTCACGAACGCACTCGACGAAGTGCTCGCACTCGAGCCGCAGGGGCTCGTCGTTGGCGATGCGAGGGATGTGGATGTCGCCGAAGCGCAGGCTCACATACTCGCCGTAGGACTGATACTCGGGGACCACCGCGCCCTTGTCGTAGACGGTGACCTTGCGGTCGGTCTCCATGTCGTCGAAGACGACCATCTTGTCGGAGCCGACGACCGTGATCTTGCGCGACTTGTGGGGGTCGAGCCAGCTCTCGTGCAGGTGGCCGATGACCCCCGACGGGTACTTGATGTAGCCGAAGACGACGTCCTCGACCCCCGCCTGCAGATAGCACTCGCCGCGGGCGCTGACCTCCATCGGCTCCTCGCCGGTGAGGAAGTTGACCACCGAGATGTCGTGCGGGCCGAGGCTCCACAGAGCGTTCTCGTCGGCCCGCACCTTGCCCAGGTTGAGCCGGTTCGCGTACACGTAGAAGACGGTCCCCAGGTCGCCGCTCTCGATGAGGTCCTTCACCTTGCGCACGCCGGGGTGATACTCGAGCAGATGGCCGACCATGAGGATCTTGCCGCGCTCCGCGGCAAGCGCGCAGAGCTCCTCCGCGTCGGCGGCGCGCAAGGCCATCGGCTTCTCGATGAGGGCGTGCTTGCCGGCGTCGAGCGCGGCGCGGCCGATCTCGTAGTGCGTCGGCACCGAGGTCGCCACGACGACGGCGTCGAGGCTGGGGTCGCCCAGCAGCACGCCCAGGTCGGCGGTCGCGGTCGCGCGCGGGAACTGTGCGCGCGCCTTGGCGAGGTTGACCTCGACCAGGTCGCAGCAGTAGGCGAGCTCGACGCCGGGCAGGCGGTCGAAGTTGCGCGCCAGGTTCGGCCCCCAATACCCGAGGCCGACCACCCCGACGCGGATGGCATCGCTGGTCATGCGTCGCTCACCTTCCTAGAGCTTCCACACCTTGCCGGAGCCCGGCATGCCCGCCGTCGCGTTGCGCAGGTCGATCACGAGCTGGGCCTTCTCGACGACCTCGCGGTAGTCGACGGCGCTGTGCGCGGTGACGATGACCACCGCGTCGTAGGCGCCGATGCCGGCGCCCTTATCGAGGGCCACGGAGTGCAGCTCGAACCCACGCAGCGACGGCACGTGGGGGTCGTGGTAGTCGACCAGCGCGCCGTGCTCCTGCAGGCGGCGGATCACCTTGAGGGCCGGCGACTCGCGCAGGTCGTCGATGTCGGCCTTGTAGGCCACGCCGAGCACGAGCACCTTGGCGCCGTTGAGGCTCTTGCCACGCGTGTTGAGCACGTGGTGGACCTTCTGCACGCAGAAGTAGGGCATGTTCTCGTTGACCTTGCCGGCCAGCTCGATGAACTCGGTCCAGAAGTCGTACTCGCGCGCCTTCCACGAGAGATAGAAGGGGTCGATGGGGATGCAGTGACCGCCGAGGCCGGGGCCGGGCTGGAACTTCATGAAGCCGAACGGCTTCGTGGCCGCCGCCTCCACGACCTCCCAGATGTCGATCTTCATGCGGTCGCAGAGCATCGCCAGCTCGTTCACGAGGGCGATGTTGACGCTGCGGAAGATGTTCTCCAGCAGCTTGGTCATCTCGGCGATCTCGGGCGTGGAGACCGGCACCAACTGGTCGATGGCGCGGCCGTAGATCTCGAGCGCCCTGGCCGTGCAGGCGGGCGTCAGGCCGCCGATCACCTTGGGCGTCGTCTTGGTGGTGAAGTCGGTGCGCCCGGGATCGACGCGTTCAGGCGAGAAGGCGAGGAAGAAGTCGACGCCGGCCTTGAGACCCGAGCCCTCCTCGAGGATGGGCGCGAGCACCTCCCTCGTCGTGCCCGGGTAGGTCGTCGACTCGAGGGTCACGAGCTGGCCGCGCCGCAGGTGCCCGGCCAGCTCTCCCGTCCCCTGCATCACGATGCCGAGATCGGGCTCGCGGTTGGCGTTCAGTGGCGTCGGCAGGCAGATGATGACGGCGTCGCAGTCGGCGACCGCGGCGTAGTCGGGAGTGGCGTGGATCAAGCCCTGCCCGACCGCCCGCTCGAGATCCTCGCCGGCGACGTCCTGGATGTAGCTCCGCCCGGCGTTGATCTCGTCGCAGCGCGACTCATCCGCCTCGATGCCGACGACCGAGACGCCGGCGCCGGCGAACACCAGCGCCAGCGGCAGACCGACGTAGCCGAGGCCGATCACGGCCACTTTCACCTGACGGACTCCTCCCTCGCGCGGCCAACACCAGCGCGTGCGACGATGGGGACACCAAGCACGGGATTCTATCCTATCGCCCGCGGGTAGCGCCGCCCCCGCGCCCTACCCGCGAGCCGCGTTCCTCTACCCGCCCGCGAAGGCGGCGACGATCGCGGCGATGCGCTCGCCGGCGTCGCCCTCGCCGTAGAAGGGCGGGTGGCTCGCGCCGCGCGGCGGCGCGGCGAGGGCGCGGGCGAGCGCATCGCCGTCGGCCCCGACCAGCACGTTCCAGCCGCTCTCGATGGTCTCGACCCACTCGCTCGTGTCGCGCAGCGTCACGCACGGCGTGGCGAAGAAGTAGGCCTCCTTCTGCAGGCCGCCCGAATCAGTGGCGACGACGCGCGCGTTCTTCACCAGCGACAGGGACTCCAGGTAACCGACCGGCGGGACGACGTGGAGACCGGCGCCACGGGAGGCGCCCTCGCGCGGCGGCCACGCCGCTGCGAGCCCGGTGAGACCGAACCTCTCGATGCTCGCCGCGGTGCGTGGGTGAGCCGGCAAGACGACTGGCTCACCCGCCGCCGCGAGCGCGCCCAACAGGCTGGCCAGGTGTGCCGGCGAGTCGGCGTTCGAGGCGCGGTGCAGGGTGGCGTAGACGTAGCCCCCCCGCGTGACCCCCAGGCGCTCGCAGCACAGCCGCCTCGATCTCGGCCGTCAGCGCCTCGCGCGCCAGGTCGAACATCACGTCGCCGACCTTGTGCACGCCCTCGGTGATGCCTTCGGCGCGCAAGTTGCCCACCGCAGCCTCCGTGGGACAGAACAGAAGTGCGGCGAGGTGATCGGCGACGACGCGGTTGACCTCCTCAGGCATCGCGCGGTCGAAGGAGCGCAGACCCGCTTCGACGTGCGCCACGGGCACGCCGAGCTTCGCCGCCGCCAGCGCTCCCGCCAGCGTCGAGTTCGTATCGCCGTAGACCAGTGTGAGGTCGGGCTTCACCTCGAGCAGGGCGCGCTCGACCCCAGACAGCATGGCGGCCGTCTGCTCGGCGTGCGTGCCCGAGCCGACGCCCAGTGCGATGTCGGGCTCGGGCAGCGCGAGCTGATCGAAGAAGAGCCCCGCCAGCTCGTGGTCGTAGTGCTGTCCGGTGTCGAGCAGGACCTCACGCGCGACCCGGCGCAGCCGCGGTGAGAGTACGGCCGCCTTGATGTACTGCGGCCGGTTGCCGACGACGTCGAGGACGAGGGGTGCGGGCATCGGCGCTAGTCTACTCGGTTCTGCGGGCCCCCAAGGCGCACCGCGTGCACTCCCCTGGCTATGGAATCGTCCGGCGGAGCGCCCGTGCCGAAGCGCGCGGGAGTACAATCGGTACTGATGCTGGCGAGTTGACAGAGGAGCGACATGGCGGAGATCGATCCTCAATACGTCGAGGAGATGCCTGCCGATTTCGACCGCTTCGTCGGCGGCTTCTTCCCTCGCAAAGCCTGGACGTGCCGGGTCAAGTACGATCACCGCGAGACGCGCCTCTTCCTCGAGGTGACGCTCGCCGATTCGCGCCTGTCGGCCGACGACCGCTTCCTCACCCTGCTCGCCTTCTACGCCCGCAGCCAGCGGCTCTTCCTCAGGCAGAACGCGGGCATCGAGCTGCAGTGTCGGCTGCTCGACGAGCAGGGAGCCGACCTCTCGGACGACGTGCGCGGCGCCGAGAGCCGCCTCGACGACGAGACGACGGCCCCCGCCGTCGGCCGTCGTCTCGCCTGGCTCGGGTTCCGGCGCAAGTTCGTGCGCTCTTTCCTGCCGCGCACGCTGCTCTGGGCGGGGGTCATCGCCGTGCTCACCTACGGCGTCGGGTTCTCGCTCACGCTGAGCATCACCCTCTGCCTCGTCGCGACCCTGATCCAGGCCGTGCTCAGCGGCTTCACCATACGCCGCTCCGGCTGAAGGCGCCGAGGTCGTCCGCGACGCCCCTCCGTGCCCTGCAGGGATAGAAGAGGCCGAGCCGAACACTCCTCCATGGTCGTCTCCCCGTTCGCGGCATGATGAGCGTGTCCCCGTTCACGCTCCCTGCGCTCCTCTCGACGTTGGAGCGCCTCGAGACCCTGCACCTAGCTTCAGACGGGGAGCAGGTTCTGCGCGGCGCCACGGAGATCGCCTGCCTCGTCACCGCCTCGGCACGCGGCATGGCCGGACTCGCCGCGCCCGACCGGGTGACGACCGACGGCTGGTTCGACACCGAAGCCGGATGGATCGGCCGTCCCATCTCGTGGGACCTTGGCAGGGGCGCGCCGGGCCATGTCTGCCAGTCGGGCAAGCCCCTTGTCTGCAACTCGTTGCCCGAGACGGCGGACGGCCTCAGCGAGGCGACGGACCTGCTCAGACTCACGTCGTTCGCCTGCGTGCCGCTCGTCGACGACGCCGGCATGACGCTCGGCTTCCTCGAGGTGGGCAACAAGCCGGAACCGTACTCGCCGGGCGACGTGCGCCTGCTCAACGTCGTCGCCCGGCACGCCGTCATCCGCCTCGGCGAGCTGAGCGGCGATGCCGGCAGCGTCGCCGGCACGCTGCGTGCGGCGCTGATCACCGAGCCACAGAGCCTTCCGGAGGGCGTCGAGGTCGCCGCCGTGTGCCGCTATCGCGATGAGTTCGGGGGTGACTTCGTCGACGTCTTCAGCTTCAGCCCGCGCAGCGTCGCCGTCGCCATCGGCGACGTCTCGGGCAAGGGCATCGCGGCGGCGACCCTCGCCATCACGGCCAAGCACACGTTGAGGGCGATCGCCGCGTCACGCTGGCCGCCCCGGGTCGGCGAGGCCGTGGCCGGGACCAACAACGTGCTCGAGCTCCAGGTGGGCACCGAGCGCGAGCCACAGGAGGAGCTGCCCCAGTCGCGTTTCGTCACGCTCGAGCTCGCTCTCCTGGACATCGACCACGGCACGCTCACCTTCGCCAGCGCCGGTCATCCGGCGCCCTTCGTCTTGCGCGAGGGCGGTATCGAGCGACCGCTGCTGTTCGCGGGCCCCGCCGCCGGCGTCGCACCGGCCTTCGAACCCGACCCCTACGCACCCGAGCGCGTCGAGCTGCAGCGGGGGGATGCGGTGCTCTTCTTCACCGACGGCGTGTCCGAAGCCCGCGACGGCCAAGGGCATTTCTACGAAGACCAGCGCATGAACGAGGCGCTCGAGGAGCTCAAGGGCCTGCCGGCCCCGGAGCTCCTCGAGCGCCTCCTCGATGACGTCGAGCGTTTCGCCGGCGGCAAGCTCGCCGACGATGCCGCCGTCGTGCTGGTCCGTGTGACCGGCGAGCCCGAAACGGCGTAGGCCGGGCTCGATCCCGCCCGGTGGCGCCGTCGCCGATCCCTGCCCGGCGCGCTAGCGCGCACCCGCTCCTGCCGGCCGAGAGCGGCCCGATTGCCTGCCCCGCAGCCTCCTCTCTCCGCAGCGGAGCACAAAAAGGCGTAAACACATCGGCCACGCCAGCCGATACATCGCCCAGAGACCCGCGACAAGGCAGGGAAGATGCTCCGACGACTAGGCGGGCAGGACGGCTTCATCCGCGAGTCCGTGAAGGTGTTCGTCATCGTCATGATCATCTTCGTCGTGCTGCTCGACGCACACTCCGTGTTCGACAACCGTCGCCAAGCCGCCGATGACGCACACCAGGCGGCACTGGCCGCAGCCGTCATCTACGGCGAGACTCACAACGACGCCGCGGCCAGGCATGAAGCCGAACGCGCGGTCGCCGCGAGCGGCTCAACGTTCGTGGCGTTCAAGGCCGAGCACTTGGAGGACAGCACCTACTACACCGTGACCGCCACGCGTCCGGCCCACACCTACCTCTTCCACTACGTCAGCAGCTTCCCCGCGGTCGGGACCTGGGCCCAGAAGGTTCTGCAGCCCGCCGTCTCCTCGAGCAACTACACCTACTGACACGCGACGACGCCGCCGGCGGCCGGCCGCCCGCAGGCGCTGCGGCGACAGTCGGGGCGCGTTAACCGTCGAGCAGGCGACGCGACGACGGAGGCCGCAGGCAGTGAATGTCGCGTCTAGCGCGACGTGAGCAGCGAGCCCTTCGCGCGATGGCGCTCGAGGGCCAGGGAGACGATGCGGTCGGCCAACTCGGCGTAGGGCACGCCGGTCGCCGCCCACAGCTTGGGGAAAGCGCTCATGTCGGTGAGCCCGGGCGTGGTATTGACCTCGTTCACCAGCACCGGGCCCTCGTCCCGATAGACGAAGAAATCGCAGCGCGCGAACCCGGCGCCGTCTACAGCCCTGAAGGCGGCGGCGGCGAGGGCGCGCACCTCATCGGTCTGCTCCCGGCTAAGATCGGCGGGGATGGCGAAGGACATCATCCCGTCGGTGTACTTGGACTCGTAGTCATAGAACTCGTTGACGGGCATGACCTCGCCCGGCAACGAGGCCAGCGGTGTGTCGTTGCCGAGCACGGCGCACTCGATCTCGCGCGCGTCGGCGAACGCCTCGACGACGATCTTGCGATCGTAGCGGAAGGCGAGCCGCAACGACTCGACGAGCTCTTCACGGTCGTGGGCCTTGGTGATGCCCACGCTCGAGCCGAGGTTCGCCGGCTTCACGAACACGGGGTAGTCGAAGCCGGCCTCGACCTGCGCGACCGCGGCGGCCTCGTCGTAGCCCGCGTCGCGCAGCACGAGATAGTCCACCTGCGGCAGCCCCGCGGCGGCGAAGAGGCTCTTCATCATCCCCTTGTCCATGGCAGCCCCGCTGGCCGCCACACCCGAGCCGGTGTAGGCGACGTCCGCGATCTCGAGCGCGCCCTGGACCGTGCCGTCCTCTCCGTAGGTGCCGTGCAGGACGGTGAAGACGACGTCGAGGTCGACGGCGCGACGTTCCTCGCCGACGAGCAAGGGGGGCTTGGTGGGATCGGGGTTGAGGGCGATGGGCTCGACGGCGACGCCGCCGAGCCCATCGCGCAGAGCGAGGTCGACGTCGAGCGGCCTGACCCACGCGCCGTCGCGCGTGATGCCGATGGGGATGATGTTGTACTTGTCACGGTCGAGCACGCCGTAGAGAGAGCGTGCCGAAGCGACGGAGACTTCGTGCTCCGCCGAGCGCCCTCCGAACATGAGACCCAAGTCGATCATCGCGGGCTAGTGTAGCCGCCGCCGACACGACGCGAAACCGTCTCTCGCGGGCTGCCGACGGATCCGCCGGGAACGCCTGTCCCCGGCGGGACTTGCGCAGTACGTTCGGCCGAGGCGCGCCCATTCCTCTAATCGAACCCGTCACTTGAACCGATAGGGAGGAGGACGGGCTCCTTGGGAGCGCCGACGCCGGCGATGCACCTGGCCCGACCGACTGCCTCACTTCGCCGACGACGAGCGCTCCGCGTGGTGGGTACGACGCGAGGAGCGCGTCCGGCGGCGCGAGACGAGGCGCGGCGGGTTCCTCGATGCGTATGCCCCCGCCGCGCCTCGCCTCGCGCCGCCCTCGCCTCGCCGCGCCTCGCCTCGCGCCGCTCCAGCGGCACGGCGGTTTCCCCACTTCAAGGCGTGGACAAGTGTCGTGTGACGGAAACGCGCACACGTCCGGACTGGGGTGGGACCATCTGAGGATGCACAAACACGGAGATGCGCAGGCGGCGCGGCGGGCTGGTCGCCTGTGACAACTCCCAGCAGCCCGCCGGGTACGTGAGGGGCTGGCCTTGCTTCCCACACACTCTCGAGTGAATCCCCTACCCACCGAGTCGGCCAGCCCCTCAGCCGTGTCGGATACCGGCGTGTCGGATACCGGCTACCGGAAGAAGAGCCGTTCGTTCCCGGCGTCACGGCGGCCCGCCTGCACACGCCGCCGCCGGTCTTCAGCCTGCAAGGAATCCGTCGCCCTGGGGGCGTTCCTCCGTTCGTGAGAGACTATGGCGGCGGCGCCCCAAGCGCCGTCACAGACGATGCCGACGATGAGAGACAGAGTAGCGCAGGCCGCCGCTAAGGGCGCCGCGACTGCCATCAAGGCGACGGGCTCGGGCCGGGGCAGCACCCTGCCGGGCAAGGTGGCCAACCTGATCTCGGCCAGCTTCCTGCACGACCGCGCCGCCGAGCTGCCCGAGGGGTTCGTCCTCGTCACGGGCACCAACGGCAAGACGACGACGGCGGCGATGGCGGCCCACGTGCTGCGCGCCCGCGGCCGCTCGCTGGTCCACAACGTCGAGGGCGCCAACTTGCTCTCGGGCATCGCCTCCGCGTTCGCCGCCCAGGGGCGTGCGTCCCTCGCCTTGCTTGAAGCCGACGAGGCCATCGTGCCACGCGCGGTCGCGGCGCTGGGCGCGCCCCGGGTCGTCGTGCTCACAAACCTCTTCCGCGACCAACTTGACCGCTACGGCGAGGTGGACCGGCTAGCCGAAGGCTGGCTCGACGCCCTGCGCCAGCTCGAGGGCACCGTGCTGGTCGCAAACGCCGACGACCCGCTCGTGGCCCACGTCGCCCGCTCGTCGGGTCTCGAGACGCTGTATTACGGCCTCGAACCCGGCGAGACGACGGCGTCGGTCCCAGACCGCGAGGTCAGCGACGCCGTCGTCTGCCCGGCCTGCGGCGAGCTCCTCGTCTACCGCACCCGCTGGCTGTCGCAGTTCGGAGACTACGGCTGCCGGCGCTGCGACTTCGCACGGCCCCCGCGTGACCTCGAGGCACGCGATCTGCTCCTCTCCTCAGCCCAGGTGAGCGCGCTCGTCCACGGCTCGCCCGCGCCGGAGGAGCGCTGCAAGCTCTCGCTCACGGTGCCCGGGATGCACTCCGTCTACAACGCGCTCGCCGCCTGCGGGCTCGTCGGGAGGCTGGGCGTGCCGCTGCCGACGGCTCTCGCCGACCTGTCGACCTACCGACCGGTCTTCGGCCGCGCCAGCTCCTACACCTATCGCGGCGCCACGGTGCGCGTCGGCCTAGTGAAGAACCCCGCGGGGATGAACCAGACCCTGCGCACCCTGGCGGCGCAACAGGGCGACCGCGCGCTCGTCTTCGTGCTCAACGACAACGTCGCCGACGGCCGCGACATCTCATGGATCTGGGACGCAGACCTCGAGAGCCTGCTGCCATCGGCGCGGACTGTGGTGGCCTGCGGACAGCGCGAGGCCGGCATGGCGCTGCGGCTCAAGTACGCCGGCGTCGACGAGGAACGGCTGTTCAGCACCGCGCGCCTCGAGGACGGCCTCGCGCTGGCGCTCGAGCGGGGTCACCGCGATATCGACGTGCTGCCGACCTACACGGCGCTCGAAGAGGTGCGCGTCACCCTGGCCGCCGAACGGCGAGCCGGGTAGGAGGATGGGCGGCGTGGGCGGCGCGATCGGCGGCGTGGGCGGCGCGATGGGCGGCGGCGGTGCGGGCGGAGTCGGCTCAGGCTACAACAGGCGCGACGCGAAGCACGGCCGCGCGGACGGCGTCGCGCCCGACGGCGCCATCCACGCCGTGCACCTCTACCCCACGACCATGAACACCTACGGCGACCGCGGCAACGTGATCACCTTGAGCCGCCGCGCGGAATGGCGCGGCATCCCGCTCCACTGGGACGAGGTCGAGCTGGGCCAGGCGGCGCCGGCCGCCTGCGACCTCCTCTTCGTCGGCGGCGGGCAGGACCGCGTCCAGAACGCCATCGGCGACGACCTCCGCGCCCGCCGCCGTTGGCTCGAGGAGGTCGCCCAAGGCGGCGCCGCGGTGCTCGCCGTGTGCGCCGGGTTGCAGCTCTTCGGCCGTCGCTACGTGGCCGCCGACGGGAGCGAGATCAAGGGCCTCGGCCTCCTCGACCTGGAGACCGTGGCGCGCCGCGACCGCTTCATCGGCAACGTCGTCGCCGAGGCTTCCGTTGGCGGGCGCGTGGAACGCCTGGCCGGCTTCGAGAACCACGGCGGCCGCACCTACCTCGGCGAGCTCGAACCGCTCGGGAGAGTGCTCGTCGGTCACGGCAACAACGGCGAAGACGGCACGGAGGGAGCGCGGGCGGGGACCGTCTTCGCCACCTACCTCCACGGCCCGGTGCTGCCCCGAAACGCCTGGCTCGCCGACCATATGTTGACGATCGCGGCAGAGCACGCCGGGCTGGGGGCGGCCGTCGTGCGGCCGTTGGACGACGGCCGCGAGACGGCTGCCCTCGACGAGGCCGTCGCCACGGCCCAACGCGACTCGCAGGCGTCGTGGCGGCGCACTGCGCGTGACGTCGTAGGGTGGGTGCGCCGCCGGTGGACGTGAGGCTCTCGCGACGGTAGAACGGCGCCGGGCTATCGAGCTTTCGCTCCGCCGCCGGCGCCGCTGCGACTACTGGGACTTGGCCAGCGCGACCCCGATCGCGTCTTGGGCGTGGTGGGCCGCGTCGATGTTCAGAGGCGAGCCGTTCATAAGGAGCGAGAAGACCAGGCTCCGTCCCTTCGCGTTGGTCACATAGCCCGAGAGACAGCTCGAGACGTTGAGGGTCCCCGTCTTGGCCCTCACGTTGCCCTGGGCCGCGGTGCCGCGCATGCGGTCCTTCAGGGTGCCGTCACGGCCCGCTATCGGCAGAGAGCCGCGGTAGTAGAGAAACCACTCGCTACCAGCCGCCTTGCGCAGCAGCACGCTGACGCAGCGGGCCGTCAGCCAGTCTTCGTAGCTCAGCCCCGACCCATCCCTCAAACGGAAGTCCGACGTCGGCACGCCCAGCGAGCGCAGGAAGGCGCTCGAGACCTCCGTGCCGGCCGCCGTCGTCCCTCCGCGACCGAACGCCTTGCCCAGCCCTTTCGTCAGCTCCTCGGCGAAGAAGTTGTCGCTTGGCTTGTTCATAGCCGCAACGATGACGGCGAGCGGCGCCGAGTACTCCGTGTAGGCCAGGGTCGCTGTGCTCGATACCCCGCGCGCCCACGGCCCGCCGGTGACGTCGATGCCGGCCTCTTCGAGGAGGCGGGTCACCGTACGTGCGGCGAACAAGGGAGGGTTCCCCACGCGGCTGCCCTTGTTGTAGCCCTCGTTGACCGACAGCGCCGAGAGCGGCCCGCACCACTCGGTCATGCCTGGCCGCCAGTTGCTGACCGCTCGCTGCGCGTCGAAGTAGCTGTCGTCGCCGACCACGTGCCCCGCGATCTTCGTGACCCCGAGAGTCTGCAGCGCCGTCACGAAGTGGGTGACGCTCGAGGTGGTGATGTGCAGGACGTTGCGCTGGAACCAGGGTGTCGAGAGGCTGGGGTCGCCGTAGCCCTTGAGGTAGACGTTGCCATGCACGATCCCGTTCGCATCCGGTCCTCCACGGCCAACGTAGAGCTCCGTCTTGAACACGTAGTCGGGCCCCCATCTGGCAAGCGCCGTCGCGGACGTGACGAGCTTCATGTTGGAGGCAGGGCGCAGCCGCGCCTTCAGGTTGCGCGCGTAGACGGCGCGCCCCGCATCGAGATCGAACACGCGCACCCCGGTACTCGAGCCCGCGAGGTGATAGGCGTTCAGGATCGATGTGATCCGTGTCTGGATGGTCGCCGACGCGACGGCAGGCGTCGCGAGCAGCACCCCCAGCAGAAGGCAGAGGAGCACGCCCCCCAGCCCCAGACGGCGTCGCTCGTTCCCGCTCCTCACGCTGTACCTCCCCCATGGCCAGCTCTCGGCCGCGCTGGTCCTTGATGAGAGGGTAGCGGCAGGCGGGCGCTCGGTCCACCCGATGCCCGGTCGACCCCGCCGGCGGCTAGGCCGCCCTCCTTCCCGACCGGCGGCCGCCGACCCTTCTTCGTCAGCCGGCGTCGTCGGCTCGGCCCGCGAGGTACCCACCGACCTCCGCGAGCATGAGGGCGTCGAGGAAGTGGTCGATACGCTTCATCTGCTCCAGCGTCTCACCCGGTGACGGCAGGTCGCCGATCACAAGGGCGTCGAGAAGCACGTCCCAGAGGGCCGCGCGTAATGCCTGCCGGGCCGAGAGGAGATCTGTGAGCTCGAAGCCGAGAGTCGCGCGGCGCCCGGCTTCGACGGCGGCCTCATCGCCGATCTGGCGCAGCGCGGCTGCCGCCTGGTAGTCCTCGGCATCGTTGTACGACAGGAGGTCTTCGAGCGTCTTACGCACCAACCGCGCGCCGATGGGGCTCTCGAGGACCTCGCGGTAGTCGTCGCTGACGGCGCTCTCGAGATAGGCCGTCCAGCGGCGCGTCACCTCGTCGCGCCGATCGCGAAAGACGAACGCGAGGTCAGTCATGGCTCCCTCCCTCGTGCGATGAGAGCGGCCGTGACTCCCGCTCCGACACCGTTGTCTATGTTGACGACAACGAGGCCCGGCGAGCAACTCTGCAGCATGGCGAGCAAGGCCGCCTCCCCCTTGCCGCCCATGCCGTAGCCGGTCGACGTCGGCAATCCGATCACAGGAACGCCCACGAGCCCCGACACGACTGAGGGCAGAGCTCCTTCCATCCCCGCCGCGACGACCACTGCCGCGGCGCCGCGCGCGACCATATCGCCGAGCGGACGCGACAGACGGTGCACGCCGGCGACGCCGACGTCGTAGGCCGTCGCCACCGCGACGCCCATCTCCCGGCACACGGCTGCCGCCTCCTCGGCGACGCCCACGTCGGCGGTGCCGGCGGCGAGAACACCGACGAGGCCCGAGGTCTCGGGCCTCGTCGCGCCTCGCCGCCGGACCACGAGCACGTGGGAGCGCGGGTCGTACTCGGCCTCACCAAGAGCCGCAGCGACAACGGCTTCGTGTTGCTCAGGGCTGGCCTTGCTGCAAAGCACCGAGTCGGCATGCTCGAGAAAGGCTGCGACGATCGCCGCGAGCTGATCGACCGACTTGCCGGCGGCGAAGACGATCTCAGGGACGCCAGTGCGCCGGCGCCTGCCAAGGTCGAGGCGCGCGAAGTCGCCGACCTCACTCAGGCCGTGCCGCTCTAGGTCGGCGACGACCTCGTCGACCGAGCAGCGCCCGGCGGCGAGTTCGTCGAGAAGGCGTCGCAGTACGGAGTCCTCCATATACTCCCTTTAGGCGCGTGCGCTCGCTTTCCTCCCCCGGCAACCAAACGATGAGACCGGGCGTCTAAAGGTACGCATCCTGTATCCTTAGCAGCGACCTGCCCGTGCCGATACTGGACTTATGGCCGCCGGTTTCGCCCGACATCGCTACCTGTTCATCGCGCTGACCGCTGCGCTGGCTCTCGCCGCCTTCGCGGCCTACGAGCTGGTCACCGCGCCGCGCATCTCGGCCGTGACGCCCTCATCGGGCGCCTACACGCGCGACTCGACCGTGGCGGTGAGCGTCAGGATCCCCGGCCTCGATCGTTTGCGCGAAGTCGAGATCACCGTAGACGGCACGCCCGTGTCGGGGATCGGCCGGGACGGCGACCAGGTCACGCTAAGCACCGGCCCACTGGGCGACGGCAGCCACATTGTGCGCTTCACCGGCACGAGCCTCAACGTCTTCAGCCGGCGAGTGAGCAAGACGTGGCGCTTCACCGTGGACACGGTCGCCCCGCCGCTCACGGTCACGACTCCGGCCTTCGCCCGCGTGGCCACCTCGTCGCCCCTCGTTGTCGGCGGAGAGACCGAAGCCGGCGCCGAGGTCTCGGTCGCTCGCGGACCGGCGACTGCAGCGACGACGGCTGGCCCCGACGGCCGCTTCAGCGTGGCGCTCGACGCGCGCGACGGCAGCGACCGCCTGCGCGTCGTCTCGAGCGACGCGGCCGGCAATGCCACCGACCTCGCCGCGATGCTCACCGTCGACGCCCACCCCCCCGAGCTCTTCGTAGTCGAGCTGCCTGCGACGCTGCGCACCAACACACCGCTGCTGAGAGTCACGGCGAGCGACCCGGTGAAGGCACCGCGAGTCACCGTTCGCGTCGACGGCGAAGCTGTGCTGCGCCGCTCGGGCCGGCGCCCCATAAAGGTCCGCCTCGAGCACCTGACGGACGGCGAGCACTCGATCACCGTCGTCGCGGTCGACTCTGGCCACAACGTCGCCACGAGCGAGCAGAACGTGCTGGTGGACACGACCGAGAAGCTCGGTGACGCCACCCTTACGGCCGGTGCCAGGGGCAAGGACGTACGCGAGCTGCAGCGCAAGTTGCGCAAGGCGGGGTTTTTGCACCGCAAGACGACGGGCGTGCTCGACGCCGCGACCCTGAAGGCCGTCAAGCGGTTCGAGACGCGCATGGCCATGGAGCCCGATGGCGTCGTGGGACCGCGGGTGGTGGGCGCCCTGAGTGGACGCATCGTGGTCGACCTCTCGGAGTGCCGCCTCTACCTCTACAAGGATGGCAAGCTCGTCAAGACCTACGCCGTCGCGGTCGGCCAGCCAGCCTATCCGACGCCGACGGGCGACTACTACATCGTGTCGATGATCATGAACCCCACGTGGATCCCGCCCGATTCGCCCTGGGCCACAGGGCTCGAGCCCATCCCGCCGGGTCCCGGCAATCCCGTCGGCACGCGCTGGATCGGCACCAGCGCACCCGGCGTGGGCATACACGGCACCCCCTCCGACTACTCGATCGGCACCCACGCCTCACACGGCTGCATCCGCATGCATATGTGGGATGTCGAGAACATGTTCGCCTTGGTCGCCGTGGGCATGCCCATCCACATCCAGCCGTAGCCGGTCGGCGTAGCCGAAGTCAGACCACTCCAGGGCTTGCGCTACACGGTACGCGGCGCCCTGTTGCAGGATCACCGTCATCAGGCCACGCATCCCTCGAGATGACTGAAGCGCGCCCAGAGATCGCGCCTACCGCCGGCGCCGAGCTTGCAGAAGACGGAGCGGCAGTGAGCCCTGACCGTGGCCGGCGAGACCACGAGTGTCTGCGCGATCTCGGCGTTGGTGCGCCGGGCCAAAAGCAGCGCGAGCACGTCGGCCTCGCGCGCCGTCACCCCCGCGTGCTCGAAGAGCGATGGCCACGGCACGTGGTGGAATTGCGGGCCTGCCGCCGTGCGCCGCAGAACAACGACCACGTCGGCGCAGTGATGCAACCGATGCAGCGCGGCCACGACCTCGTCGCGCACGACGTAGACGACCGTGAAGGCGGTCTGCCGCTCCGCGAGCCCGATCCGATGTTTGAGGCGGCAGCTGGCGACGGCGTCGAGTCCATGGGCGCCGACGAACCGCGCCGCGAGGCCGTCTGTCATCGGCGCGGCTGCACCGGGACCGGAGGACATCTCGCGCGCCGGCAGCACTCGATAGCCGAGCTGCTCGACGGCGAGGCGAGCGTGTGGGGCGACGAGCTCGTCGAGCTCGTCGAGCAGCGCCGGCAGGCGGTTGCGATGGGAGGGTGGGCCGGCGCCCTGGGGGAGAGAGGCGCCGGCCCGTGCGAGGAGGGTGGGGGTGGAGGGATCGTAGGAGGCCGCGCCCGACGGGCACGGCTGCGGGGCAGGGTGGAGCGATCGCTGAGGGCGCGAAGCGGCGGGCATGGATGGACCTCCACTGGACGTCGACCGGTGGATCGTGGTCGCGAGAGGAGAAACGGGGGCCGTGGTCCGATGACGGGGCGCCGGAGGAGCGGCGCCGCGGGCGTCACATCGTCTTGGCACGACACATGCTAGAGCCTCGCGCCCGGGTTGTCGTCATACCTGGGGTGGAACCGCCCGCGGCGCCGCTCCCCCGGCGCCGCGATCGTCATCCACCCGGAGTCGCAGGCCGGCGGGCGCGCGGTAGGAGGTCGGCACGCACACGGTGGAGAGAAGGGGCGCTTGGTGCCCGGCCGCACGCTCGGATATCGTTGGTCGCTGGGAGACACGCCCAAAGGGGCGTGCGCCGAGCAGACGGAGGGCACGTGAGTCGACAGCTCATCGAACGGCTTTCGACGATACCGCGCGTAGAAAGCGACTACAGGCCGTTCGCGGTCTCTCCCGACGGCAGGACGGTCGCGTTCGTCTGGTATCGCGACGGGGACTGGCAGGTCTACACCGTCGACAGCCGCGGCGAGACCGAGCCGCGGCATCTGGTAGACGTGCCCGACGCCTGTCTCTGCCCCTTGTTCTCGCCCGACCGCACCTCGGTCTACTTCGCGCGCGACGACAAGGGCAGTGAGTGTTACGACATCTACCGCTTCCGACTCATCGACGGCGCGCTCGAGAACCTGCTGCCCGACTCCCCAGGCTTCTCGCCCCTGCCCGACTTCTCCCTCTCCCCCGACGGGTCCACCATCGCGCTGGCGGCCCAGCACGGCGAGAGCTACAAGGCCGCGCTCATGCCGGCCAAAGCGGAGGCCGAGGCCGCGCACGTCCGCTTCATCACGGACCACTACGCCAACGATCACTCGCCCCTCTGGTCACCCGACGGCTCCTTGCTGGCCTTCGAGTCCGACACCAGGGGGCAAGATACGGCGGTCTTCGTTTTCGACGTCGGATCGGCGTCGCTGCGCGCCGTCGGCGGCAGCGACGCCTTCCTGGCGTCACAGCCCTGCTGGTCGTCCGACGGACGCAGCCTGGTCTTCTCGGGTGGCCCCTTCGAGCATCCCGCGATCGGCGCCTACGACGTCCAGCGCGACGCCGTGACGTGGCTCTGGCGGGGCGACCGCGACGCGCATCATCCTGCCCTTTCGCCCGACGGCACGCTGGTCGCCTTTCTGACCGATCACGAAGCCGAGACGTCGCTACGACTCCTCGACATACCCACCGGCGCCCTGCGCTCACTAGACGTCGGCCCGGGCAACCACTATCGGCCCGCGTTCACTCCGACGGGCGACGCGCTGCTGGTCGTCCACAGCGGCCCCGGCGGCCCCGACGATCTCTACCGGATCGATCTCGACGACGGTAGCGTCACCCAGCTCACTTTCTCGCTCCCAGCGGAGCTTGCCGGCTACCCGTTCGTCTCGGGACGTCATGTGCGCTACCGCAGTCTCGATCGCCTCGCCGACGTACCGGGGCTGCTGTGCGAGCCCGAACAACCCAACGGGGGAGCAGTCGTGATCGTCCACGGCGGTCCCACGTGGCACCACTCCAACGAGTGGGACCCCCTGCGCCAGGCCTTCGTCAACGCCGGGTTTGTCGTTCTCCATCCCAACTACCGCGGCAGCGACGGCTACGGCCGCACCTGGCAGCTCGCCAACCGCTACCTCGTGGGCCAGGGAGAGGTACAGGACTGCGCCGGCGCCCACGCCTTCCTCGTCTCGCTGGGCTGCGACCCGGCCAGGATCGCCGTCACCGGAAGGAGCTGGGGCGGTTTCATGACGATGGCCTGCCTCACGCAGTTCCCCGACCTCTTCTGCTGCGGTGTGGCAGGTGTGCCCTTCTTCGACTTCATCGACGCCCAGACCGATCAAGCCGTGCGCGAGGACCTGCGCTGGTGGGACCGCGAGAACTCGGGCGACTACGAGAAGGACAGGGCTCGCCTGGAGTACTACTCGCCCATCAACCACCTCGACTGCCTCAAAGCGCCCCTACTCCTGCTGGCCGCCGCCAACGACCCGCGCTGTCCGCCGACCCAGATCAGCCAGGTCGTCGAGCGCGTGCGCGCCCGGGACGTCGCGTGCGAGGCCGTGGTCTACCCCGACGAGGGGCACGAGATCAGCGGCTTCGCGCACCGCATCGACTACGACCGCCGCACCGTAGAGTTCATCACACGCTACGTCGGCGCGTGACGCTGGCGTCCGGCGAAGGCTGCCGCCGACGGTCCCTGCAAACCGAGCCGATCCTTAACGGGTAGGCGATCGACGTCTCACGGAAGACTCAAGCCAGCCTACGTGGCATGAGTAGGACGAGCCACGGCGGCGGCTCCACAGCCGCAGCCGGGTTCGGTCAGGTCTGGCAAATCCTCAGAGGAGGAACGATGGGTCGTCGCGACGTCGAGACCGAGATCGAGCAGACCCTGGGACAAGTCCCGGAGTTCTTCAAGCCGCTCCCCGACGCGCAGCTCGAGCGCGAGTGGGAGACGTTCAAAGAGTTCCAGTTGGGAGACACCGAGCTCACGGCTCGGGAGAAGCACCTCATCGGGTACGCGGTGGCTGCCGCCATCCACTGCCCGTACTGCAGCTACTTCCATCACAGCGCGACCGAGATGATGGGGTCGACCAGCGGCCAGCTGGAGGAGGCGCGCCGGATGGCGAGCGAGACGCAGAAGTGGAGCACCTACCTGCACGGGATGCAGTTCGACATCAGCGAGTTCCGCCGCCAGACCGACGAGATCGGTGAGCACCTGCGCAAGCAGGCAGAGAAGCACGCTGCCTGACGGAGTGTTCGGGCGCCGCGGCCGCCGAGCGGCCGCGGCCCCACCCTTAGCGTGTAGCTTCGGTGGGGCGGCGCGCTGATCGAGAGATCAGCGCGCCGCCCCGATTTCGTTGTCAACTAAGGCAACGTCCCTCCGGCTTCATGCTCAGCCCCGCGCGCGAGTATGACATCCGTCCACTCGAAGACACGTAGAACGGTCTACTTGGAATGCGGACTTGATTGGTAGGTTTTCCCTGTCTCGCCGACCGAGGACCGGGGCACATGGGGTGCGCCCGGTCGGCGAGAGGAAGAGGGGAGAAGATGAGACCAAGGAGACTCAGTCTCGCCATCGTCATCGCGGTGTTGACGGGCGTCGGCCTCATGGGGATAAGTGCCCCAGCCTACGCTCAGAGCCCGCCGATGGCCAAGTGGGCAGATGCGCTGCCCGTTCCGCCTGTGGCAACGGAGACGTTCAACCCGCTCTACTCGGGGTGGGCCGACTACTACGTGATCGACATGCGGGCCAGCCAGCACACGTTCAACTCCAGCCTGGGTCCGGCTACCGTTTGGACCTACGGACAGCCCGGGAAGGACCCCGTCCTCCTCGGCCCGACGATCGTGGCGAAAACGGGCCGGCCCGTGGTGGTCAAATGGGTCAACAACCTTCCCACTGCCCTCGACGCCTTCCCACTGAAGAACGCCATCGACCCCACCATCGGCGGCGCGCCGGGGTTTGGAGGAGTCAATGAGTTTGGAGTCACGCCAGTGCCCCCGGGCGCTGCGATCCCACACCTCCACGGCGGGCACACCGCGGCGCGCTTCGATGGGACACCCATGCAGTGGTGGACTGCCGATGGGAAGCATGGTGAGGACTTCGTCACCAAGACCTTCACCTACATGAACGACCAGTCGGCGACGCTGCTCTGGTACCACGACCACACGATGGGGGCCACGCGGTTCAAGCCCTATCTCGGTTTGGCCGCGGGCTACCTGCTCTTCGACAACGTCGACAACGGCAGCACGATCACAGTCAACGGCCCCGACAAGGACAAGTATGGCAAGTTGATCAAGCATGTTCAGAAGGTCCCGGCCGGCTACGGCAAGTACCACCTGCCGCTGGTGATCCAGGACAAGCAGTTCAACGACGATGACCCTGACACCCCCGACGTCAATGAGAATGGCACGCTCTTCTATCCGACCGAAGGCATCAGCGCCATTCACCCGGTATGGGTTCCGGAGTTCTTCGGCGACACCCCGGTGATCAACGGCAAGGCCTATCCCTACTTGAATGCCGAGCCCAGGAGATACCGGCTGCGCCTCCTGAACGGCTCGCAGGCCCGCTTCTACAACCTGCACTTCAATGATGGGGTGAAGGACCTCACCTTCTATGTCATTGGGTCCGAGGGTGGTCTTCTACCCGCTCCGGTGGCAAAGACCAGCCTCCTGATCGCCCCCGGCGAGCGCTACGACGTGATCGTGGACTTCCGTCTGGCGAAAAGCCCGGTGGTGGGGGAAACCCCGGTGGTCATGATGACCAACGACGCCAACGAGCCTTATCCGGATGGCGACGCTCCCTCTGTGACCGACCTCATGAAGATCAAGGTCAACCAGCCACTGGCCGGTATCGACGCTACCGTGGCTCCTGCTGCTCTGAAGCTGCCGGCCGTCGCTCGTCTGGCCGCAACGCCGGGTCTTCCGCCGCGGGATGTCGTGGCCAAGGAGACTATGGTTCCGGGGTTCGACCCTGAGGAGTTGGTGCCGAGCGAGGTGCTGCTCAACGGCTACCACTTCACGGACCCGACGACGGACATCATCAAGGCCGGCACGACCGAGACGTGGCGGTGGATCAACCTCACCGTGGACGCTCACCCGATGCACCCGCACCTGGTGGCGGTCCAGGTCGTGAAGCGGCAGGCGTTCCGAGACGTTCAGGGCACAGAAGACGTAGTCGAAGGGGTCGAAGACTACAAGACGGATTGGGCCGCCTATGTCGAGTCTGGACGGAATGACCCCCTACACCCCAAGCCCAACGTTACCGGGGTATCTCTTTCGTCCGGGTTCCCCTACCTAGAAGGGCCTGAGTTCCCGCCGGCCCCGGAAGAGATGGGCTACAAGGACACCGTGAAGGCCCCGCCGGGCTATGTGACGTGGACGAGGGCCAAGTTCACGCTGAACGCGACGTCCCTCCTGGACTTCAACTGGAAGACCGGGAGCTTCGGCAGTTGGGTGTACCACTGCCACATCCTGGAGCACGAGGAAAACGACATGATGCGACCGTTCATGGTCGTGAAGTAGGGCCAACGTAGGGCACACGCACGAGAAGGGGAGGGCCGCCTCGACGAGGCGGCCCTCCCCTTTATGTCCTTGCCGCAGGCGTCATGGCGGGGCGGCGGGCGCTCTTCGGAGCACCCGCCGCCCTCTCGCCCTGCCGTTTCACCCCGAGCTGTCGAACGGACGCCAGAACGCCCCCTCGGCGTGGACTTCGTCCCTTCCATCCGGTAGCGTTACAACGTGAGCAAGCCGATGCACGTCCGCGTCTACATCACCCCCAAGAAAGGGATCCTCGATCCCCAAGGCGTGGCCATCGAGCGCTCCCTCCCTGCCCTCGGTTTCGACGGCGTCTCCGGGGTGCGCGTGGGCAAGTTCATCGAGCTCGATCTCGAGGTGACCGACGGCGCCGAACCCGAGGCGGCGCGGGCCGAGATCGACGCCATGTGCCGCAAGCTGCTCGCCAACCCGATCATCGAAGACTTCACCTTCGCCATCGACGACCGGTGAGCGCCGCGCCCGCGTCACGCACTCGAGCCTCCAAGAATCAGCGAGTCGGCCCGACCCCGACCCAAGGACGTCCGTGAGCGACACAAGCGAGCACCCCTTCCGCTTCGGCGTCGTCGTCTTTCCCGGCTCCAACTGCGACGCCGACGCCCACCACGCTGTGGGCACGTTCGCCGCCGCCGAGCCCGTCTACCTCTGGCACAAGGACACCGATCTGCGCGCCGTCGACGCCGTGGTCCTGCCGGGCGGCTTCTCGTACGGCGACTACCTGCGCTGCGGCGCCATCGCGCGCTTCAGCCCCATCATGCAGGCCGTGGCCGACTTCGCCGCCGGCGGCGGCCTCGTGCTGGGCATCTGCAACGGCTTCCAGATCCTCTGCGAGGCGCACCTGCTGCCGGGAGCGCTGATCCGCAACACCGGTCTCAAGTTCGTCTGCCGCTACGTCAACCTGCGCGTCGAGAACGCCGACACGCCCTTCACCTCGACCTGCCGCGAGGGCGAGGTGCTGCGCATCGTGGTCAAGCACAACGAGGGCAACTACCGCGTCGACCCCGAGACCCTGACGCACATGCAGGCGAACGGCCAGGTCGTGCTGCGCTACTGCGAACCCGACGGCACGATGGCCGGCTCGTCAAGCCCCAACGGCGCCCTCGACGGTATCGCCGGCGTCTGCAACGAGACGCACAACGTGTTCGGCATGATGCCGCACCCCGAGAACTCGGTCGAGGCGGCCGTCGCCGGAGGCGTCGACGGCCGCCACTTCTTCCAGTCGATGGTCGACGCGCTGGTGGAGCGAGCACAGCGGACGGTGCGGGCGTGAAGCGCGTGGCGCGAGAGGCGACCGGCACGCCGGCGCCGCCGGCAAGGACGCGGCCATGAGCGAGCGGGCCACGTTAGAGGCCGCCGTCAAGCTCGGGCTCACCCCCGATGAGTACGAGCATATCTGCCGCATCCAGGGTGGCGAGCCGACGTATGTCGAGCTCGCCATCTACTCGCTCATGTGGAGCGAGCACTGCAGCTACAAGCACTCCAAGCCGATCCTCAAGCGCTTTCCGACCAGCGGCCCGCGCATCCTGCAGGGACCGGGCGAGAACGCCGGCATCATCGACGTCGGCGACGGCTGGGCGGTGGCGATGAAGGTCGAGAGCCACAACCACCCGTCGGCGGTCGAGCCGTTCCAGGGCGCCGCCACCGGCGTGGGCGGCATCGTGCGCGACATCTTCACCATGGGCGCGCGGCCCTGCGTCAGCCTCGACTCCCTGCGCTTCGGCGAGATCGAGGGCGACGAGAACGTCCGCCAGCGCTTCCTGTTCGACGGCGTTGTCGGCGGCATCGCCTTCTACGGCAACTGCCTCGGCATCCCCACGGTGGGCGGCGAGGTGTACTTCGAGGAGAGCTACGCCGGCAACTGCCTCGTGAACGCGATGAGTGCCGGTCTGCTGCGCACCGACCAGATCGTACGCGCCATCGCCAGCGGACCCGGCAATCGCGTCGTGCTCATCGGCTCCAAGACCGGCCGCGACGGCATCGGCGGCGCCTCGGTGCTGGCGAGCCAGGAGTTCGACGAGACCCTCGAGGAGAAGCGCCCCTCGGTGCAGGTCGGCGATCCGTTCACCGAGAAGAAGCTGATCGAGGCCTGCCTCGAGCTCCTGCATCGGCGCCTCGTCGTCAGCATGCAGGACCTCGGCGCCGCCGGGCTCACCTCCTCCTCCTCCGAGATGGCCAGCAAGGGCATGGTGGGGCTCGATATCCACGCCGACCGCGTGCCCCTGCGCGAGGCCGACATGGAACCCTGGGAGATCATGATCTCGGAGAGCCAGGAGAGAATGCTCTCGATCGTCGAGCCGGCCCAGCTCGAGGCGGTGCGCGAGGTCTGCGACCGCTGGGACCTCGACTGCACGGTGATCGGCGAGGTCACCGACTCGAAGATGCTGCGCATCTACTGGCACGGTGAGCGCGTGGCCGACATCCCCGCGCGGCGCCTGGCCGACGAGGCGCCGGTGATCCGTACGCCGTCGGTCAAGCCGCCGTACCTGGCCGACGAGCCGGTGGCGGTGACCGACGGCGCATACCCGGCGCCTCGCGACCTGGGCGCCGCGCTCCTCGAGCTGCTGGCCGCCCCCAACATCGCCAGCAAGCGCTGGGCTTGGGAGCAGTACGACTACATCGTGCAGGCCAACACCGTGCAGATCCCCGGCTCCGACGCCGCCGTGCTCCGTATCAAGGGCACGCCGAGGGGCATCGCCTTCGTCAACGACTGCAACGGGCGCCACTGCTACCTCGACCCCTACCGCGGCGCCAAGGCGGCCGTGGCCGAGGCGGCGCGTAACCTCTCATGCGCCGGAGCGCTGCCCGTGGCCGTCACTGACTGCCTCAACTTCGGCAACCCCGAGAAGGGCGAGATGTACTGGACCTTCGAGCAGGCGGTCGAGGGCATGGCCGAGGCGTGCGAGGCGCTCGAGACTCCCGTCGTGAGCGGCAACGTCAGCTTCTACAACGAGAGCTTCGGCAACGCCATCTACCCCACGCCCATGGTCGGCATGCTGGGCGTCATCGACGATGTGAGCGTACGCGTCGACCAACGGTTCCAGGATGCCGGCGACGCCGTCGTCTTGCTCGGACCGCTCGACACGGCGGCCGTCGACGGCTCGGAGTACCAGAAGCGCCGCTTCGGGCGCGTCGAGGGACGCGTCCCCGACGTCGATCTCGCCCTCGAGAAGGCGCTGCAACGAGTCGTGCGGCGGGCCATCGCCGCAGGCGCCGTGAAGTCGGCGCACGACTGCGCCGAGGGCGGCCTCGGCGTCGCCCTGGCCGAGTGTTGTCTCGCTTCGGGCGTGACCGGCGGCGCCCAGACGGCGGCCCCGCCGCCGGCCAGGGGCGCCGCGATCGTCCTCGAGACGACGATGCGCGACGACATCGCGCTCTTCGGCGAGGGCCCGTCGCGCATCGTCGTCACCTGCGCCCCCGAGCGGCTCGCCGAGCTGCGCGCCCTGGTGGCGGACGACGGCGAGGGCATCGTGCCGCTCGCCGTGCTCGGCAGCGTCGATGCCGGCGGGCGGCTGCGCATCACGTCCGGCGGCGAGGAGCTCGTCGACCTGCCGGTCGACGAGCTCCTCGCCGCCTACGAATCGCTCCCCGCCCGCCTCGGTTAGCCATGCACGGCGAACGCCTACACGACAGTTGCGGCGTCTTCGGGGTCGTCGCGCCCGAGCGCGACGTGGCCCGGCTCACCTTCTTCGGCCTCTACGCCCTGCAGCATCGCGGTCAGGAGAGCGCCGGGATCGCCGTCTCCGACGACGGTCAGATCACGGTGATCAAGGAGATGGGGCTCGTCGCGCAGGTGTTCGACGAGCAGACGCTGACCAGTCTCAGCGGGCAGATGGCGATCGGCCACGTGCGCTACTCGACCACGGGGTCGACGGCGTGGCAGAACGCCCAGCCCTTCGTGCGCCGACGCAACGGGGGCACGATCGCCCTCGGGCACAACGGCAACCTCGTCAACACGACGGCCCTGCGCGACGAGCTCCGCGCGCAGGGCGTCAAGTTCTCCTCCTCGACCGACACCGAGGTCATCACGGCCCTCATCGCCCACGAGGCCCAGGGCGACCTGCAGGCCGCCGTGCGCGCCGCCGTCGAGAAGATCCGCGGCGCCTTCTCGGCGACGGTGCTCGCCTCCGACGCCCTCGTCGGGTTCCGCGACCCCTACGGCGTGCGCCCGCTCTGCCTGGGCGACCTCGAAGGCGATCCCATCATCGCCAGCGAGACCTGCGCCCTCGACATCGTGGGCGCGAGCTTCGTGCGCGAGATCGACCCCGGCGAGATCGTCCTTGCCGACCCAGGCGGGGTGCGCAGCGAGCGCGTCGAGCTCCCCGGAGCGCGTCCCGCCCTCTGCATCTTCGAGTTCATCTACTTCGCACGGCCCGACTCCGTCATGCTGGGCCGCAACCTGCACGAGTGCCGCATCGAGATGGGCCGCCACCTCGCCATGGAGGCGCCGGTCGAGGCCGACCTCGTCATACCGGTGCCCGATACCGGCATCTCGGCCGCGATCGGCTACAGCCGCGAGAGCGGCATCCCGTTCGGCGAGGGTCTCATCAAGAACCGCTACGTCTACCGCACCTTCATCCAGCCCGACCAGCACCTGCGCCAGCTCGGCATCCGCATGAAGCTGAACCCCTTGCAGCAAACCATCCACGGCAAGCGCCTCGTCGTCGTCGACGATTCGATCGTGCGCGGCAACACGACCGGGCAGCTCGTCGACATGCTGTACTCGGCCGGCGCGCGCGAGGTGCACCTGCGCGTCAGCTCCCCGCCGATCACCTGCCCCTGCTTCTACGGCATCGACATGGCGACCAAGGCGGAGCTGATCGCCGCCAACCTCTCCATCGAGGAGATCCGCCGCCACGTGGGAGCCACCTCACTGCACTACCTCACGCTCGCCGGCCTACAGGAGAGCACCGGGCTGCCGGAGTCGCAGTTCTGCCGCGCCTGCTTCACCTGCGACTACCCCATCGAGGTCCCGGACGAGCTGGCTCTCACCAAGCTGCGCTTCGAAGCCGGAGGGGAGCACGGCAAGCGCAAAGACGACTGGGGCGATGCCTGCGGTGACTCCCTGCGCGACAGCTGCCGGACGCCGCAGGAATAGAGACGCCGCAGCGCTGACGAAGCCCAGGGCCGCCGCAGCGCTCGTCGGCGCTGCGTTCCTAGAGCTCGACCGTCCTTCCGCTGTCCTCGACGATCCTGACCGTCACCCCCGCCGGCACCGAGCGTCGCACGTCCGCGCGAAGGACCTCGATCGGCGGCGGCTCGCCGCCGCCGATCACGCTGGCGACGATGTCGTCGCCCACGGCGTGGACGCCGGTCACCTGCCAGTCCGTGCCGGCGACCCAGTGCTCGGTCGCCGCCTCGGTGGCGCTCACCCAGCGCTCGGAGCGATAGGTCCGGACTGAGGCCACGCTGAGGGGGATGACGAGGGCGATGACGAGGACGGCGACGAGCACTCTGGCGCGACGCCCGACGCGCGCCCCGCGCGCGGCGGCGTCGCGCTGGTAGCCGGCGGCCGTGAACACGACGACGCCGGCCACGATGATGGCGGCGGCGTTGGTGAGGAAGAGGACGAGGGCGCCCCACGCCAGGTCGAGGCGGCCCGAGCCGAGGGTGATGCCCACCACGGCCAGCACCGGCACCAGCGAGATGGCGATGGCGACTCCGGCCAGGATGTTGACGACGTCGCGGCGCACGAGGGCGAAGCAGCCCGCGACGCCGACCGCGACGGCGATGCGCCAGGTCGAGCACGGTCGGCGCCGTTCGACCGGTGATCTGCGGGTTGGCCTCGAGCGGCACGCGGTCGAAGGTGACCAGACCCACCAGCATGCCCAGCAGGATGTTGACGACGATGCCGGACGCCAGCAGGAGCAGCGCGTCGCGCAGATGGCGGCGCGACCCGACGACGGTAGCGAGCGCCACGCCGTAGATGGGGGTGGCCAGCGGCGCGACGATCATGGCTCCGATCACTGCCGGCGTCGAATCCGCCGACGACACCGCCCGCCGCGATGACGCTGGCGAGGACCAGAAGGACCCAGAACTGGGTGAGCTTGGCATTGCGGGCGCCGAGTGCCGACGAACAGCCCGTCCTCGACCTCGTCGAGGGGGTTGCGGTAGTCGCGGCCGGCGTCGATCACTCTCGAGAGCACGCTCATGTCGACTCCCGGACGTGGGCGAGACTGCAGGGAAGTGCCGCTCACCGCCTGCCGCTTCATCATCGTGATCGCGCCCTCGGGACAGCCCGTGGCGCACACGCCACAGCCGCGGCACTCGAGCTCCTCCAGACGCAGCACTCGATCTTCTCCCTTCCCAAGCAGGCTCCAGGCCACGAAGGGGCAGCGCCGCACGCAGATGCCGCAGCGCGTGCAGGCATCGTCGTCGAGGGCGGCGAGGTAGCGGCGGGTCGGATAGACGTCGGCGGCCCCCAGACGCTCGGCCGGCGAGGAGAGGGTAGCAGCAGTCGGGGCAGCAGCAGCAGATCCAGGTGGCGGCCGCGGTGTCGGCGTCGTTGGCGGTGCGCATGAGACCGGCCCCGTCCGCCTCGTGCAGAATCTCGATCGCGCGCTCGCGTGAGATCTCCCAGCCCTCGTCGCGCTCGTCCTCGTCCATCCACAGGCAGACGTCGACCGGTTTGTCGCAGGTCTGCGCGATGCGGCGGCAGGAGCAGGGCCGGACGAACACCCTCTTCGCCTCCCTGACGATGGCCTCGGCCTCGTCCAGCAGGACGAAGGTGTCGTTGCCGGTGCCCTCTTTGGGCCTGCGGCCAGCGGCCATCTGCGCGACGGGCTCTCTGATCTCCTCGACGTACTTGTCGAGGTCCCACGCCGCGAGGCGCTCGCGCACGGAGGCCGGCAGATCCCTCCAGCCTTCGAAGACGATCCACGCTTCGAAGCGGTCGGAGAAGGAGGCGGCGGCGGCCTTCGTGGCGTCGCTGCGAGAGGGTGATCACGGCGCGGCGGTGGGCGCGGCGCAGACCCTCAGGCGTCACTGCGGGCAACTCCGCGAGCAGATCGCCGACCGGCCGCTCGCCGGCGCCGAGCGCCTCGAGCAGCGTCAGGTCGTCGGGCTCGTAGAAGGACCCCAGGTGCGGACGCACGAAGTCCGGCGCCGCGACGATATCGGCGACCGCGCGCAGGCGATCCGCCGCGGCGCGCGCGTCGCGTGCGTGCCATCTGCTCTGTTCCCATGAGTCCTCCCTCCCGTCTCTGGCCTCGCGGTCGCTAGCCTCTCAGACGACGCCGGTGGCGTCCACGCCGCCCGCTCACTCGCTGATGCCCACAACAGGTTGCCGGACTCGGCTGCACGACGAGGCACGCCAAGGTCGCTTGTTGCGCCGCAGGCGCCTCTCGTGCCGTAGAATGGCTCTCGCCGCTTCGCCGCCGGGCGAGTGCGGCATCCCTTCCGGGAGGCGCACGGGGACGATGAGCGAGGATCACGGGTTCACCTACAAGGACGCCGGCGTCGATATCGCGGCCGGAAACGAAGCCGTGCGTCTGCTCAAGGAGCGTCTGCGCTCGACGCGACACCCACTGGTGGTCGAGGGCATCGGCGGCTTCGGAGGCGTGATGCGGCTGCCGCCGATCAAGGACGCTGTGCTGGTGGCCGGGACCGACGGCGTGGGCACGAAGGTGCTCATCGCCAGGGAGATGGGCCGCCTGGACACGGTCGGCATCGACCTCGTGGCGATGAGCGTCAACGACGTCTCCGCCGTCGGCGCCGTGCCGCTCTTCTTCCTCGACTACCTCGTGATCGGCAAGGTCGACCCCGAGCAGGTGGCCGAGCTCGTGGCCGGCGTCGACGAGGGTTGCCTGCGGGCCGGCTGCGTGCTGCTGGGCGGCGAGACCGCCGAGCATCCCGGCCATTTCAAGGACGACAGCGACTTTGACATGGCCGGGTTCGCCGTCGGTCTCGCCGCGAAGGACGAGCTCTGGGGGCCGGCGAACGTCCGCGAGGGCGACGCGCTCGTCGGCATCGACTCGACCGGACTGCACTCGAACGGCTTCTCCCTGGTGCGCGCGCTGCTGCGCGACCACGCGATCGGCCTCGGCGACCGTTTCACCACCGATGTCGAGCGGACCGTCGGCGAGGTGCTCCTCACGCCGACGGCCATCTACAGCCCCGTGTTGCACGACCTCGGACACGGTTGCGAGGTGCACGCCGCGGCGCACATCACCGGCGGCGGCTTTCCCGACAACGTCGGGCGCGCCGTGGCCGAAGGGCTCGGCGCGCTCATCGACCTCTCGAGCTGGACCCCGCCGCCGGTCTTCCCCTGGCTCCACAGCCTCGGCGTGAGCCGTGACGAGATGCTGCGGACCTTCAACTGCGGCCTCGGCATGGTCGTCATCTTGCCCGTCGGACAGACGCTCAAGGCTCTCGACGTGATCGAGCGCGGTGGGTTCGCCGCGCGCGTCGTCGGCGAGGTCGTGCGGCGCGACGGCGGAGACGTGGTGTGCTACCGAGGCGAGCTGGCGCTGTGAGATCGTACGACCTCGTCGGCTGCGGGGCGCTCAACCTCGACCTGATCTACCGGCTGCCGGCGAGCTTCCCGCTGTGGGGCGAGCTGCCGCCGCCGGGCTCCGAGCAGAGCCTCACCGAGGAGCTGCGACAGTTCATCGACGACGCCGTGGCCTACCTCGAGCCCCGACAGTCGGGCGGTGGACAGGCGGCCAACGCCGCCTACGCCCTCGGCCGCATGGGGTTCTCCGTCGCCATGATGGGACGGGTGGGCGAGGACGCCACGGGCGAGTTCCTCCTCCACGAGCTGGGCGCGGTCGATGGCCGCTACGTGCGCCGAGCCGGCGTGAGCGGGCGCGTCTACATCCTCCTCGACGACGCCGGCGAGCGCCGCAACTTCGTCTGGCCGGGGGCCAACGACGAGTTCGACGTGAAGGACCTTCCGCGACACGCGCCGACAACGCGCTACGCCTACTTCTCTTCGTTCGTGGGCGAGAAGCCGCTCGAGACCCAGCTCCGCCTGCTCGAGCGCCTACCGGGCGAGGTCGAGGTCGCGTTCGACCCCGGCGAGATCTACGCCCGCCGTGGCGTCAAGAGCTTCATCCCGTTCCTCAAGCGCGCCTCGTTCGTGTTCGCCACCGAGAGCGAGCTCGGGCTGCTCTGCGGACTCCAGCCACACGAGGCGGTCGAGTTCCTGCTCAAGGTCGGCACGGGCCTCGTCGTCTGCAAGATGGGCGCGCGGGGAGCGCGCATCATCGGCAAGCGACTCGACCTCTACGTGCCGCCCCACCCCGCGGAGGTCGTCGATGTGACCGGCGCCGGCGACCTGTTCGCCGCCGGGTTCATCGGCGGCCTCTTGGAGGGTCTCGGCCTCGAAGCGGCCGGCCACCTCGCCGCCTGGGCCGCTTCTCAAGGCATCACCGGGATCGGCCGGTCGACCTACCCGAGCGAGGAGCAATGGCGCGCGCGAGTCGCAGACGAGCGCGCGCTGGGCGAGGCTGGACGGTGATCCGTCCCGAGCGCGGACCGGCGCGCATCGGCTGGCTCTCGACCGGACGCGACGTGGCGGCGCGGCGCCTCCTCGAAGAGGTCGTGCGCCGCGCCGCCTCAGACGGGCTGCCTCTCGACATCGCCTGCGTGTTCTGTGACCGCGAGCCCGGCGAGAGCGAGGCGAGCGACCGCTTCCTCGAGACCGCCCAGGGCCTCGGGTTCGATGTAGCGGCGATCTCGAGCACGGCCAGCCGGCGGCGCTGGCGGGAGCGGCTGAGCGACTGCGACGTCGACCCGGTAGCCTGCCGCACGCTCTGGCGCGAACAGTTCCACGACGAGGTCATGTGGGAGCTGAAGTTCCGCGACCTCGACGTGCTCGTGCTGGCCGGTTACATGCTCATCGCGAGCCCCCAGATGTGCGCCCGCTACCCGCTCCTCAACCTCCACCCGGCGCTCCCCGGCGGACCAACGGGAACCTGGCAGGAGGTCATCTGGGAGCTCCTTCGCGCCCGCGCCGCCGAGACCGGGGCGATGATGCACCTGGCGACGGCTGAGCTCGACCGCGGGCCGGCGATCGCCCTCGTCCGCTTCCCCATCAGGGGCGACGAGTGGGACGCGCTCTGGCGGGAGTATCTGGCCAAAGAAGAGAGGCTCGGCCTCGACGGCGTCAGCGACGCCGAGGGCGAGGCCGAGCCTCTCTTCGCCGAGATCCGCCGCCGCGGCGAGGAGCGCGAGATCCCGCTCCTTTACCAGACCGTGAGGCAGTTCGTGCTCGGCGACCTGTGCGCGGACGCGGGCGTGGTGTACGCTCGTGACCCCGACACGGGTGCGCCGCTCGACCTGCCGGTAGACCTCACGGCCCTCGTCGAGGGGGAGCTCAGAGCGAGGTCGTAGGGTGAACCACATCCGCCGCATCTTCGTCACCGACTGCGAGGGGCCCCTCTCGCGCAACGACAACGCCCTCGAGATCGCCGAGCGCTTCATCCCCGCGGGGGACGAGCTCTTCGCCCGCCTGTCGCGCTACGACGACTTTCTCGCCGACGTCGAGCAGCGGCCCGGCTACAACGCCGGCGACACACTGCGCTTGCTGCCGCCGTTCCTGCTCGCCTACGAGGTCAGCGACGAGGAGGTCGAGCAGTTCAGCGCCGAGAACGTCCTCCTCGTCCCCGGCGTCTTGAAGCTGATCGATGAGCTCACGCCTCTGCTGCCGGCCTACGTCATCTCGACCTCGTACACGCCCTACTTGCGCGCGCTCTGCGACGTGACGCGCTTCCCGTTCGAACACGTACGCTGCACCGACGTGACCCTCGACGCCCGGCGCATGCCCCAAGGAGAGAAGGAGTGGCTGCGCGAGCAGGCGCTGGCGATCCTGGCGCGCCCGGTGATCGACATCCCAGAGGGAGCGACCTCTATGGCCGACCTCTCGCCCCGGGACCAGCGCACCGTGGGCGAGCTCAACCAGCTCTTCTGGTACGCGATGGAGGGCCTCGAGAGCGGCCGGATGCTCGACGAGGTGCGTCCCATCGGCGGCGGCGCCAAGCTCACCGAGCTGCTCGAGGTCGCCGCCGAGAACGAGACGACGCTGGCGAACGTGATGTACGTGGGAGACTCCATCACCGACGTACCGGCCCTGAACGCCGTGCGCGACGAGGGCGGCGTCGCGTTGAGCTTCAACGGGAACGCCTACGCGCTGGCGGCGGCGGAGTTCGCCGCCGCCAGCGCCGACGTCGCGCCCACCATCGACCTGGCGAAGTCGTTCGCCCGTGGAGGGCGGGAGGCCGTCATCGACGCCGTGCGCCTGCTGGCCAAAGCCGAAGCCGGGAGACAAGCTCAAGCCGCGCGACAAGGCGGCGGCGGTCGTCGGCATCGTGGCCGAGGCGGGCGACGCGCTCGCCGAGGCCTCCGCCAAGGCCCGGACGAGCGTACGCGGCGAGCGCGTCGCCCGCCTCGGCTGACCGCCCGCCGTCGGCCCTCCGACCGTCCGTTCACAGCACCACCGAGCGCGGTACACTTACCCGAGGAACACCATCCAAGCTCAGAGGTCGCTCTGTGACGACGCAGACTGCCACACATCGTTCGACACCTACCCGCCCGACGTCCGGCGACTGGTGGCAGTTCGCAGCCTGGGCTGCAGCCGGTGCGATGGTCGCCTTGGGCAGCATAAGCTGGCTCGGGCCAGGCCCCATGTTCGGGCTTGCGGCGGTCGTCGCGCTCATCGTCTTGGCCGCCGCGCGACGCCTCCACCGCCCCGCGTTCGGACTTCTCGGCGGGGCCGGCGTCGTCGCCCTCGTCATCGCCTGGCTCAACCGCAAGGGGCCCGGCACGGTGTACTGGCACACTGCAACGGCGAGCGGCGCCGACCAGTACCCCGACCCCCGACCGTGGCTCGTCGCGGGGGTCGTGCTGGTCGGCGCCGGGCTCCTCGGGTTCGTCCTGGCGCGGGGAGCTCGCGACCAATCGCCAAAGGTCGAGCGCTCGGCATAGCCGACCGCAGCCGCCCGGCGAGGCGGCGCTGGTACCCTCGCGACCTTCAGTACGACCCCCCTCGACCGCCGCAGTCCCACCCTATAGACTCGCGCCGAGCCACGCCGACAAAGGAGTCCCTCGTGAAGGTCCAGCGTGCCCTCATCTCTGTGTTCAACAAGCGCGGTCTTGAGACGTTCGCCCGCGGCCTCACCGACCTCGGCGTCGAGATCATCTCGACGGGCGGCACCGCCCGCACGCTCAGTGAAGCCGGCATCCCCGTCACGCTGGTCGAAGACGTCACCGGCTTCCCCGAGATGCTCGACGGACGGGTCAAGACCATGCACCCGAAGGTGCAGGCCGGCATCCTCGCCAAGCGCGACGTGCCCGAGCACATGCGCACGATCGCCGAACACGACATCAAACCCATCGACATGGTCGTCGTGAGCCTCTACCCCTTCGAGGAGGTAGCCGGCCGCCGCGGGGTCACCGAAGAGGTCGTCATCGAGAACATCGACATCGGTGGGCCGACGATGATCAGGGCGGCGGCCAAGAACCACGCCGGCGTCGCCGTGGTCACCGACCCCGGGGACTACGAACCCGTCCTCGAGGAGCTCAAGGCCGGCGGGGGCGAGCTCAAGATCGAGACGCTGCGCGCTCTGGCGACCAAGGCCTTTCACCGCACGGCGCACTACGACACCGTCATCGCCAACTGGTTCAGCGAGACCGAGGGTGACTTCCCCGGCCACATCCTGCGCGACTACGAGAAGGTCATGGACCTCAACTACGGCGAGAACCCGCACCAGCGCGCGGCCTACTACGCCGAGGTCGGCGCCAGGCGCCACCTCCTCTCGCGCGTCACCCAGCTGCACGGCAAGCAGCTCTCGTTCAACAACCTCTACGACCTGAACGCCGCGCGCGCCATCGCCAGCGAGTTCGCTCTGCCCTGCTGCGTCATCATCAAGCACAACAACCCCTGCGGCTGCGCCCTCGGGGACAAGCTCGGCAGCGCCTACGAGAAGGCCTACGAGTGCGATCCCGTGAGCGCCTTCGGCTCGGTGATCGCCGTCAACCGCCTTGTCGACGTCGAGACGGCGGAGCGCATGGCGGAATTGTTCATCGAGGTGCTCTTCGCACCCGGCTTCGACCCCGACGCGCTCGAGATCCTGACGAAGAAGGCTGACATCCGCATCCTGGTCGACAAGGAGCGTCGCCAGATGAACCCGGGCGACATGGACTACAAACGCGTCCTGGGCGGCGTGCTCGTGCAGGACAAGGACACCGATATCGAAGAGCGCGACCAGATGAAAGTCGTGACCAAGCGCCACCCGACCGAGGCCGAGTGGGGCGACCTGATCTTCGCCCAGCGCGTGGCCAAACACGTCAAGTCCAACGCCATCGTCATCGCCAAGAACCTGGCCACGCTGGGCGTCGGAGCGGGGCAGATGAGCCGCGTCGACTCGACGCGTATCGCCATCGAGAAGGCGCGCGGCGACCTCAAGGGCGCCTCGATCGGCTCCGACGCGTTCTTCCCCTTCCAGGACGCACCCGAGCTCGCCATGGAGAACGGCATCATGGCCTTCATGGAGCCCGGGGGCTCGAAGCGTGACGACGATGTCGTGAACGCCTGCGACGAGCACGGCGCCGCGCTCGTCTTCACCAGCCGGCGCCACTTCCTGCACTAGCGGTCCCGATCGGAGGCCGCCACGAGCGGTACCGAGTTCGGCAAGGCCGGCAAGTACGCCGAAGGAACGTCCGCAAGCGACGAAGGGGCGAAGCTGTCGTGGCGGGCCTTCAAGTGGCTCATCATCGGGACACTGTGCGTCATAGCTGGGGTGACCGTCTGGGCCGTCGTCCCCAAGTGGGTCGACGTCGGGTCGGTCGAGACCTCAAGAGCCAGCGTTCTGTGGGTCCGTACGGGAGGCGAGCTGCGGATCGACGCTGAGCAGGTGTCGCCGGGCGTGGCGCAAGCGGTCAGGATCCGGCTCAGCGCGGACCACGCGACGGTCCCACCGGATGCCGCTCATCCTCGTGGCTTCAGAGTGACAGAGGAGCTCAAGAGCTCCGGGACGCTCCAGCTTCAACGACCTGGTCCCCGGCGCCTACGCGGTCAAGGTGATGCCCGGAAGGGCAGCACCTGGCTTGTGACCGTCAAGGATCACCGCTCGTGGTGGAGTGCCCCATGGTAAGGCTCGCCCCGTCGTCTGTACTGATCGCCGACGCCGACTACCTCCCCTGCACCCTCGGCACGGGTCCGGTACAGCGAGCAACGACCACGTGCTCCACGCGCTGCTGCCGGGCGACCCACGACCGTAGTCAGTCCGGCATCAGCCTGGTGCGCCCCACCGTCAACTCCGGTATCGGCCAGGCCTGACCGCCTACTCCTCCTCGGCCCGTCCGCGCCTCCCGCGCCGCACGAGGAAGAAGGCCGCAACCGCAGCGACGACCGCGGCTGACGACTATGACGACGGTCAAGGTCGAGCTCGTGCCGCCCCCAGCCGCCGTAGCCGTCTTGGGCTGCAGGGTGTAGTACGCCCACGGGTTGATCTGGCCGGCGAAAACAGGCCCTCTGCCGTAGTCGGAGGGCTCCCAGCCCTGCCACTTGTCGGTGCGATAGGCGCCCAGCTTGTAGGGATGGCTGAGCACGATGACCGGCGCATCCTGGTACATCACCTGCTGCATCTGCTTGATCACCTCGGCCCGCTGGTACGGGTCGAGCGTCCTGTTCTGCACCGCGTCGAGCCGGTCGAACTCCGCGTTCGACCAGGCAAGCTCGTTGTTGTACTCGATCTGCGCGCTGGTGAAGCAGTCGAGCGTCTGGCCGGCGTCGAAGTAGCCGTCCCACTGCCAGAGGTACATGTCGAAGTCGGGCGCGAACGTGTTGCCGTCGTAGTTCCAGACGCGGGCGAAGTAGACGCCGTCGTCGTAGACCGCGAGCCTGGTCCCCACGCCTACCTGGCGGAACCAGCCGGCGATGAGCTTGGAGGCGCGCTGGCTCTCCGGAGACGCGTTGTTGGCCCACAGGCGCAGCACGATGTCCTTGCCCTTGTACTCGCGGATGCCGTCGCCGTCGCTGTCGGCGTAACCGGCCTGGTCGAGCAGCTGGTTGGCCTTGGTGAGGTCGAAGTCGCGGCGCACCCCGTCGGGGGGCTGCCAGCTGTAGTCGGGGTCCTTCCAGTCGCCGGGCGGCATGAAGGTGTAGCCCGGGATCGCGTAGCCGTTGTAGGCGACGTCGACGATCTGCGTGCGGTCGACCGCGTACTCGAGCGCGGCGCGAAAGCGCTGGTCACGCAGCACCGGGTTCCCGTGTGACTTGCCCGTGTAGCAGTTGAAGGCCAGGTAGTCCCAGTTGAACCAGGTGTACTTCTCGAGCGCGACACCGGCGGTGTTCTTGAGCGGCTCGTATTGGGCTGCCGGGAAGAGGTAGGCCGCGTCGAGGTTGCCCGACTTGAGGTCCTCGACCATCGAATCGGCGTTCTGGTAGACGACGAAGAGGAGCTCATCGATCTTGGGCGGCCCCAGGTAGAAATCCTTCCTCGCGACCAGCCGGACGAAGTCGTTACGCTTCCAGTCGACGACCTGCCAGGGACCGTTGCCGATGATGGGCGGCGGGTTCTGGAACTTGCTGCCCGCGAAATCAGGCGGCAGCTTCGACCAGATGTGCTTGGGCAGGATGATCATCCACGCGTAAAGCATGTTCGCCTTGGGTCGCGTGCAGATGATCTTCACCGTGTAGGGATCGACGACGACGGCCTTCTTGATGTTGTTGGTGGCAGTACTGAGCAGCGGCATGTTGTTGTCGACGATGTAGTTGAAGGTGAAGGCGACATCGTCGGCCGTCAGCGGCGTGCCGTCGTGCCAGGTGATCCCCTTGTTGATGTGGAAGGTCCACGTGAGGCCGTCGGGAGAGACCTCCCAACTCTTGGCGACACCCTTGCTGCCCGGCTTCAGAGTTTTTGTGTCCCGCTCGACGAAGCGCAGGTACTCGTTGCCGTAGATCTCGTAGACGTTGTTGCTCCAGCCGATGAACGGGTTCATGTTGTCGGGTGACTCCATCCACCCGATCTTGAGCATCACCTTGCCGGTGGTCGCTGAAGAACTCGCCGCCGGAGACTGACTTGCCGCAGCTGCACGCGAGACGATGAGGCCTCCGGTGAGGGCCGTGAGCGCGGCCACCGCGCCAGCGAGCAGGGCTACTCGCCGCACATTGTTCCATCGGTTCGTCATGATCCCCCCCTTGGTCGCCCCCGATTGCACCCCGTTGGGACCGCCCTGCCCACGGCCTCGCAGCCGAGCGTGGCGGCCGTGCGAGTCGCGAGAGGACTCCCCCAAGCGATCCCTGCTGCAGCCAAACGCTACCACCGTGCCGTCGCGGCGCAACTGCAACCCAGCTCGACGGGATGGTCCGGTGGTACACTTCACCGGCCGGGGGCCGCTAGCTCAGTCGGTAGAGCAGGGGACTTTTAATCCCAAGGTCACAGGTTCGATCCCTGTGCGGCCCACCATAAGGTCCTGCATGCAGCCTTGCACCCCCCGGCCGGCCCGTCCGACTTCAGGGCAAGGACGGGCCTTCTCGACCGGCGTGGAGCTGGCCCTGCCGGGAGCGACGGTCATGGAGGGCGAGGCGGCCAAGTCGTGCGCATGACGATCTACTACGACTCGACGCTGATGCGCCTGCAGACGTAAGCGAGCAGCGCGGCCGTCCCTTTCGGCCCCGCGGTCGTCAGGGCTCCTTGTGCGGCCCACCGTCCACGGCCAGCAGACACCCGGACTCGGCGCACTCGCTAGCCGCCGCTTGACGGGAGGCATCTGCCGCCACCGTGTCCACCCGCGGAGACGCTACGCGCCGCCAAGAGGCCATGCACTTCGCCCTGAGCAGGGATTCTCACCGAGGAATTTAGTACGTCGACTACGGAGTCTCCCACCCTGGCTACGGAACAACGGCCGCAGCCCTTCTGAAGACGCGCAAGCACAGCTACAATGGCCGCCATCAGGCCAAAGGGGGGCCGGAGTGGAAGTGTGGGAAGGCGACCATGCGCCTATCGTCGGGACCGACCGCCTGCTTGACGATCTCGAGCGGCTCAGGTGCAGACTGACCGACGATCCTGAGGGCACGCTCGAGATCGAGCGACTCATCTCGGAGTTGACGAGACATCGTGAGGCGCTCAAGAAGCTTGCCGGCGGGAACGGCTACGCGCCGAGACTGTAGCTACCGACGACAGCGACGGTAGACCACATCTGATCGGTCACGCACTCAGCGCCACCGATGCGCGCCGCCGGCGCGACGCACCTCCCGATCACCCA
This sequence comes from uncultured Actinomycetes bacterium, assembly GCA_963725665.1. Lineage (GTDB taxonomy): Bacteria > Actinomycetota > Thermoleophilia > UBA2241 > UBA2241 > CAVRZA01. The sequence goes on along the minus strand of CAVRZA010000011.1, from coordinate 616,845 downwards.
TGACTCACCGCCGGTCGGCCGGGCGGCTACCGAGCTGCGGCCTGCAGCGCCGCGGAGATTCCCGCGAGACCCCCACTTAACTCGTCGAGCGTCGGCCAGCCGAACCCCACGCGCATATGGGCGCGCGGTTGCTCGAACCAATGTCCTGGCCCCACGTACGTCCCGTATTCATCGGTCAGCACACGGTAGAACTCGTCGAGATCGACACCGGCATCGGGCCTGACGCGCGGGAAGCTCACGACGCCGCCGCGCGGCTCGACCCACTCCATCCGGTCCTCGTGCGCGATCCATTCGCGCACGACGCCCAGCGCACTCTCGATGCGCGCATTGAGCTCTGGCAGCCACACGTCCCGTTGGCGCAGAGCCTGATAGGCGATCTCCTCATCGACGACGCTGCCACAGATGCCGATCTGCTCTTTCGCCGCGAGGAACGTGCGCATGAGGTCGGGATCCTTGCAGAGGAGCCAACCGATGCGGATGCCGGGGATGCCGTACGTCTTCGAGAGCGAGGAGACGCTGACGGCCCGCGTGCTCAGCGACGCCGCCGCGGGCAGCGGCTCGCCGAAGGTCATCTCCCTGTAGGTCTCGTCGACGAGAAGACGGCAGCCGGCGCTCTCCACAGCGGCCACCAGACGACGCAGGTCGGTCTCCGTGACCATCTGGCCGGTGGGGTTGTGCGGCACGGTGACACTCACGTATTTCGTGCGCGGCGTGATCTCGGCGACGATGCGGTCGACGTCGATCGTGAAGCCGTCGTCGAAGCTGAGGTCGATGCATGTGATGTCCGCCTCGATGGCGCGCGGCGTCTCGATGTTGGTGGCGTAGTTCGGACGCAACACGACGAGGTGGTCGCCCTTGCCGAGCAGCGTCGTGGCGATGATGAAGAGAGCGGCGGCCGCGCCGGCGGTGACGAGCACCTCGTGCTCGTCGACGCCACTCGCGGCCGCGACGATCTCGCGCAGGCCCGGGTGCCCCTCGTGGTCGCCGTAGAAGAGCACCAGATCATCGAGGTCGATGCCGAGCTCCCCCAACGACCGGTCGCGCACGGAGCTCTCCGACAGGTTGTACTTGATGCGCTCATAGCCGAACTGCTCCGGCGATTCCTCCTCCATCGCCATGCGGACGTACTTCACTGCGGGACCTCCCGGGGTCGCTCGTCGGTGGGGTGTCGGCGCTCAGATGTCGCCGTCGTTGTGCCCCTGTGTGCGGGTCGCTCGAGTCACGTGTCGATGTCGCTCGCTTCGGCGAGCCGCTGCAGGATCAAGGCCTCGGCAACGGTCGTGCGCTCGAGCTCGCCGAGATCAAGGCTTTCGTTCGCGGCGTGGGCCCGCGAGGCGGGGTCGGCAACACCGATGAGCACGATCTCGGCCTGGGGAGCAGCCTCGTTGAACCCCGCCACGAGCGGGATCGATCCCCCCTCGCCGACCTCGCTCACCGGACGGTCGTAGGCGTCTTGTAGCGACCGCAGCGCCAGGTCGTGGACGCGCCCGCCGCTGGCGGCCAGGTAGCCTCGGCCGATCTCACCCTCCGTGACTGTGAGCCCGACGTGCCAGGGGACGTGCTCCTCGAGGTGGCGCGCGACGAGCGCTCGCGCCTCGGCGGGGTCCTGCGTCGGCGCGAGACGTACGCTCACGCGAGCACGGGCGACGGGAATGATGATGTTGCGCGCGCTGCGGATGTCGGGCGTCTCCATGCCGATCACGCTGATCGCCGGACCGCCGGCGACCCGGTCGCCGACACTCCCGCTCCCGATGAGATCGACTCCCGGGAGCACGCCCACGTCGGCACGGTACTTCTCTTCCGGGATCTCGACGCCACGATACGGCACGCGCGCGAGCCCTTGCACGGCGACGTCACCCTCCTCATCGAGGAGTGTGTCGAGCAGACGGATGAGGGCCATGAGAGCGTCGGGAGCGGCGCCCCCCGAGCCGCTGTGGGTCGGCTCGGCGAGCGTCGCCACCTCGACGTCGAGCACGGCTATACCGCGCAGCGACGTCGTCATCGTGGGCTCGCCGAGCCTCTCGTTGCCCAGGTCGCAGACGACGATGGCGTCGGCTGCGACGAGCTCGGGGTGCTCGCACAGAAGCCGGTCGAGACCTGCCGAGCCGGCCTCCTCCGCTCCCTCGATGAGCACCTTGACGCCGACCCCGAGCTCGTCGCCCAAGGCGCGGAGCGCGCCGAGGTGGGCGGCTATGCCGCCCTTGTCGTCGGCCGCTCCGCGCCCGTACAGACGCCCCTCGCGCTCGACCGGCTCGAACGGATCGCTCTTCCAGTCGCGTTCATCACCGGCCGGCTGCACGTCGTAGTGCGCGTAGAGGAGCACCGTGGGCGCTCCGGGCGGTCCCTCCTTGACGCCGTAGACCATCGGCGGGTCGGGCGCGACCTCACGCAGCTCGACACCGGGTATGCCGGCCGCGGCGACCAGCTCCGCCACCGCCGCGGCCGCCCGCGTACCGGCTCTTGCGGATAGCCCTCGAAGGCGATCGACGGGATGCGTACCAGACGCTCCAGGTCGCGGCGCACGGCGGGGAGCACCGCGGCGACCCGCTCGCGCATCCGCGCGACGTCTTGGCTGCCGCGGCGCTCGCCGCCGCGGCCGCGCGCACTCTCCGCTGTCGAGCCCTCCGTCATGCTCCGTCTCCTCCGTCGCCGCGTGCGTGTCGCCGCGCACACATAGGGTCACAGAACGATGCACCACCTTGTCGATGGCAGGCTATCGGCGCGCGGCGCGGCCGACAAGCAGCGCCGGAGCTGGCGCAGCCGAAAGGGCGCCGCGCATGGCCCACCGCCCGCGTCGAGCAGCGGCCCTGCCGTCGGGTATACTCCCTGCCTGAGTCAGCGCGTGCCCCCATCGTCTAGCGGCCTAGGACACCGGCCTTTCAAGCCGGCAGCACGGATTCGAATTCCGTTGGGGGCACCACTTCATACGCCCCGTCTGGCGGTCCCTGAGGCCGCACCTCTCTAACGAACACTTCCCCTCAAGCGCCCTCGTCGCCCGCCGATACCCGGGCACATGAACGCGCTCTCGAAACCGGCGCCTCGGCTTCGGATGGGCGATCTGGCGCAACACTTGGGCGAGCTGCCCCGCAAGGGCATCCTCCTCTTTGGGCTTGCCATGGTAGCCGCCATCGCCTGGGCGGACTTCGCCACCGGTACGAGGTGTCGCTGTCGGTCATCTACCTACTTCCCGTCATCATGGTCGCCTGGCTGACTCGCTCGACGATGTACGGATTCATCGTCGCTGTGGCGGCCGTCGCGACCGTGCCCGCCGAGGCCTACGAGGCCCATTTCAGGCACCAGTCCGCACTCGTCGCCTCGTGGAACGCCCTGGTGCGGCTGGCGCTCTTCTGCGTGGTCCTGTACCTGATCGAGAGAGTCCAGATGCTCGTAGCGCAGCAGAAGGAGCTGGCCCTCACGGACGACCTGACCGGTCTGGCGAACTCGCGTGCCTTTCGCAGCCTGTGTCGCCGGAGAGATCGAGCGCAGTCGCCGCTATGGTCACGCATCTATCGCTCGCCTACATCGACATCGACGACTTCAAGCTCGTCAACGACCTTCGCGGTCACGCCGAAGGAGACCGCGTGCTGCAGGCGATGGCGAGCGTGGCTCGGGCGACGGTCAGGTCGGTCGACACAGTCGCCCGTCTCGGTGGCGACGAGTTCGCCATCCTCATGCCGGAGACGGGGGCGAGTCGATGCGGCGCCTGTCATGCGACGAGTCACGAGGCCTTTCAAAAGGCCGCGGGGCAAACCAGCTACCCCATGACATGCTGCATCGGGCTCGCGACCTTCGAGCGGCCGCCAGCCTCCGTCGACGAGCTAATCGACCAGGCGGACCAGCTCATGTACCAGGCGAAGGCCGACGGGAAGGACTCGATACGGCACCGTGTCTTCGTCGAGAGGAGGCTTGGGCGGCGACGACCCAGGCGGCAGGTTCGTGGACCCGGGTGCTCTCCGCCTAGACGAGGCTCCCGCCTCCCAGCCGCCGCCGCTCAGCTCGGCGCCACACAGGCGGCAGAACTCGGAGCTGGCCGATATGCTCGCGCCGCACTGCATGCACTCGTGCAGGCCGCGGTTCTCTTCGTCGAAGCCCTGGGACTCGGTCTTGAAGTCCGGCTTTCGGCTCTCGTCACTCATGGTCGCTCCGTGACCGGGTCGGCGAAGGATCTCCTCCCTCGCGTTGTCTAACCCTCGTTGTTCCCGCGGGTCGTGACATCGAGGCGGCGGGAACCCGTTCGTGGGGTGCCTGCGGCTGGTGGCGCCGAGGCTGAAGAGGGAGGATGATGGAGGCGGTCGCCTCGGCGCCGCTCGGGCGTCACGGCAGGAGCTACGTGCGGAGAGTGCGCGTGGGCGAGCGATCCGGCGAGATCAGTCCCACCATCGTCGCCGCCGCGCAGCGCGGCGACGCCGAAGCCTTCGCCGCCATCGTCCGTCACTACGAGTACCGCTTGCGCGTGATCGCCTACCGCGTCGTCGGTAGCCAAGAGGCCATGGAGGACGCCCTCCAAGAAGCCTTCCTGAAGGCCTACCGCGCACTCCCCAGCTTCCGCGGTGACGCCGCCCTCGGCACGTGGTTGTGTCGCATCGTCTTCACCACGTGCGTCACTCAGCTTCACAAGCAGCGCCGCGAGCTCCTCTCGATCGACGGTGAGCTCCCCGAGCCCGACGAGCACGTGCCCGACACGGCCGATGTGATCTCCGCGCGCAACGATCTGGCCGCCGCCCTTGCGACGCTGCCGCCCGACCAGCGTGTGGTGGTCTTCCTCGTCGATCAGGAGGGCCTCGACTACGACACCGCCGGAGAGGTCCTGGGGATCCCGGCCGGCACCGTCGGCTCGCGCCTCTCGCACGCGCGCGCCACCCTGCGCGCGACCTTGCAGGCTGCCGACTACACCACCTCGACGCGCACGACGACCAGGAGCGACGAGCCGTGAGCGAGAGAGACGACGAGATGGGCCGCGAGCGCCTGGAGCGCGACGGGCAGCGCGATCTGCGCCTCGCCGAGGCGCTCGACGCGCTGCCCGTCCCCGAGCTTAGTGAGGGCTTCTACAACCGTCTCGTGGCCAACATCGCGGCCGACGCCGGGGGACGCGAGCGGTTGGCCTCTGCCGAGGCTGAGACGACCGACGAAACGAGCGCCGCCGCGCTGGGCGCTGTGCCTGAGGCCACTCCCGTCGAGGCGCGCGACGCGGCGCTCGGCGAAGAGCTCGCACGACTGCCCGTCCCCGAGCTTAGTGAGGGCTTCTACAACCGTCTCGTGGCCAACATCGCGGCGGCGGGCGGTGCGCGCGAGCAGGAGGGCGTGGTCGCCTCGCTGCTCGCGCGCGCCGCCCGCCGCCGCGGCGCGCGCACCTGGCTGCGCGTCGCCGCCGTCGCCGCCTCGATCGCCGTCGTGGCCACGGTCGGTGCGATCTTGGCGACGCGATCGGGTCGGACGGGGCCATCCGCGACCCCGGTCGCCGCCACCCGCGACGTCCCCGAGGTCGCCCTGTTGCAGTACCGCATCCCGCGCCATCTGGCGGTGCGCGACTACAGCGACCGCTTTGCCGTGCTCGCCACACCCGCCACCGCCAAACCGGCCGCCACCAAGTCGCTGGCGGTCCTCGATTTCGCGAGCGGCAAGGTCAGCCGCCTGGTGACGCGGCCGGCCCACGCCCGGTCGGGGTGGAAGATCGACGGCGTGCGCGTCTCCGACAACTGGGTCGTCTGGCAGGAGAGCGGCTCGACCTCTGACGGCCCCGCCTACGGGCTCTACGCGTCCCGCATCCTCGACGGGCCCGCCCTCGGACAGGCGCGGCTCGTCGCGCAGCGCCGCGCCGCGCCGACGGCAGCCCTCAAGGCCGCCGGGCCGTTCACGTTCGCGGTCAGTGGGGAGCGCGTCGTCTACGACGCGCCCTCCGCCGCCTCGTCGCAGCCGCCGCCGGCCTCGCCGTCGCCGGCGCCGACCGCCACGGCGGTCACGCCCTCGCCAGAGCCGTCAGCCACGACGAGCACGACGCCGTCCACCGCACCCAGTGCGTCCCCGTCGCCAACGCCGACCGTGACTGCTACGCCGACGGAGGGGGCCGCAGAAGGGGGCGCTGCCGCCTCTCCGGCCTCGTTGTCGGAGACACCGGCGCCGGCCGCGACCGCGAAGGGGAGCGTCTCCGAGCCGACTGCCTCCGAGGGATCCGCGACGGTCACCACAGCACGGCCACGCCCGGTCTGGGCGCTGATGAGCGCCGACCTCTCGAACGGGCGCCTCACGACCCTCGCCAGGTCGGTGGATCGCCCCGTCTTCACTGTCGACGACGATGAGGTCGTGCTCTGGCGGAGCTCGTCGCACAGCTTCGTCAACCTCGACCTGCAGACGGGCAGGCGGCTCTCCAAGGTGCGCGTCGTACTGGCCCCGCGCGGCACGGTCGCCGCCTTCGCCGCCGAGGCCGGTTGGATGGCCTGGATCCAGAGCACGAGCACAGCGGCAGATGAGAGTGCGAGCGGATCACTCATCGCCCGCGATCCCGCCGGAAACCGTTACCTTCTCGGGGGCGGACTGTCCTCACCCTGGTTCGCCGACGGGTACCTGCTCTACGAGGGGGCGGACGGCGCGCTGTGGGCGTTCGACCTCGCGCAGAAGGACGCGGTGCGTCTGGGCGAGCGCGCGGCAGCGCCCGGACTGCTCCTTCGTGTCGCAGACGCGGGGCGGATCCTGGTCGGGGGCAAAGCGCCCTCGCGCACCGGCATCGTGACGCTCTATCGCCTCAGCTCCGACGGCGAGCCATCGGCCAGCCCCACGCCGTCCGCTAGTTCGCCGGCCGACTAGTCGATCACGTCCCCCGATTGCGAGCTCCGTCGCCGACGGGGCGAGTCGTGAAGCGCTGTCGTTCCCCAAGGTACACTGGCCGTGTCACGGCACAAGGAGACGACCATGTACCTGGGAGCGCACGTTCGGGCCAGCGGCGGCGTGTGGAGCGCTATCGACAACGGCCGGCGCCTCGGCGCCGAGGCGATCCAGTTCTTCGCCGGCAGTCCTCGCACCTGGAAGCCGATGCTCTACAAGGAGGCGGACGCGGCGCGCTTCCGTGAGGAGCGCGGCGCGTCCGCCATCCGCTTCCTCGTCATCCACACCATCTACCTGATCAACCTGGCGACGTCGAACGAGGACTTCTACCGCAAGTCGGTGGAGTCGCTCGTGGGCGCGGTCGTGGCCGCCGAGCAGCTCGGGGCGGAGGCGATCGTCACCCACGTCGGCTCCCACCAGGGATCGGGCTTCGACGACGGGCTCACGCGGGTGGCTGACGCCCTCGGCAAGGCACTCGAGGAGTGCGCCGACTCGAACGTGCGCGTTCTGCTCGAGAACACGGCCGGCGCCGGCGGCACCATGGGGCGCACCTTCGAGGACCTGGCAGCCATCATCGACTGCGTAGGCCGCGACCCCAAGCTCGGCCTCTGTCTCGACACGGCGCACCTCTACGAGGCCGGCTACGACATCGCCACGCGCGCGGGGCTCGACGAGGCGCTCGAGGCGCTCGACGCGGCCGCCGGCCTCGAGCGCCTCGTCATGCTCCACTTGAACGACTCCAAGACGCCGCTCGCCTCGAACGTGGACCGGCACGAGAACATCGGCGAGGGCCGGCTCGGGCTCGCGTCGATGGCCACGATCGTGAACCATCCGGCGTTCGACGACCTTCCCGGCATCACCGAGGTCCCCGGCTTCGACGGCCACGGACCTGATGAGCAGAACATGGAGCTGCTGCGCAGCATGAGGCACTGAAAGCTTCCGGCCTGGCCGCCGAGGGGCACCGCTGCGGTATGGACGACCAGGAGGCAAACGTCGAGGAGTGCCTGCCGCTCTCGGCGGGTACTCACGGGGAGCGGCGGTATACTGGAGGCGAAAGGGCACGACGCCGGAGAGCGTGCGGCGACGAACGACAGACGGGGGTGGAGTATGGATCTCAGCGTAGCCACCACAGCACCCGACATCGGGCTCGCGTCGATCATCAAGGGCATGCTCGAGTCGGCCGGCATCGACGTCGTCCTGCGCGACGGCGGTGTGCAGTCGGTCTACCCCGGCGTGGCCGGGATCGGAGAGATCGACGTGCTTGTGCCCCGCGAGGACCTGGCGCTCGCCAAGGAACTCATCGCCAGCGCCGAAGACGACGACCTCGAGTACGAGGCGCCGGCGGAGCTTTGACGGCTCGGACTCTCGGCGCACGTGCACTGAGAACTCTCGCCGGCGCCCGATGAAGAACCGCCGCCGCAGTCGGCTTGGCCTGGGTCTGCTGGCCGCGGTCGCGCTGGCCGCCCTCGTCTCCGCCTGCGGCCAGCCCGCACGAAGCCCCTCCAGCGCGCAGTCATCCTCGCCGGCGGCGGGAACCACTTCGCCCGTGTCCTCCGCGCCCGCCCCCGCCGCCTCGCCCGAGTTCGTGCTCAAGCCGGTCGCGCAGGGTCTGTCGCAGCCGGTCTACGTCGCCTCTCCGCCGGGCGACACGCACCGCCTGTTCATCGTCGAGAGGGGCGGCACGATCCGCATCATCAGGGACGGGACCCTGCGCGCAACGCCTTTCCTCGACCTCACTGCCGAGGTGAGTACCGCGACCGAGCAGGGTCTCCTCTCGCTCGCCTTCAGCCCCACCTACGCGACCGACCGCCGCATCTACGTGGACTACACGGACGTCGCCGGTGACACCGTGGTGGCGCGCTACACCGCGAGCCAGAGCGAGCCCGACCGTATCGACCCCGCGACGCGCAAGGTGATCCTCACCGTGGACCAGCCTTACGCGAACCACAACGGCGGGCAGCTCCAGTTCGGACCCGACGGCAGGCTCTACGTAGGGCTTGGCGACGGCGGCAGCGAGGGCGACCCCCACGACTACGGGCAGAACCTGCGCGTGCGTCTGGCCAAGATCCTGCGCCTCGACGTCGGGGGCTCCCCGACCCGCGTCGACACGTACGCCTACGGCCTGCGCAACCCCTGGCGCTTCTCGTTCGACCCGGCGAACGGCGACCTGTGGATCGGCGACGTGGGCCAGGACAGATGGGAGGAGGTCGACTTCCTCAAGGCCGGCACACCGCCGGGCGCCAACTTCGGCTGGAGCTACTACGAGGGCGATCACGTCTACAAGCAGCAGCCGATAGACCGTGCGCGACTCAAGTTCCCGGTGTTCGAGTACGCGCACACCCAGGGTTGCGCTGTGACCGGAGGCTACGTCTATCGCGGCAACGCCATCCCCTCCCTGGCGGGCTACTACCTCTTCGCCGATTTCTGCTCCGGGCGAGTCTGGATGATGAAGGGGCCCGGCGGCCGCGTCGCGGAGGCTCCCGTCTCGCGGCAGGTGACGCAGATCTCGTCTTTCGGCCGCGACGCCTCGGGCGAGCTCTACCTGGTCTCGCTCTCAGGCAGCGTCTACGAGCTTGTCCCCTGACGCAGAGCGAGCCGGTGGCCAGGGGCTCAGCGGCGCGTCTCGGCGACGATCCTCCGTGCTATAATCGGCAACCTTGCAGCCCCCGGGCTGCCATCCCATCCGACACCACGGGGGTACACCATGTGGCCCTTCGGTCGCAAGAGAGAACCTGCCGACGAGACCCGTTGTGCCTCGTGCGGACGCACGCTCCTCGCCGGCGAGTGGACTCAGAGGATGATCGCAGACGACGGCGACGAGGTGCTCCTGTGCTCCCTCTGCAGCCAGTCACGCTCGAGCCGGTCGCCCGCCGTGGAGATGCCGATGGCCGACGGCGACCAGCCGGCTTCCGCGAACGGACGCGAGACGAAGCGAAGGAGCGACGCCTTCTGGCTCGCGCTCAAGGAGAAGGACGCGGAGATCGAGGATCTGCGCGCGCGCCTCGAGCAGACCGAGGCCGAGAAGGAAGAGCTGCTCGCCGAGCTCGCCGTCCTTCGTGGCGCAAGCGACGCCGCTCTCGAGGCGGCGGAGCCGGGTGGTGGTGGTGCGGCGCTCGATTCGGCGCCAGAGCGCGACGCTGCTGCTCCAGAGGCCGTATCTGAGCCCACTGCCGCCGCGGCTCCGGATGCAGCGCCGGAGATTGACGCCGCTGCGGCTCTGGAAACGGTGTCGGAGCCCGACGCCGCCGCAGCTCTCGAAACGATGTCGGAGCCCGACGCCGCCGCAGCTCCCGATTCCGAGGCGGCAGCCGCCGAGAGCATGGCCGCGCCGGCTCAGCACGAGACGGCGGAGGCCGAGAGCGTCGCAGCACCGGCTCAGCATGAGATGACGCCGGCCGTGGCCGACGTCGCGGCGGCCGGCGTGGCCGCAGAGGAATCGCCGGGGCCGCCTGTCGACGAGGAGCGTGAGGGAGACCTCGAGGACACGCTGCCGGGGACCCTCACCAGCGATCAGATCCTCGCCGCCGAGAGCGCCGCTGCCGGTGTCGCTGCCGAGGGCGCGGCTGACGGTATCGCAGCCGAGAGCGCCGCTGCCGCGGACGAAGGCGAGCACGCCTGGCCGGTGGACACTGGCGCCGCGGACGACTACCTGACCGACGAGGAGCTGCACCTTGTGCAGCGTGGTGTCGACATCCTCAACGTGAGCGCAGTGCCGAAGAAGATCGCCGAAACGAGCGCGAGCCTCGGTGTGCCCTTCGTGCACGTCGCCGTCGAGCCCGATGCCAGCATCAGCGTGACCTACGTCTGGCCGCTCGGCTGGTACCGCTTCTCGGTACTCACTGAGGGCTCCGGCGGCGTGAGCCTGGCCGAGCGGGGCTATGAGGAGCTCGCCGAGCTCCAGCCCAACGGCACGGTCAGGAGCGACGGCACGGTGCAGCTCTCGCCGACGTTTGGCAAGCGTCCGACTCCGAAAGAAGAGACGGCCGCGGACGTGGAGCCTAGTGTTTCGACTGCGAGCGTCACCAGCGGGGTGATCATCTCGAAGTCGATGATGGGACAGCGCACCGACGACGAAGCCGTCGTACCCTGGGAGAACCAGAACGCGCGCGACTTCGACTGGGGCCGCTAGCCTGCCGTCGAAGTCGCGCGCGTTCGCGCCTACCGAAAGGCACGTCCCCCCGAGGGGATCCAGAGCCGCCTCTAGAAGCTCTGTGAAGCTCCGGGCAGCAGTGCGCCGCCCGCGGCGCCGCCCGTCTGCCACATCCCCGGCAGCGCCTTGGCGAGTGGTTTGACGTCGGTCGGTTTCTCGACCTGTACCGGCTCGTTGAAGCGGGAGAGAGCGAAGCTTAGGGCGAGCTTCACATTGCTCATGCCCTTCTCGACAGCCTCATCGGGCAGGTCGATATCGGCGCTGAACGCCATCTTGTCGAGGTAGAAGCTCCCCTTCTCTATCCAGAGATCGACCGTCGCGCCTCTCAGGTACTCCTTCAAGGACTCGGCGACGCGGCCGCTCTGCGCCTTGAGTATGTCGAGCTGCTGCTGCGTGACTTCACTCTGCTCACTCGGAACCAGCTCCTGCAGCGAGCCGGCGTGCGCCAGCAGCTTGGCGACACCGTCAGCGAGGGCGTCGACGTCGACCTCCTCGCTCACGCGGTAGACCGCGTGGCCGTCGAGCTGTTCCGCTGTCAAGTCCTGCTTGTCCTTGACCCAAGCGTTGATGTCGACGCCCAGCCCCTTCAGGGCCCCGAGGACCTGCTCGGTGGAGACCGACGGTGAGGGACTCGGTGTGGCTGGCTTGGCCGTGGGCTGCTTCATCCCGTACCACTGCTCGCCGAAGCGGAGGTAGATCCGGTCGCCGATCACACGCTCCTGGATGGTCTCAGTCCCCGGGGACACCATGGCGAGGAGCGGCACCTTGATCGTCATGTCCATGGCGACCGGCTCCTCCGAGACGACCCCGTTCATGGTGAGACTCAGGGGAGCACCCAACAGGAGCGCGCTCGTGGGGTCGCCGGCCTTGTCCTTGTCGCCCGTGATGGTGATCTCGAGGCTGCCGTCGATGGCGACGCTCTTGACGTCCCGCATGGCGGCGTTGCTCTTGGCCACGATGTCGGTGGCAGTCATGCCGTCGATCTTCTGGACGCCGCAGGCGGCCAGCGCGAGCGCAGCCACGAGCAGCGCAGCGGCGAGTCCGGCGATCCGCACTGTTCGGCGCATCACACCCTCCCGGGATGGTCTGTTGCCACGAGGCGCAGCAGTGCCGCGATGTGCGGCCCGCTAGCGTGTATCGGCTGAGGCGACGCCGCACTTGACGTGCGCGTCGCCGGACGGACCTACTGGCCGCGGCGCTTGAGTGAGACGATGACCTTGCGGTAGGGCTCGACGCCCTCGGAGACCGTCTCGACGCGGGGGTGGTCCTTGAGGTGCAGGTGGATGATCTTGCGCTCGGTGGCCGTCATGGGCAGCAGCTCGATGGGCGCCGCGTTGCGGGTCACCTTCTGCGCCGTGCGGTCGGCCAGCGCCTTGAGTGACGACTCCCGCCGCTCGCGGTATCCCTCGGCGTCGATGACGATCTGCCGTCGGCTCTGGCGGTGGCTGTTGACCGCGATGGCCGCCAGGTACTGCAAGGCGTCGATCGTCTGGCCGTGACGCCCGATGAGGATGCCCAGGTCGTCGCCGGCGACATCGGCTACGATCGACTCCGGCGTCTCTGAGACGTCTATGTGCACGTCGAGCCCCATGGCCTCGGTTACGTGCTCGATGAACTCGCGCAACTGCTCGCGCGCCGCCGGCATCCCCTCGTCGACCCGCTCGCCGCTCGGCCGCAGGTGCGCCTCGACACGCGGGTGACTCTTGCCCATGCCGAGGAAGCCGCCCTGGCCACCCTCGTCGAGCACGATGAACTCGACGTCGACCTCGCTGACGTACGGCACGACCTTGCGCAACTGCTCGAGCGCCTTGGCCTTGGCCGCCTCGACCGTCGGCCCGCTGGCCACAGTGGCGAACTCGGTCTCTTCAGCGATATCCGCCGTTTGGTCTTCGGCCGCCTGGTCGTCGGCGGTCTGGTCGGGAGGTGTCCCGTTGAGATCGTCCATCGCTGCACGCTCCCGCTTCTCTAGCTCTTCGGCCTCTCGCCGGGGGTTGTCTTCTTGCCGGGCCCGGCGGCTTTGCCCGGCGGTCGCTGCCCGCCGCCCGACGGAGGGTTGGTGCCGCGGGCGGGTCTGCCGGTCGGCTTGCCCTGGCGCGGCTTCGTCCCCTTGCCGCCCGAGCTCGCGCCGGTGCGCTTCGCGCCGGGGGTCTTGCCGCCAGCAGGCTGACCGGACGGACCCTTCTTCCCCGCCTGGGTCTCTCGCTGTTCCTGAGCCTGCATCAAAGCAGACATGAAACGTCCGTGTCTTCGCTGCTGACCTTCAGCTACGGGAGTGAGCTCGACGTGCATCGTGCGGCGGATGATGAGCTGCTGCCCGATCGTCCACAGGTTGGTCGTGACCCAGTAGAGGAAGAGGCCCGAGGGGAAGCGGTAGAGGATGAAGACGAAGAAGATCGGCATGGCGCGCATGATCCACTTCTGCTGCGGGTCGGTGGACGGCGTCATCGTCAGCTCGGTCGAGATCATCTGCGTGACGATGTAGAGGACGAAGAGGATGTAGTAGGGGTCAGGCTGGCCGAGCTCGGGGATCCACAGGAAGGGCGCCGTCTTGAGAGCTTCGGTGTTGCGGATGGCGTAGTAAAGGCAGATGAAGACGGGTAGCTGCAGCAGCACCGGCAGGCACGAGGCGAAGGGGTTCACCCGGTACTGCTGGTAGAGCTTCATGGTCTCCTGCTGCAGCAGGGCGCGGTCGTTCTTGTACTTGCGCTGCAGCTCTTTGATCTTCGGCTGCAGCGCCTGCATGCGCAGGGCGCCCTGGTACTGCTTGAAGGTGAGCGGGAAGAGGACGAGGCGGACGATGATCGTCAGCACGATGATGGCCACGCCCCACGCCTGCGAACCGAACGTGGGCTCGAGCCACGTGTGCAGCTCGGTGAGCAGCCACTTGAGGAGGTCGTAGAGCCATCCGAAGAGGAAGTTGAAGAGCTCCTTCAGGCCGCTGAAAGGACTCGACGCGGCGACGGTCGGCAGATGATGGAGACCCCACAGCGCGTGGGCGAGGTCGGCCGTCAGCGGGAAGAAGAAGGCGAGGTGTGACACGTCAGGCTCGCCTCGGCGGCACAGGATCGAAGCCGCCGTTGCTGAACGGGTTGCAGCGCAGGATGCGCCAGGCGCCCATAGCCACGCCCTTCAGCGGCCCATGGACCTTGATGGCCTCGAGCGTGTAGGCGGAACAGCTCGGGTAGTACTTGCAGCGCGCGCCCAACAGCGGCGAGATGGCGTACTGGTAGGCCCTGATCAGGGCGATGAGGATCCTGCTCATGCTAGCTTCCTAGCCTGCCCTCTCCGACGCGGAGGCATCGGTCGGCCCGAGGAGGGAGGCCTTCTCCAGCAGCTCGACGAGGGCTTGCGTCACGGCGCCTTTCTTGTCGTCCCCCACGAGCTCGAGAAGCTGGGGACGTGCGATGACAACGTAATCGAACTCCTGCGCCAGCCGCGCTTCACAGCCTCTGAAGGCCTCGCGCAGCAGACGCTTGATCCGGTTGCGAACAACGGCTCCACCGAGCTTCTTCGAGACCGAGAGGCCAATCCGCGACCCCTCGCCGGCCGCCTCGGACGAACGCTTGAAGTAGTACAAGACCAGGAAGCGCGACGCGGTCGAGCTGCCCTGGCGGTAGACCCTCTGGAAGTCGCTGGAGCGCGACAGGCGCGAGCGAGCCTTCACCTCGCGCCGCTACGCCGACAGCCGCTTGCGACCCTTCTGCCGACGGCGCTTGATGACCAAACGACCAGCCTTGGTGCTCATGCGCTTGCGGAAGCCGTGGGTCTTCTTGCGCTTGCGGGTGTTCGGCTGGTACGTCCTCTTCACGTGGTCCTCACTTGTGTAGCAGGCGGCGGGCGCCGACGGTCTCGCGCGTATCCAAAGAGTGGAGTATAGACGTGGGCGCGAGGGGCGGTCAACGAAGCCGACCGCCCCTCGCGCCCGTCCCCCGCTCGACGCCAGACCGCCGGCGCTCGCCTGTCGGACGCCCCGAGGACCGCGCAGCGAACTAAGTATCCACCGGCATCTTGCCGACTAAGGGGGGTATGTTGCTCGAGGGCTCGATACGGCGCTTCAACCTGGCGAGCGTGCTGCAGTTCCTGGCCCAGGCTGAGGCCAGCGGCGTGGTCGAGGTGCGCGACTTCGACGAGTTCGGCTTCGTCTACCTTGTAGGCGGGCACGTCGAGGCGATCTCCCTCCCCGTCACCGACGAGAAGCTCGGCAACCGCCTCGTGCGTGCCGGCGCCCTCACGGATCAGCAGCTCGCCGAGGCGCTCATGGAAGAGGCCACGATGACGCACGAGGAGAAGAAGGCCAAGCCACTCGGCCAGCGCCTCATCGACAAGGGGTGGACCAACGCGCAGACGGTGCAGGAGGTCATGGCGCGCCAGTTGACGGACCAGGTCTTCGCCCTCGCGCAGTGGCAGAACGGCGTCTTCCTCTACGACGAGCCCGAGAGGATGCCCGATTTTCGCGTGTCGATCCAGGCCAACGTCCAGCAGCTCCTGCTCGATGCCTACCGCCGCATCGACGAGGGCGAGGTAGCCCGCGTGCAGAAGACGGTGGTCGACAACGAGGTATGCTTCGCCTGCCCGCTGGAACCGCGTTGCGACGATGTGATCAAGACCAAGTACCTCAAGAGGGACGTCTGTCTGTGGCGCAAGATGGGAGCGGTCATCGATGACGCCTACGAGCAGGTCCAGGACTCGCGCAAGCTGTACAAGTCACGCGACACCGTCGAGAAGACGGACCTCGAGACGACCCACCGCGAGCAGAAGACCGACTTCGGCTCGACGCTCGACGCCGAGACCTAGTCCCCGCCGCAAGGACACGCGCTGGTGACCGACGAGCCACCACGCGCTCAGTCGCGTCTCTCCCCCTCCGTGCCGGGGCCGATCCTGCGTCGCAACACCCTCTCGGGCAAGTGGACGGCCATCACAGCTGCGCGTGGCGTGCGTCCCTCGGACCTCGGAGGTTCCTCAGCCGTCTGCCCCTTCTGCGAGGGCAACGAGGCGCTGACGCCGCCGGAGCTCGACGCGTTCCGCGACGACCCGAGCGCCCCCGACCAGCCCGGTTGGCGGGTGCGCGTCGTACCCAACAAGTACCCCGCCCTGGCGCCGCCGCAGGGGCGCAACGAGGTGATCGCGCACTCCCCCCAGCACCACGACGACCTGGAACGGCTTTCGCCCGAGCAGGTCACCGACGTGGTACACATGTACCAGCGTCGGCTGGCGGCGAGCGAGGCGGCCGGGGACGCGGCCGCGACGATCATCCTCAATCGCGGCCGCGAGGCGGGCGCCTCGCTCGCCCACCCCCACTCGCAGCTCTTCGGCATGCCGATCGTCCCGCCGCTGCTCCAGACCGAGCTGGAGCGCTTCGCCACCTACGAAAGAGAGCGGGGCGGCTGCCTCCTGTGCTCGCTCTGGCGAGCGGCTGGCGAGCGGCTGGTCTTCGCAGACGAGCTCGTCGCCTGGACGCCGGACGCCTCGCGCTTCGGCTACGAGCTCTGGCTGGCGCCACGCGAGCACGAGGAGTCGTTCGCGCTCGCAACAGCGCCCGTCGTCGCCCGGGCGCTGCAGCGAGCCCTGCGCGCCCTGAACGCCGTGACCGGCAACAGTGCCCTGAACTACTGGCTGCACACGGCGCCCTTCGTCGGCCACGGCCCCTACCACTGGCACATCGAGATCGCCCCCAAGACGGCCGTCCTCGCCGGCTTCGAGCTGGGCACCGACATCACCGTGAACATCGTCGACCCCCTTGAGGCGGCAGCGCTCCTGCGCGCGGCCCTGTAGTGGCCGCACCGGGACGAGGGGCACCGTCGCCGTCAAGACGGCCAGCGTCAACACCCGCGAAGACCAACGCGACGCCCACCTGCGCTCGCCTGACTTCTTCGACGCCGAGACCTATCCCGACATGAAGTACACCATCACCCGGGTCGAGGGATCGGGCGCCGACTACGCGATCACCGGCGACCTGACGATCAAAGACATAACCCGCGAGGTCACGCTCCAGGAGGACGTCACCGGGCCCGTAGTGGATCCCTGGGGCGGCACGCGCCTGGGCCTGAGCGCCACGGGCAAGCTGAACCGCAAGGACTACGCCCTGACCTGGAACGTGGTCACCGAAGCGGGAGGGTTGCTCGTCGGCGACGACGTGAAGCTCAGCATCGAGGCCGAGTTCGTGCAGGCCACCTCATAGCCTGAGGGCGAGCTGGCCGCACGCGGCGTCGATGTCGCCGCCGGGTGAGCGTCTGACGGTCACCGCGACGCCGGCCCGTTCGAACGCCTGACGCAGGGCGGCGAGTTGGCGCGACGACGGTCGCGCGAACTCGCCGCCCGTGTCGTTGTAGGCGATCAAGTTGAGGTGGTAGAGCGGCCGCCGAAGGCGCCCCGCCACGGCGCGCACCTGCTCCTCCGTGTCGTTCAATCCGGCCAAGACGACGTACTCGAAGAAGAGCTTGCGTCTCGTCGCCTCGACGTAGCGATCGCAAGCCTTGAACACCTCCGTGAGCGGGTAAGTCCTGTTGAGCGGCACGAGCCTGTCACGCAGCTCGTCCGTGCCGGCGTGAAGACTCACGGCCAGGTTGAGCTGCAACGGCTCGCGTGCGAAGCGCAGGATCCCCGGCACGACCCCGGCCGTCGACACCGAGATGGCGCGCGCGCCGAGGGCGAACCCATCAGGGTCGTTCAGCAGACGGCAGGCACCGAGCGTCTCGTCGTAGGCCAGAAAGGGCTCCCCCATGCCCATGAAGACGACGTTCGTGACCTGCCGCTGGCTGTCGCGCAACAACCGCGCGAAATGCAGCACCTGGTCGACCATCTCCACCGCCGTTAGATTGCGGCGCAGACCTCGGGAGCCCGATGCGCAGAAGGCGCAGCGCACCGCGCAGCCGACCTGGGTCGAGACGCACACGCTGGCCCGCCGCCGGTAGACCATGAGGACGGCCTCAGCCGGCAGGCCGTCGCGGGTGCGAAAGAGGACCTTGCGCGCGTCGCCGCTCGCGGCGACGCGCGCCTCCACCTCCGCGAGCGTCACCGGCGTCAGACGCTCCTCGAGCTCCCCTCGCAGACGCAGGGGCAGCGTCGACATCTCGGCGAAGGAGGTCGCAAGACCCCTCGTAAGCGCGTGGTAGACCTGCCGTGTGCGATAGGCCGGCTCGCCGAGTGCGGCAAGCGTGTCGCGTAGCTGCTGGGGATCGATCACGAGTACGATTGTAGCGGCAGACGGGACTGCCGAAGAGGGTTTCACGCGCCCAGGCAGAAGACACTGCGCGCAGGCGCCAAGCGTAAGGCGGTGGGAATCCATGAGCACCATCCAGTTGATCGGTCTTGCGGTCGCGATCATCGTGCTGATCGTGCTGATCGTCACGCTCGTCGTGACGCGCGGCCGAGGCGGCGCCAAGGCCGCCGAGACGCCGACGTCCGCAGGCAGCATGACCTCGCCTGCCACGGCGCCGGGATCCATCTTCGACGAGGCACCACGCGACGAGCTGGCCGAGCTCGGCAAGGCCGTCGAGACGCCGCCAACGGTATCGGGTGCGGCAGCTCCGGCCGCGGCCGACGTCGCCATGGCCGGGGCCGCGGCGGCGGGGAGCGGCCGCCGTGGCCGACGAGACGCCGGCCGAAGGCGGCGTTCCCGAGGTCACCGAGCTCGAAGCCGCCGTCTCACCCACGGCGGAAGCCGTCGGGACCGCCGCAGGGGCAGGTGTGGCCGGGCTCGGAGAGGCCCAGCCGAGGGAGCCGGAGCCGACTGCGGAGGCCCCGAGCCTGGAGGAGGAGGCGCCGGGCATGGAGGAGGCGGCGAGCGCGGTCGAGGAACCGAGCCCAGCGCTCGAGCAGCCGAGCCCAGCGGAGGAGGAACCGAGCCCAGCGAAGGCGGAGTCAATCGTGGCTGAGGAGCCGCCGACCCCGGCCGAGGAGGCGGCAAGCGCGGCCGCCAGCGTAGCTCTCTCGGACATCATCGTGACGACCAACCAACAGCAGATAGATCTCGACGATCCCGAGGTCCGGCGCCTCATCAAGGACTTGATCGAGGACGAGATCGAGCTGGCTCAGCAGTACAAGGTGCAGGGGCAGACCGTCGACGCCGTGCTCCAGCTCACCGAGGCCGAGAAGGCCTGCAACGCGCTGGGGCTGACCTCGAAGGCGCGACTCATCCGCGCCATGATCAAGGAACTCAAAGACTAGGTTTTGAGCAACACCAAGACCCCCGAGGCGCGTACCCCCCCTACGCTCGGGACAGGAAGGCGGCCGCCGATAGCGGCCGCCTTCCCATTTCCGTCACCACATCCCGCACTTTCGACGCGCGTTGGGCGCGCGACAACGGCAAGGGCGGCGGCGCGAGCTCGGCAGTCTCTGTTGAGGTGCCGGGCTTCATCGACGTAGCTGGAGCGACCCGCGCCGCCAGTTCGTAGAACCTTGCAGCGGCGCGGAACTACTCGACGTAGTGGGAGTGAGCGGCCCCGCTAGTTCGTGAGGCTCTGCAGCGGGGCCGGTATCCGTCCTCGCCGGGCCATGAACGCCCCGTTGCCGGCGCTGCTGACCGGCATCACCGGCGCGGCGCCGAAGAGCCCACCCAATGTGACCTGGTCGCCGACCTTCTTGCCGAAAGCGGGGATCAGGCGGGCGCCGGTGGTCTTGCTGTTGATCATGCCGATCGCCATCACATCGGCGATGAGTCCAGCAAGCGAGTCACGCGAGATGTCCCCCGGCACGACGATCATGTCGAGCCCTAGGGAGCAGACGGCGGTCATCGCCTCGAGCTTCTCGACGGTCAGCACACCCTCCTCGGCCGCCCGCGCCATGCCCGCGTCTTCGCTCACGGGGATGAACGCTCCCGAGAGACCTCCGGTCGACGAGGTCGCCATCGTGCCGCCCTTCTTGACGGCATCGTTGAGGAGCGCCAGCGCGGCGGTCGAGCCGGGGGCGCCCACACGTTCCAATCCCATGCTCTCAAGGATCTCCGCCACCGAGTCGCCGACCTTGGGAGAGGGAGCCAACGAAAGGTCGATGATGCCCATCTGCGCCCCGAGCATCTCGGACGCCTCGCGCGCCACGAGCTCCCCGATGCGCGTGATCTTGAACGTCGTGCGCTTGATGAGGTCGGCGAGATCGGTGAAGGAGATGTCGGGATTGTTGGCAACGACGTTGCGGATCACCCCAGGCCCCGAGATCGCCACGTTGACGCTGACCTCGGGCTCCCCGGCGCCGTGGACGGCTCCGGCCATGAAGGGGTTGTCCTCGGGCACGTTGCAGAAGGTGACTATCTTGGCGCAGCCGATCGAATCACGCTTGGCGGTAGCCCTGGCCACCGCCAGGAGCACCTCGCTCATCTTCAGCACGGCGTCCATGTTGATGCCGGCGCGCGTCGAGGCGACGTTCACCGACGAGCACACACGCTCGGTTCCGGCAATGGCCTCCGGCACGGCTTCGATGAGCGCCGCGTCGCCCTTGGTGAAGCCTTTCTGCACCAAGGCGGAGAAGCCGCCGATGAAGTCGACGCCGATCTCTTGCGCCGCGGCGTCAAGCGCGTGGGCGACCTTGACGTAGCCCTCGACGTCGTCGCCGGCGACCACCTGGGCGATCGGCGTCACCGAGATGCGCTGGTTGACGATCGGCACGCCGTACTTGTCCTGGATCTCGCGCGCCACCGGCACCAGCCTCCGCCCGCGCGCCACGATCTTCTTGTAGACGCGGCGGCAGGCGTCGTCGACGTTGCGTGAGGCGCAGTCGTGCAGCGAGATGCCCATGGTGACCGCACGCACGTCCAGGTTCTCCGCCTGGATCATGCGTACGGTCTCGAGGATCTCTTCTGCTGTGATGAAGACCACGGGCTGCTCGGGAGGTCGCGGGCGGCGGCGAGCCCTAGATGCGGTGCATGTACTTGAAGATGTTCTCGTGCTGCACGTGGATCTGCAGGCCGATCTCCTCGCCGCTCTTAGCGAGCGCCTCCTGCAGCTCGGCCATCGTCGTCTCGGTCTCGTCGAATGACACGAACATGATCATCGTGAACATGCCGTTGGAGACGGTCTGGCTGACGTCGTCGACGTTGGCGTTCTGGGCGGCGATCGTGCTCGCGATCGCCGCCAGCAGGCCGTGGCGATCGGGACCGAGAGCGGTGACGATGACGGTGGTGCGCATAAAGGACCTGTCGATAGGTGGCGCGGACTGCCGGATAGTATAGCCGTTCCCCACCCCCGCGGTAGCCGTCCCCACACCTGCTGTTCTCACAGCCGGCGCGGTAGTCCGCCGAACACGAGTCACCGCCCGAGAGCGCGTTTTCCGTATACTCGCCGGGATGCCTTCTCCCGCCCAACCTGAAGCTGCCTCGCCGGCCGAGACCCGGCGCGACCGCCTGCTGCGGCGCGACCGCGCCGCCACCCAGGCGGTCGCGCGCCTGCCCCACCCCCGCTGGCTGACAGCGCCCTACGGCGCGCTCTCGCTGAGCGCCAACTACGGTCTGCTCTGGTTCGTCATCGCGGCCGTACCCTGGATCTCCGGCGCGAGTCATGGAGCCCGCACCTTCGTCTTCGTCACCGGGTCGGTGCTGGTCACCGAGTGGATCACCTACGGCCTCAAGCTGATCGTCGGTCGCCGGAGGCCGGCGCTCGTCGACCCGACGCTCGGCGGCCACATCCCCCTGCCGCGCAGCCACTCGTTCCCCTCCTCGCATGCGAGCATGGGGATGGCGGGCCTGCTCACCATGAGCAGCCTCTACCCCGTGTGGCTCCCGGCCCTCGCCCTGCTGACCGCGCTGCTGTGCTTCAGCCGCGTCTATCTCGGCGTGCACTACCTGCTCGACGTGCTCGCCGGCGTCGCCTTGGGGAGCGTCCTCGGGGTCGTCTTCGTGCTCCTCTTCCGGGCGCTGACGTAGCCCGCCGTGGGCGGCCCGTAGAATGATGAACGCCAGTTACACCGAGGCTCTGGAGCAACTCGTGAGTGGCACGAACGAGTGGCGCGCCGTGCGCGGGGCGACGGCGAGCCCGGCGGGCTCGCCGTCGCCCTCGCCCGCCTTCTCCTCGACCCTGGGGACGCCATGAAGCTCGGCATCGTCGGCCTGCCCAACAGCGGCAAGACCACGCTGTTCAACGCACTCACGCTCGGCCACGCGGCGACCTCCTCGTACACCGCCGCGCAGGCGAACCGCGGCGTCGTGTCGGTGCCCGACGAGCGCCTCGACCGGCTGCACGAGCGTCTGGAGACGCCGAAGAAGGTCAACGCCACGATCGAGGTCGTCGACATCCCCGGGATGGGCGGCGGCTCGCCCGGCGAGGGCCTCGGCCTGCGCTTTCTCGCCGACATCCGCGGCGTCGACGCGGTGGCCCACGTGCTGCGCGCCTTCGAGGATCCCGACGTGCCGCACGTGCGCCCGGCGCTCGACCCCATCGCCGACGCCGACGACGTCGAGACCGAGCTCATCCTCTCCGACCTCGAGCTCGTGGAGCGGCGCATGCAGAAGACCGGCAAAGCGGCGAAGGCCGGCGACAAGGCGGCGCAGAAGGAACTCACCACGCTCGAGAAGCTGGCCGCAGCGCTGCGAGACGGACACCGGGCGCGCTCGGTCGAGATCACTCCCGACGAAGAGTCCCTCATCCGTGAGCTGGCGCTGCTCACCGAGCGGCCGGTGCTCTTCGTGCTCAACACCGGCGACGGGGGCGGCGTGCCTGGCGACGACCTCGTCGCCTGGGCGCACGCGCGGGGCGACGAGGTCGTCGCCGTCTCGGCCAAGCTCGAGGCCGAGCTGGCCGAGCTCGAACCCGACGAGGCGGCGGAGTTCCGCGCCGACCTGGGCGACGTCGCGCCGGGGCTCGACCACGTCATCGCCGCCGCCTACCGCGTGCTCGGCTACATCACCTTCTTCACCGGCGACCACAAGTCGTCAGAGTCGCGCGCCTGGCAGCTCCCACGGGGCTGGAACGCGCGCCAGGCGGCGGGACGCATCCACACCGACATCATGAACCGCTTCGTGCGCGCCGAGGTGGTGCCCCTCGAAGCTTTGCTCGAGGCCGGCTCGTTCCACGCCGCCCGCGATCGGGGAGTGCTGCGCGTCGAGGGCAAGGACTACGTCGTGCAGGACGGCGACGTCATCAACTTCAAGCACACGGCCTGACCGATGGACGCCCCCTCAGAGCCCACACACCCCCAGCTCTCCGCCGCGCCGCTCCCCGACGGCTACCGCTGCCGGAGGCCGCAGCGCGGCGACATCGCCGCCATCGTGAAGATGATCCGCGCCGAGGAGATAGCGCTCATCGGCGAGTCCGACGTCACCGAGGATGAACTTCTCGCCGACTATCAATTGCCGCGCTTCTACCTCGAGCGCGACGCCTGGCTCATCGAGTCCCCGGGGGATCGAGCGGCCGGCTATGCCTGGGTCTGGTACGAGAGACCGCACGTCGAGCTCTACGGCGACTTCAACGTCGACCCCGAGGATCCCCACCGGGAGGCCCTGAGCGCTCACCTGCTGGCCCACATCGTGGCGAGGTCGCGGGAGCATCGGGCCGCAGCCGGCGGCGCGCGCGTCCTTCTGGGCATCCCCGCCGCGGAGGGGCACGGTGAGAAGCTCGACCTTCTCGCGAGACACGGCTTGGCCGAGACGCGACGCTTCTACCGAATGCGCATCGACCTGCGCGAGGGGTTTGCCCGACCCGTCTGGCCCGGCGGCATCGAGGTGCGCGAGTTCCGACGCGGGCGCGACGAATCGGCCGTGCACCAGGCGCTTGAGGAGGCGTTCGCCGAGCACTTCCGCTTCGCTCCCATGAGGCTCGACGAGTGGGAGCGCCATCAGTTCGCTTACACGGGCCTCGACACCAGGCTTTGGCTCGTAGCCTGGGATGGTGCCGAGGTGGCGGGGACCTGCGTCGCGCTCGACAATCCCGACCGCGGCTACGTGGACGATCTCGCTGTGCGCAAGCCGTGGCGCGGACGTGGGCTCGGCCTGGCGCTGTTGCTGGAGTCTTTCGCGCGGTTCGAGGCGCGCGGTCAGACGAAGGTCGTTCTGGGCGTCGACAGCGAGAACGAGACCGGGGCGCTCGCCCTATACCAGCGCGCGGGCATGCGTGTCGCGCAGTCCACGCTGTTCATGGAGACGGAGATCCGCGAGTCGCCGTGAGCGCTCCCCGACCGGCAGGCCCCAAGGCTTCAGAGCGCCGGGATGTGGTCATCGTGGGCGCCGGCGTCGGCGGCTTGTGCGCCGCCGCCGAACTCGGCCTCGCCGGGCTGTCGGTGCTCGTGCTCGACGGCGAGCCGCACGTCGGCGGCACGGCATCCTGCTACCGGCGAGGGGGATTCACTTTTCCGACAGGACCGCTCGGTTTCAGCTCGCCACGTTACGTGCGCCGGCGTATCGAGCGACTTGGGGGGGAAGGGGGATTCGGCGAAGGACTCCGTTTCAGACGCGTCGCATACAGCGTGCGAGCCTACGGCGTTGAGGCGCCGCTATCGCTGCCGCACTCAAGGCCGGTCGACGAGCTCACCCGGTGCTTTCCCGCGGACGCGCGCGGAATCGGGGCGTTCTTTGCCCGCCTGGACGAACTTGCTCAGGCACTCCGGTCGCCCGACCAGCCGCACGGCGCAGCGCTCCTCGAACAGGCGCAGCGCGTGTTCGTCGCCGAGTATCTCGCGGGGACAGTCGGCGACCGGCGGCTGCAACGCATCCTCGGTTCCATGGGAACGGAACCTCCCTCGTTCGGCCTGCCGCTCTTGGCCGCAATGTGGCGCCTCATGGGCAAGGTCGGCATCTGGTACCCGGCCGGCGGTATGGGAGCGTTCTGCGAGCGGCTGGGGACGGCCGCGCGCGGCGCGGGAGCCGAGGTGCGGCTACGCAGTCGCGTCGCCGCCATCCGCGTCACGCGCGGCCGCGCACGGGGAGTCGAGCTCGACGACGGCACCGTAGTCGACGCCAAGGCCGTCGTCTCGGACGCCGACTACAAGACGACCGTCCTGCGCCTGCTCGACGCGCGTGAGATCCCCGACGAGTGGCGCGCCGCCGTGGCGGCGGCGCGCCAGACGGCCTCGAACCTGCAGGTCGCGTTGGGCCTCGACGCCTCGCGCTGCGACCTGTCGGCTTTCGACGACGGTGCCAGGATCATCTACCGCAGCCCTCGGGTAGAGCTCGGCGAGGAGGGCCGGGTCGACTGGGCCGCGCCCGGTCCAGTCGACCCGGCCCTCCTCGCCCGCCAGGAGCTCGAGGTCGCGCTCTGGAGCCGCGACGACGCACATCTCGCCCCACGCGACGGCGCAGTCTTGGTCATCCGCACAAAGGCCGACCACGCCCACTTCGCTAGGTACCGTCCGGCTGTGCGCAAGCGCGTCCCCGAGTACGCCGCCTACAAGCGGCGACTCGGCGAGGCACTCGCCGACGAGGTCGAGCGTCTCGTCCCCGGCCTGACGGACGCCGTCCGAGTCGTCGACGTCGCCACCCCGCTCACCTTCGAAGAACGGGGCGGCCGCGCCGAGGGCGCCGTGGCCGGCTGGTCGTGGGCGGCAACGGAGGGCGACTGGCGGCCGCGCGAGCTGGTGCTCACCCCCGTAGCCGGCCTCTACATGGCCGGCCACCAGGCGCTCTCGGCGCTCTTCCGCGGCGGCGTGCCGACCGCCCTCGAGGCCGGACATCGGGCGGCCCGCGACGTGCTCGCCGGCGCGCCGCCCGAGACGCGTCCCGCGATCCCCGGCGCCACCGAAACAGCGTGACCGGCCAGGGCTACCAGATCCGCCCACCGACCGACGACGACATCAACGCCGTCCTGGAGCTGCAGGTGGCCTGCGACGTCGACGAGCACGGCGAGCCCGACTCGACGATCGAGGACCTGGCCACGCAGTGGGGACAACGCAGCTTCGATCTGCAGCGCGACGCCTGGCTCGCCGTCGATCGCGATGAGCAGATCGTGGCCTACGCCTGGGTCGAGGAGCGCACGCCCAACGTCGACATCGAGGCCGACGTACTCGTGCATCCCGCGCACCGCCGCGGGGACCTGGGGCGTGAGCTTGTCGGGCGCGTCGGGCGGCGCGCCGCCGAGCATGTCGTCGGCGCGACGCCCGACGCGCGCATGCACTTGGGCGTCTTCTGCGCCGCCGTCAACGAGTGGAAGCGCGTGCTGCTCACGGACGCGGGATTCGCGCCGGCGCGCGCCTTCTTCCGCATGAGCATCGATCTCGCCGGCCCGGTGGATCCCGCGCCCCTCCCCGCTCATCTCGAGCTGCGCGTCTTCGAGCCGTCGACCGATGCGCGCGCCGTGCACACCGCCCTCGATGAGGCCTTCGCCGACGAGTTCCGCGCGCGGCGGCAGGCACACGAGGACTGGGAGCAGCGTCTCCTGAAGCGCCCCGATTTCGACCCCGCGCTTTGGCTGGTCGCCTGGGACGGCGGGGATGTGGCCGGGGTCGTCGCGGCTTACGACTTCGGCGACATCGGCTGGGTCCAGGGCCTCGGCGTGCGCGCCCCCTGGCGGGGCCGCGGCCTCGGCCTCGCCCTCCTCACGCACGCTTTCGCCGCCCTCTACGCTCGCGGTCGGCCGACCGTCGGCCTGGGCGTCGACTCCGAGAACGAGTCGGGCGCCGGCCGCCTCTACGAGCGCGCCGGCATGCACGTCGACCAGCGCTGGATCTTCTACGAACGCACGCTCGAGCCGGCGTGAGCGCCGGCTGGCAGTTCTGGATCGACCGCGGCGGCACCTTCACCGACGTCGTGGCGCGCCGTCCCGACGGCGGTCTGGTCACCCACAAGCTGCTGTCGGAGGATCCCACGCGCTACCGCGATGCCGCCGTACAGGGTATCCGCGACGTGCTCGGCCTGGCGCCGGGGTCGCCGCTCGCCGAAGGGAGCATCGAGGACGTGCGCATGGGTACCACGGTGGCGACCAACGCCCTCCTCGAGCGCAACGGCGAGCCCACGCTGCTGCTCATCACCAAGGGCTTCGCCGACCTGCTGCGCATCGGCTACCAGAACCGGCCCGACATCTTCGCGCGCGCCATCGTGCTGCCCGACGTGTTGTACGCCCGCGTGGAGGAGGTCACAGAGCGCGTGGACGCCCAGGGACGGGTCGTCGTGCCACTCGATCTGGGGTCGGCGCGACGCGCGCTCGAGAGCGCGCGTCGCGCCGGCCTTTCCGCCGTGGCCATCGCCTTCGCGCACGGCTACCGCTACCCAGAGCACGAGGCGCGGGTCGCCGAGCTGGCGCGTTCGCTGGGGTTTGCGCAGGTGTCGGCCTCGCACGAGGTCAGCCCGTTGGTGAAGCTCGTGGCGCGCGGCGAGACGACCGTCGTCGACGCCTACCTCTCGCCGGTGCTGCGCCGCTACCTGGCGAGCCTGCGTGGCGACCTCGGCGCTGCGCCCCTGCAGCTCATGCAGTCGAACGGCGGGCTCGTCGCCGCGCGCCTCTTCCGCGGCAAGGACGCCATCCTCTCGGGGCCGGCCGGCGGCATCGTCGGCGCGGTGCGTACCGCGGAGGCGGCCGGCTTCAAGCGCATCGTCACCTTCGACATGGGCGGCACCTCGACCGACGTGGCGCAGTACAGCGGCGCCCTTCGAGCGCACCTTCGAGTCGGTGGTCGGAGGGGTGCGCCTGCGGGCGCCGATGCTGCGCATCCACACCGTCGCCGCCGGCGGCGGCTCCGTGTGTTCGTTCGAGGGCGGGCGGTTTCGCGTGGGTCCGCGGTCGGCCGGCGCCGACCCCGGGCCGGCCTGCTACCGGCGCGGCGGACCGGCGACGGTCACGGACTGCAACGTCGTGCTGGGCAAGATCCAGCCCGACTTCTTCCCGCGCGTCTTCGGTCCCGGTGGCGATGAGCCCATCGACCCCGAAGCCTCACGTGCACGGCTGGCTGCGCTCGCCGCCGACGTCGGCGGCGAGCGCAGCCCCGAGCAAGTCGCCGAGGGTTTCGTGCGCGTGGCCGTCGACGCGATGGCGCGCGCCATCCGGCGCATCTCGACCGAGCGCGGCTACGACGTCACGACCTACACGCTGTGCTGCTTCGGCGGCGCCGGCGGCCAGCACGCCTGCCTGGTCGCCGACGCGCTCGGCATGAGCCTCGTCGTGATCCACCCGTTGGCCGGCGTCCTCTCGGCCTACGGCATGGGGCTCGCAGAGCCGCGCGTACTGCGTGAGGTCACGGTCGAGCTGGCGCTCGATGACGACGACCCGCACACACTCACGAGGCAGCTCAGTGAGATCGAGGACCGCTTCGCGCGGCTGTCCGACGAGGCGCTGGCAGAGCTCGAACGCCAGGAGTATGCGCGAGCGCGCCGCTCGTATCGAGCGGCGCGCCTACCTGAAGTACGAGGGCACCGACGTCGCGCTCGAGATGCCATGGGAGGGGGGAACCGACCTGCGGCAGGCCTTCGAGAGCCTGCACCGCGAGCACTACGGCTTCGTCATGGAGGGCAAGCGGCTCGTCGTCGAGACGCTGCAGGTCGAGGCGGTGGGGGGCGGGGCGGCGGCGGGCGGCGAGCCGCCCGCCGCCGCCCCGCCCCCCACCCGTGAGGCTCCTCTCGCCCCGCCGACTACCGTGCGCGTCTACACCGGGGGCGCCTGGCGCGAGACGCCGCTCTACGGGCGCGACAACCTGCGCCCCGGTGACGCCATCACCGGCCCGGCGGTCATCGTCGAGGCGACCGGCACCGACGTCGTCGAGCCGGGTTGGCGGGCCGAGCTCATAGGCGACGGCTCGCTCGTGCTCTCGCGCGCGGAGCCACGCCGACGCGTCGAGACGGACACTGCCGCTGACCCCGTCCTCCTCGAGGTCTTCAACAACCGCTTCATGTCGATCGCCGAGCAGATGGGAGCGACGCTGGCCAACACGGCCTCGTCGGTGAACATCAAGGAGCGCCTCGATTTCTCCTGCGCCGTGTTCGACGGCGAGGGCGGGCTCGTCGCCAACGCGCCGCACATCCCGGTCCATCTCGGTTCGATGGGCGAGAGCGTGGCCACGCTGATCCGAGACCGAGCCGGGGCGATGCACCCCGGTGACGCTTTCCTCATGAACTCGCCCTACCACGGCGGCACGCATCTGCCCGACCTGACCGTCGTCACGCCGGTCTTCCTCGGGCAGGCGACGCCCCTGTTCTTCGTCGCCTCACGTGGCCATCACGCCGACGTCGGGGGGATCACGCCGGGGTCGGTGCCGCCCGACAGCCGCAGCATCGACGAGGAGGGCGTGCTCATCGAGGACTTTCAGCTTCTCGCGGACGGGCACCTGTGCGAGGACGAGCTGCTCGCCCTGCTCACGGCCGGCCGCTACCCGGCACGCGCGCCGCGCCAGAACCTCGCCGACCTGGTCGCGCAAGTGGCGGCAAACGCCAAGGGCGCCGAAGAGCTTCAGCGCGTGGTCGACGAGTACGGCCTCGCGGTCGTGCGTGCCTACATGGGCCACGTGCAGCGCAACGCCGAGGAGGCCGTGCGCGGCGTCCTCGACGCACTTGGCGAAGGCTTCGCGGGATCGTTCTCGTGCCCGCTCGACGACGGCGACGAGATCGCCGTGAGCGTCGCCGTCGATCGCACGCGGCGCAGCGCCCGCATCGACTTCAACGGTACAGCGCCGCAGCGTACCGACAACTTCAACGCTCCGCTCGCGGTGGCGAAAGCGGTCGTCCTCTACGTCTTCCGCACCCTTGTCGAGCGCGATATCCCGCTCAACGCCGGCTGCCTCGAGCCGCTGGAGATCGTCGTGCCGCCGGGCAGCCTGCTCGACCCCCGCCCCCCGGCGGCCGTCGTGGCCGGCAACGTCGAGACCTCGCAGGTGATCGCCGACGCTCTCTACGGCGCCCTAGGCGTCATGGCCGCTTCCCAAGGTACGATGAACAACCTGACCTTCGGCGACCAGGACCGCCAGTACTACGAGACGCTCTGCGGCGGTGCCGGAGCCGGCCCCGACTTCGACGGTTGCAGCGCCGTGCACACGCACATGACGAACTCCCGCCTCACCGATCCCGAGGTGCTCGAGTGGCGCTTCCCGGTGCTGCTCGAGGAGTTCGCCATCAGGCGGGGGAGCGGCGGCGCCGGACGCCGTCGCGGTGGCGACGGCGTCCGGCGCCGCTTGCGCTTCCTCGAGCCCATGACGGCGGCCATCGTCTCGGGGCGCCGCCGGGTGGCGCCCTTCGGGCTCGCCGGCGGCGCCCCAGGCGCCCCCGGGCGCAACCACATCGAGCGTAGTGACGGCACGATCGTCGAGCTCGGCGGAGTAGCGCAGGTCGCGATGGATGCCGGAGACGTCTTCGTCGTCGAGACACCGGGTGGCGGAGGCTACGGCGCGCCACCTGAGGCCGATGACGCCGCCCGCTCAGACGCGCGCCAGCGTACAGCGGGCCCCGGCGGCGCGGGCGCGCCGCGCCGCTAGCCTTCGGTCGCGCCGGCGGCGCGGCGCGCCCGCGCCCCCTTCTTCAGCGTCCCCGCCATGAGGAAGCCGGCCATCATCATCGCCGAGGCGACCATCTCCGCCGGGATACAGCCCGGTCGTGTCGCCGAGGCGCGCGCGAGAGCCGACGGCCGCGATGAGCACCGCCCCGAGCGGCGATGAGCACGTTGGCCCACATGCGGTAGGCGAACTCGCGCTTCTTGGCGAAGCGCCAGACCGAGATGACGGCGCCGCCGATGAGCAGGATCGAGCCGGTGATGTTGAACGGCAGCGACATCACGCGCGGGAACGAGAGGCTCGGACCGAGCGCCTGGCCGCCGACCGTGATGCCCGGCACGAGCTTGTCGGTCTCCAGCGGCGTCGTGAACGTCCCGTAGAAGAAGACCGCCAGGCACACGAGAAGGAAGACCAGGTAGAGGTCGCCCCACAGGCGTCGCCGCGCGAGAAGGTAGAGCGAGCCCAGGCCGAGGAAGCCGACGAGCGAGGCGGCGAGGACGATGTAGATGCGATACACCGTCGGGTTCCAGGAACCGGTGTACTCCGACCACGCCTCCATCACTGCGGCGATGGCATAGAAGAGGAGGCCGACCGACCAGGCCAGCTGGTGAGGACGGCGACGCTGGAGGTACTGGCGGAACACCAGTGCGAAGAAGACGAACCCGAGCACGGCCGTCGCCGCCGGCCACGCCCAGTGCGACCAGAACTCCTGCGACACCGACACCTCCCGTCGGGGACTCTTTCAGCGTATCCCGAGCAGTAGCGCCTGGCCACAGCGACGACCGCTCCCGCGAGCGCGGGATAGCGGCACGACCAACAGGCGACCAGCCGGCGGGCTCTTGGCCGGCGCCCGGCCTCGGTTCATCCCGTTAGTTCAAGCGGAGACACATGTCGGTCGACTACTCGCAGTGTGGAACGCGTGGACGACACTCTGCTCGAGACCGTCGGTGGCCCAGCCTGTGCCGTCCTCGGCGTCCTGGGCTTCCTGGCCGGCCCGTTGCTCATGGCCGGCACGACCGGCCGCTACCTGGTGCTGTGCGCCGACCTCGGTGCGCTCGCGCTGGGCCTCTACGCGGCGTACGCCGCCTACCGCGGCCGCACGCGCTGGGACACGATCGTCTTTGGGGTCACGCTGGCGGCCATCAGCCTGACGCTGTGGATCATGGCATCGCGCTCCGGCGTGATTCCCGGCGGAGGTACCTGAAACAGCTCTTGACCCGCCGGTCGGCGGGGCTTGACGGGGACGACATCCGCCACCCGCGACGGTCTCCGGCACGACCGTGGCCGGCACGTTCGACCTTCTCATTCCTGCTGTGCTGGGGTTTCGTCCTTGTAAGCGCCGGCAAGACTTGCTATTGTTGCCATCGTAAGTATCGGGGAGCCGGTTCAGTGTCCTTCCGTCGCCCATAGGGCGCGACGGGGCTCCTCCCCACAGAAGAACCCAAACTGACAGAGAAGCTCGATTGTAACCGGCGGCCTTCTCGCGAAAGGAAGGCCGTTTTTTCATGCCCTTCGACGACCTTGGGCTGAACGCCCGCTTGCTCGACGCAGTCCGCGACCTCGGCTACGACGAGCCCACTCCCATCCAGCGCGACGCGATCCCGCTCGTCCTCGCCGGCCGCGACGTCGTCGGCTGCGCCCAGACGGGCACCGGCAAGACCGCTGCCTTCATCCTGCCGCTCCTGCAGCGGCTGGGTGAAGGAACCGTGCCGCCGCGCCCAGATACGAGGACCAACGGCGGCCGCGACGGAGATCGCGCGGCCGCCGGTGACGGCTCCGGGAGCACTCCCGGCGGCGACGCCCGCACCGCGGGCGGCCGCCGACGCAGGCGGCGCGGCCGCCGCGGCCGTCCTTCGGTCGACGCGACCGCACCGAACAGCGACGTAACCCTGCAGCCCGCGCCCCGCGGCAACGGCAACGGCAGTGGCAACAACGGCAGTGGCAACGGCTCCGCGCGGGGCAGCACCTCCGGCGACGCCCCGGCGCGTGCCGCCTACGGCGACGCCGCCCAAGCGTCGCCACCGCGCGCCCTCATCGTCACCCCGACCCGCGAGCTCGCCGCCCAGATCGAAGAGGTGGCCTACGAGGCCGCACAGAGCACCGGCCACCGCGTGCTGGCCGTCTACGGCGGCGTGCCCTACGGGCCGCAGGCCCAGAAGGCACGCCGCGGCGTCGACGTGCTGGTGGCGACGCCCGGACGCCTGCTCGACCTGCTGCAGCACCACGACATCGAGCTCTCGGGCGTGCAGATCCTCGTCCTCGACGAGGCCGACCGCATGCTCGACATGGGCTTCTGGCCCGACGTGCGGCGGATCGTGCGCGCCCTGCCGGCGAAGCGTCAGAACCTTCTGTTCTCGGCCACAGTGTCGCGCGCCGTCCTCGACGTGATCGGCGACACACTCGACCGGCCGGTCCACGTACAGGTGGGTGAACGCGCCACGCCGGTCGAGAACGTGGAGCAGGTGGTCTACCCCGTGGACGCGGGACAGAAGACCGACCTGCTGATCGAGTTCCTCAAGCACCACAAACCCGAGCGCGCGCTCATCTTCACGCGCACCAAGTTCCGTGCCGAGCGCCTCTCGCACGCCCTCACGCGCAAGGGCATCATGGGGACTGCCATCCACGGCAACCGCACCCAGGAGCAGAGAGAGAAGGCGCTCGACGGCTTCAAGAGCGGCCGTTACCGGGCCCTCGTGGCCACCGACGTCGTGGCACGCGGCATCGACGTCGAGGGCATCAGCCACGTGGTCAACTTCGACATCCCGGCCAACCCCGAGGACTATGTGCATCGCATCGGGCGCACTGCCCGCGCCGGCGCCAGCGGCACCGC
The DNA here is from genome assembly GCA_963725665.1 of uncultured Actinomycetes bacterium. Lineage (GTDB taxonomy): Bacteria > Actinomycetota > Thermoleophilia > UBA2241 > UBA2241 > CAVRZA01. The sequence continues at coordinate 583,723 of CAVRZA010000011.1, read as the reverse complement.
CGTCAGCTTCCTTACCGTCGATGAGGTACACGAGCTCAAGGCGATCGAGCGTCTCATCGGCACGACGCTCGAGCGCGAAGACCTGACGGGCTTCGACTACACGAAGCGCGACATCCCCCACTCCGACGACGTGCCGCGCAGGCCCGGCAAGCTGGTGTGGAACGGCGGCGCTCGGCGCGCCGCGCAGCGGGGCATCCGGCGCGTGTCGCGGCCCAGGGTGGTGCGTTAGGGAGTCTCCGGCTCGGTCGCGCCGACCGGTCAGTCGGCGCGACGAGCTCCGAACTGACACCGAGGGATGCGGCGGTCGTCGATCACGACGACCGCCGCGCAAACGCCCGGCGCGTTGCCTAGACCGCGCTGCGGGAATCAAGCGCTCGTCATGGCTCGACGCGTCTACTTCAACCCTTCGCGCTCGACCATGGGCGTGGGCCCGCTCTTGGTCACGCTTGCACTGGCCTACATCGTGCTGGTGGTGGCCGTCGACCGCGCCGCTCCGGGGCTCCGCATCGCGGCGCTGCACAACGGCGCGCTGCGCCTCGTGAGCGTCATCCTGCTCGTCGCAGCCGGCCTCCTCTACGTGCGCGCCATCACGGCGGTGCGCGAGGCGGGGGCCACTGGACGACTCGTCACCGACGGCCCCTTCCGGCACATACGCCACCCCATCTACGCGGCCTACATCTTCTTGGTCTGCCCGGCGGTCGTCATCGTCGTCGCTTCGTGGCCCGGCCTGAGTATCCCGTTCGTCGCGTACGGCCTGTACCGACTCCTGATACCGAGGGAAGAGGCGCACCTTGAAGCCGTCTTCGGCGACGACTATCGCGACTACAGGCAGCGCGTGGGCGGCATCGTCCCGCGACCGGACACCGGACCGGATCAACAAGGCCGCCGGCGCGCCGCCTGAATGATGCGCGAGGCGCGGAGGCCCGGCCGATCGTCGCGCGGGGCCAGCGACGCCTAACGCGCTACTACTTGCCGGACATCGTGGGGCCCGGACGGGCGCTGCGTCTTAACAGAACCTTTATGTTCTGGTGCGTTCGCTTCACACGTCCTTAACACACCCACGGGTAGCCTAATTACGAATCGCCTACTTGGCTTGGGGACTGAAGGTTGGACGTGAAGCTTATCATCGACGTGCTTCTGTTTGCGGCCGCGACAGCGTGGGTGCTGGGACTCACGTATGCGGCCATGGTCCTCCTCGAGAAGTCCACTGTCCGACCTCTTCGTCAGCGCGCGAGGGTCAGCGTTCACCGGCTCGGACGCAAGCCAGCCGAAGTCGTCCGCGGCAAGCTCAGCCGCTCGCCCGAGCGGCGCACCGCCGTGACGGCCTATCGCGCGCGCTGAGCCCGGGAAGCTCGCCCTTCAAGGGCTTCCTTTCTGAGCTTCGCTCCTGAAATCCAAGCACACACGCGCTGCAGCCGCGTGTGCTGGCTCCCCGTCGGCACTGTCTGCCAGGTCCACCGGGGCCTCCGTCAGCGATAGAGTGTGTTTGGCATGAGGGTCACGGTCAAAGACCTGCAGAGGCGACTCGCCCGTCACGGCTACGTGCTCGCCGTCCTGGCAATCGCAGTGTCGACGGCCATCTTTCTCCCTGGCCGCGACCACTTCGCCAAGGGGCAGTGGGCGCTCCTCTACCTTCTCATAGTCGTCCTGGTCGCGGGGGCGAGCGGCACGGGGCCGGCGGTGGTCGCCGCAATCCTCGCCTTCCTCGCCTGGGACTTCTTCTTTCTCCCTCCTTACCACACCCTCGTGGTGAGGGATCCCCAGGATTACCTGTCGCTGCTGGCCTTCCTCGCCGTGGGTCTGGCCATGGGGGTGCAAACAGGTCGCATGCGGAACCGCGAGGAGCGAGCCCACGCACGAGAGCATGAGACTGCAGTGCTCAACAGGTTGAGCGCCCGCTTGGTCTCGGAAACGTCCACCGAGACGATGGCCTACACCGTCCTCGAAGAGATCATCGATGTCGTGGGCGCATCCTCGGCGGCGCTCTTCATAGGCAGCGATAGCGGGTTGCTGTCCTTCTGCGCCTCGCTACCTTCCGGGCCGCCCGACCGAGACACTGTGGACGGAGCTCAGTGGGCCTACAGCCACGACTGCACGCTCGGCTTTCCAGCGAGCCATCGACAGGAGCAACTCCAAGGAGCCTCCTTCTTACGGGAACCGGCAGCTGAGGCCTTCGTAGGCATCAATGGCACCTTCATCCCGCTCCACTCGGGCGCGGGCGTCACGGGTGTGCTCGCCGTGCGCGGCCGGCCCAACGGGCACCCGTATGACGCTGCCGAGGCGCGGCTCATGGCATCGCTTGCCAACCTGATCGGCGTCTTTCTCGAGCGCCAGAACCTTCAGGCCAAGGCGACCCGCGCCGAGGCGCTGCGGGAGGCGGATCGACTCAAATCGAGTCTGCTCTCTTCTGTGTCGCACGAGCTCAAGACGCCGCTGGCGGCCCTCACTGCAACTGTCAGCAACCTCCTCGAGAGCGATGTCGCCTGGGACGAGCGCCTCGTCCACGACGAACTGCGCGGCATCGTCGACGACATCGCCCGTCTGAACAACAGCATCAACTCACTGCTCGATCTCTCACGGCTCGAGGCCCGCTCGTGGGAACCGTCACTGGACCTCTACGAGCTCTCCGACATCGTCTCCGCCAGCACGGACGCCCTTCCGGCCCACCAGCGCGCTCGCGTGGAGGTCTCGCTGCCCGATGACCTGCCTCTCATCGAGGTCGACTTCGTGCAATGGGCGCGCGTCCTCCAGAACCTCATCGAGAATGCCATCATCTACGGGGGCGAGTCGTCGCCCGTGCGAGTGGGCGCGAGAGCTGGTGTGGGCTCAGTGGAGATGTGGGTCGAGGACGAGGGGCCCGGCGTCGGCGAGGAGGAGCGGGAGCGGATCTTCGAGAAATTCTACCGGGGGCAGCGCGCCGGGACGAAAGCCCCCTCCGGTACCGGCCTCGGCCTCGCTATCACTCGTGAGATCGTCAAAGCGCACGGCGGCGAGGTCTGGGTGGAGCCGGCACAGGCCACAGGGGCCCGCTTCACCGTCTCGCTGCCGATACGGTCACGGGTCAAGTAGAGTCCTCAGCGGTCGAGAACCTAAAGCCTATGCGCGGCTCCGTGATGATGTAGCGACGGCCGCTTGGCGTCGGCTCGATCTTCCTGCGTAGGTGGCTGACGTGCACGCGCAACGTCTGCGCGTCTTCGGCCCACTCAGGTCCCCATACCTCCTCGAGAATCTGACGCTGCGTCACGACGAGATCGGCGTTGCGGGCCAGATAGGCGAGGATGTCGAACTCGGTCGGCGTGAGGGATACATCGTCGCCCGCGAGAGTCACGCGCCGCCGCGCGATGTCGACCACGAGATCGCCCACCTCCACCACGGGCGGCGGTATCGTCCGTGACGCCGCCCGTCGCAGGAGGGCGCGCACGCGCGCCAACAGTTCTCCCGCCGAGAAGGGCTTCGTCAGGTAGTCGTCGGCCCCCTCGTCCAGGGCCTGGATCTTGTCGTGCTCAGCAGAGCGCACCGACAGAACGAGGATTGGGACACTCGTCCACGAGCGCAACTCACGACAGACCTCGATGCCGCTGCGATCGGGCAGCGCGAGGTCGAGCACGACGAGATCGGGCGGATGGTCGATGGCGGTGAGCAGCGCCTCGTGGGCAGTCGCCGCAAGGTCAAGTGCATAGCCTCTGGCACGGAGAATCGAGCCAACGGCGCGCCGTATCTGCTCCTCGTCGTCGACGACAAGGATGCGAGTCGGACGTTCGGGGATTCCGCTCACTGCCCCCTCCGCGCCGGCCTAAACCGGCATCCCGCACGCGCAGCCGTAGGGTGGTGCGTGCATCGGTTGGCCGCGCCTCCCGGCACAACGGACCCGTGCTGACAGAGACCGTCCTCTATTCCCCCCTGTATATGGTAGCACCCCGCTGGCGATGTTCCTCACACAACACGTGCCGCCAGCTGTTCGCGGACGGGCCCGCCGAACCTCACGGCTCGGCGGGCCCGTCCGCCCACACCCCATCGACGAAGTCGCTCTGACGCATCCTCACAGTATCGTCTTGTGAGCCCGGTCGGCGCGATCATGACGCGGTCTGAGCGCCCAGAGCGCCGCAAAGGGAGTGTGGAATAGGACCCGCGAGCGCTGAGAGTCGCCCCAGAGGTGGGACAACAGCGCCTCTGCCATGACCATCTGTTGCGGCACGACTCAGCCCAGGGCCGGCAGCCGCGGGAAGCGCCGCTGTGTGGCCGCCACCACGCGCAGCGCCTCCTGGAGGCTGGCCCGTGTGAGCGGGCGAAGGCTCTCCACGTAGAGCTCGTTGTCGAGGGGGCGCCCCTCGCCCAGGGCGTCGCCGTGATGTCGCAGCTGCAGGCCCAGCAGGATCGTGAAGGCGTCGCTCAGCGACTGCTCGCTCTCACGGTCCAGCAGGCCCGCCTCGCGCACCCCCGCGAGTCGATCTAGGGTGGAGTGCGCGCTGATGCCCGCCAGCAGGGCCTGGTAGCGGGCGAAGTTCTGAATCGGCCGCAGGCACTCCCGTTTCACGTCGAGCCGACCCGCCACCCGCTGGCGCAGGCCAGACAACGGCAGGGGGTTGCGCGTCGCGAGCTGGGCGAGACCGCTCATGAAGCGGCGGTGGCCGGGCGCCTCGCGCATGATCTCGGTCAGTGGCCCGGCCACCGCCAAGTCCCCGGCCAGCTGCCGGAAGTCGAAGGCGACGCTGGCACGGGCGAGGCGATTGACGTCCCTGTCCTCGAGCGAGCGGGCGAAGACGGAGCGCCACAGCGAGAGGGGCAGGCGCCACTGCCAGTTCTGCGCCACCGTGCCGTGGGGGTCGGCGGCGAAGCCGCTGCGGACCAGCCCGTCGTTGACGTCCTCGGCCAGCTCGCGGAAGTAGTCCTCGACGCGGGGGTCGTCGCCGTCCTCGTAGGCGATGCCGTTGTCCTGGTCGGAGGCCAGAGTGAGCTCGTTCCGGGCGCTGCTGCCGAACAAAAGCCAGGCGTAGCCGACTGGTGGCTGGCCATGCCGGTCGAAGAAGAGCTCCAGCAGACGCACTGTCATGGCATCGCAGAGCACGGTCAGGATCCGAGCCACAGCAGGGGCATCGACCCGGGCGTCGAGCAGCTCGGCGAACAGGGCAGGTAGATCCCTGGATGCCGCCACAAGATCGTCTTCGTTCCGTGCCTCCTGAATCCGGCGCCGCAGGGCGAAGGGGCTGCGCGCGTCGAGGGAAACGAGGTCCGCGGCCGACAGGACGCCGACGAGCCTGCCGGCCTTGTCCTCGACAACGAGATGGTTGACGCCGGCGGCCATCATCTGGACCGCGGCCTCGGGACCCAGCCGGTCGGCAGCGACGCTCTCCACCGGGGTCGTCATGACGGCAGTGACCGCGGCGTCTCGGGGAACGTCGCCGGCCACGACCTTCTCGCGCAGGTCGGAGTCAGTGACGATGCCAAGACCCCCGACCGTCCGCACCAAGAGCGCACTCGCTCTGCTGGCGCTCATGAGCGTCGCCGCCTCACGGATCGTCGCGTCCGCCTCGCAGAACACGGGTGCTCCGCGCACCAGCGACACCACCGGCCGCGCAGCGAGATCGGCAGCCCCGTTCGTGGATCGCGCCGCTTGGATCAGCTGCTCGCGCAGCGTGTCGGCGACGAACCTCACCCCTGCAGGCCGACTCAGGAGGTCGACGGCGATGTCTTTCGGGATGCGCCAGAGCGTGGAAGGGGTTCCCGCACGTGTCGTGAACTCGGGTGGCAGTCCGGTGAGCAGGGTAGAGTGTCCGAACACCTCCCCTTTGGAGAGGATGGCCACGACGGCGCCCTTGTGGATGAGCTCGAGGGTGCCGTCAAGCACAACGAACAGGTGGTCGCCGGGGATGCCGCTCTCCACTTGGACCGCCTCTCCGGCAGCGGCGATCTGCACCGAGATCGCCGCTGCTATCCGCTCGAGCTCGTCCTGGTCGAGTCCCTTGAACAGTTCGAGGCGCGAGAGGAATCCGACCCGCTCATTCGTTGGGCTCTTCTTGAGAGCTGTGACCGCCACAGCCCGCCTCCTGCTTGACGTCCGGTGCAGCGCCCCGCGAAAACGGCGCACGAGACAGCGGGTTGCGCCGCCAAGGACGCAGCCCGCCCGCAGAAGCTACCCGGCACCGCGTTAATCACCCGTAAAGGGCAGTTCTGCCGGCATAAAGATGCGCTTAATGCGCTCCACGACAGCATCAAAAGAGATGCTGGGACTCTGCTCGCTCTGCCGCACGGAGGACCGGCCATTGCCCTGCCACACACTCGACGGGCCGCGCTACCGCTGCACTAAGCTCCAAGCACGTTGTGGACGACGAGGTCGATCAGCTTGATCCCCACGAACGGCAAGACGATGCCGCCGAGCCCGTAGATCAGGAGGTTGCGCCGCAGCAGCGCAGTGGCGCCGATGGCGCGGTAGCGGACGCCTTTGAGGGCGAGGGGGATGAGCGCCACGATGATCAGGGCGTTGAAGATGATCGCGGAGATGATCGCGCTCTTCGGATCTCCCAGGTGCATGATATTGAGCGAGTTGAGCGGCCCGCGCTCGCCGGGATGCGTCGCATACGTGAAGGCGAACATCGCCGGCAGGATGGCGAAGTACTTGGCCACGTCGTTGGCTATCGAGAACGTGGTCAAGGCGCCGCGGGTGATCAGGAGCTGCTTGCCGACCTCTACTATCTCGATCAGCTTCGTCGGGTTGTTGTCGAGGTCGACCATGTTGCCGGCTTCCTTGGCGGCGGAGGTCCCGGCGTTCATGGCCACGCCCACGTCGGCCTGGGCCAGCGCCGGGGCATCGTTAGTGCCGTCACCGGTCATGGCGACCATACGGCCGCGCGCCTGCTCCTCGCGGATGAGTGCGAGTTTTGCCTCCGGCGTTGCCTCCGCAAGGAAGTCGTCGACACCGGCCTCCTTGGCGATCACAGCTGCGGTGACTCGATTGTCGCCCGTTATCATCACGGTGCGGATGCCCATCTTCCGCATGCCGTCGAAGCGCTCACGCAGCTCACCCTTGACGACGTCCTTCAGCTGGATGACACCGAGTGCGGAGCCGTCCTTGGCGACGACGAGGGGCGTCCCGCCCTCCTCGGCGACCCTCTGTACGGTCGCGTGGATTTCGGCGGGGATGGCGGTGCCGCCGCGTTCCTCGATGAAGCCTCTTACTGCGTCGGCGGCGCCTTTGCGGATCATGCTGCCCTCGAGGTTGACGCCGCTCATACGTGTGACGGCAGTGAACGGCACGAACTCGACTTCCTCTTCCCCCAGGGTGCGCTCACGCAGGTTGAAGCGTTCCTTTGCGAGAACGACGATGGAACGACCCTCGGGGGTTTCATCGGCCAACGACGCCAGCTGCGCGACCTCGGCGAACTCCCGCTCGTCCACACCGGGAGCGGGGATGAAGTTGACCGCCTGTCGATTGCCCAGCGTGATCGTGCCGGTCTTGTCGAGGAGCAACACGTCAACGTCGCCCGACGCCTCGACTGCGCGCCCTGACATGGCTAGCACGTTGCGCTGCACGAGCCGGTCCATACCGGCGATGCCGATCGCTGAGAGCAGGGCACCGATCGTGGTCGGGATCAGGGCGACGAGCAGTGCGATCAGCACCGTCTGCGAAAGGCTGGTGTGCGCATAGAGTCCGTAGGGCCGCAAGGTGACGACCGCGACGAGAAAGGTGATCGTCAGGCCAGCGAGCAGGATGTTCAGCGCGATCTCGTTCGGCGTCTTTCGCCGCTCCGCGCCCTCGACCAGTGCGATCATCCTCTCGAGGAACGACTTGCCCGCCTCCTGGGTGACTTCGACGACGAGTCGGTCTGAGAGGAGCCTGGTGCCGCCAGTGACGGCAGAGCGATCGCCGCCGGCTTCGCGGATCACGGGGGCCGACTCGCCAGTGATCGCCGACTCGTCGACCGAGCCGATGCCTTCGATCACTTCGCCGTCGGCGGGAATGATCTCGCCCGCCGTAACGATGACGACGTCCCCACGCGAGAGCTCCGGCGCGGGGACCTGCTCGAGGGCACCGCTCTCGCGCCGCCGGGTGGCGATCGTGGTCGTCCTGGTCGCCCTCAGGGCATTTGCCTGTGCCTTTCCGCGGCCCTCGGCGATCGCCTCCGCGAAGTTCGCGAACAGCACCGTGAGCCAGAGCCAGACCGAGATAGTTCCGACGAACCAGAGCTGGCCGGTCTGACCGCGGACGAGGTCGATGAAGAAGATCGCGGTTGTGATGACGCTGCCGATCTCGACCACGAACATGACCGGGTTTCTGATCTGGTTGCGTGGGTTGAGCTTGGGGAAGGAATCGCGCACCGCTGCGAGCGCGAGCTCGCGCGAGAAGACGCTTGAGCGCCTTGCCATGCCTACTTGCCTCCTAGCCTGTCGAGCGCAAGGTTGAGCTCGAGGACGTTCACACCAGGCTCACCGAGGAAGCCTAGGCTGCGACCGTCAGTGTTGTCTTTGACCAGCCTCTCGACCGTGGCGAGAGGCAGTTGCCGCACAGCGGCGATGCGAGGAGCCTGCAGCTCCGCGTAAGCAGGTGAGACATGAGGGTCGATGCCGGAGCCGGAGGTCGTGACGGCGTCGACGGGGATATCGCCGATCGTCAGACCCGGGTTGTAGGGACCCTCGAGCTTGAGGATCGCCTGCGCCTGCTCGCGCACCGCTTTTGTGAGATCGGGGTTTGTGGGCCCCAGGTTGGCGAAGGTCGTCCCACCGGCGTTGTACGCGGGCGACGTAGCCGAGGGCCGCTCATGAAAGTAGCGGGGGTCGGTGAATTCCTGCGCCGCCAGGCGCGAACCCACCACGCTGCCGTTGTGGTAGATCAGGCTGCCTTGTGACTTGCCCGAGAACGAGAGCGATGCGAAACCGACCATGATCGCAGGGTAGGCGAGGCCGAAGACCGCGGTGAGCGCGACGACGGCGATGAGTGTGCGAAGGAGCGTACGCATCAGTGCATCAGTGACTCCACGATTGGCCCGAGGCTCAGTGCGGGCAGGATCATCAGACCGGCGGTGAGCGCAATGACGCCGACGAGCAGGACGACGAAGGTAGGGCCGTCGGTGCGGAAGGTCCCCGCGGACTCGGGTGCTACCTTCTTCCCCGCGAGCGAGCCCCCGAGGGCCAGCGCCGCCAGCAGCGGCGCGAAGCGGCCGAGGTAGAGCGCGATCGTGCCAAAGGTGGCGGAGAAGGTGGTCGCCCCGTAGCCAGCGAAGGCGCTGCCGTTGTTGTTCGCCTGCGAGTCGTACGCGTAGAGCGCCTCCGTGAAGCCGTGGGCGCCCGGGTTGAAGATCGAGGCGAGCCCCGCCGGCGCGGCCACGGCGATCGCAGTCATGACGAGCACCATGGTAGGCACGAAGAGCGCGCCGATAGCGGCGTATTTGATCTCACGCGCCTCGATCTTCTTGCCCAGCCACTCCGGCGTGCGACCTACCATCAGGCCGGCGATGAACACGGCGATCACGATGTAGAAGAACATGCCGTACAGTCCGGAGCCGACGCCGCCGAAGATGACCTCACCCACGAAGAGGTTGACGAGGGGCACGGCGCCGCCAATGGCGGTGTTGGCATCGAAACCGCCGTTTACCGAGCCATTCGAGGCGTCGCTCGTAGCGACCGTCCAGTTCGTTGTGGCGGCGATGCCAAAGCGGACCTCCTTGTCGGCCATGTTGCCGCCGCTCTGCCCCTGGCCCGCGGCGATGTTCACGCCTGCGCCGCGCAGCACCTGCGAACCGTGCTGCTCGGCCGCCAGGTTGACGCCGATACCGATCACGAACATGACGAACATCGCCGCGAAAACCATCCAGGCGTGGCGGCGGGCTCGCACCATGCGCCCGAACATGAACACCTGGGCGGCGGGGATCAGCAGGATCGCGAGCATCTCGGCGAAGTTCGAGAGCCCTGTCGGATTCTCGAGAGGAACAGCGGAGTTCGAGTTGTAGTAGCCGCCGCCGTTGGTGCCCAGTTGCTTGATGGCGATCTGCGAGGCGACGGGGCCACGGGCGATCGTCTGATGGGCGCCCTGCAGCGTGGTCGCCGTGGCGTGCGCGTGGAACGTCTGGGGCACGCCCTGCGAGATCAGGATCACCGCGACGACGATCGAAAGTGGCAGCAGGATGTACACCAGGGAGCGATAGAGATCGCGCCAGAAGTTGCCCAATTCGTGCCGCGAGCGGCGCGAGAAGCCGCGCACGACGGCCGCCAGCACCGCCATGCCCACGGCGGCGGAGACGAAGTTCTGCACCGCCAGGCCGGCCATCTGGCTCAGGTACGACATCGTCGATTCGCCGGCGTAGTACTGCCAATTGGTGTTCGTGATGAAGCTAGCGGTTGTGTTGAGCGAGATGTGCCAGGGAACCGCGGCCAGGTGGTCCGGGTTGAGGAACAGGCGGGCCTGGAGACGCATGATCGCATAGAGCACGCCGGAGAAGACGAGACTGAAGATCAGCACAGTCTTGGCATAGCTCTTCCAGTCCTGCTCGCTGCCGCTGCCACGCCCGAACAGCCGGAACATGCCCCGCTCCACAGGATCGTCGCGCCCGTGCGTGTAGACCCAGGCCATGTAGTAACGGCCTAGTGGATAGGCGAACGCGATCAGGAGGGCGACGTAGAGGGCGATCTGGCCGATACCTTCGGGGGTCATCAGAATCGCTCCCCTCTGAAGAGTGCGTAGAGGAGATACACGGCGATCGCCACCGCGATCGCCAATCCGAAGACGTCTGCGGCGGCCATCACACGCGCTCCAGGGCGTAGAGGAGCACGAACAGCACCGCGAAGCACGCCAAGGCGATAAGTACTGCAACGAAATCGGGCATCAGCTCCGACCTCCATGGCTGACTCGTTCAAGGCCGGCGACGGCAGCCCCCGGCACTGGACATCAACTGAACCGACTGCGCGACATGTTCCCGAAACGACGTTAACCATTAGTAAAACGTAGTCACAAGTGCATAAAGATTAGATAAAGCCGGTCCCCGCAGCGCCGACAGAGGCGCAGAGAGGAACGAGGGTCGGCAGATCTAAAGGCCGTCGGCAAGCCCAGCGCGGGGCAGACGGAACCGAGCGTGGCGCTCTTCCTCGATCGCGCTCGTGCCTCTCCGGTTGGGCGGACCGTGTGTGACTCGACCCCCTGATCTTCGATCGCCTGTGGTCGCGAACGACGCTCAGGGTGTTCACGCAAACTTCACGCCTCTACGCCCTCGCTTCACGAGGCCTTAAGAGGACCCTGGGTACCCTGCTTGTGCATGTAAGGAGGTGGACGGTGGCTCTGGAAGCACTTGTGTGGCTGGCTCTGATGGCCATTTTCCTGCTTGCCGGATACAAGCTGACCACGCACGAGTAGGAAGCCTGCGGCGTCGGAGTGGCAGACGACTGCAGGTCCCAATCGGCACTCGCGAGCCGGCGGGCAGACCGCGGCGACCGCTGCCGCCAACCTCTCGGCCTCGGGGGCGCTCGCTTGGCCTTTAGGAAACATTCACATGGACCGGCGTGGTCTTTACGGCTTCTTAACATACGCCGGGGTACGCTGCGGGAGTTGGGAGGTGCAGAAGTGGCAGTTGCAGCAGATTTGATTGCGTTCGTGGCGGTCGCAGCGACCGTCGCGGCAGCGGGTGCGCTGGTCTACCTTCTCTGGCTCATCTTCGAGGAGCGCGCCATCAAGCGCTATCGGCGGGAGCAGAGTGAGGTCGCCCGTCTCATCCTGGCGAAGCGCCCGGCCCAGGAGCGTTTGGCCGACGAGCGTCCGGCCGAGAAGCCTGCGCCCGCCAGGTACGTGCGCACTCCGAGGTTTGCGCACTCCTACCGTCACTGACGCGCCTTAGTCAGAGTGATGCCCGCCGTCCTCCCGCCCGAGGACGGCGGGCATCACTGTGCCCAAGGACAGTTACGCTCGGATCACGGTGCACCCAAAGGAGCGCCGCCGAATTGCGTCGCACGCGGGCCGACGCCCGGTGGCCCGGGCCGAACAGGCTACGGTTTGTGTAGTCGTTATCTGGTTGTATGCTCGGGAAGAACAAGGCCGACAGCGGAAGGAGCATGGGGATGGGTGATGTTGCCTGCGTCGCCGTGGTGATGGCGTTCTTCTTCCTCTCTCTCGCCTACGCTCGGCTGGCTCCTCGCCTGTAGACGAAGGTGAACGTCGCCTACCTCATCCTCGGCATCATTGCAGTCGCCCTGATCATCTACCTCTTCTACTCCCTTCTGAGACCAGAGAAGTTCTAGGCAGCCGGAAGCGCCATGGGTTGGGGGATCCTGCAGATCGTCGTCTACGTCGTCCTGCTCGGACTGATCGCCAAACCCCTGGGGCTCTTCATGGCGCACGTCTTCCGCGGCGAACGCACCTTCCTCCACCCCATCGTTCGTCCCGTGGAGAGGCTGACCTACCGCCTGTGTGGCGTCGACGAGACCCGCGAGATGGGGGTGGTGGCGTACGCGGTGTCACTCCTCGTCTTCAACTTCGTGGTCCTGCTTTTCATCTACCTGATACTCCGGCTCCAGGGTCACTTGCCGCTGAACCCGGCACACGTCCCCGACATGAGCCCCACGGTGGCCTTCAACACCGCCGTCAGCTTCGCGACCAACACCAACTGGCAGGTCTACGTCCCCGAGACGCAGGTGAGCTACCTGACGCAGATGCTCGCGCTGGCGCGCGAGAACTTCGTGTCGGCCGCCGTCGGCATCGCGGTCGCCGTAGCGTTCATCCGCGGGCTCACGCGACACTCAAGACGCGAGCTGGGCAACTTCTGGGTCGACCTCACGCGCAGCTTCCTCTACGTGCTGCTGCCAATCTCGATCGTCGGGACGCTCGTGCTCGTATCGCAGGGCGTCGTGCAGAACCTCAACGCCCCGACGCGCGCCGTCACGGTCGAGGGGATCACGCAGACCATAGCGCAGGGACCGTTCGCCTCGCAGGAGATCATCAAGGAGCTGGGCACCAACGGCGGCGGCTCCTACAACGCCAACTCGGCGCACCCCTACGAGAACCCGACGCCGTTCAGCAACCTGTTCGAGGACCTGATGCTGCTCGCCATCCCCGTCTCGCTCACCTACACGTTCGGGCGCTTCGCGGGCAATCAGCGACAGGGGTGGGCGCTCTTCGCGGCGGCCATGGCCATCCTGCTCATGAGCGTGGCGGTGATGTACGCCAGCGAGCAGCGAGGCAACCCGATCCTGACGAAGCTTGGGGCGGATCAGACGCTCAGCTCGACCCAGTCCGGCGGCAACATGGAGGGCAAGGAGGTCCGTTTCGGGATCTCCGCGTCGATCCTCTGGGCCACCACGACCACAGACACGTCGTGCGGTGCGGTCAACACCGCGCACGACAGCCTGACGCCGATCGCGGGTGGCTTCGCCATGCTGAACATGGCCCTCGGGGAAGTGGTGTTTGGCGGTGTCGGCGTCGGCCTCATGGGACTGCTGATCAACGCCATTCTCGCGGTGTTCATCGCCGGCCTCATGGTCGGCCGCACGCCTGAGTACCTGGGCAAGAAGATCGAGGGCCGCGAGATGAAGCTCGCCGTCCTTGCGGTCCTGTACTACTGCGTGACCGCCCTGGGCTTCGCCGCGCTGGCGGCCGTCCTGCCGGCCGGCAAGGAGGCTGCGCTGAACCCCGGCCCCCACGGCCTCTCGGAGATCCTCTACGGGACGTTCTCACAGACCGGCAACAACGGCAGCGCCTTTGCCGGTCTCACGGCCAGCGGGCGGTTCTGGAGCACGATCGGCGGCCTCTGCATGATGTGGGGGCGCTTCTTCTTCATCATCCCGTGCTTGGCCCTGGCCAGCTCGCTGGCCGGCAAGAAGTCGGTGCCGCCCTCGCCCGGTACGTTCCCCACAACCGGCGTGATCTTCGTCGTGCTGCTCGTGGGCGTGATCCTCATCGTGGGGGCGCTGACGTTCTTCCCGGCGCTGGCGCTCGGCCCGATCGTCGAACAGTTCCTCATGAACGCCGGCAAGCTCTTCGGATGACGGGCGACTGCGATGGCTGACGACACCCACGACAAGCCCCTGCGGCGGGAGACCGCCTCCATGCGCGACCTCATCTGGCCGGCGATCGGCAGCTCATTCGTCAAGCTTGACCCGCGCGACGTAGCCCGCAACCCAGTCATGTTCGTGGTCGAGGTCGGCAGCGCGATCACCACCTACTATTTCATAGCCGGACTCATCCGCTCGAGCAGCGATACGGCGTTCGTCGGCGCCGTCGCCGGCTGGCTCTGGTTCACGGTGCTCTTCGCCAACTTCGCCACGGCCATGGCCGAGGGTCGCGGCAAGGCCCAAGCCGATGCGCTGCGCAAGATGAAGACCGAGACGCTCGCCAACCTCGTCACCGAGACCGGCCTCGAGCAGGTGCCGGCGACGCAGCTGCGCCGCGGCGACGTGGTCATCGTTTCGGCGGGCGAGATCATCCCCAGCGATGGCGACATCATCGAGGGCATCGCCTCGGTCGACGAGTCCGCCATCACGGGCGAATCTGCGCCGGTCATCCGCGAGAGCGGCGGCGACCGCAGCGCCGTCACCGGCGGCACGAAAGTCCTGTCCGACCAGATTCGGGTCAGGATCACCTCCGACCCCGGCGAGACGTTCCTCGATCGCATGATCGCCCTCGTCGAGGGCGCCCAGCGCCAGAAGACCCCCAACGAGATCGCCCTGACGATCCTCCTCGCCGGCCTGACGATCATCTTCGTGATCGTGATCATGACGTTGCAGCCGTTCGCGATCTACAGCAATGCGGCCCAGTCAGCCACGGTCCTGATCGCCTTGCTTGTGTGCCTCATCCCGACGACCATCGGCGGGCTACTCTCGGCGATCGGCATCGCAGGCATGGACCGGCTCGTGCGCCACAACGTACTCGCCATGTCGGGGCGCGCGGTGGAGGCCGCGGGCGACGTCGACACGTTGCTGCTCGACAAGACGGGGACGATAACGCTGGGCAACCGGCAGGCCTCCGAGTTCATCCCCATGTCCGGCGTGTCAGAGGAGGAGCTCGCCGACGCCGCGCAGCTCGCCTCCCTCGCCGACGAGACGCCCGAGGGCCGCTCGATCGTTGTGTTGGCCAAGAACTACGGCATTCGCGGGCGTCACATCGACCCAGAGAAGGCCACCTTCATCGAGTTCAGCGCGCAGACGCGCATGAGCGGCATCGACCTGAACGGGCACGCTGTGCGCAAGGGCGCCGGCGACGCCATCATCAGCTGGGTGCGCCAGCGTGGCAGCGAGGTCCCACCCCTGCTCGAAGAGACGATCGAGAAGGTATCGCTGCAGGGCGGGACGCCCCTGGCGGTCGCGAGCGACCAGAAGGTCCTTGGCGTCATCCACCTGAAGGACATCGTGAAGGGCGGTATGCGCGAGCGCTTCGATGAGCTGCGCGCCATGGGCATCCGCACCGTCATGATCACGGGGGACAACCCGCTCACGGCGGCGGTCATCGCCAAGGAGGCCGGTGTTGACGACTTCCTTGCCGAGGCGACGCCCGAGACCAAGATGGAGCTCATCCGTAGCGAGCAGCGGCAGGGGAAGCTGGTCGCTATGACAGGGGACGGCACGAACGACGCGCCGGCGCTGGCGCAGGCCGACGTCGGCGTCGCCATGAACACCGGCACGTCGGCCGCCAAGGAGGCCGGCAACATGGTCGACCTCGACTCCAACCCGACAAAGCTCATCGAGATCGTGGCCATCGGCAAGCAGCTCCTCATCACCCGCGGCGCATTGACAACGTTCAGCATCGCCAACGACGTGGCCAAGTACTTCGCCATCATCCCGGCGATGTTCATGGTCTCGTTCCCCGAGCTCTCGAGCCTCAACGTCATGGGCCTGCACTCGCCGCACAGCGCCGTGCTCTCGGCGGTGATCTTCAACGCGATCATCATCGTCATGCTGATCCCACTCGCCTTGCGTGGCGTGAAATACCGGCCCTGGCCGGCCGCCCGGCTGCTGCGCTACAACCTGCTCGTCTACGGCCTCGGGGGAGTGGTAGCTCCCTTCATCGGCATCAAGATCATCGACCTGATCCTCGTGGCGACTCACTTGACGACCTAGGGACCGAGGAGAGGCATCGTGAAATACGTCTGGATCTCGATTCGCATGACGATCGTCACAGCAGTGATAGCGGGCATCATCTACCCGCTGGTCATGACCGGCCTGGCACAGGTCATCTTTCCCGGCAAGGCCAACGGCAGCCTCGTCAAGAAGAACGGCAGCAGTCGATCGGGTCGAAGCCTGATCGGACAGAACTTCACGGCGGCCAAGTACTTCCAGCCTCGCCTATCCGCCGCCGGGGAGGGCTACGACGCGATGGCCTCGTCGTTCTCGAACCTGGGGCCGACCAACAAGACGCTCGCCGACCGGGTCAGACCTCCGTCAAGCAGGAGATCGCCGCCAACCCCGGGCTGCGATTCGGCGCCGTGCCGATCGACATGGTGACGACCTCGGCGAGTGGTCTCGATCCCGACATCACCATCGCCAACGCGCGCGCGCAGGCGGCGCGCGTCGCCGCAGCCCGCGGCACGACCGTCTCCGCCGTGCTCGCGCTTATCGACGACACACCACCGGACGCCAGCTCGGCTTTCTTGGCGAACCTCGTGTGAACGTGCTCCGCTTTGAATCTCGCCCTCGACGCCGCACAGACGCCCTACAGTGAGTGTGATGGAAGAGGACGACTCAGCCCAGAGACCGGCGACCTCTTCACCCTGAAGACGCTCCGCAAGCCGGGCGCCACAAGATCTTCCTCGGCTACGCCCCCGGTGTCGGCAAGACGTTCACCATGCTGCTCGAGGCCCACCGCCGCCTGTCGCGCGGCGAGGACATCGTCGTCGGCTTCGTCGAGACGCACGGTCGGCAGGCGATAGAGGAACTCGCCGAAGGACTGCCGATCCTTCCCGCAAGGCAATCGACTATCGCGGCCGTAAGTCTTCGAGGAGATCGACACCGCCGCGGTCATCGCCCGTCGTCCCGGTGTCGTCCTCGTCGACGAACTGGCGCACACCAACATCCCCGGGACCGACCACGAGAAGCGCTGGCAGAGCGTGGACGACATCCTCGACGCCGGCATCAGACGTCATCTCCACTGTCAACGTGCAGCACTTCGAGAGCCTGAACGACACCGTCTTCGAGATCACCGGCGTGCGCGTGCGCGAGACGATACCCGACTCCATGCTCGATCGCGCCGACGAGGTGGTGCTCGTCGACCTCACAGCCGACGCCCTCATCAACCGCCTCAACCGCGGCGTGGTCTACGACCTCGAGAAGATCCCCGGCGCGCTGCGCAACTTCTTCCGCCGCGGAAACCTCGTGGCGCTGCGCGAGCTGGCGCTGCGCAAGACCGCCGAGGAGGTCGACGAGACCCTCGAGAGTTACTTGGAGGACCACGAGACCACAGCGCCCTGGGCGACGGAAGACCGAGTGGTCGTCTGCATCAAAGGCGGTTCGGTCGCGAAGAAGCTGGTGCGCCGTGGCTACAGGCTTGCCAAGCGTCTGCAGGGGCACTTCTGGGTCGTCCACGTGCACACGGCGGGCGAGACGCTCGGCGGCCATCAGCGCGAGCTCAACGAGCGTACGACCTGGCCCGCAATCTCGGCGGCCAGGTCGTAGAGCTCAACGGTGATTCGGAGGCCGACGAGATCCTGAAGTTCGCCCGGGAGAACCGGGCCACGTACGTCCTCATGGGCCAGTCGAAGCGATCCCGCTTCGACGAGGTCGCTCCGGGGTTCGTCGCTCATCGCCAAGATCATGCGCGACGGCCGACTACATCGACGTCCTGGTGGTGGCCGACCCCAGCAAGGCCACGGCTGACGTGGTCGAGGCCTCGTGACGGGTCGCTGACCGCAGGAGCGGCTCTCCTCTTCGAGCGTCACCGGCCCCCAAGCGCCCGACAGCTTGCGTCGAGGCTCGCCAAGGTGTACGAAACGCACGTTGCCTGTCGCCAGGCTTTGTGAGGTCCCGTGTCCCAGAAGACCACCACGCTGTCGACGCCTGAGCAAGTGACACCCGCCACGGGCGTCTCGCTGAACCCGCGTCCGGCGCCGCGGAGGCACTCGGCATCTGGCAGGTACCTCAAGAACAAGTCTACGAGGCGCTGCACACCTCAGCGCGCGGCCTGACCGAGGACGAGGCCTTTCGGCGACTCGAGCACCACGGGCGCAACATCCTGCCGACCGGGTCGGGCCGCCGCTCATCTATCGCTTCTTCGACCAGTTCACCACGCTCTTCGCCATCATGCTCGAGGTCGGCGCCCTGCTCGTGTTCATCGCGGCGCTGCTGTCCTCGGGATCGAGCCGCCAGGACAACCTCAACGTCGCCATCGCCATCATGGGCGTCGTCGTGCTGAACGCCGTCATCGGCTTCATCCAGGAGTACCGCGCCGAGAAGGCGACAGAAGCGCTGCAGAAGCTGGTGCCCCGCGAACGCCAAGGTCGTTCGCGAAGGCGAGGTCACGATCGTCGCGGCAGCCGACCTGGTGCCCGGCGACGTGATCGTCCTCGAAGAGGGCGACGCGATCAGCGCCGACGCCCGCCTCATTCGCCAGTACGAGATGTCGACCATCAACATCGCCCTCACCGGCGAATCCGACGCAGTGCGCAAGACGGCCGACCCCTTAGTCGAAGAGGACCTGGCCACCATCAACATGCCGAACCTGGTGTTCATGGGGACGAGCGTGGCCTCGGTACCGGGCAGGCGGTCGTGTTCGCCACCGGCCTTCGAACACCGAGTTCGGGCGCATCTTCGAGCTCACCGCCGGCGTCTCCGACGAGAAGTCGCCCCTGCAGCGCGAGATCGACCGCATGGCGCGCACGGTCTCCATCATGGCGATCGCCGTCGGTGTCCTGCTGTTCTTCATGGGCCCACTGGGCCTCAACCTCACCTGGATCCAGGCGTTGCTGTTCGCCATGGGCGTCATGGTGTGCTTCGTGCCCGAGGGACTGCCGGCCACGCTGTCGGTGGCGCTCGCCGTGGGCGTGCAGCGCATGGCGAAGCTGAACGCCCTCATCAAGCAGCTCTCCGGCGTTGAGACGCTCGGCTGCACCAACGTCGTCTGCACAGACAAGACCGGCACGCTGACCAAGGCGGAGATGACCGTCAAGGAGCTCTACGTGGGCGGCGACAGCCGATCGAGGTCACCGGCGCCGGCTACGAACCGGTCGGCGATTTCGTGGTCGACGACAACGCCCTGCCGAAGGGACGAGGCGCGCCAGAGGCTCGAGCCGCTGCTGCGCGCCATGACGCTTCGCCAACGACGCCAAGCTGCTGACCCCGCGCGACAACGAGGGCTGGCAGGTGATCGGCGACCCGACCGAGGGCTCGCTGCTCGTGGCTGCAGGCAAGGCTGGCTTCGACCTGCGCGAGGAGCTCGCGGCACGGCCCAAGATCTACGAGCTCCCGTTCGAGTCGGTGCGCAAGCGCATGTCGGTCGATCCACGTCGAGGGCGACGGGCAGAAGCGCCTACGTGAAGGGCGCTCCCTCGGAGACCATCCCTCGCTGCACGCACATCAGGCTCGACGGGCAGGTCGTGCCGCTGACCGACGAGCTGCGTCGGCAGCATTCTCGACGCAGAACGACGACATGTCGCGCCAGGCGCTGCGCGTGCTCGCCGTCGCCGAGCGCGACCTGCCCCCGGACCTCACCGACTACACACCCGACACCGTCGAGACCGACCTCACGTTCCTCGGCTTCGTCGGGCATGATCGATCCGCCCCGCCCCGAGGTCGCCGAGGCGGTCGAGAACGCGCTCTCGCCGCCGGCATCCGCATCATCATGGTCACGGGCGACTACGGCCTCACCGCCGAGGCCATCGCCCGCCGCATCGGCATCGTGCGCGGCGACAAGAACGTGCGCGTGATCACCGGGATGTCGACCTCGAGGGCATGAGCGAAGACGACCTCAAGGCCGAGCTCGACGAAACCGCAGGACGTGATCTTCGCCAGGGTGGCCCCGGAGCACAAGATGGAGGTCGTCTCGGTCCTCAAGGAGATGGGCGAGATCGTCGCCGTGACCGGCGACGGCGTGAACGACGCGCCGGCGCTCAAGAAGGCCGACATCGGCGTGGCCATGGGCATCAGCGGCACCGACGTCGCGCGTGAGGCGGCGATCATGATCCTGCTCGACGACAGCTTCGCCAGCATCGTCAAGGCGGTCGAGCAGGGCCGCGGAGTGTACGCCAACGTCAAGAAGATGGTCACGTACATCTTCTCGCACAACTTCGCCGAGCTGTTTCCGTACATGTTCGCGGTCATCGGCGGGGTCGGCCTAGTTCCACTGGGCGCCATCCAGATCCTCTCGATCGACCTCGGATCCGACGTGTTGCCCGGCTTGGCGCTGGGCACCGAGCCCCCTGAGCCGGGAGTCATGGCGCAGCCGCCGCGCCCCCGCAGCGAGCGCATCCTCAGCAGGCCGACGCTCCGGCGCGTCGTCTTCATCGGCGCGATCCAGTCGGTATTCGCGGTCTCGGGGTTCCTCTACGTTCTGCTGTCCCACGGCTGGGCCTGGGGCGACACGACCTGGATGAACCCGGCCAGCCCCCACTACGGCGCCTACCTCGAGGCCGTGACGATGACCCAGGCGGCCATCGTCGCCGGTCAGGTGGCAAACGGCTTCGCTTGCCGCACCGAGCGTGAGTCGCTGTTCAAGATCGGCATCTTCAGCAACAAATGGATCGTCTTCAGCGAGATGTTCGCCGTGCTGTTGATGGCCGCCATCTCCTACGTGCCGTTCCTGCAGAACATCCTCAAGACCGGCCCACTCTCGCTGAACGACTGGGGATTCCTCGTCATCGCGGCGGTCACTTTGTTCTTCGCCGAGGAAGCGAGAAAATGGCTGTTGCGCCGGAAGCACGGCGCGACAAGGAGGCTGAGCCGATGCACGTGATCATCGTCGGGTGTGGGCGCGTCGGCGCCTCCGCCGCCGCCAGCTTGAACCGCGAAGGCCACAGCGTCGTGGTCATCGACCGCAACGCGAACGCCTTCCGACTACTGCCGCGAACCTTCGCCGGCAAGCAGCTTGAGGGCATGAGCTACGACAGGACGATCCTCGAGGAGGCCGACATCGAGCGCGCCGACGGCCTTGTCGCGGTGACGAGCGGCGACAACACCAACATCATCGTCGCGCGCGTGGCCAAGGAGGTCTACCGTGTGCCCGACGTCGTGGCGCGCATCTACGACCCGCAGCGGGCCGAGATCTACCGCCGCTACGGCGTGACCACCTTCGCGCCCACCGCCTGGAGTGCTGGCAAGATCATCGAGTTCCTCACCAGCGAGCAGCTCGAGCGCGAGATCGCCTTCGGCAACGGCGAGGTGCAGCTCATGTCGGCGTGGGCCCCGGCCTCACCTGGTCGGCAAGCCGATCAACGACCTGCGCGTGCCGGGCGAGATCCGCGTCGCGCTCATCGTGCGCAAGGGGAGGGGCATGATCCCCGTCTCGGGCACGCTCATCGAGGAGGAAGACCAGGTCCACGTGGTCGTGCACCAGAGCGCCGTCGACAGGTTCCAGAAGATGATGGGGTGGAAGTCATGAGAGTCGTGATCGCCGGCGCCGGCAAGCTGGGCCGCAGGGTCAGCCAGATCCTCAACCCGATCCACACCGTAGTCGTCATCGAGCAGGACGAGGCGCGCGCCAACGCCCTCAGGGAGGAGCTCGGCTGCGAGGTCGTCAACGGCGACGCCGACGAGCCGTACATTCTGCTCGCGGCCGGCGTCGATCGGGCCGACGTGCTGATCGCGGCGACGGGTCACGACGAGGACAACCTGGTCGCTTCCCTGCTGGCCAAGAACGAGTACAAGGTCAAGAAGGTCATCGCCGCGGTGCGCAACCCGCGCAACCGCTGGCTCTACAACCGCAGCTGGGGGGTCGACGTCGCCATCGACTCGGCGCAGATCGTCGCCAGCCTCATCGAAGAGGAGGCGAAGCTGAGCGACATCGTCGAGCTGCTGAGCCTCGGCGAGGGCGAGATCACCGTAAGCGCGGTGACGGCGAGCGACGGCGGCACTCTCGCCGGCAAGTCGATGACCGAGCTGCACGTCCCGCAAGGCTGCAATGCGGCAGCGATCCTGCGCGGCGCTGAGGTCGTCATGCCGGGACCCGACGTGCGCATCGAGGTCGGCGACGTCCTTCTCGTCGTGACGAGCCCCGGGGCCGTGTGCCGCCTCGACGACCTCTCGTAGACGGGCCCGGTCGGCCGGTCACTCGAGGATCACGATGGTCCCAGCGGAGCGCCTGGACCGGGTAGGACTCGGCCACCGGCCCCACGAGATCCACCTTCACCGTCTGACCGTCCCTGAGGGCGGCGAAGCCGGCGGGAGCCAGCGAGCCGCCCGACTCCACGTAGATGCGGGTGTCGGGCGTGACGCGCACCGACGCATAGTCGACTCCTGACTGGCCGAGGGGCGTCCCCCTCACCAGGAAGGCGCCACCCGGGCCCGACGGGTCGGCGCTGACATTGCTCACCACTCCGCGCACGTCGAACTGCAAGGCCGGTCCGGGCGTGACCGGGATCCCCCCTGCGTCGCTCTCATGGCCGGCGAGAACGAACCACAGCGCGACGCCCGCTCCCGCGACGGCCGCTACGGCGATGATCACAATCAGTCTCTTCATGGCCTGCCTCCCAACGTGAGTACCTGTCGGAGAGACGCCCGCTCCATGAACGAGGTTCGCAGGTCCTTGTGCGGCGCCTCAGACGCCCGGCGCGACGGACCCCTACCGGGTCGGCGCTCGCCGGACCCGTTCCTTCACGAGGCGGTCGACACGCTCTCTGACCGAAGCGTCGAGCGAGAAGGCGGGCGGCGAGGAGCAGAGCTCGCGCGTCCGGGCGCGGAGCCGCTCGCGGAGCGTCTGTCCTCCACTCGCAAGCCAGCGTTCGTGCGCGGACTGATCGAGCAGCTCCGCCTGCCAGAAGTCGCGATAGTGTGCGCGTGTGAAGGGGCGGCTCAGATGCGCGCCTCCAGGCCCGACGGCGGCGATCTCGTCGACCAGCAGCGCCTCCTCGTCGACCGGTAGCTCCTGGAGGAAGGCGCGCGCGTAGCCGGCCACCTCGTTGCCGAGGACGATCGCCTCGAGAGAGGCCTGCAACCCGGTCTCGAGGTAGCCGACGTCGTGCAGCAGCGTCGCCCGCGAGGCGGCGCCGAGGATCGCGGCGATGCCAGCCTCGAGCGCCCACTGCTCGTCGAGGACCTTGCTGTCGGAGCAGAACGCGTACGCCCAGCTCGGCAGGCTGTAGAAGGCGGCCAGGTCACAGCCCGCCTGGTCACCGAGCCAGGACCCGGGCGGCACGTAGGGATCGGTGCCGGTGCGCATGTTCATCACCCCGACACCGGCGCCGTAGACGAAGGGCGCCCCGGGCGACGCGAGCTGGTGGAGCACCAACGCTGCGAGGATCTCAGCGTTGCTGATGAGGACCAAAGCGGGTAGTGAAGCCGGCCCGGTCGAGCCGGCCGAAGGCGCTGTAGACATCACCAGCGGTACGCCGAGTCGCGCGCAGGCGATGGTCTTGTCGGCGGCGACCTCGTCGATGCTGAGCGGCGGCGAGGTCATGGCGAGGCAGGCGAAGCTGCCTGCCTCGCCACAGATCGCCGCCATCTCGCGCATCACCGGCAGCGACTCGCCGCCGAAGGGACTCGAGACGACGATCGGCTTGCTCGTGGCGGCCAGCATGGCGGCGAGCTGCGCCAGGTCGACGACGTCGCCCTCGATATCCTCGGGCAGGGCCATCGACATGACGAAGTCGATCTGCGGCAGCTTCTCGCACAGCGCGGCGGCGGCCGTCACGTCGGAGAGGCGGGCGCGGCGCCGCTCTCCGCTGTCGAGATCGCAGACGTAGAGGCAGTCGGGCCCAGTGCCGAAGTAGGAATGGCCCTGCTCGAGGACCAGCGGCGGCGCGCCCGCCCCCCGCCCGGGCAGCACGCACGACTTCGGCGCCGCATCCAAGGAGCGCTCGACGAGATCGCGCGGCAGGCGCACGCGGGTGCCCTCGACGCGCGCCCCGGCCGCGCGGCACAGCTCGCGCGCCTCGGCGTGGTGCATCTCGACGCCGGTCTGGGCGAGAAGCCGCAGCGTCGTCTCGTGCACACGGCGGCAAGCGTCCTCGCCCCAGACCCTCAGCCGTGCCGCCGGGCTGGATCCTGTCTCGCTCACCCTCACCACGCCTCAGCCAACGCTTTCGGGAGGCCCGCTGCCGGCGCCTTGGGGCGAGCCCCGGGCGGCAAGCCACTCCTCGAGGACGGCCAGCCCTTCTCTGAACGGCGCGCGGCCGAGGCCGATGCGCACGTGGGCGTCGTCGTAATCGAAGACTGTCGCCGGCAGGATCATGACGCCGGTCTCCTCGACCAGTCGGGTGCAGAAGCCGGCCGTGCCCTCGGGCGTCGCCAGACGCGGGAAGGCTATCGAGCCTGCGCGGGGCGGTGCCCAGGTCACGAGGTCGGCGTGACGACGGGCGAAGTCCTCGAAGGCCGCCGCGTTCGCGCCCACCAGCTCCAGGTTGCGCGCCAGCACGCGTTCGCGGTCGCGCAGAACCATCACGCCCAGGATCTCGCTCGGGGCGCCGGCGCAGATGGTCGAGTAGTCCTTGGCGACGGCCAGACGGGCGAGCAACTCGGCGTCGTGCGTGACCAGCCAGCCGAGACGCAGACCGGGGGCGGCGAAGGATTTCGAGAGGCCGCAGAGCGCGACGGCGCGCGCCGAGAGCTCGACGGCCGACGGCAAACGGCCTCCCGCATCGAGCTCGAGAAAGCGGTACATCTCGTCGCAGAAGAGGCGCGCGCCGCTCTCGGCTACCAGCTCGACGAGGGCGGCGAACTCGTCGGCTGAGGGCAGCGCCCCGGTGGGGTTGTGGGGGAAGTTGACGACGACGAGCTTCGTCGCTGGACGCAGCACACCCCGCAGTCCGTCGAGGCCGAAATGCCAGCCGTCGTCTCGTTCCTCCGGTCGCCAGAAGCTCACCTCACAGCCCATGTCGGCGGCGAGCTGGTAGAGCGACTGATACCCCGGGAAGGTCGCCACGACATGGTCACCCGGCTCGAGCAGCACCCTCATGGCCAGCAGGATGCCCTCCTCGGGGACGACCTCGAGGACCTCGTTGGGTAGAACGCCCTCGTAGAGTCCGGCGATCTCCCGACGCAGAAGCGGAAGACCGGGCGACTCGGTGTAGCCGAGGCTAAGGCGGCCCCACAGCTCCTTCGTCTCCGCGTCGGCTCGCTCGAGGACCTCCGCCTGCGTCAGGGCTTCGCAATCGGAGCTGGAGAGGAGGTAGCGGGCGCTGAACTCGTAGCGCGCGAAGTAGCGCTCGATGGCGAACGGCGTGATCTTCATCGGCGACCCCCGTGACGACGCGGCGCGCCGGCCGGCGGCCTAGCGCCGCCGGCCGGCGCGCCACATCCTATCAGGGCGCCTCGGGGACCCGCCGCTCGGACCCGGGACGGCGCACGCAGCTACGCCGCGACGCGCTCGACGCGCGTCGCCCAGCCCCTCGCAGCCAGGTAGTCGGTCAGCGTCGCGAGACGCAGCGGGACCCGCTCGAGCAGCTGGCGCATGTCCACCGCGTACCCAACGCCGTTGACATGCTGGACGAGCAGCGCCTCCTCCTGGCCCGAGCGCGCCCGCACCTCGTCCAGGGGAAGCTGCTCGTAGGTGACACTGTGACCCGTCATGCCCCAGAGCCGCGGGATCAGCTCGCGGAATGTCAGGGCCTCCGGGCCGCCGAGATCGAGCGTCGCGCCCGCGCGGCCGAAGATCTCGAGAGCAAGCACCGCGAGCAGGCCCAGGTCGTCGGCGGCCAGGTACGACACGGCGGTGTCGACGGCGATGGCGCTCGCCAGCACGCCGTCGCTCGTCGCGCGCTCGCGCATGCCCGGGTCGTCGAAGACGTCCATGAGCATGCCCGGGCGCAGGATCGTCACCGGCGCACCCGAGCGGCGCGCCACGAGCTCGAGGCGCCCCTTCAAGTCGAGCGCCGGCACACCCGTCTGCCACTCTGCGTGCAGCAACGACGAGTACAGGATGGCCACCCGCTCGGCAGCGGCGGCGTCGACCAGGGCCCGTGTCGTGCGCTCCTCGACCGTGCGTCCTTCGACGCCGCGCCCGTCGAGGGCGATCACTACGGCGTCCACACCTTTCAGCAAGCGTCGCAGCGCCGCGGCGTCGCTGAGGTCGGCCGTCACGGGCTCGGCGCCGAGCGCCGCCGCCAGCGCAGCTTGCCCGGCCTGACCGGGGCGCGCCGCAGAGGCCTCGGCGACAAGCGCCCCGACCCGATAGCCGCCGGCGAAGAAAGCCAGCGTGTACGCCCGTCCGTGGCGCGTGTCGGCGCCTGCTACAAGTACCGTCCCGTTCTCTGTCATGGAGCCACCGTCCTCCGTTGTCCCGCTGCCAGCGCCCGGGTTTGCCCCGCGGGCCCGCATGCGAGAACCTGTCATGAGATTCGTTGTGCAGCTATTCCCCGGAAGGCGCCGATTGTGATCTTCACCGTAGGTCATTCGAACCTCGACCGAGACGCGTTCCTCGACATGCTGCGCACCGTGCCCGTCGGCCTCGTGTGGGACGTGCGCTCCTTCCCGGTCTCGCGCTTCGAGTGGTTCCGGAGGGAGCAGCTCGAGGAGTGGCTGCCAGCGGCGGGGATCGAGTACCGCTGGGTCGGGGCGCTGGGCGGGCGACGCCGAGCGCCGCCCGCCCAGCGCCCCGACCCATCCGCCCAGCACCCCCACCGGGCGCCCGACTCGCCCGCGGAGCCGTTCACGCTGCGCGACCCGAACGCCTGGAGCGAGAGCGGCTTCGCCGCCTACGAGC
Organism: uncultured Actinomycetes bacterium; assembly: GCA_963725665.1. GTDB lineage: Bacteria > Actinomycetota > Thermoleophilia > UBA2241 > UBA2241 > CAVRZA01. The sequence goes on along the minus strand of CAVRZA010000011.1, from coordinate 556,974 downwards.
GACACATGGCGAGCGAGGAGTTCCTGCGCGTGGCCCTCGAGCTTATCGAGGCCGGGGCCGCGCGCGACGTCGCCATCATGTGCGCCGAAGCTCTCTGGTGGCGCTGCCATCGCTCCATGATCGCCGACTTCCTCGTGTACGCCGGCCGCGATGCCGTACACCTGCAGCCGCAGCGACGGGCGCACAGTGAGGTGATCGGCGACCGCCTGTCGCGCTACGACCCAGAGACCCTCACGGCTTGGCGAAGGCGGCTAGAGGACCAGACGCAAGCCGGCTAGAAGGTGCGCTGAGCTTCTCGTCCCAGCGTCGCGGGCACACCGAGCCCAGCCCGCGCCGATGGAGTCGGGACGCAGAGGGCCCGCCCTGCGCCGGCGCTACAATCACCTCATGAGAGCCGTCGTGAAAAGGAGGCAGTCAGTGGCACAAGGACACTATCGCTTCGCGGTAGGGGAGCTCGACTGTATCGCCGTCAGCGACGGGGCATTGATCTGGGGACCACCGGACGATCCGTCCCCGGCCACCGTGCTGTTCGCGAACGCTCCCCAGGCCGAAGTCGACGCGGCCGTCGAGAAGGCAGGGGAGACTCTGCCCTGGACGCAGTGGACCGAAGAGTGCACCTGCCTCCTGGTCGACATGGGCACACAGCGGATCCTGGTCGACGCCGGCGCCGGCGATCTCGACCCGGGCACGGGGCGGCTGGTCGAGAACCTCGCCAGCGCCGGCGTCGCTCCGTCGGACATCGACGTCGTGATCCTCACACACGGCCACCCGGACCACATCGGCGGCCTGATCGATCGTGCCGGTTCGCCCGTCTTCCCGGCGGCGCGCGTCCTGCTGTCGAGGAGTGAGTGGGACTTCTGGATGGAAGGCGAGGCGGAAGGGGCGTTGCCCGGCGAGACCGGGGCGTTCCTGCTCGGTTTCGCGCGTCAGACGCTCCCTAAGCTCCAGCAGTGCCTCGAGCTCATCCACGATGAAGGCGAACTGGCCAGCGGCGTGCGCTACCTGTCGGCGCCCGGTCACACGCCCGGCCACCTCGCGGTGGAGCTGTCGTCGCGCTCCCAGCGGCTCCTTGTCGTCGGCGACCTCGTCCTTCACCCGCTGCACGTGGCGCACCCCGAGTGGTACTCCGTCGTCGACTCCGACCCCGCCCTCGTCGAACAGACGCGGCGGGCGTTCTTGGCGCAGGCCGCCGGCGGGGATTGCCTCATCCACGCGTTCCACTTCCCCTTCCCCGGCCTTGGCCGGTTGAGCGCACACGACTCCGGCTGGAGCTGGACGAGCATCTCCTGAGAAGCCTCGGGCCCGCCTCGGCGCCCAAAACGCGACGCGTGGGCGCCCGCCGCGTCCCCTCCGATTTGTCCTATCATCCTCGCTTGGGTAGCATGATGGCAGCGACTGGAGGTGGGGGGTGCCCGGGTTCTCGCGTGTCCTGGGATTCTTACTGTTCGCGGCCGTCTTCGTGACGGCCGGGCTCGCGACCGTCTCTCCGGCCGAGACGGCGCAAGCCGACTGGCCACCGCCCGGAGCCGACCTCGCCCCTGCTCTCGCCATAACGTCACCGGTCCCCTCCGTGCCGGCGGCGACCGACGTCGCGACGGCCGCAGCGGACGACACCCTCCCACCGGTGACCGTGGCTAGCGGCGCCGACGACTTGTGGCACAACGCCCCCGTCACCGTGACCTTCACGGCGACCGACACGGGCACCGGCGTCGCCTACACGGAGTACTCGCTCGACGGCGCCTACTGGGTGCGCGACACCCAGGCCACCGTGCCAGCGCCGTCGGACCACTCCGGCGACGGTCTCCACACCGTCCTCTTCCGCTCGGCCGACAACGCCGGCAACCTCGAGGACCCGCCGGGCAGCGTGAACGTGAGGATCGACACCACCCCACCCGCCACCACAGCCGCGGGAGCCCAGGGCGCGACCTGGTACAGGGCGCCTCTGACGCTGACCTTCAGCGCCGCCGCCGACGCCGGCAGCAGCGTCGCTTACACGGAGTACAAGCTCGACGCCGCCGATTGGGTGCGCGGCGCGCTGCTCACGGTGGCGGCGCCCAGAGACCACTCCGGCGACGGTCTCCACACCGTCCTCTACCGCTCTGCCGACAACGCTGGCAACGTGGAGGGCGCAGAGAGCCTCAGCTTCGGCATCGACACGGTGCGCCCGGCGACCCGGGCGCCCTCGGCGGCCAGCGCCATGCGCTACCGCAGCGCCAGCCTCGCCTACAAGGTGGTCGATGCCGCGCCCAACGGCGGCACGGCCGAGGTGACGATCAGGATCAGGAACAGCGCCGGCACGGTGGTGAAGACCCTCACCTACCACGCCAAGCCGGTGAACACCCTCCTCACAGCCAGCTTCGCCTGCCGGCTCTCCAGGGGCAGCTACCGCTTCTTCGTCTACGCCGTCGACGGCGCCGGCAACCAGCAGACCGCGGTGGCCGGCAACCGGCTCAAGGTCACGGAACCTTGGAGCATCAGGCTGCCCTTCCGCTTTCGCGTCTCAGGCATAGCGCTGCGCGACATCCCCCCCGCGGACTATCCGTTGCTGAACATGGGTGGGCCCATTCCCAAAGTCGACACCGGCTTGCACGACGAGCATGGTGTGCGCCTGTCACTGTTCGGCGGCAAGCTCTACAACCACGTCAGCGCCCAGGCCAGCTACGGTCTCCAGAACCTCGCCTCCTACACTCTCACGGACGATCCCTTCTACCTGGCACGCGCCGAGGCGCAGGCGCAGCGCCTCATAGCACGCAGGATCCTCGTCGGAGGCGCGTGGTACCACCCCAACGACTTCGACTGGCCGTTGATGACGCCGCCGTGGTGCTCGGCCATGGGACATGGGCTCAGCATGGCGCTCTTCGGCGGCCTGCACGAAGCAACGGGAAAGGCGATCTATCTGCAGGCCGCCCAGGGCACCTTCGCCAGCTTCTTGCGCCCCGGGCCCTCGTCCTCACCCTGGATCGTCAGCGTCGACAAGAACGGCTACCTGTGGCTGCAGGAATATCCGAGGATCAACGCCGACCCCGTCTTCAACGGCCACATGTTCTCGGCCTTCGGCCTCTACGACTACTACCAGCTCACGCACGACAAGCGCGCGCTGGAGCTCTTCAACGGGGCCTTGACCACAGTGCTGCATTACGCCCCGTGGTTCCGCAACCCGGGCTGGAGGAGCTACTACCGCTTCTCGCACAACCTGGTTGCCAGTCAGGGCTACCACGGGATCCACGTGAACCAGTTCCTGACCCTGTATCGCCTCACCGGCATCACGACCTTCGCCCGTCTCGCGGACGCCTTCAGGAGCGACTACCCCAAGCCGGAGATCAGCGGCAGCATCAGGGTGGTGCCCGGCATCTACACGGGGCTGCGTTTCGACTCCTGGGGAAGGGTGATCGGCAGACGGACGTATCGCGTCACCGAGACCCTGCGCCTGCCGGTGACGCGCCGCGAGCGCATCTACCACCAGCCCGGCTACTGGTTCCTGACCACCTCGGGACCCTGGACGGGGTTGCACCTTCATGAGCGAGCCGGGAGAGTCTACCTGCCCGGCGTGCTGCACTTCCTCAGCTACGACCCGCCGCGCAAGCTGGTCCTGCCCGCGGGACACGTCTACGTCGGACGGACCTTCGATGACGACGGCGCCATCACCGCCACACTGCAGTTCTCGCCCGCCAGCTCGACGACCGCCACCGTGCGTCAACGCGCCATCGTCAACGGTGCCGATCAGGTGGAAGTGGCGGGTGGTCCGCTGGCGGGCTACTGGCTGCACCTCGGGCCGGCGGTCCTGAGGTAGGGGCGAGGGATCGGGACATGCGCCGTGTCCCGGGAGTAGCCCTGCTCGTCGTGATTCTGCTCGCGGTCGCGCCTTGCACGGCCGCGGTCGCCGCCACAGGTTCCGGCGCAGATGCAGCCTGGAGCACAAGGCTGCCCTTCCGCTTCCGCGTCTCAGATCTGACGCTGCGTGACATCGATCCCTCCGGCTACCCGCTGCTGCACATCGACGAGCCGGTCCCCATCGTGGATAGCGGATTGCACGACGCAGACGGCGTGCGCATGGTGTGGCGCAACGGAAAGCTATACAACCGCGTCAGCGCGCAGGGCTTCTACGGCTTGGACAACCTTGCCTCCTACACTCTCACGGGCGACCCCTTCTACCTGGCGCGCGCCGAGGCGCAGGCGCAGCGACTCATGGACCGCAGGATCCTGGTCGGGGACGCGTGGTTCCACCCCAACGACTTCACCTTCCACGAGATGGAGCCGCCCTGGTACTCAGCCCTGGGGCACGGGCTCGCCCTGACACTGTTCACAGCCCTCTACAGAGTGACGGGAGAGCCGATCTACCAGCAGGCCGCCCAGGGCACCTTCGCCAGCTTCCTGCGCCCCGGGCCCTCGTCCTCACCGTGGATCGTCAGCGTCGACGCGAACGGTTACCTGTGGCTGCAGGAGTACCCGAGCAGGCCTCCTGACCCCGTCCTAAACGGGCATATCTACTCCGCCTACGGCCTCTACGACTACTACCAGGCGACACACGACGAGCGCGCGCTGGAGCTCTTCGACGGGGCGGTGACCACCGTGCTGCACTACGCCTCGCGGTTCAGACAGCCCGGCTGGATGAGCTTCTACCGCTTCTCGCGAACGGCCGCCTTTGCTCGCTACCACGAGATCCACATCCACGAGTTCCTCACGCTGTACACCCTCACGGGCATGACTGGGCTGGCGCGCCTCGCCGACGACTTCGTGCGCGACTACCCCAAGCCGGCGATCAACGGCAGCATCAGGGTGATCCCCGGCGTCTACACAGGACTGCGTTTCGACCCCTCGGGGAGGGTCGTCGGCAGACGGACGTGGCGCATTCTCGCCAGCGCGCGCCTGACCGTGACGCGCCGCGAGCGGCAAGGGGGCGACGACGACCGCCTCACCGGCGAAGGTCGTCGACTGCGCATCTACCACCGACCCGGCTACTGGTTCCTGATCGCCTCGGGACCTTGGACGGGGTACTACCTTCGCGAACAAGCGGGGAACGTCTACCTGCCCGGCGTGCTCCCCCTCCTGAGCTACGATCCGCCACGCACACTGGTCCTCCCGGGGGGGAATGCGTACGCGGCGCGCACCTACGACGCCGGCGGCGCGGTGACGGCAACGCTCAACTTCACCCCCGATGCGGCGACGACGGCCACCGTCGACCAGCGCGCGATCGTCAACGGCTTCGAGCAGGTGCGCGTGGCCAGCGGCCCGCTGCAGGGCTACTGGCTGCGGCTGGGGCCGGCGGTGCTGCGCTGACGCTCCCCGAGGTCGAGGGCGCGCCGGGGCTCCCAGCGCTCCTCTTCAGTCCGTAAGTGCCGCGATGAGCTGCGCCTGTGTGTCGCGCAGCCAGGCGGCGACCAGGGTCGCGACCCGCTGCATGACCGCGTAGCCCCTGCCGGGATCGCGTACGAAGAGCGCTTCGAGCTCGCGCGCCGGCAACTCGACGAGAGCGCTCTCGTGCACACACCTCGCCGTGCCGCTGAAGCGCCGCGGCTCGACCAGCGCCATCCAGCCGAAGACCTCCCCGGGACCGACGTCGCGCACGTTGACCTCGCGGCCGTCGGGCACGGGCAACGCGAGGCCGATGCGGCCGCTCTCGACGACGTAGACGCTCTCCGCCGGGTCGTCCATCGCGAAGATCGTCTCCCCAGGATCGCAGAAACGTTCGGTGGCCCGCGCCGCCAGCTCCGCGATCAGCTCGTTGCTGAAGCCGCGGAACAGCTCGCAACGGCGTAGCGTGTCGGCGGCAAAGCCCGCCATGAGCTCCGTCATCGTCCTCACCCCCTGACTCCGGGCCCCGGCTCCCGGGGCCCCTCGCACCGTGCCGTCGTCCGGCCTTCCCCACGGCCACTCTCGCACCGGCGTAACCGGGCGGCGGCGCGAGGAAGTGGCTCCGAAGGGCCCTCAGGCGGCGGCTTCGGTGTATGGCATCCCCTGTGCGCAGCGCTCCAGAGCCCCGCGCCGCGCACGGTCGAGGAGTCTCTCCCGCGGCGCGACCACCAGTCTCACGTACGCCGCCGCGAGCTCCTCCCGACACGCCGGTTCGCTCGCGGTACCCAGGTGGCTCCGGTAGCGCTCCATGATCCCGCGGAAGATGGCTATCTCGTCGCTGGCGGGGTCGACCCACTCGTCTACCGACGTCTCCATGAGGAGCAGCACCTCGTCCGGGATCCTGTCATCCGCTCGCATGCTCATGGCACTCACCCCTACTTAGAGAAGGTACCCGTCGGGAGCGGCCCGCACGCGTCGGCGACCGGGTGTCAACATTGTGCCGACGGCGCGGCGAGTCTCAGAGCTCCCAGAGGATGTGCGGCAGGCCGAACCACTCCACCTGCGGGCCGGGGCGCATGCCGACGTGACGAGCGACGGCCTGCGACGGCACGTTGGAGGGCAGGATGAGCGCCACGATCCGCGTGTGACCGAGGCTGCGGGCATGAGCGACGCAGGCCAAGGCAGCCTCGGTCGCGTAGCCGTGGCCCCAGTGCTCCTCGAGGAGGTGGTACCCGAGCTCGATCTCGTCGCGGCCGGCGATCTCGCGGCGCACGAGACCGCAGTCACCGATCAGCTCCCCGGTCGACGCCAACTCGACGCCCCACAGGTCGCAGCCGTTGCGGGCGTAGCCGGCCGCATGCCGCTCGAGCCAGGCCTTCACCTCGTCAGGGGACTGGAGAGGCAGCCCCCAGAAGCGGTGGGCGTCCGCCCGCACCCGCTCCACGATGTCAAGGTCGGCCGGGGTGAGCTCGCGCAGCCTCAGGCGCGGGGTCGTGAGCACGTAGCGTGGCTCTGTCATCAGGTGACCAGTGTACGAAAGGGCGTGGCGGAGCGACATGGGAATCGAACCCACCCAGGACGGGAGCACCGCCCTGCAGACGGTTTTGAAGACCGCGCCGGTCACCAGACCGGAAGCCGCTCCGCCGGCGATGACGCTACGCGAGGCGCGCGACGACGTCAACGCCGTCCAAGACCGCGCTCCTCACCATCCTCCAGGCACCGCCGCCGGCGGTTCTGCGACCACTTCTGGCGGCGGGTGTAGTACATACGTCGGGGGGCTCTCATGACCCAAATGCCACCGCCGATGCATGTCTCGAGCGATGGAGAGGGCCATGACGAACACTCGGTCAGGATCGGCGGGACAAAGCCCACGACCGGCACACGAGCCTGCGCTTGCCTCACGTCAGCGCGCCGGGAGCGACGGGCGCCCCGAGCTGGTCACGATCGCCGGCCTCGACGAGGGGGCCGAGCGCGGCGTGCCGGTGACCCCCGCTATGGACGTCGACGAGGTGAGCGACGGGCAGGTGATGCGCACCGCCGTCAACGACCTCCAGCACAGGCTGCTCGTGCTCGACCCACAGGCGGACGTTCTGAGCCTCGCCCTCGAACGGCTGATGACGGCGGCGAGCGCGGACAGGGTCTGTGCGTTCAAGAACAGCACCGGCCTGGATGGGCGGGACGAGTACGCGCTAGACGCGGAAGCGGCCGTCTCGCCAAGCCGCAGCCTGCTTGGTGCCGACGAAGCAGCCGCCGAGGCGTACGAAGACTTCATTCCAGGCCTTTTTCAGCGGCTCGGCTAGAGACGAACCCTTCGCAAGCCGGACCGAGTTCCTGCCCCAACACGCCTTCCGCCGCCTTGCCGCTCAAAATGTCGAGGCGGTGCTGCTGCTGCCGCTCTTCGTGGGCGGCGTCTTTCGTGGCTTCCTGCGTCTGGACCGTTGCGACCGCACGCGGCTCTGGAGCGAGAGCGAGATCGGCGTCCTCGTCTCGGCGGCGGGTTGCATCTCGGCGGCCATCGAGAGGCAGGAGATCGTCGCGAAGCTCGTCCAGCGTTCGCACGAGCTGGCCGCGCTCCTGGCGACCAGCCGTTCGATCACCTCGAGCATCGATTACGACGTGGTGCTCCACGAGATCGCCTGCGCGGCTGCCGAGGCTCTCGGCTGCCCCGAGAGCCGCATCTGGGAGTACTCGGGACGCAGCGATGTGGCGACCTACAGGGTCCTCTACCAGCGCGACTCGAGACCGGGCGTCGCCGAGAGTCTCATCGGCACGACGTACTTCGCCCGCGACTACCCCGGAGGCATGCAGGCGGTGCGAGAGGGCGTCGTCGTGCAGCAGTCGTTCTCAGACAAGGATTTGAAGGAGGTCGACCGCGCGAGGATGACGACGTGGGGAGAGAAGACCTGGCTGAGCGTACCCCTCGTGTTCGGCAAGGAGATCCTCGGCATGATGATCCTCACCGAGACGCAGCGCGAACGCCGCTTCACAGCCGACGAGGTACGCATGGCGCAGGTGATCGGCGAGCAGGCAGCGGCGGCGCTGCACAACGCCCGGCTTCATCGGCGCGAAGAGGACCAGCACCGCTGGCTCGCGGCCCTCGCCGGAGCGACACGCGTGATCGCCTCCCGGCTCGACCGGGTCGAGCTGCCAAGGGACGTTGCGCGCCTCGCCACTGAGGCGCTCCTCGTGCACCGCGCGCACGTGTACGAGTGGGACGAGCGCAAGGGGGCGTTCGCCCTGCGCGCGGCGACCGGCGAGGACGCGGTGGGCGAGGATGGAGTCCACGCAGAGGGCATCGACGCCGTCGTCGGGGAGAAGCTGCGCAGCGGCGAGTTCGTCGTGCAGTCTGCTGCGGACACGGCGCTCTCACCCCACACGGCAGCGCGCATGGCGGCGGCGGGGGAACAGACCGTGGTGTGGGTGCCCTTCAGGATGAACGACGAGACGCTCGGTGCCATGCGTCTCTCGCAGAGCTCAGGCCAGCGCCGGTTCGCCGAGGGCGACCTGTCGTTCGCGCTCGCCTTGGGGGAGCACGCGGCGATCGCTTTGAACAACGCCCGCCTCTACGCGCAGATCGAGGACCAGGCGATGAGAGACGGCCTCACGGGACTCGCCAATCACCGCTCGTTCTACGACCGCCTCGCAGAGGAGATCGCGCGTGGGCGGCGGTACGGCACGCCGGTGGGGCTGCTCATGCTCGACATCGACGACTTCAAGAAGCTGAACGACACCTTCGGACATCCAGCCGGCGACGAGGTGCTGCGCACGATCGGGCGACTCATGACCGAAGAGCTTCGCAGCGCCGGCGACCTCGCCGCGCGCTACGGCGGCGAGGAGTTCGGTGTCATCCTCCCGCACACCGCGGCCAGACCCTCGCCAGACGGTGCGTCGGCGGCGCGAGGTGCTGGGGGCGCCGAAAGCGCGGCGCCGCGTCGCGCGGGCGCGACAGACGGCGGGCACAGCGAGGGAGCGGCGGCGCTGGCGGAGCGACTGCGCCACCGCATAGCCACGTACGACTTCCCTATCGGGCCGGACCACGGGCCCGTCCACCTCACCGTGAGCATCGGCGTCGCGTCGTTCCCGGCCACGGCCGAGGAGATGGACGAGTTGGTCGGCCGCGCCGATGCGGCGCTCTACGCTGCCAAGCGATCCGGCAAGGACCGGGTCGAGGTCTTCTGAAGTCCTTCCTCGTCGGACCGTGGCGGCGCGGCAGGAAGGGGCGCGGCAGCACGCAGGAGGGCGCGCAGCAGCACGGCGGCCCGGCGGCAACCTCATCTCGCCGATCACGATGGTGCAGGGAGCAGGGCGAACCCTCGGCGAGCGCTGCAACCGTGGGGTAAACCGTTTCGGAGCTCTCTTCACATTTCTTAACAATCCGGCCGGTCGTCCGCACCGGCAACGCCAAGACCTCCCGCTCAGAGGCAGGAAAACCCGTGCCGAGCAGGAAGAACAGCCAGCTAGTACCTGCAGGCCCAAAGTCGACAGCCTCCGATGGGTCTGGTAGGGTAGCCGGCGCTCCGTGCCCAGCGGCACGCAGCGGACGATGCAAGCGACGAGGCGTACGAGACGCGCCCACCTCAAGGAGCGAGCGGCGGGCGACCGCAGCGGCTCCGAAAGGAGGCGGACATGCACAGACGACTGGTCGGCTCCCTCGCCTTCCTCACGATCCTTCTCACCGTAGCCCTCTCTTCGGGCGTCGCCCAGGCGACCCCCATCTCCCAGAAGCGCGCCGAGTACAAGCAGGCCGTGGCGCAGATCGAGGCGCTGAACGCGAAGCTCGAGCTGGCCGTCGAGCGCTACAACGAGGCGACGGCCAAGCTCGACATCGTCAAAGCCAAAGTCACCGAGAACAGACGCCGCCTGACGATCGCTCGCTACGAGCTGTCCGTGGCGCGCGAGCGCCTGCGCGAGCGCGTCGTCGCCCTCTACAAGCAGCGCCCCACCGACGTCGTCGACGTCGTCCTCGGCAGCAGGAGCTTCGACGACCTGCTGACGCAGATCGCCTACATGGAGAAGCTCAGCAGCCAGGATTCGCAGATCGTCGACGCCGTCGAACGGCTCAAGGCCCAGATCGTCAAGCAGCGCGCGGCCCTGATCGCGGCACGCAAGGAGGCCGCGCGCCTGGTCGTCCAGCGCGAGAGAGAGAAGGCGGCGGTCGGCGGCGCCCTGCAGGCGCGCCAGGAGCTCGCGCAGAAGCTCAAGTCTCAGACTCAAGCGGATGGAGGCCGAGGCTGCGGCTGCGGCCCGCCGCGCGGCGGCGCGGGCCGCCGCGGCCGCGGCCGCACAGCGCCAGGCCGCCCAGTCGGCGGGGAGACCGCCGGACGTCCCCGGCACGACGTTCGTCCCGCCGGGCAGCGGCCACTCCTCGGCCGTCGCCATCGCGCAGCGCTACCTCGGTGTGCCCTACGTGTGGGGCGGTGCCTCGCCGAGCGGCTTCGACTGCTCCGGCCTCGTCATGTACGTCTACGCCCAGCTCGGCATCTCGCTGCCGCACAGCGCCGCCATGCAGTACGGCTACGGCACGCACCTGTCGCGCGACCAGCTGGCGCCCGGCGACCTGGTCTTCTTCGGGTACTCGGCGGCGAGCATCCACCACGTGGGCATCTACGCCGGCGGCGGCAGCATGATCGACGCCCCCTACACCGGGGCCGTCGTCCGCTACGACTCGCTGTCGTCCGACTACTACGGCGCCACCCGGCTCTAGCCGGGCTGCGCACCTGAGCCTCTCAGTTCGCTCGCCCGCGAAGTCGTGACTCAGAACGGCTAGCGGCGGGCGCGCAGCACGCGCACGTCGCCCTGGCGACGTGTGAGCCCCTCGCGGTCGAAGAGCTCGAGCAGCGCCTGGGCATTGCGGCGTCCGGTGCCCACCGCGTCACGGAACTCGGCCAGCGTCACCTGGCCACGCTCGCTGATGATCTGCCGCAGCGTCGACCGCGCCTCCTCCACAGCGGGTGCGGCGAACCAGAGATCCTCCTTGGCGCGCACGAGGTCGCCGCGCCGCACCAGCACGTCGAGAAGCCGGGCGACCTCGCGCTGGCCCACGTGCAGCTCCTCTTCGAGCGAGGCCAGGGTGGGCGGCGCCGATCCGCTTCGCCGCAGCTTCTCGCGCAGCCTCTCCGCGAGCACCTCCTGCTCGGTCGTCAGCGCTCCGGCCGCGTCCGCCGACGCGAACCCGCCTTCTCCCTCGATCACGCCGCCGTCGGTGACGAGGCGGCGGACGAGGGCGACCGCGGCCGGCGGCGGCATGCCGCCGCCGGCCGCGGTCGCCAGCTCCGCCGCTGACATGAACGGCCGCTCGGGGCGCTCCGCGGCGCGCTGTCTCAGCGCGCCGCGGAGCGCCCCCGCCGCCTCGTCGAGCACACCGGGCGCGAACCAGCGCCGTGCGGTCTGACGCGAGCCCGCAGCACCCCCGGCTGCCCCTCCTTCCTCGCCGGCCTCGCCCGTCGACGTCTCGGCGCCGACGTCCAGGGCCTCGAGCTCGCCACGACGCGCCAGCTCGTCGAGGATCGCACGCGCCTCGGCGGCCGACAGGCCGGCGCTGAGCAGGTCGCGGTCACCGACGCCGGCGGGCCCGGCGACGCGGGCCAGCGTCGCGGCGGCACGGGCCGCGTCGTCCTCGTGCAGCGCCGTGAGGAACTCGACCTGCAGGGTGCGGTCGTGCCAGCGCCGCGGGGCGGCGTCGAGCACGACCGCGCCGCCGACCGTCTCCACTGGCGAGAGGGCGCGCAAGATCACGCGGTCGTGCGCCTCGACGACGGCTTCGTCGTCGAGGCGCACGCGCGCCGGACCGCTCTGGCCGGGCGCCAGCGCGCGCCCACCGAGCGGGGTCAGGCGGGCTACGTGCTGCCCGGTGCCGTGGTGCAAGCGGAGCTCGGCCCCCGAGCGCAAGCGACGAGCCGACGGCAGCAGGGTGATCCACACGTCGAAAGCCCGCAGCGCCCTGGCGGGAGCGCTCGGAGCGACGAGCCAGTCGCCGCGCACGACCTCACCGCGGTCGAAGCCACGCAGATTGACGCCCACGCGCTGACCTGCGCGCGCTTCCTCGGCCGCGCGATCGTGTACTTGGACGCTGCGCACGGCCGCGCCACGTTCCCCCGGGCGCAGCACGAGCTGGTCTCCGGCGCGGATGCGTCCCCGCCACAGGGTGCCGGTCACCACCGTCCCGATCCCCTTCAGGGGGAAGACGCGGTCGATGGGCAGCCGCGCCGGCCCCTCGTGACGCGCGGCCGCGACCGATGCGGCAGTCTCCTCGAGCGCCCCCAGCAGGTCCGGGATGCCGCGCCCGTCGCGCGAGCTCACGGCGACGAGGGGCGCGTCGCGATAGGACGTGCCGGCGAGGAACTCGCGCACATCGTCGCGCACGAGCTCGAGCATCTCGTCGTCGACGATATCGGCCTTGGTCAGCGCGACGACGCCGCAGCGCACGCCGAACAGCTCGAGGATGGCCACGTGCTCGACCGTCTGCGGCATCACGCCGTCGTCGGCGGCCACCACGAGGAGGAAGAGGTCGACACCGGTCGCGCCGGCGACCATCGTGCGCACGAAGCGCTCGTGCCCGGGAACGTCGACGACGCTCAGCCGTCGGCCGCTGGGCAGGCGTAGCTCCGCGTAGCCGAGCTCGATCGAGATGCCCCGCTCCCGTTCCTCCGCGAGCCGGTCGGTGTTCTTGCCCGTGAGGAGGGTGACGAGCGCCGTCTTGCCGTGGTCGATGTGCCCGGCGGTGCCCAGAGTGAGGGGGACCTCCTCGTCGACCGAGCCGCCCGACGCGGCCGCCGACGTCGGCTGTCGTTCGTCAGGCGCCACTGCCCGACGTGCCCGGCGGCCGGCCCACCGTCCGCCACAGCCGACCCGGCCCGAACCGCCGCCGCAGCGCGAACGGCCACCGCGAGCGGCGCCAGCTCATCGTCGCTCACGGTGCGCAGGTCAAGCAGCAGGCGGTCCTCGTGCACGCGGGCGACGACAGCCGGCGTGCCCAGACGCAGACGACGCGCGAGCCCCTCGACGTCGCCGTCGGCCGGCGTCATCGCCAGAGCCGCACTGGCCACGTCGGTGACGGGCAGCGCACCGGCGCCGGCGCGCGCCACGGAGTCGACGAGCTCGAGCGCCGCCGCCCCGGTCTCGAGACCGGCGGCGGCGAGCTCGTCCCGCAGCCGCTCGGCGCGCCGGCGCACCTCCTCGAGCGGCGCCGCCAGCAGGGCCAGCGTCGGTACGCGCGCGATCGCCTTCTGCGGGTCGAGGTAGAGGCGCAGGACGGCGTCGAGAGCCGCCAAGCTGAGCTTGTCGATGCGCACGGCGCGGGCCAGCGGGTGGCGCCGCATGGCGCCGATCGTCGCGGCGCTCCCCACGGCGATGCCGGCCTGGGGGCCACCGAGCAGCTTGTCGCCGCTGAAGGTGACCGCGTCGGCGCCGGCGGCGAGGCTGTCAACGATGGAGGGTTCCTCCGCGAACAGCTCCAGCGGCGCCAAGGCGCCGCTTCCCAGGTCATCGACGAGCACGCCGCCGTGGTGATGCGCAAGCTTGGCGAGCTCCTCGAGCAAGGGCTCGGCCGTGAAGCCGACGATGCGGTAGTTGCTCGTGTGCACGCGCAGGATGGCGCGCGCCCGCTCGCTCCAGGCGGCTTCGAAGTCCGACAGGTACGTCCTGTTCGTCGTGCCCACTTCGACGAGCCGCGCGCCACTCTCGGCGAGGATCTCGGGGATGCGGAAGCTGTCGCCGATCTCGACGAGTTGCCCGCGGGCGACGAGGACGTCGCCGCCGCGCGCCGTCGCCGCCAGCGCGAGCAGCACGGCGGCGGCGTTGTTGTTCACCACCAGCCCTGCTTCGGCGCCGGTGAGCTGGCGGAGCACGTCGCTCACGTGGTCTTGGCGCGAGGCACGCTCGCCGGCGGCCAGGTCGAACTCGAGATCGCTGTAGCCAGCGCCGACGACCTGGAGCGCGGCGAGCGCGTCGTCGGGCAGGACGGAACGCCCAAGGTTGGTATGCGCCACGACGCCGGTGGCGTTGATGACGCGCCTGAGCGAGGGCGTCACGGCCAGCTCGAGCATGGCCTCGACCCAGGGGACGAGCTGCTCGGGCGCGAGGTCGCCGGAGGCGACCTCGCGCCCACCATCGAGGATCTCACGCCGCAGCCGGGCGATCACGGCCCGTACGGCGTCGGCGACGAGGGCGCGCGGGTAGGTGTCGGCGAGGCGTGCGACGGCCGGCAGGCGCAGCACCTCGTCGACGGCCGCGAGCTCGCGCAGCGAGGCCGCTGCGTCCGCTCGCGGCCCCGTGGCCCCCCGCGGCCTAGGGGCCGTTTCGCCTCCCCGATCCTGCTCGTCTGTCACGTCGTCGGGACTCATCGCCCGCTACTGTACCGCACGCGCGACGGCGGCGGACGCGCGGAGGGAACACTCAAGGTGCGCCGCTCTTGTCAACCTTATCCGACTCATCAAGGGCTGATTAAGTCGGATAAGGTTGACAACGATCGCGGCGGCCCGGACGCCTCTCAGCGGACGACGATGCGGCCCGCCTCGGCGCTCACCTCGCCGATGGTCCAGGCCTCGACGTCACCCGCCGTCAGCGCCTCGAACAGCGCGAGGAGACGCTCGGGGGAGACGGCGATGAGCAGGCCGCCCGACGTCTGGGGGTCGAAGAGGGCGAGGATGCGCGGATCGTCGAGGTCGGGACGCTCCCCCACCCCTTGTTCGCGCTCTTCGCTCGGCTGCCGCGCGCCCGGCTCGACGTCGGACTCGACGCCACTCTCGACCCCGGCGCGCATGCTCGACACGGTGACGCGCTCGCCGAAGTAGTCGCGGTTGGCGCGCAGGCCGCCGGCGTAGACACCCTGCGCGATGAAGTCGTGCACGCGGTCGTGGACCGGCACCTCGTCGAGGTCCACGACCGCGCCCACCCCGCTCGCATCGAGAAGCTCAGCGAGGTGGCCGAGCAGGCCGAAGCCGCTCACGTCGGTGGCCGCGTGCACCCCGACCCGGCGCATGGCGCGCGAGGCGGCGGCGTTCAACGCCGCCGCCTCGCGGATCGCCGGCATCATGTCGCGCTCCTCGATCAGCCCCTGCTTGAGCGCGCTCGCCAGCACGCCGATCCCGAGGCGTTTGGTGAGCACGAGCTTGTCTCCCGGCCAGGCGCCGCGGTTGTAGACGATCTCGTCGGCGCGCGCTAGGCCCGTCACGGCGAGGCCGTACTTGGGCTCTTTGTCGTCGATGGAGTGGCCTCCGGCGAGCTCGGCGCCCGCCTCGGCCACCTTGTCTGCCCCGCCGCGCAGGATCTCGCGCAACGGCTCGTGGTCGAGCTCCATGGGATAGGCCACGAGGTTCAGGGCGGTGCGCGGTTCGGCGCCCATCGCGTAGATATCGGAGAGGGCGTTGGCGGCCGCGATCTGGCCGAACCAGTAGCCGTCGTCGACGATGGGCGTGAAGAAGTCGACCGTCTGCACCAGGCAGAGGTCGTCCGTCAGCGGGACGACGGCGGCGTCGTCCTTGGTCTCGAGCAGCCGCGACATCTCACCCGAGACGTGCGGCAGCGCGTGCAGTATCGCGTCCAGGTCGCACGGACCCACCTTCGACGCTCAACCGCTCTTGGCGGCGTACTGCGTGAGCCTGATCTTCTCGGTCACTCTGACGCTTGTCCTCCTACGCACACGCGGGCTGCCGCACGTTATACCCTATCGCTCGGCCATGGAAGGGCCGATGTACCGATGCCGCGGCGTCGGGCGAAGCGTCTCCGACGCAGCGGCGGCCGTGGACACCCCGCACCAGAGTGGGTAGACTGCCCGCCGCGACGCCGTGGATCCCGCCACACCGACATCCGACTCCCCCCAGACGCCATCAGGCGGCCGGCCTCACCGCACGCTCTTCAGGGTCCTCGACATCGTCGCCGTGGCGGTCATCGCCGCGATCGCCCTCGGCGGCGTCGCCCTCGCCCTGCGCAGCCGCTCGAGCGGTCCCGCCCCCACGTCGTTCCCCTCGGCGATCGTCACCGCGACGCCCTCGGTGCAGCCCTCGGCGTCGGCAAGCGGCTGGCCGACGTACGGCTACGATCGGGCGCGCACGCGCTACAACCCCGACGTGCAGCTCCGCCCGCCGTTTCGCGTCAAGTGGAAGTACGCCGCCGGGGACCTGCTCGAGTTTCCTCCCAGCATCGTCGACGGGCGCCTGTACTTCAACACCATGCATGGGCTCGTCCGCTGCTCCGACGCCGAGACGGGCAGGGTCATCTGGACGTATCGCGCCAACGGTCTGATGGCCGCGACGCCGACGGTCTCAGACGGTGTCGTCTACGTCTCCTCGATGGGTCCCCACCCCACGAAGGACTCGCGCAAGGGCGGCGCACTCTATGCGCTCGACGCGCAAGACGGGAAGCTGCTCTGGAAGTGGACCGGGATAGGGCCGAACGAGTCGTCGCCGCTCGTGTGGCGCAAGCGCGTCTTCTTCGGCGCCCGCGACAACAAGGTGTACGCCCTCGACGTGCCGACCCTCAAGGATGGGCGTCTGGTCGGCCGACCGAAGCTGGCCTGGACCTTCTCGGCGCGGCAACGGTTCGACGCCAGCCCGTCGCAGCTCGACGACCGCATCGTGATCGGCTCCTACGACGGCACCGTCTACTGCCTGAACTTCAGCGGCAGGCTCCTCTGGAGGAGCCACATCAAGCGCTACGTGTTCGGCTCGGACGCTTTCTACGCGACCGCCGCCCTCGCCTACAACACCGCCTACGTCGGTAGTGTCGGGGGCAACATCTTCGCCTTCGACCTCACCAACGGTGGCAGACGCTGGTCCTTCTCAACGAACGGCTACGTCTACTCCTCGCCGGCCGTCTGGAACGGCCTCGTCCTCGAGGGCTCCTACGACCAGAGCTTCTACGCCCTCGACGCGCGAACAGGCAAGTTGCGCTGGAGCTTTCCGGCCGGGGACCCCATCTCGGGCTCGCCGACGGTGCTCGACGGCGTCGTCTACTTCTCGACCCTGGGGAGCAAGACCTACGGGCTGAGCGCTCGCACGGGCAAGCGCCTGTGGACCTTCCCCGACGGCAAGTACACGCCCGTCACCGCCAGCGACAGCACGGTCTACCTCTGCGGGGTGCGCACCCTCTACGCGCTGGTGCCGAAGACGAAGTAGCCGACGCTCGGCCGGCGGCCGACTGGCTGCTTCGACCCAGATCCCCGCCGCCGACCGCAGCGCCTCTCTTGCCGGCTAGATCCCCAGCGACGGCGGCAGCTCCAGCAGTGATGTGATGGTGGGGCAGTCGTCGTGGTGCGGCGCACCGCCGCCGCGGTCGAGGAGGATCGCTCCGAGACCGGCGGCCAGGGCGCCGCGCACGTCCTCCTCGTAGCTGTCGCCGACCATGACCGTGTCGTGCGCCCGCGCACCGAGGGCGTCGAGCATGGCGGCGAAGATGCGCGGCGAGGGTTTCACGTGCCCGACCTGGGCGCTCGAGAGCGTGACGGCGATGAACTGGCGCAGGCCGAAATGGTCCACGATGGCCTCGAGGTCGCGGTTGGTGTTCGAGAGCAGCGCGACGCGCAGGCCGGCTTCGTGCAGCCGTTCGAGACAGGGCTCGACGTCGGTGTAGAGAGCGAAGTTCTCGTAGCTGTTCCAGGCCTCGAGGACACCGTCCGTGCACTCCTTGACGGCCCACGCATCGGCCTCGGGGCCGGCCATCGTCCTGACCACGATCTCGGCGAAGCGGGCGAAGACGTCGTCGTCGTGCAAGAGCTCTTTGGCGCGGTAGTCCGCGCGGTAGGCGGCGAGCGCTGCGGCCTGGCCTTCGAGCCAGCGCGCCGGGTCGAGGGCCAGGCCGCAGCGCTCGCCCATCGCCGCGTAGCCTTCCGCGCTGAAGACGTCGCCCGGCTCCATGAGCGTCCGATCGACGTCGAGGATCACGCAGCGGGGCGTGGGCAGCGGCAGCGTCTGCACCGCCTCGGGTGACGACGTGCGCGGGGATCCTCTCTGTGAGGTGGCCTGGCTCTCGTTCCTCATGCCGCGCTACAGCCTACCGCATGGCGGGCTCCAGCGTCGGGGGCCGCAGGGCACTCTCGACCGCCTCAGGGGGCGTATCATCCTCCCCACTCGAGGAGGGGAGTCGAGGGATGGAAGGCCTCAAGGACCGCCTCGCCGTCCTGCGTCTGCGCAACTTCCGCAACCTGTTCATCGGCCAGACGGTGTCGCTCTTCGGCGACGGGCTAGTGCCGGTCGCGCTCACCTTCGCCGTGCTGGACCTCACCGGCTCGGGCACCGACGTCGGCCTGGTGCTGGCCGCGTTCGCGGTGCCGGAGGTGCTCTTCACCCTCGTCGGCGGCGTGTGGGCCGACCGCCTGCGGCGGGAGCGTGTGATGATCGCCTCCGACCTGTTCCGCTGCGTGGTCATGGCCGTCATCGCGGCGCTTCTTCTCACGGACCGTGCCCAGATCTGGAGCCTTGCCCTGCTCGGTTTCGTGTTCGGCTGCGGTGAGGCCTTCTTCTTCCCGGCGGCTATCGCCCTCATCCCGCAGATCGTGCCGCCGGACCGGCTCCAGGAGGCCAACGCCCTGAGGGGCGTGGCCGACGGCCTGGGCTGGTTCGTGGGGCCGTCGGTCTCCGGCGTGCTGGTCGCGCTCATCGGATCGGGGGGCGCGCTCGCCATAGACGCCGTCACCTTCCTCGTGAGCGCTGCCTTCTTGCTCACGCTGCGCGTGCCGGCGCTGGCTCGCGACGCGGCGAACCACGGCTTTCTCAGCGACCTGCGCGCCGGGTGGCACGAGGTCCGGTCGCGGACGTGGCTGTGGGCGATGATGCTGAGCACCATGCTCGTGCTCTTCGTGACGATCTCTCCGCTGCAGGTGCTCGGCCCGCTCGCCATCACCGAACAACACGAGAGCGCGGCGCTCTGGGGTTTCCTCGTCGGGCTGTTCAGCCTCGGCATGCTCATCGGCGGCCTGGTTGCCCTCTACTACAAGCCCACGCGCCCCTTGGTCGCCGTGACGCTCCTGGGCTTGAGCGTCTCGGCGCCGATGATCGCGCTCGCACTGCGGCTTCCTCCCGCCGCGCTGTGCACGGTCTGGTTCCTGCGCGGCATCGTCATCGGGGTGCTCATCGCCATCTGGCAGACCACCCTGCAGCGCGAGATCCCCGGCGAGTCACTGGGGCGGGTGAGCAGTTGGGACTGGATGGTCAGCGGTGGCCTCTGGCCGGTCGGGCTCGTCCTCGCCGGACCGCTCGCCGAGGCGATTGGCCTCGACGCCGCGCTGTGGCTGTCGGCGGTACTCGGCATCGTCTTCGGCATCTGGGTGCTTGCGCTGCGCGACGTCTGGCGGGTGCGCGGCACCGCGAGACCGTCGGCAAGGCCGCCGTCGCCCACCTCGACGGAGGCGGTCGCTGAGTAGCTTGGGGTGGACTTCTTCACCTTCGTCGAAGAAACCGCCGCCCGTGCCGTCTAAGTCTCTCCGTCACATCCACTGCCGCTTGGGGGGTGTATGGTTCCCTTGGTTCTGACGGTCGGAGACCGGGCTTGGGGTCCCTTCGCGTGTGCCTGGTCTTCCCCCGTCCGTCCTCTGTTCGGTGGCGAAGCGTGGGGGAGCGCCGCCGTGGCGTCAGCAGACGATGCCGATAGGGGTCGGGACGAGCTGGACGCGAGCGTCCTGCGCAGGGCGAAGCGCGGCGACCGGGATGCTTTCGTTCAGCTGATGGACCATTACGACCGCCGCCTGCGCTCGCTCGCCTACCGGCTGCTCGACGACCGCGAGTCCGCCATCGAGGCCATGCAGGATGTCTACGTGAAGGCGTTCGGCGGCCTGCCGGGGTTCGAAGGGCGTTCCTCGGTCGGGACCTGGCTCTACCGCATCACCTACACCACCTGTCTCGACCACCTTGAGCGAAGAAAGCAGCGCACGGCGGTCTACGCCGACGCCGATCCGCCTTCGCTGCACCTCGTGCGTGATCCCGCCGACGAGGCGGCGCTGCATGCCGACCTGGCCGCGGCGCTGCGCTCCCTTTCGAGCGACGCCCGCGCCGCCGTGCTGATGGTCGATCGCGACGGCTACGACTACCGCACGACGGCCACCGCACTCGGTATCCCGATGGGCACGCTGGCTTCGCGTCTGTCGGCGGCGCGCGCCGCTTTGCGGCGCGCGCTCGAAGGCGGGGAGGCGTTGTCATGAGGCGCCGACACGACGACGAGCGACCCCGCGAGGAGCGCGACGTGGAGCTGGGCAGGGCTCTCGACGAGCTGGACTCCCCGGACTACCCGCCCGACTTCCTCGCCAGCGTCTGGGCGCGCGTCGATGCGGAGGAGGGCGCGGCTAGACGCCCAGCGCCCGAGCACGCCGTGCCCGAAGCGACGGAGAGCGCGACCGGCGGCGGCTGGCTCCGCCTGCCCCGCCGGTCGCGCTCCCTCTGGAGCCGTCACCCCGTCCTGGCGACGGCGGCCGCCTTCGGCATCGCGGCCGCCGTCGCGGCGGCCGTCCTGATCGGCCTGCCCGGCGTCTCCCGCCTCTCAGGACCGCAGCCCGTCTCTGCGGCCCAGGTGATCCAGAAAGCGCTGCATGCCCTCTCCTCGGGTAAGACCCTCCAGACGGACGCCACGATGAAGTACACCGTCGCGCTCTTGCCGGGCAAGGTCCCTGAGTACGACGTCGTCCGCTATCGCCTGCTCATGCGGGACGACGGCAGCTTCCGTCGTACGCGGACGCAGAACTCGCGTACGTCAGGGGAAACGATCTGGGGCATGTCCATTCTTCCCGCCGACCCCAACGGCATCGATACGGCCTACGACGCGACGTCCGGAGTGGTCCGGGACTACTACCTCAGCTCGGAGGCCCCCGGTCTGCGCACGGACGTGACGAAGGACGCTCCACTCGGCCCGCCCGACCGCTGGGCAGATTTTGGGGTCGATCTCAGTGCCACGGCGCTGGCGCTGCAGGCTGGTGGCAAGGCCACGGTCAACACGACCTCGTACGAGGGCAGGCCGGTGTGGGTGATATCCATGTCCGGAGGGCTGGCAGGTCCGCTGAGCCTGGACCCGCATGAGACCGCCCTCATCACGATCGACCAGCGTACGTGCCTGCCGACGCGCTTTCAGGCCGTGCAAGACGGCGTAGTCAAGCTCGAGATGAACTGGAAGAACATGCGCATCGACGAGCCCCTGCCCGACAGCGCCTTCACCTTCGCCCCCCCCAAGGACGTCAGGGTCTACCACTCCGACGGCGGCTTTCGCCGGCTTCCGCTCGCCGGCATCACCTCGGCCAAGGGCTACGTCACACTCGTGCCGGGATGGCTGCCTTCCGGCTACGCGCAGCGTTGGTGCGCAGCCGCAGCCAGATCGAGCACCGCGAACGGTGCGACCAAAGGACGCCACGTCGTCGCCATCAAGTACACGCGGGGGTTTGACGCCCTGACCGTCACCACCCGCAGGGTACGCGACCCGCGGAGCGCCGCGACGAACGATCCGTTTGAAGTCGAGCCCAATTGGGGGGAGATCGTGAGCCAAGACATCAAGCTGACCGCCGGCGCTTTCGCCGGCGTCACCGCCAGAGTCGTCGTGGCGCCGCGCATCACCATCCCCCACCTCTACGCCGTCAAGGACGACGTACTGCTGACCATCGCCGGGGGCGCGAGCGCCAAGGAGCTCGTCGCCATCGCCGAGTCGCTGCGGCCCTACCGACCCGATTGAGACTGGAGGACGTCGTGAGGATCCGCGAACACAGATGCGGGACGGGGCTGTCGTCGGGCTTGGCGATCGCTGCGCTGGCGTTGCTGATGGCGAGCGCGACGGCATGCGGCAGCTCGGCGACCAACGCGAAGAGCGGAGGATTGACACCGCAGGCGTCCCCGTCCCTCGCCGCCACCCCCGAGCGCCTGGTGGGCAGCGACTCGGTCGCCGTCACCCAGAGGGTGGTCGACCTCGCACGAGCCGCGCTCCACGCGACGACCGTCGCCAAGCTCGTCCGTCCCTACGCCCGCGACGTGGTCGTCGACGACTTCACCTACGACATGCACTCCAAGGGCCGGGCCGCAGTTGTCGGGGCGTTCCGCGGGAACCTGCGCGAGTACTCGGGCGCCCGCTGGGTGGCGGGCTACGCCGGCCGCGGCTGGGCAGTGATCGAGGAACGCTGGGACTTCACCAAGACCTACAAAGCAATGATCGAGTTGGTCGCTGTCCAGGAGACCCGCGGCGGCAAGGTCGTCTATGAGGGCGACTACTACCAGAACTGGGACAACCTTCCCAACGGCAAGCCGCTTGAGCCGCAAGCCGCTCACGTCGGCGCCGGGACCCGCGGACACGCCGGCGGCGGCGGAGGGCGTGGCGCTCAAGTACGCGGCTGCGCTGCAGGCCAAGGACGCGGCCGCAGTGGCCGCCTTGAGCGCGCCCACGATCGCCTTCATGGACACCGCCTCCAGCACCGTCGGTGACAGCCCCGACCAGGTGCAGGAGCGCTATGCCAAGATCTTCGAAGGGGGGCTGCCCGACCTGATCTTCACGCACCTGCGCTATGCCTTCGGCCGCGGTTGGGCGGCCGTCATCTGGACCGCCAGCTCGTTGGGGGCCGGCGGCGACGGCGTGACCGTGCTGGAGATCCGCGACGGCAGGATCGCCCGCGAGACGCTCTACTACACCAGCACCAAGCATGCCGTTCTAGGCCTCGACCGTAGAGGCGGTTGGGAGCCATCCGGCTTTGAGGGCCGGGGGGCACTGGGAAGGGAGAGGTCATGAAGAGGCAGAGGGGATTCAGGGGCAACATCACCACCCCTCACCTCTACGCGGTCAAGAACGACGTCTTGTTGACGGTGGCCAGGGGCGCGACCACCAAGGAGCTGATCGCTATCGCCGAGTCGCTGCGGCCCTACCGACCCGATTGAGACTGGAGGACGTCGTGAGGATCCGCGAACACAGATGCGGGACGGGGCTGTCGTCGGGCTTGGCGATCGCCGCGCTGACGTTACTGATGATGAGAGTGCTGGCCGCCTGCGGCGGCGCCGCGAGCGTAACGACCGTTGCCACGCCGAAGTCCACACCCTCTCCAGTGGTGCCGTCGGCAGGAACGACAGGGGGAGTCGCCTCTCCGGTCGCCGTCCCGACGACCACGGCGCAGGTGGCCGCCGCCTACGCCGACGCGCTCCCCACGGCCGGGACCAGCAGTGGGTTCCGGAGTCTGGTCGGGCTGTTCGCCAAGCGCGCCCACTTCGAGGACCGCGCCATCGGCGACCTCAGGGTCGGCACCAAGGCCATCTCCGAGTACTTCAACTATTGGTTCGTCCTCGGGCCGCTCACGAGCACGCCGCGCTCGGTGCTCATCGGCAGCGACGCCGTCGTCGTCGAGGAGGAGGTCAACGGCGCTGCCTATGGCGCGGACGTCCTTGGGGTGCACGACGGCAAGATCGTCTCGGACTACATCTACTACAACGATGCGGCCCCTGAGTATCCCAAGTTTCCGCCGGAGCCGCTGAAGACGCCACCAGCGCCAGCCGACACGCAGGCGGCGAGTCGGGCGCTGGCCGTCGCCTACATGTCCGCTTTGCGAGTGCTCGCCCCGGCGCGGCTCGCCCCTCTCTACGCCGGCGACGTGGTCTACCAGGACACGGCGCGCGACCGGCGCTACGTGGGACCGCAGGCGGCAGTCGCCGCGCACGCCGAGATGTTCAGGCTTAAGGGCCTGCGCTTCCGGACGATGGGCATGGCGGCCGGCCCCGGCTGGGCTGCCGTGATGTGGAAGCGCACCGACCGAGAGGGCGGCAAGCCGCCGGTGGGCCTCCCCGACAAGTACACCAAGTGGGGCAGGCGCCCGACCATCCGCGGCGTCACGATCCTCGAGATCCGCGAGGGCAAGATCGCCCGCGAGACCATCTACAGCGATCACGTCAGGACAAAGTACTGAGGCGCTACGGCGCAGCGGGCGGGCCGAGGGCAGGAGAAGGGGGCAGGTCATGAAGGGGCTAGGGGCATCGAGACTACGCGCATCCATCACCGTCGTGCTCGCGTCATTCGTCGTGCTCGCGGCGCTCGCCCTTGCCGCCTGCGGCGGCAAGGGCAGCACGGCGACGAGCTCGCCGTCGGTGACGCCCAGCAGTAGCGCGAGTGGTGGACCCAGCCAGCCAAACCGGCTTGTCTGGAAGTTCAAGACCGGCGGTCCGGTTCGCTCCTCCCCGGCGGTCGCGGGCGGGGTGATCTACGTCGGCAGTGACGACGGCAGTCTCTACGCGGTGGACATCCAGAGCGGCCAGCAGAGATGGAGATTCAAGACCGGCGGGAAGATCGTCTCCTCCCCGGCCGTCGTCGGCGGAGGGGTCTATTGCCGCAGTAGCGACGGCCGTCTCTACGCGCTGAACATCCAGAGCGGCCAGCAGAGATGGGAGTCCAAGACGGGCGGTCCGGCTCACTCCTCCCCGGCCGTCGCAAATGGGATGGTCTACGTCGCCGGCAACGGCGGCTACCTCTACGCGCTGGACAGCCGGAGCGGCCAGGTGAGGTGGAAGTTCTATACAGAGAGTGGGATCTACTCCCCCTCCCCGGCCGTCTCCGGCGGTGTGGTCTACTTCGGCCGGGGCTACCTGTTCGCGCTCGACGGCAAGACCGGGCAGAAGAACTGGCGGTTCGGCTTGGGCGCTATAGCGCGTGCCACACCGGCCGTCTCGCACGGGGTGGTCTACACCCGCGTGACCGGCTTCATGAACGGTGTGCACGCGGTGGACACGCAGAGCGGGCACCTGAAATGGCATTTCGGAACGGGCTATGTCGTTGTCTCCTCCCCTGCGGTCTCGGGCGGGGTGGTCTACTGCGGCGGTGATGACGGCTGCCTTCACGCGGTGGACGCTCAGAGCGGAAAGGAGCTATGGACGTCTAGCCCGGGCGTTGCCGGCGCGTCATCCTCCCCAGCGGTCTCGGGCGGAGTCGTCTACGTCGGCAGTGATGACGGCCATCTCTACGCGCTGGACATCAACACGGGCCAGGAGAGATGGGAGTTGAAGACAGGGGGTTCGGTTGGCTCCTCCCCGGCCGTCTCGCACGGAGTGGTCTACGTCGGCAGTGATGACGGTTACCTCTACGCAGTCAAGTAGATGCGGCTAGCCCCGCCCCGGTCAGAGCAGCTCGCCGGCGCGGTATGAGGAGCGCACGAAGGGCGCGGCGATGAGGCGCAGCCTCATCGCCGCGCCCACCTGCTCGAGCTCGGCGAACTCCTCCGGCGTCCAGTAGCGCTCGACCGGTAGACGGTCGCGGGCCGGCCGTAGGTACTGTCCCACGGTCACCACGTCGACCCCGGCGGCGGCGCAGTCGCGCAGCACCGCGTGGACCTCCTCGATGCGTTCGCCGAGGCCGACCATGAGACCGGTCTTGATGACGGGCCGGTCGGTGCCGTTGCATGCGGGCGTGGGGAACCCCGTGCGCGATTCGGCAGCCGTGCGCAGCAGAGCCAGCGACCGCTCGTAGTCGGCTCCCGGCCGCACGACAGGATAGAGGCGCGGCACCGTCTCGAGGTTGTGGTTAAGCACATCCGGATGGGCGGCGAGGACGCGGCCGAGGGCCGCGTCCTCGCCGCCGAAGTCGGGCACCAGCACCTCGATCGTGGCCTCAGGTACCTCCGCGCGCAGCGCCTCAATGGTGGCCGCGAACTGTCCCGCCCCGCCGTCGGGCAGGTCGTCGCGGGTCACGCTGGTGACGACCACGTGGCGCAGACCGAGCCGTCGTGCAGCTTCGGCGACGCGGCGCGGCTCCTCTTCGTCGACCGGCGCCGCGTCGCCGTGCGCGACCGAACAGAAGCGACAGTCGCGCGTGCAGCGGTCGCCAAGGATGAGGAAGGTGGCCGTGCCCGACGAGAAGCACTCGCCCTTGTTGGGGCAGCGCGCCTCCTGACAGACCGTGCGCAGCTCCAGGTCCTCGAGAAGAGCCGCCGTGGCTCGGTAGGCGGGCGCCTGCGGCAGCGAGCGCTTCAGCCACGTGGGCTTGCGTGGCGAGGGCGCCTCCGACGGGGACATCGCGGGCGAAGGCAACGCCGCCGAGTGATCGCTCACAGCCCGTGCATCGCCCGCCCACCGCCCGAGAGAGCGGCCTCGCCGACCGCCTCGGAGAGGGTGGGGTGGGCGTGGATCGTCGCCATGACGTCGGCCAGGGTGAGGCGCGCCGTGGCGGCGAGGGCGATCTCGTGGATCAGCTCCGTGACGCGAGGTCCCACCATCGACGCGCCGAGCACCGTCCCCGGACCGCGCTCGGTCACGATGCGCACGTAGCCGTCGGCCTCTCCCTCGATGACCGCCTTGGAGTTGGCGTTGAAGCGAAAATGGGCCACGTCGACCTCGATGCCC
The DNA here is from genome assembly GCA_963725665.1 of uncultured Actinomycetes bacterium. Taxonomy (GTDB): domain Bacteria; phylum Actinomycetota; class Thermoleophilia; order UBA2241; family UBA2241; genus CAVRZA01. The sequence goes on along the minus strand of CAVRZA010000011.1, from coordinate 530,416 downwards.
TCGGTCGCAGCGCGGTCCTCCGTGAGGCCGCAGCTCGCCACCTCGGGATGGCTGTAGACGCAGTTGGGCACCACGCGGCGATCGACCGCGAGCCGCGAGCCGGTCACCGCGTTCTCGGCCGCCAGCGCGCCTTCGTGGTAGGCCCAGTGCGCGAGCAGCGGCGGCCCGGCCAGATCGCCGGCGGCGAAGACGCCATCGACGGCCGTGCGCAGGGTGTCGTCGGCGACGACGAAGCCTCGGTCGAGCGCTACGCCGGCCTCCTCGTAGCCGAGCCCCTCGCTCACCGCCCGGCGGCCGACGCTCACGAGAGACGACCGCGGTCGTCAGCTCCTCCCCGTCGGAGAGGCGCACCGTGATGCCGCGCTCATCGGAGGAGAGCACCTCCTCGACCCTGGTCTTCAGCCGCAGCTCGATCGCCGGCGCGCTTGAACGCCTGGCGCAGCGTCTGGCCGGTGCGCTTGTCCTCGCCGGGGAGGAGCTGCTCGAGCATCTCGACGATGGTCACCCGCGTGCCGAGCGCGGCGAAGACCGAGGCGAACTCGCAGCCGATGACGCCGCCGCCGACGACCAGCATGCTGTCGGGGATGTGGTCGATCCCGAGGAGCTCGTCGCTCGTGTACACGCGCGGGTCGGAGAAGTCGAACATCGGCAGGCGCAGCGGCTCCGAGCCGCTGGCGAGCACGAGGGCGTCGCCCTCGATCTCCAGCGGCTCGCTGAGCCCATCGTCGCCGCCTCCGGCGATCGGTTCGACGCGCACACGCCGCGGGCCGACCAGACTGCCGCGGCCCGCGACGACCTCGCACCTTGCGCGCCTTGAGCAGGTGCTCGACGCCGGCGCGCTCGTGGGCGACCACCTCGTCCTTGCGCCGCATCAGCGCCGCGAAGTCGACGCCTCACCTCGCCCACCTCGACGCCGAAGGCTGCCGCCCCGCGCGCCTGGCGCAGCCGCTCGACGCCGGCGACCAGGGACTTGGTGGGGATGCAGCCGCGGTTGAGACACGTGCCGCCGATATCGCGCGCCTCCACGACGACGGCCTGGGCTCCGAGCTGGGCGGCGCGCAGCGCCGCGACGTAACCGGCGGGTCCTCCTCCGAGGACGACGAGCTTCACGCGAGCGACACCTCCGCGCGGGGTGTGGCTTTGCCTACCTCCGCATCGAGAGCCTCGGCCAGGTACGCGGTCACGTCGTCCCACAGCGCCTCGGCGTCGACGCGGCAGCCCGTGCCGGCGAGCCCCTCGCCCCGCCAGGGCTCACCGACGAGACGCTCGAGCTCGGCGACGAGGGCAAGCGGAGGACGCCGTTCGAGGACGCTGCCGTGAACGAGAACGTTGGCCCCGCGCCGCGCCTGCGCGACGGCCACGACCTTCTCGCCGCCGACCAGCAGGTCATGGCGCAGCGCCGTCGCGAAACAGAGTCCGGAGCGCTGGTAGGGCACCTCGCGCGCCGGGTCAAGCGCCACACCGCCGCGCCCGAGGGCGCTCGCGAAGGCGTCGTTCACGAAGCGGTACGACGCCTGCAGCGACTGCGACCCGAGGACGCGCAAGGGGAGGACCAGCGCGAACGACCACTCGAAGCCGGCGCCGTGCAGGACGGCGCGCCCGCCGGTGGGCCGGCGCACCACGTCGAGGCCCGCCGGCGGGCGCGCCGTCCGCCGGGCCGCCCACGCGCCGGCAGTCCAATCGTCGCCGGCCGTCTCGCCCGGCAGCCGCTGGAACTTGCCCAGCGAGACCGCCGGCGGATCCCACACATAGCGCCGCGCGACCGGCTCCAGCGCCTGGTCGAGGAGGCGCTCGTCGAGCCGCATCTGCTCGCGGGCCGACGCGCGCACAGCGGGCAGGACGACGAAGCGGACGGCGGCCGTCGTAGTCGTCACGGCCGGACCGCCTCGTCGCCCGCGCCGGCCGCCGCGGTCCCGTCGTCCGCAAACCGCTGCCGCACCACAGGCTGGCGCGCCGCCCGCACCTCGTCGAGTCGGCGCACGGGCATCGTCACCGGCGCTTCGGTGAGCAGCGACGCGTCGGTGCTCGCCTCCTCGACGACCAGGCGCATCTTCTCGATCAACGCGTCGAGGGCCGGCCTCGACTCGGTGTCGGTGGGCTCGACCATGAGCGCTTCGCGCACGATGAGCGGGAAGTACACGGTCGGGGGGTGCACCCCGTAGTCGAGGAGCCGCTTGGCGAAGTCGAGCGTCTTTACGTCGTGCTCCTTGAGGGGCACGCCGGAGACGACGAACTCGTGCATGCAGCGGCGGTCGTAGGGCACCTCGAACAGGTCGCGGATGCCCTCGAGCACGTAGTTGGCGTTGAGCACCGCCGCGTCGCTCACACGCTTGAGTCCCTCCGGTCCCAGACCGCGTATGTAGGCGTAGGCGCGCACGAGCACGCCGAAGCTGCCGTAGAACGACCGCACCTTGCCGATCGACCGCGGCCGTTCGTAGTCCAGTCGGTAGCGCGCCGCGTCGCCTTCGCCCTCGCGCACGACGACGGGAACAGGCAGGAACGGAGCGAGCGTGTCGCGCACCACGATCGGCCCCGCGCCGGGACCCCCGCCGCCGTGCGGCGTGGAGAACGTCTTGTGCGTGTTGAAGTGGACGATGTCGAAACCCATGTCGCCGGGGCGCGAGCGCCCGAGGACGGCATTGGCGTTGGCGCCGTCGTAGTAGAGCAGCCCCCCGGCCTCGTGGACGATGCGCGCGATGTCGACGATGTGCTCGTCGAAGAGCCCCAGCGTGTTCGGGTTGGTCACCATCAGGCAGGCGAGCTCTCCGGGCGCGGCCTTGGCGCGCAGATCGTCGAGGTCGATGCCGCCGCGGTCGTCGCTTCTCACCGCCACGACCTCGTAGCCGACCATCGTCACCGAGGCCGGGTTCGTCCCGTGCGCGGTGTCGGGGATGATGACCTTCTTGGGATCGTCGCCGCGCGCGTCGTGGTAGGCCTTCGCGAGGAGCAGACCGGTGAGCTCGCCGTGGGCTCCAGCCGCCGGCTGCAGGGTCGTCTCGTGCAGACCGGCGATCTCGGCGAGGAACCCGCCCAGCTCATAGAGGAGCTGCAGCGCACCCTGCACGAGCTCATCCGGTTCGTAGGGGTGCAGCCCGCGCAGGCCCTCGAACGCCGCCACGCGTTCGTTGACCTTGGGGTTGTACTTCATCGTGCAGGAGCCCAGGGGATAGGTGCCCTCATCGACCCCGTAGTCGCGCCGCGAGAGCTCGGTGAAGTGGCGCACGAGATCGATCTCCGACACTTCGGGCAGGCGGGCCGGGGCCTTCCGGCGCAGGGACACAGGGACGAGCTCGTCGAGCGGCCGCGCCGGCACGTCGAGCGCCGGCAGCGCCGAGGCCCGCCTGCCGCAGCACGACATCTCGTAGATCGTGTCAGCCACGGGACACCTCCTCCGTGTCGGCGGACGCACCCGCCGCGGCGGGCGGCGCGAGCAGCCGACCGAGCGCGTCGGCGAACGCATCCATCTGCTGGCGCGTGCGTCGCTCGGTGACGGCCACCAGCAACACCCGCTCGAGCTCCGGCCACCAACGTCCGACCGAGACCCCGGCGAGAAAGCCCGCGGGAGCGAGCGCGCTGATGACCTCGGAGGCCGGCCTCGGCAGGGTCACTGCGAACTCACGCAAGACGGGACCCGTGGTGAACGCCTCGACGCCGGGCAGCTCGAGCAGCCGGCCGCGCAGGTAGTCGGCCTTGCGCGCGCAGAGCTCGCCCAGCTCCGGCAGCCCGGCCTTGCCGAGCCAGGAGAGGTAGACGAGGGCCCCGAGCGCGTTGAGCGCCTGGTTGGAGCAGATGTTCGAGGTCGCGCGTTCGCGGCGGATGTGCTGCTCGCGCGTCTGCAGCGTGAGCACGAAGCCGCGCCTGCCTTCTATGTCGACGGTCTCGCCCACGATGCGCCCCGGCATGCGCCGCAGCAGCTTCTCGCGCGCGCCCATGAAGCCCAGGTAAGGGCCCCCGAAGTTGAGGTAGTTGCCCATCGCCTGACCCTCACCCACGGCGACGTCGGCGCCGTACTCGCCCGGCGGCGCGAGCACACCGAGCGAGAGGGGATCGACGACGGCGACGAAGAGGGCGCCGGCGTCGTGAGCGAGCTGGGCGGCGGCCGCCATGTCCTCGAGGCCGCCGAAGAAGTTGGGCTGCTGGAGCGCGACGGCGGCGGTCTGCTCGTCGACGGCCGCGCGCAGCGCGGCCGTGTCGGTCAGCCCGCCGCCGTCGCGCCCGACCTCGACGATCTCGAGACCGAGCCCGCGCGTCTCGGTGACGAGCACCTGCCGGTACTCGGGATGCAGAGTCCCCGAGACGACGACCTTCGCGCGCCGCGTCTCCGCGTGCGCCATGAAGGCCGCCTCGGCCAGCGCCGTCGCCCCGTCGTAGAGCGATGCGTTGCTCACCTCGAGCGCGGTGAGCTCGCAGACGGCCGTCTGGTACTCGAAGATCGCCTGCAGCACGCCCTGGCTGCGTTCCGGCTGATAGGGCGTGTAGGCGGTGTAGAACTCGGAGCGGCCGGTGATCGCGTCGACGACGGCCGGCACGTAATGGTCGTACGCGCCGGCGCCGAGGAACGAGATCGACCTCGTCGCCGGCGTGTTCTTGCTCGCGAGCTCCTCGAGCGCGGCCTCGAGCTCCGCCTCGGCGAGAGCGGGAGGCAGGTCGAGGCCGTTACGCAGGCGGACCTCCTCGGGGATGTCGGCGAAGAGCTCGTCGATCGACGAGACGCCGACCGCGGCGAGCATCGCCTGCAGGTCCTCATCGGAGTGCGGAACGTAGTCCGTCGCTGGCCTCCTCCTCGTCGTGACCGTCGCGCCGGCAGAGCGCCTTGCGCCGGTCAGGCTTCCGTCAGGAACCGCCTGTAGGCGTCGGCGTCCATGAGGCCGTCGAGCTGGGAGCGGTCGCTCATGCGCACCCTCGCGATCCAGCCCTCGCCGTAGGGATCCTCGTTGATGATACCGGGCTCGTCGTTGAGCCGGTCGTTGACGGCGACCACCTCGCCGCCGAGGGGGGCGAAGATGTCCGAGACGGCCTTCACAGACTCGAGCTCCCCGTACTTCGCGCCCTCGTGCACCGCATCACCCGCCTCGGGCAGCGACACGTAGACGATCTCGCCGAGGGCGTCCTGTGCGAACCAGCTGATGCCGAAGACGGCTTCGTCGTCTTCGACACGAACCCAGTCGTGCTCCTTGTAGTACTTCAGCTCACCCGGATAGCTCTCGTCGGTCATGGGCTCCTCCAGTCGTCCTCGCGGGCCGGTGCCTGCAACCACATGCGCTGCCGGAGCAAAGAAAGAGACAGGGCGTCGCCCGCTGGCGCCGTCCCTGTCTCGCCTCTGGTCCCGGCCATCTTCGAGCCGGAGCCCCGGTCCAGGGTCTCGTCCGGCCGCGATCCGTTGGCCTGAGAGTTTCAGCGCCCATAGCGCCTTGCCCCTTCGGCGCCGGTCTCGTCTACCCGGCTCTCGCGCGGCCTTCGTCCGAGCGTGCCTCATCTCTTCCTCGGCCGGCGGAACTTTACCACGGTCGCTCACGTGGCGGCAACGCGACGCGCGACGGGCCGAGCGCTGCCGGCACCACGGCGCGCCGCGCGGCGCCGCCGACCGCACGACCGGGAATGCGACGGGCGAGCCTCACGGCTCGCCCGTCGCACAACGCCAGATCTGGAGGAACGGCCCTACGCGCTCTTCACCTTGGTCCAGGCGCTGGTGTAGATCTCGGCGAACGCACCCAGGTCCTCGTAGAACGCGCCCTTGTCGTTGACCAGCTGCTGATCGGGGACGTAGCGCATCACGTTGGGGTCGATCTTGTCGACAAGCGGTACCGCCTCCGGCAGCGGCGAGTAGTAGCCGACCCAGGCCGTGTTCGCGGCGCCCACCTTCAGGTCGAGGATGAAGTTCAGGAACATGTGCGCGGCCTTGCGGTTGGGCGCCCCGACCGGTATGGCAAGGTTGTCTACGAACAGCGGGATGCCCTCTTCGCAGGCTATCAGGGTGACCTTCTTCGGGTCGAGGCCGCTGTTCAAGGCCAGGATGATGTCGCCGTTCCAGCAGTGGATGAGCGGCGTGCCGGCGACGATGTTGCGCTTCATGTTCACGGAGTCGTAGCCGCGGATGAGCGCCTTCTGCGTGATGAGCTCCTGCACCGCCTTGTCGATGGTCGCCTGGTCGGTCGAGTTGATGCTCTTCGGGTCCTGGGTGATCTTCATCAGGCCGACACCCATCGTCTCGCGTTCGTCGTTGAGCATGTAGATCTGGTTCTTGTACACCGGATTCCAGAGGTCGGCCCACTTGGTGATCTCCGTCGGGATCTTGTCGAGGCGCTGCGACACGCCCGTCTGGCCCCACTGATAGGGGACGCTGTACTTGGCGCCGCCGTTCTCGTCGGGGTTGTCGAAGACCGGCTTCAGGAACTTCTCGCCCACGTTGGCGAAGTTGGGGATGGCCGTCATGTCGAGCGGCTCAAGGAGCTGCGACTTCAGCAGGATGTGCACCATGTAGTCCGAGGGCACGATGACGTCGTAGCCCCTGGCTCCAGCCTGGAGCTTGGAGCGCAGAGCCTCGTTGTCGTCGAAGAACGTCTCGGTGACCTTGATGCCGGTGGCCTTGGTGAACTTCGTCTTCGTCGCCGGGTCCATGTAGTCGGACCAGTTGTAGAGGTGCAACGTGTCGCCGCCCTCTCCCATCGGCGGCAGCGTCGGGCTGGCCGCGGTGGTCGACGAGGAGGTCGTGCCCGAGCCGCAAGCGGCAAGCACGGTCGCGACCCCGCTCACCGTCAGCCCCATCACCAGCGCCCGCTCCATGAACTGCCGGCGGCTGATGCGCCCGTATCTGACTTCTTGAATGAGGCCTTCGAGGTCTCTGTCGTTCATGCGGTGACCCCCTTTACAAGGTACCGATCTTGGAGACGACGTCCCAGACGCACCCCACGCCTCCTAAGAGTATTATGCAGCAATCTCCGCTGCTCCGCATCGTAGCGCCGAGGCGCCGGTCGCTGCTGACTCCCCTTCGTTTCAGACGAAGCGGAGTCACAGATGCGTCGGTCGCACTTCGCCCCCGAGAGTCGTCAGGCGCTCTTCACCTGCTGCCACGCCTGCCCCCACTGCGTCTCGAAGGCGCCCAGGTCGTCCTGAAACTCACCGCGCGCGAGTACCTCCCCCTTCGGCGTGTCGGCGATGATCGCCTTGTCGACGTAGGGCGTCGCGGCGTCGTTGGGCGAGAGATACTGTACGTAGTTCACGAGGTCGGCCGCGTTCTGCGGCTGGCACATGAAGTCGATGAACTTGTGCGCCCAATACGGGCTTGGGGCGCCGACCGGTATGGCCAGGTTGTCGACCCAGATGGTGTAGCCCTCCGTGGGAAGCCCGTAGAAGACCTTGTCCGCGCCCAGAGCATCGGCCGCCAGACTGGCGTCGCCGTTCCAGGTGTGCACGAGCGGCACGCCGGCGACGATGTTGCGTTTCATGTTCAGCGAGTCGTAGGCGCGCACCAGGGGCTTCTGATCGATCAGCTTCTGCGTCGCCTGATCGAGCTGGGCCTGATCGGTCGAATTGAGCGAGTAGCCCAAGAGCTTAAGCGCCGCGCCGATCGTCTCGCGCTCGTCGTTCAGCATGTCGATCTGGCCCTTGTAGCGCTCTTCCCACAAGACCCCCCAGGACGGCTCCTTCATGTCGACGATGCCGCCATCGCCCGTCAGCTTGTCGGTGCGCATGGCGATGCCTGCCGTCCCCCACAGCCAGGGCACGCTGTACTTGGTGCCGTCCGTGCCGGGATCGTACGCCGGCTTCTGGAACTTGGCGTTCAGGTTGGTGAAGCCCGGGATGAGTGACATGTCGAGCGGCTCGAGCAGGCCCGACTTGGCGAGGATGCTTACGGCGTAGCCGGAGGGTACGATGAGATCGTAGCCCTTGGCGCCCCCCTTGAGCTTGGCGATCAGCATCTCGTTGTCGTCGTAGTAGGTCTCGACGATCTTGACGCCCGTCTCCTGCTCGAAGTTGGTCTTGTTCTTGGGGGCGATCTCGTTCTGCCAGTTGTAAAGGTGGAGGTTCTCCGGCTTTGTCGTGTCCAGCGCCGAGGGGGAAGCCGAGGGGCTCGTCGAGCTCCCGCCGCACGCCTCGAGGAGGGCGGCGGCCGCGCCGACCGAGAGGCCGGCGGCCGCCGCACGCACCATGAACTGGCGCCGCGTCATGCGCCCGCGCCTCACCTCTCCCACGATGTCCTTCATGTCGTCGCTCACGAAAGACCCCCTTCGCTCGATACGTTCGACGCTGCCGGGCTGTCGCCGTTGTCGCGTGCTCCCCGGATCGGGACGCGGGATGCTCGCAGCAAGAAGGTGGCGAGGGCGGCGCTGGGAGAAGAACCCTCGCAAACGAATGGTGGGCGCACCTGGATTCGAACCAGGGGCCTCGTCCTTATCAGAGACGCGCTCTAACCGACTGAGCTATGCGCCCGGCAGACAGAGGAGTCTAGGCACGGGTGAGCAGCCTGTCAACAGGCGCGGCGGGCGCCCTCGAGACCCGCTCGAGGGCGCCCGCCGCGCCCCCTCGAAGTCCTAGCCGGACGGCGCCCGCGCGCCTCCTCGAAGGCCTCGCGGGCTCGGTCGCGGCGGGCCTGATTACCCACCTCGGGGCAGGGGGCACAAGTAGTGTTGAGGCAAGGTGTTCGTCGTATACTGGGTTCCATGAGCGTGCAGCAAATGGTCATCTACGGGGTCAGCTTCGACGTCATCGGCAAGCAGCCGATCGTCTTGCTGAAGACCGTCGAGGGCAACAAGTTCCTGCCCATCTGGATCGGCCACCCCGAAGCGGCCGCCATCCTCATAAGGATGCAAGGCACCAACCTGCCGCGGCCGATGACCCACGACCTGATCACCAACATCGTCGACCAGCTCGACGCCGAGTTGCAGCGCATCACGGTGACGGAGCTGCGCGACAACACGTTCTACGCCCTCATCACCTTCATCCGCGACGGCCTCGAGATCGAGGTCGACTCGCGCCCCAGCGATGCGCTCGCGCTCGCGGTGCGCACGAACGCCCCCATCTTCGCCTCGCAGGAGCTGATCGACGAGAACGCCATCGAGTTCGAGCACGAAGTCGACGACACCGAGGAGATCGTCGAGCATTTCCGCGAGTTCCTCGACCAGGTGACGCCCGACGACTTCCGCGGGGCCGAGGTCGGCGGCGAAGAAGAAGACGACGAAGCCGAAGAAGACGAAGACTAGGGGGGTGACGCAGATGGCCACAGGCGAGGTCGACCCCGTCATGAAGCAGTTCCGCGAGCAGATCTCAGACAACGACCTCAAGATCGTTGACGCCCTCAACAAGCGCCTCAAGCTCGTCGCCCAGCTCAAGAAGTACAAGGATGAGCGCGGCGTCGACTTCTACGACCCCGAGCGCGAGGAGTGGATGTTCACCTTCGTGACGCGCGCCAACCGCGGTCCGCTCTCGAGCGAGGGGCTGCGCGAGATCTACGAGCACATCCTCACGCTGACCAAGGCCGAGCTGGCGACGAAGACCGGAGCGACCCAGCAGTAGCGCGACGGACGCCGACGGGCGCTTTAGGTCGCTGTCGGCAGAGTAGATGCGCCCCGACCTTGGAGCTCCACGATCGGCCGCCGTCGTCAGCCCTTGAGCACTCCGAGCGGCTTGAGCCGCGCCACCTTGCGCGAGAGCCCCACGGCGGCGACCACAGCGACGACGCCCGAGACGTCCTTGTAGGCGTACGGCGCCTCTTCGGCAAGGAGCGCGGTGGAGCCCGCCTTCACCACTATCCCCTGCTCCTCGAGCTCGCGCCGCACCTCGGAGCCGCTCTTGACCTTCTTCGCCGCCCCTCGCGACATGAGGCGCCCGGCGCCGTGACAGGTCGAGCCCCACGTCTCGCGCATGGCCGCCTCGGTCCCCGCAAGGAGCCAGCTCTCGCGACCCATGTCGCCGGGGATGATGACCGGCTGGCCGACCGCAGCGAAGGCTTTGGGGACCTGCTCGCTGCCGGGGCCGTAGGCCCGCGTCGCTCCCTTGCGGTGCACCCAGACCGGTCGCCTCTCTCCGTCGACCACATGCTCCTCGCGCTTGGCGATGTTGTGCGCCACGTCGTAGAGGAGCTCCATCCCGAGCCTGGGCCAGGCGCGTCGGAAGATCAGCTCGAAGGCGCCGCGCACCTCGTTCATGATCACCTGGCGGTTGCAGAAGGCGAAATCGACCGCGCAGGCCATGGCCGCCAGGTAGTCCTGTCCCTCCGGCGAGCGCACGGGTGCGCAGGCGAGCTGTCGATCGGGGAGCTCGTAGCCGTAACGACTCGCTGCCGCCGCCATGCGCGCCAGATGGTCCGTGCAGACCTGGTGGCCGAAACCACGCGAGCCGGTGTGGATCATCACCACCACCTGGCCTTCGTGGATGCCGAACACGTCGGCGATCTCGTGGTCATGTACCTCCGCGACGACCTGGACCTCGAGGAAGTGGTTGCCGGAGCCCAGGCTGCCGACCTGCGTATGGCCGCGCGAGACCGCCTTCTGCGTGACCGCGTCGGCGTGGGCGCCGCTCAGCGCTCCTCGTTCCTCGGTGTGCTCGAGGTCGTCCTCCGTGGCCAGACCGCGCTCGGCGAGGAAGCGCACGCCCTGTTCGACCAGGCGCCTGAACTCGCGCTCGTCGAGGCGCAGGACGCCGCGTTCGCCGGTCCCCTGGGGAACGCGGCGCATGATCTCGTGCATGAGCTCCTGCAGGCGGGGCTGCACCTCGTCGCGTGTCAGGTTCGTCTTGACGAGTCGCACGCCGCAGTTGATGTCGAAGCCGACCCCTCCCGGCGAGACCACGCCATCGCGGTCGTCCATCGCAGCTACGCCGCCGATGGGAAAGCCGTAGCCCCAGTGGATGTCGGGCATGGCGATGCTCGCCTTGAGGATGCCGGGCAGGGTGGCCACATTCCTGACCTGCTGCAGCGCCTGGTCGGAGCCGGCTTGGGCGAAGAGCTCATCGCTCGCATAGACGATGCCGGGCACTCGCATGTCGCCCTCGGCCGGCAGCAGGTAGGTGAACGGAGCTACCTGCTCGTACTCGACCATCGTGCCCTCCCCTTGATGCGGCGGACGATCCTGCCACCGCCCTGCTCCGCCCTCGCCTAGGGCATGCACCCGGGCAAGCGGCGCTTTCTTGAAGGGCATACCCGCTGGCGATGACTTTACACGTCGCTCGCGTTCTGGGACGCAGCGACGAAAGAGGGGCGGAAGCAAAGCCGCTCAGCCCACCCCTCTGGCGGACAGCGACGAGGTCGAGGGCTGCGGCCGCTGCGCGTCCGGCTCGGCGGGCCCGTTGAGCACCATCTCCAGCAGGGGCAAGAAGCGCGAGACCTGACCGCTGCGGACGGCGAAGTCCCACAGCGGTTCGAGCTTCTTCCAGCCCGTCGTGTAGGCGAAGTGGCGTAGCTTCTCGCCGGCGCGGTCACGCTTCCAGGCCCCCCTGGCGATCGACCGCCAGCTGTAGAAGTCGCGGTAGGCACGATGGTAGCCGGCCTCGAGGGCCTCGGCCGACATGCGACGGGGGCGAAAGACGACGTGGCGGGTGTCGTACCGATCCCAGTCGCCGCTGACGATGCGCCCCTCCGCCGACAGACGCTCGTGCAACGCGGTGCCGGGGTAAGGCGTCAGGATGTGGAAGGTGGCCGTCTCGATGCCCTGCTGCACGGCCCACTCCACGGTGCGCTCGAACACCGTCTCGTCGTCCTCGTCCATGCCGAAGACGAACGCCCCGTTCACCATCACTCCGAGGTCGTGCAGGCGGCGGATCGCCGCCTCGTAGGGCGGCGATCCGCCGCCTGCGCCCTCGCGACCGCCGCGCAGATTCTGGAGCTTGCGCTGCGCGCGCAGGTTCTCTGGGCTGAGTGTCTCGAAGCCGATGAAGAGGCTGCGCAAGCCGCACGCGACGGCCTTCTCGAGCAACCCCGGCCGCAATACAGCCTGCACCGTGCCGGCCGCTTGCCAGACCCGCCCCATGCCGCGCATGCCCTCGAAGAGAGACTCCGCGAAGCGCGGGTCGCCGAAGAGGTTGTCGTCGAGGAAGTAGAGATGGCGGCCGACGAGACGGTCGATCTCGGCCAGAGCGTCCTCGACCGGTTGGGTGTAGAACGAGCGGCCGCCCCTGAAGAAGGCTTCCTTGTAGCAGAAGTCGCAGATGTGGGGGCAGCCGCGCGAGACCACGAGCGAGTTCGGGACCAGGTAGAGGCGCCGCTTCACTAGATCGCGGCGCGGCCGGGGAGCCCCCTCGAGGGTACGGTGCCAGGACTTGTAGATGCGCTCCGGTCGTCTCGCCCGGTAGTCGGCCAGGAAGGCCGGCCACGTGTCCTCCCCAGGTCCCAGGAAGATGGTGTCGGCGTGCTGAGCGGCCTCAGCCGGCAGGCTCGTTGCGTGCAGACCCCCGAGGCAGACGTAGGCCCCCCGTCGGCGATAGTGGTCGGCGTACCGGTAGGCTCGCCGGGCCGAGGTGATGTAAGCCTCGATGACGACGAGCTCGGGCTCGTCGTCGAGATCGAGGCGTTCGACGTGCTCGTCCTGAACGGTGACCTCATCGTCGTCGCGCAGATAGCCGGCGAGGGTCACCAGTCCGAGAGGAGGGAACAGCGAGTACTTGATCGAGCGCCAGAAGGCGCTGTCGGGCGCCGTCTTCGCGGGGGAGATCATCTTGACCTTCATCAGCGCACCCCCGCTCTCGCTCGCCTTCCGCCGACGACTCAGACGGGCGCTGCTGGCGGCGTGGGCGCCTCCGGCGCCAGCGCCGCCAGCAGCGCCTCGAACCCGTGCTCGTACTCCCCCGGGCGGTCCCAGATCGCCAAACGCATCCCCACCCGCATCATGCTCGGGTAGTCCGGCCAGTGACCGACCAGCTCGCCGGCAATGGCCTGGGGCGACACCTCGAGACTGAGCATACGGGCATAGCCCAGGCCCAACGTGTAGCCGCCGAGCAGGTGATAGGCGCGTGAGGCCTCGTCGGCAGTGAACCCCGCCTCGAGAAGCACGCGCATCAGCTCCTCCATCCATCGCCTCCCGCTGGGGGTGCGCAGGACGGCCGTCGAGATCAACGGCAGGGCGCGCGGGTGGGACCGGATGAGCTCGTGCAGCCCGGCGAACAGGGCGCGCACGCGGTCCCGCCACGCACCCGCCTCGGCTCGGCCTCGCGACAGGGCGCCGGCGGCGATCGACTCACCGACGGCATCGAGGATCGCTCCCTTGTTGGGGAAGTGGTGGTAGAGCGTCATGGGTCGCACGCCGGCGTCGTCGGCGAGCCGCCGCATGTTGAGCGCGACGAGCCCCTCCCGATCCACGATGTCGAGCGCGGCCCGGACGATGCGATCTCGGGACAGCGGTCGGCGCTGGGCTTCCCCAGTGTGATTCACCGGCGTGCACCCTCTCCCGTACAAAGTAAGCCGTACAAAGTACGGGAATGCTACACCGCGTTGAGTGCGGATGCAAGAGCCGTCGCCTGCGGGGCGCAGCGAGCAAGCGCACAAAGGGGGCAGGGGGCGACAGTTCGCGGAATGGGCCGGGTCCCGGGCCTCACACGTCGAGGATGACCTCGGCCTCCCAGCCGTCGTCCGTGCGCGCCAGCTTGAGGCCGTGGTAGGTCGCGGCCTTCACCCCGCCGCACACGGCGTGCTGCGACCCCAACGCCTCGCCGGCGACCTCCGCCTTCAGCGTGCTCTCCCCCAGCTCGAGCACCCTGAACTCGGAGAAGAGGATCCGCCGCACCTCGAAGAGATAGAGCAGCTCGTTCAGCCAGGCGACCAGCAGCAGCTCGTGGTCGGCCGACGGAGCCTCAACCTTCACCGAGAGCGTCTCCTCGGAGGCGACCGTCTGAGGATCGCAGACGAGCGAGAACATCCCCTTGGCCGCTTCTTCGAAGACGGCCCCTTCACTGCTTCCCCAGGCGCGCACGCCGACATCGGCGGTGTGCTCGATGAGCGCGAAGCCGGTCGTCATCGGCAGGATCCTCTCAGGCTACTCGGGGTCGCTTCCGGCGAGCCGCGCGGAGGCCGCGCGACGCCGCCGCAAGACAGCCCACACGACGAGTGCTACAAGGGCAGCCACGACCGCGTAGTCGAGGTAGTGGAGCTGTCTCTGGATCTTCTCCCAGTTCGCGCCCACCTTGGTGCCGACGAATGTGAGCATGATCACCCAGGGCACGCAGCCGAGAACGGTGTAAAGCGTGAAGCGCCAGAACGGCATGCGCGCGAACCCCGCAGGGAGCGAGATGAAGGTGCGCACGATGGGCAGCATGCGGCTGAAGAAGACGGCGATGGCGCCGTAGCGCTCGAACCAGCGATGCGCCAGGTCGACCTTGCGGGGATCGAGAAGGACGTACCGCCCCCAATGGTCGACGAACGGCCGGCCTCCGTAGTAGCCGACAGCGTAGGCGATCCAGGAGCCGACCACGTTGCCGGCGACGCCCGCGGTCACTGCCCCCCAGAAGGCCATCTGCTGCTCGCTCACGGAGAAGCCGGCGAAGAGCATGATGGCCTCGCTGGGCACGGGTATGCAGGCACTTTCAAGCACCATGAGCGCGAAGACGCCGGGCAGACCGAACGTACTGATGACGTGCGTGCAGAACTGCACCAGCGTGTCGACGAGGGAGCTCACGCGTGTAGCCTACCCCAAGAGCTCGCAGTCGAAAGCGTGCTGGCTCGTGACGTCGGCCGGCGGACTCCGGCGCTGCTCGCAAACCGCCAGCATCGCTCCCCGAGGGCTGTAGCCTCGCCGGCGCGGCTGTGGTAGGTTCTCCCGGTTTGGCCCCGAGTCGCGCGCCGAGGCCGGCGATCTGCGCCGGCGCCGGCGCGCTGTCGTGCAGGAAGGGTGAGGACGTGGCGATCGGTTTGATGGACATCAAGGGGCAGTACGCCGAGGTCGGCGAGCGGGTCGAGCGGGCCGTGCTCGATGTGCTGCGCGGAGGGCGCTACATCCTGGGCCCCAACGTCACGGCCTTCGAGGAGGAGGCGGCCGCGTACCTCGGCACCGCCGGTGCCGTCGGCGTCGCCAACGGCACCGACGGCCTGACCATCGCCCTACGCGCGGCCGGCATCGGCGAGGGCGACGAGGTCATCACCACCTCGTTCACCTTCTATGCCACGGCCGAGGCTATCGTCCAGGCGGGAGCCCGCCCCGTGTTCGTCGACATCGACCGCGACACGCTGAACATCGATCCGGCCAAGGTCGAGGCGGCGATCTCGGCGAAGACGAAGGCCATCGTGCCGGTCGACCTCTTCGGTCTGCCAGCCGACGCGGACGCCATCGCCGGGATCGCCGCCTCCCACGGCCTCTTCGTCGTCGAGGACGCCTGCCAGGCTTGGGGCGCGACCTACAAGGGACGCCGCTCAGGCAGCCTCGGCGACCTGGCCGTGTTCAGCTTCTTCCCCACGAAGAACCTCGGCGGTTACGGCGACGGCGGCCTCGTGACGGGGCACGACGTGGCGGTCCTCGAGAAGGCGCGCGTGCTGCGCTTCCACGGCAGCCGCGACAAGAAGGACTTCGAGCACATCGGCTACAACTCGCGCCTCGACGAGATCCAGGCGGCCGTGCTGCGCGTCGAGCTGGCGCGGGTCGACGACTGGAACGGGCGCCGCACGCAGGCGGCCGAGTGGTACGACCTGTACCTGCCCCCCGAAGTGGAGCGTCCGCCGGTACCCGACGGCCTCACCCACGTCTACCACCTGTACGTGGTCCGCTCGCCGCGGCGCGACGAAGTGGCCGCCGCGCTCAAGGCGCGCGAGATCGGCTGCGCCGCCTACTACACCACACCGCTGCACCTGCAGCCGGCGCTTGCATATCTCGGCTACTCGGCCGGCGACTTCCTCGCCACCGAGCTGGCGGCGGCGGAGAACCTGGCCCTCCCGATGCATCCCAACCTGACCGAGGGACAGGTGCGGGAGGTCTGCGCCGCCGTAGCGGAAGGGCTCTCGTAGAAGCTCCGGTCGAGCCGGAGGTTCCAACGGAGAGGCGCTCACTGGCACGGGCGCTCACCCGACGAGGGACACGACCGATCGCCTTCTCAGACACTCGGCAGGCGACGGAGCGTCGGCGAGACGGGCGACGCGGATGCGCAGGAGCCGGCAGGAGGCACGAGAAGAAGGGACCGTGAAGGTCTGGGTCGACATCACGAACTCGCCCCACGTCCTCTTCTTCGCGCCCATCATCAGGCGTCTCGAGGACCAGGGTCACACCGTGACCGTCACGGCGCGGCGCTACGCCCAGACCGAGCAGCTCCTCAGACGCTACGGGATCCTAGCTGTGATCACGGGGCAGCACGCAGGCAGGAGCATCCCCGCCAAGGCGGCGGGCCTCGCCAGCCGCACCGCCCACCTGATCGCGCAGGCCCGTGGCGCCAGCTACGACGTCGCCGTGGGCCACAACTCCAACGACCTGGCCCTCGCCGCATGGGCGCTGGGCATCCCCCAGCTCACGATGTTCGACTACGAGTACGCGGCAGTGTCGCACCACCTGAACGTGCGTCTCGTGGACGAGATCGTCGTGCCGGAGGCGATCCCCTTCGCCCGCCTGACCCCGTACGGCGCCCGGCCCGACAAGGTGTTCCGCTACCCGGGGCTCAAGGAGGAGTACTACCTCCACGACTTCGCCCCCGACCCGACGATCCTCGAGCAGCTCGGAATCACCGACAAACGACGCATCGTCGGCGTCTTGCGCACCGCTCCCGAGGTGACGCTCTACCACCGCCACGACAACCCACTCTTCGACCGGCTCGTCGGCGAGCTCGCGGCGCGGCGCAACGTGACGCTCGTGGTCATCCCCAGGACCGACGAGCAGCGGACCCACTACTCGTCTCTGGGGCACAAGACCGTGATTGTGCCGGCGACGGCGGTCGACGGCCTCAGCCTCATCGCGGCGGCCGACTTCGTGATCGGGGCGGGCGGGACGATGAACCGCGAAGCGGTCGCCCTCGGCACGCCCGCCTACACGATGTTCGCCGGCCGCCTGGGCGCCGTCGACGAGCGCCTGATCGCCGAGGGGCGGCTGCGACGGGCGTCGTCGGCCGGCGACGTGCTGCTGACGAAGAAGGACAGGCGCACGGCGGCCGCGCAGACGCGCGACCCGCAGCTCTTCGTCGATGAGATCCTGCGGGTCGCGCGTCTGCGCGCGCGTCACGTGCGCCTCGGACGGGTGCTATGATGGCGCGAGCGTGTCGCCGGCGGGCGACGTTGCCGTCCGCCGTCTTCTGCAGTCGACACGGAGAACACGCGTGAGAGAACGCCTCTTCGTAAGCCGCCACCGCCTCTGGCAGATCGTCATCGATGCCGCGCTCGTCTCGCTGGCGTTCTGGCTCGCCTTCCTCCTTCGTTTCGACTTCGAGATCCCGGCGCGCTACGCCGACCTGCTGGCCACGGTCTTCTGGTACGTGGTCGCGGTCAAGATGGCGACCTTCGTCTTCTCCGGTCTCTACAACAAGTGGTGGCGCTACGCGGGCATTCGCGACCTGGCGAGCCTGCTGCAGGCGACGGTGATCGCCTCGGCGCTGGCGGTCGTCGCGGCCGAGATCGTGGCACGCTACACGCAGACCCCCGCCGTTGCGCACGAGACCGCCCTCTACGTCTCCGTGCCGCGCGGTGTCATCTTCCTCGACTGGATGCTCACCTTCCTGCTCATGGGCGGAGCGCGGCTCATCAGCCGCGCGCTGTGGGAACGGCCCTGGCGGCGCGAGCTCTCGCGCGACCGCAAGAAGGTCCTCGTCGTGGGCGCCGGCGACGCGGGCGAGGTCGTCGTGCGCGAGATGCTCAAGAGCCGCGAGCTCCGCCTCCGGCCGGTGGGCTTCGTCGACGACGACGTGCGCAAGAAGAACCTGCGCATCCACGGCGTGCGCGTGGTAGGTACGACCAAGCACCTCACGCAGCTGGTCGACGAGTACGCGGCCGAGGAGGTCATCATCGCCATCCCGTCCGCCTCGGGCCCCGCCATCGAGAACATCGTCCTGCAGTGCAAGAAGGTGAACGTGCCCGTCAAGACGCTGCCCGGCGTCTACGAGCTCATCAAGGGCACCGTCACCATCGAGCAGCTGCGCGACGTTCAGGTCGAGGACATCCTCGGGCGCGGCGAGGTCGAGGTCGACCTGAAGAGCCTCGCTGCCTACCTCGACGGCAAGCGCGTTCTTGTCACCGGCGCCGGCGGATCGATCGGCAGCGAGCTCTGCCGCCAGATCGCGGCCATGAGTCCCAGCCTCTTGCTCCTCCTCGACCACGCCGAACAGAGCCTGTTCTCCATCCACCACGAGCTCGTGACGGAGCGCCGCATCACCGACTGCGTTCCGTTGATCGCCGACGTCAAGAACGCCGCCAAGGTCGACGAGATCCTCGCCCGCCACGAGCCGCAGATCGTCTTTCACGCGGCTGCCTACAAGCATGTGCCCATGATGGAGGCCAACCAGGTCGAGGCGTTCGAGAACAACGCCTTCGCCACTTACACGCTCGCCCGTGCCGCGGCGGCGCACGGGGTGCAGCGCTTCGTGAACATCTCCACGGACAAGGCCGTCGAGGCCAGCACCGTCATGGGACTCTCCAAAGCTCTCGGCGAACGCATCATCGAGAGCGTGGCCAGCTGCAACCGGCAGACGAAGTTCATGAGCGTGCGCTTCGGCAACGTGCTCGGCTCCAGCGGCAGCGTCGTGCCGATCTTCAAGCGACAGATCGCCGCCGGGGGACCGGTGACGGTGACCGACGAGCGCATGACGCGCTTCTTCATGACCATCCCTGAGGCCGCGCGGCTCGTGCTCCAGGCCGGCGCCCTGGGCCGCGGAGGCGAGATCTTCGTCCTCGACATGGGCGAACCCATGCGCATCGTCGATCTCGCGCGCGAGATGATCCGCCTCTCGGGCTTCGAGCCGGACCGCGACATCGAGATCCAGATCGTCGGTCTGCGCTCCGGCGAGAAGCTGCACGAGAAGCTGTTCAACGACGGCGAGGAGGTGGGCGTCACCGTCCACCCCAAGATCACGCGCGCCATGCGGACACCGTTGGCCCTCGACCAGCTCGAGCGCGAGCTGGACCGCCTGCGTGGCGCGCTGCGCGGCGGCGCCATCGACCAGGCCCGCCGGATCGCCCAGGGCCTCGTCGCGCCGGCGCCGCCTCTGTCGCGCACCACCGCGGTCATGCCCGGGGTCGCACAAGTTGCCGGAGCCAGCACACCCGGAGACGCCGCCGGATCGGCCTCGCCGGACAGTCCCGCCGCCTCGCGCTAGGCGTCGATGCCGGGCTCGCTGCTTCTCGCCAAGATCAGTCTGCTCGGTCTCCTTGCCACGTTCCTGCCGCTCTTCTGCGGCGTACGCCGTTGGAGGGCGTGGCTGTTCGCCGCCATGCTGGGCTTGTTCGCCCTCCTCGTCGCCTCCGCCCTGCCGGTCGTCAGCAAGAGCCACGGCGGTTTCGCGAGCCACGTCACGCTTCTCGCCGGTGGCGGCCTCGTCGGCCTGGCGCTACTCGCCGCCGTGACGTGGCTCGTCTGGCGCTACCCGCTCCTCTCCATCCCGGCGATGGTCATCGTCATGCCGCTGCGGATCCCCGTACCGACGGGAGGCTCGCCTTCGTACCTGCTCGTGCCGCTCTACATCCTCACGCTGAGCGTGGCCATCGCCGAGGTCGTCGTCCGCGACCGGCTGCACCTCTACGCCTGGTTCGCGCGCGACCCGGCGCGTATCGCTCTCGCCGTCGTCACCGCGGTGGCGGGCGTCACCGCAATGTGGACCGGCCTCTCGTACGCGCCCCACGCGACCGCCTACGCCGCCGCGCTGGTCGAGATGCTGGCCTTCTTCCTGCCGTTCGCCGTCGTCTACTACCTCGTCTACCGCTACGTGCGCTCGCTGGCCGACTTGAAGAGGGTCGTCGTCGTGATCATCGGCTGGGGCGGCGTGCTCGCGCTGCTGGGCCTGATCCAGTACGCCACGCGTACCGTGTTCTTCGACCGGGCCACGATCCTGCACGAGTACCAGCTCGAGCACTCCTTCCGCGTCAACGCTCTGTTTTGGGATCCGAACATGTTCGGACGGTTCCTCGTCGCCGTGATCGTGCTCGCGCTGGTCTCGGCCCTGTTGCCGCTCGAGCGGCGGCGGCGAGCGGCGCTACTGGCGGTGGCCACCCTCGCCGCCGCCGCCCTCTTCGTCACTTTCTCGCGCTCGAGCTGGGTCGCCCTCGGCGCCGCCGCGATCTTGTTCGAGTGGCTGTGGCTGGGCAGAAAGAGGGGGACGATTGCCGTGCTGGCCACGGTGCTGCTGGTCGCCGGCGGCCTCTACGCCCTCGAACGCGCGCGCCACTACCGCAGGCTCGAGGCCCTGATCGGCACCACGTACGGCTGGAACAAGCTCACCGGGGGGCGCGTCTACCTCATCGACGCCGGCTGGCGCATGTTCAGAGACTACCCCCTCGGCGGTGTGGGCCTCGGCGGCTTCCCGCTCGCCTACCCCGACTACCGCCTGCGCCGGGCCGGCACCGCCCTCAGCGAGAACCACACGACCCCGGTGACGGTGCTTGCCGAGGAGGGCCTAGTCGGCATCGCCGCCTACATCGCCCTCCTCGCCGTCTACTTCGCCACGGCCATGCGGTCCGCGGCGCTCAACGAAGACCGTCGCCTGCGCCTCCTGCAAGCGGGGTTCATGGCCGTCGTCCTGGCGATCACCGTGCACAGCCTCTTCTACGCCGCCTTCTTCGAGGACCCGTACCTCTGGACGATCATGGCCATGTCGATGGCCCTCACCTACGTGGTGGGGCGGCGCTCCGACGAGGAGCCGGAGGAACAGCCGGCAGCCGTCGCGCCCTCTTCGACCCCTTCGCCGAGCGAGGAAACGGCGGCACGCACACCGGCGTGACTCCGCCCCGCGGCCGGGGTAAGGTATCGCGTTGACGCCCGCAGGAAGGACCCCGGTGCGAGAGCTTCAGAGCGACGTCTACAGCGCCATCGAGGAGGCCGCCAAGCGCCTCTACATCGACTCGCTCAAGACGATCCCGCCCGACGTGACCGCCGCCCTCGAGCGCGCGCGCCGACGCGAGACCCACCCCAACGGGCAAGAGGTCCTCGACATCATCCTCAAGAACATCGGCGTCGCCGGCGAGCACGACATGCTCGTCTGCCAGGATACCGGCACCGTCGTGTACTGGCTCGAGGTCGGAGAGGACTGCCCGCTGAACCTGGCGCTGGTCACGCGCGCGATCCGCACCGGCACCGAGCGAGCGACCAAAGAGCACCCGCTGCGCAGCAACTCCGTGCACACGATCACGCGCGAGCACACGGGGACCAACACCGGAGCACACCTGCCTGTGATGCACTACGACTTCGTGCCCGGCGACGGGCTCAAGATCACGATCGTCCCCAAAGGCTCGGGCTCCGAGAACCAGAGCTTCATGAGGATGCTGACCCCGGCGCAGGGCGTGAAGGCGGTCAAAGAGTTCGTGCTGCAGTGCGTCGTCGACGCCGGCGCCAACCCGTGCCCGCCGACCATCATGGGGGTCGGCCTGGGCGGCACTAGCGACCTCGTCACCACCCTCGCCAAGAAGGCCATCTTCCGCCCCATCGACGTGCCCAACCCCGACCCGGCCATCCACGAGCTCGAGGTCGAGCTCTTCGAGGCAGCCAACCAACTCGGCATCGGGCCGATGGGCCTGGGCGGCGACAACACCGTGCTTGCCGTGAACATCGAGAACGCCCACACGCACATCACGCAGAACCCGGTGGCCGTCAATTTTCAGTGCTGGGCCGCTCGGCGCATGAGCGCCTGGGTGCGCGCCGACGGCGCGCTCGACGTGGGTTTCTAGGAGCTCGCCGTGGCCGAGGAGACGAGAGTCCGCTTCCCGCTCGACGATCTCGACGCGCTGCGTGAGCTGCGTGTCGGCCAGAAGCTGCGCCTCGACGGGCACATCATCGGCATTCGCGACGCCACCCAGATCCGCATCTTCGACGAGGGAGTCGAGCCGCCCCTGGACCTGACCGGGGCGGCGCTCCTCCACACGGCGCCCGGCGTGCGCCAGCTCGCCGATGGCCGCTACGAGAAGGTCAGCATCGGTACTACGACGAGCACGCGCATGGACCGCTTCACCCGGGGCCTCATGCGTGACTACGGGGTGCGCGCCATCATCGGCAAAGCGGGGCTGCTGCCCGACTCGATCCCCGTGCTGCGCGAGTTCGGCGGCTGCTACCTCGCCGTCACCGGCGGCGCCGCCGCCCTCGAGACGACGCAGATCGAGGAGATCGAAGAGGTCTACTGGGAGGACCTCATGCCGGAGTGCCTGTGGAAGTTCCGCGTCAAGGACTTCGGCCCTCTCGTCGTCGCCATGGACTGCCACGGCGCCAGCATCTACCGCGACGTCAAAGAAGAGGCGCAGGCGCGGCTCGACAAGCTGGCCGCCGACCTGTAGCGGCGCCGCGCTCACGCCTTCATCTCTCTGATAAGCTCCGCTTATGGACCTGCGTCAGCTCAAGCTTTTCTGCCGTATCGTGGACCGGCGCAGCTTCTCCCTCGCCGCCGAGGAGATGGACATCACCCAGCCGGCGGCGAGCTTCCAGGTCCGCGGGCTCGAGCGCGACCTGCAGACGACGCTCCTCGATCGCTCCCGTCGCGACGTCGTGCCGACCGACGCGGGCAAGGTGCTCTACGACCACGCCAAGGTCATCCTCGACCTCGTCGGCCAAGCGCGCGTCGAGATCGCCAACCTCGGTGACCTCATGGCCGGGCACGTCAGCGTGGGCGCCTCGACGGGACCCGGCGAGCACATCCTGCCGGCGCTCATCACGCGCTTCAAGGAGCGCCACCCGGCGGTCGGCGTGTCGCTGCGCGTGACGGACACGCACGACGTCATCGAGGAGGTCATAGCGCGAGAGCTCGAGGTCGGGGTCGTCGGCGCTCTTTCGCATCGCAAAGAGCTCGCCGTGCGCCCGTTCGCCCGCGACGAGATCGTCATCATCTGCGCGCCCGACCACCCTTGGGCGAAGCGCGAGCACGTGAGCTTCGCGGAGTTCCGCAAGGAGCCGCTCATCGTGCAGCAGCGCGGAGCCGGCATACGCTCGGTGATGGAGGAGCACCTCAAACGGCGCTCCATCACCGAGCGCGACCTCAACATCGTCCTCGAGATGGGCCTCAACGAGTCGGCCAAGCACGCTGTGATGGCCGGAGCCGGCGTGAGCTACCTGAGCAAGTTCGCCGTGCGCACCGAGGTCGAGCAGGGGACGCTGACGGTCGTGCGCATCGACGACTTCCGCGTCGAGCGCGACTTCTACTTCGTGCATTCGCGCACCAGGGTCGTCTCGAAGGCCGTCCAGGCCTTCCTCGAGTACCTCGGCGAGCAGTACGAGACGCTGAGCTGAAACCACTCTCGCCGGCCATCCGCACACGACGGGCGCGTTGCCCGGGCACGCCTTCAGCCGCCCGCATGGGCACCTAGGTCGAGGCCGTCTCTCCCCCCAGCGTCAGAAGGGTGTGGTAGAGCTCGGGGCGGCGGTCCCTGAAGACGGACCAGCGTTCGCGGTAGGACCGCACTGCGTCGAGATCGAAGGTGGCCGTCACGACCTCCTCGGTGTCCTCCGACGCCTGAGCGACCACGGCGCCCGTATGGTCGGCGATGAACGAGGACCCGTAGAAACGGATGCTCGCGCCTCCGCCGCTCTCAATGCCGATCCTGTTCGACGCCACCAGGGGCATGAAGTCGGCCGCGGCGTGGCCCTGCTGCACCCGCTGCCAGGCGTCGCGAGATCGGCCGTCGGTGGCCGGAGGATCGGAGCCGATCGCCGTCGGGTAGAGCAGGACCTCGGCCCCCATGAGCGCCATGCAGCGCGCGCTCTCGGGAAACCACTGGTCCCAGCAGATGCCGACGCCCAACGGGCCGAAGCGCGTCTTCCAGACCGTGGGCCCCGTGTCTCCGGGGCTGAAGTAGTACTTCTCGTGATAGCCGGGCGCCTGCGGGATGTGCGTCTTGCGGTAGACGCCCAGCACGGAGCCGTCGGCGTCGACCAGAGCCACAGCGTTGAAGAAGGCGTTGTTCGCGCGCTCGAAGAAGCTCACCGGCAGCACCACGCCGAGCTCGGCGGCCAGCGCCCTGAAGCGCTCGACCGTCGGGTGGCCCGCGAAGGGACGGGCAAGGTCGAAGTGCCGCGCGTCCTGGCCGATCGGGAAGTAGGGCGTCTCAAACAGCTCCTGGAGGAGCACCACCTGTGCGCCGAGCGACGCAGCCCGGCGTACCAGACCCTCCGCACGATCCAGGTTCTCGGGAAGCTCCCAGCCACACGCCATCTGAGTCGCCGCGAGCGTCACTGTGCCGGCCACCTCATCTCCTTCCCGTGTCGATGCGACGGGTCCTGTCGGAAGGATCGTCGACTATTCGTTGAGCTGCGATCCGTCGTCGCGCGACGACGGCGCTCACCGTCGCTCCAGCCCGGCGGGTTGCTGCTGCGTCACGCAGTGGAAGCAGCCCCCGGCGATCACGACCTCGCGGCCGGGCAGCGCCACTAGCCGGCGATCGGAGAAGAGCCCCTGAAGAACGGCGACAGCCGCATCGTCGGCCGGGTCGTCAAAGGTCGGAACGATCAGACCTCCGTTACAGAGGACGCAGTTGATGTAACTGGCGGCCTGCTTGAACCCGGCCGGAAGGGCCAGGCTGCCCTCTACACTGTCGATGGTGGACGCCTCCTCCTCCGAGATCGCGACCTCCGCCGGGAGCGGCACCGTGATGATCTCCAGCGCACGGCCACACGCGTCGCGCGTCGCGCGCAGGATCTCCAGGTTCTCGGCCATGATCTCGTGACGCCAGTCGCGCCGATCGTCGGCCCACGCCAGGGCGACGACACCCGGCCGAACGAACATGGCGACGTCGTCCACATGGCCAGAGGTGACGTCCGGATCGAGGCCTCGATCCAGCCAGATCACCACTTTCGCCCCGAGGTACTCCTTGAGAAACGCCTCGATCTGCTCCTGCGCAAGATCGGGGTTGCGGTTGGGATTGAGCAGGCACTCCCTCGTGGTGAGCACCGTCCCTTCGCCGTCGACGTGGATCGATCCGCCCTCGAGGACGAGCGGCGCACGGTAGCGGTCGACGCCCTCGATCTCGGCGATCTTGCCGGCGACCGCGTCGTCCTTGTCCCAGGCAGGCAGGCTGAAGCCGTGGGCGTTGAAGCGCCAGTCGACGAGGCGCACCTCACCGCGGTCGTCGACCACGAAGGTCGGGCCTGAGTCACGCATCCAGGCGTCGTTGCTCGACACCTCGAGCACGCGGACCCGCGCGGGGAGCATGCGACGGGCGTTCTCGAACTGGTCGTGGTTGACGCCCACGGCCACGGGCTCGAAGCGGCTGACGGCCGCGGCCAGCTCAGCGAAGGCGCGTTGCGCCGGCTTGCCGCCCTGCCGCCAGACGTCGGGTCGCTGCGGCCAGAGCAGCCACGTGGCCGCGTGCGGCTCCCACTCCGCCGGCATGCGGAAGCCGTCGGCGCGCGGCGTGGACGTCAGCGTGCGGGCCACCGTATCAGCCCAGGATCCGGCCGGCGGGCACCTGCTGCGTGATGCAGCCGAGCCCGCCGCCGCCGAAGGCCGACATCTCGACGGGCAGACCGACCACCTCGCGGCCCGGCAGCAGGTCGCCGATGATCCGGTAGGCCTCGCCCTCACCGAGGGCGTCGACGCGGGGCAGCAGCACGCCGCCGTTCACGAACACCAGGTTCACGTAGGGCGCCGGCATGAGCTTGTCGGCTCCCGGCGCCCTCACCGCGAGGCCCGACCCGACTCCGGCCACATACGGCAGCAGCTCCATCTCGACGACCTGCAGCCGCCGGCCGGCGGCATCGCGGGCCTCGCGCAGCACCTCGAGGTTCTCGAGCAGGCGAGTGTGATTCGGGTTGCCCGGCGGCGCGGTCTGGGCGAGCACGACGCCCGGTCCGATGAACTGCGCCACGTCGTCGACGTGCCCCGCCGTCGAAAGAGGACCCGAGTCCTCGGCGAGACCGAAGGGCAACCACACGATCGTCTCGACGCCGAGCCACTCGCGCAGCGCCGCCTCGTAGTCGCGGCGCGACATGCCCAGGTTGCGGTTGTGCAGCAGGCACTGCTCGGTGGTGAGCAAGGTGCCTTCGCCGTCGGTGTTGAAGGCGCCGCCCTCAAGGACGAACGGCGCACGATAGAACCGCGCCCCGAGCGCCTCCGCGACACGCTCCGGCACGAGCGCGTCTTGGTCGTAGGGCGTGAACTGTTCGTTCCACCCGTCGAAGCCGAAGCCGACGACGGCTGCGGCACCCTTCTCGTCGGCCACGAAGATGGGGCCGTTGTCGCGGATCCACGAGTCGTCAAGGGGCAGGGGCAGGACTTCGACCTGGGAGCCGCAGAGGGCCGCGACCTCAGCGACCGCCTCTGGGCGCGCGATCACCGTGACCGGCTCGAAGCGGGCGATGGCGCGCGCCACCTCAGCCCACTCCTCGCGCGCCCGTTCCATGAGCGGTCCGAAGACATCCTCCCGGCAGGGCCAGGAGAGCAGGGTCTGCTGATGTGCGACGAAGCGTGCCGGCAGCCGCAGGCCGTCGGCACGCGGAGTCCTGGGGGCGGCGCCCCCGCCAGCTGCGATCTCAGATGCCATGCCGACTCCTTGCGTCGTGACTCACCCCTGGGCCCTCATGTCAGCAGCGCCCGGCCGATGTCGTGCAGCTCGGGGTCGGCAGGCAGCCCGTCGATGCCGATCAGGGCGAGCAGCACCGCCTTCTGCAGGTGCTTGCGGTTCTCCGACTGGTCGAAGCAGAGCGACATCTCGCCGTCCATGATCGCGTCCGTGGCCTCCTCGCCGCGGACCGCCGGCAGGCAGTCCATGAACCGCGCCCCCGGCTTCGCTTGCGCCCACAGCTCCTCGTTGACCTGGAACGGCCGGTAGGTACGGCGCAGCTGCTCGCGCGCCTCCCCCTCTTCGAGCCACCACCACAGGACGGTGTAGACGAAGTCGGCCTCCGCGACCGCCTCGACGGGGTCGTCGGTCAACGTGAGCGAGGCGCCGCTGTGCAGGCAATTGGCGCGCGCCAGCGCCTGCATCTCGGGGGCCATCTGGTGTTCCGCCGGGCCGGCGAGCACGACGTCGATGCCGAGCTTCGTGCACGTCAACGCTACGGAGCTCGCCATGGCATCGCTCACCTTGCCCAGAAAGGCGAGCTTGAGGCCCTCGATGCGCCCGGCCGTCTCCCGGATCGTCAGGGCGTCGGTGAGCGACTGGATCGGATGGTCGTAGTCGTCGGTGAGGCCGTTGACGACCGGCACGGTCGCCCAGCGGGCCAGCTCCATGAGGGAGCTGTGATACGCGGTGCGCGCCATGATCGCGTGGCAGAGGCGCGAGAGCACGATGGCCGTGTCCTTGATGCTCTCGCGCCCGGGCAGGTGGATCTCACCGGGACGCAGGTACTGGGCGTGGCCGCCGAGCTCCGTCATACCCGCCTCGAAACTGACGCGCGTGCGCGTTGACGGGTGCTCGAAGATCATGGCCAGCGACCTGCCGGGAAGAAACGGCGTGAGCACGCGACGGCGCCAGAGTGACTTGAGCGCGGCGGCGAGGTCGAGCAGCTCGAGGAGCTCCTCCCGAGTGTAGTCCTGATCGGTGAGGTAGTGGCGCCCGCGAAACTTCGCGTAGCCGGGGAGTCGACCTGAACGGCCCACGTCTCGCTGCATCATCCCTTCTCTCCTTCGCGCTGCTCTGCATCGTGCTTCTCTGCCAGCGCGCGGCGTGCGCGCCGCTCGGACTCACAAGCCAGCGGCATCCCACTGCCGTGGGTCTCGCCGGTCGTCTGAGCCGCGCGCTCCTTCTGCTCGAGATAGGCGGCCACCATCTCCTCCCACAGGGCGTAGGCGCCTCTTTCGTCGAAGCCATGTGGATCCACGGCAAGCTGCACCCCGAGCCCTTCGACCACGGCGACGCTGAGCGCACCCAGGCGTTCCGTGGCACTCCGGTCGACGCTAGAGACTCCCGAGGCGAGACAGCGGCCGTCGAACTCGCGGTAGGCCTCGTAGAGCTCGGCGACGTGGGCGCGCAGCTTCGCCGAGCGCAGAAAGTGCGGCAGCAGCTCGTAGAGAAGACGCGCGGAGCGACGGTCGCGGACGATGCGCAGCAGCCAGGCGAGCAGCGCCCTGCGGCGCGGCTCACCCTCGGGAGCCCGCATGACCTCGTCGCTGTACCCGAAGGCCGGATCCTCGAACAGGGTCTCGACGAGCGCATCGACCAGGCCGGCCTTGCTGCCGAAGTAGTAGTGCACGAGAGCACGGTTCGTGCCCGACTCCTTCTCGATCTCCTGCATCGTGAGGGCGGCGTAGCCCTTCTTCACAAGCACTCTCCGCGCCGCCTTGAGGATGCGCTCGGCCGTCGGCGCGAGCTCGCGCCGCGCGGGCTCGACGCCCACCTCCGCCGCCCACTGTCTGCCGGCGTCAGCCAACCTCTCCCCTTGCGGATCGTCGGTCTCCAGCGGGCCGCACCACTACGCGCTCGCCGCCTCCGCGGCCGGCACCTGCTGGGTGATGCAGTGGATGCCGCCGCCGCCGTACGCGAGCACCGGCGTCGGCACGCCGACCACCTCCCGCGCGGGGAAGATCTCACGCAACCGCTCGAGGGCGTGCTCGTCGTAGGCCGTGCCCGCCGTCGGCACGACCAGCCCACCGTTGGCCTGGTAAGAGTTCACATAGGTCACCGTCAGGTGCTTGCCGCCGATGTCCGTCATCGTGCGGCGATCCATCTCGAGGACCTCAATGGATCGCCCGCGGGCGTCGGTCGCCTCGCCAAGCCGCCTGCGGTTCTCCTGGAAGTTGTCGTAGTCGACGTGATCGGGCTCGCGCACCATGTGCAGGATGACTCGGCCGGGCGCGACGAAGTGACAGACACCGTCGACGTGGCCGTCGGTGTCTGTCGCTTCGGTTCGCCCGGCCTTGAGCCAGATGACCTTCTCGGCGCCGAGGTAGTCGCGCAGGATCTCCTCCTGGCGCTCGCGGCTCAGGTGGGGGTTGCGCGTCGGGTGCAGCAGGCAGCTCTCGGTCGTTATCAGCGTCCCCTCGCCGTCGACCGTGAAGGCGCCGCCCTCGAGCACCATGGGTGCCGCGAACCGGCGCACGCCGAAGTGCTCGCAAAGGAGCTCGGTGACGCGTGCGTCCTTGTCGTAGGGCAGGTACTTCTCGCCCCACGAGTTGAAGGGGAAGTCGGCGACGGCGCGCGCGCCGCCCGGGCCGAGCAGGAAGTAGGGCCCGTTGTCGCGGATCCAGGAGTCGTCGATGGGCAGCTCGATCACCTCGACGTCGGAGCCGCAATAGCTGCGCGCGTTGCCGCTCTCGCCGGGATTGGCGATGACGAGCACCGGCTCGAACCGCGCCACCGCGCGCGCCACGGCGGCGTGCGTCGCCTGGGCGAGCAGGTAGAACTCGCCCCAGTACTCCCGCGCCGCGGCCGGCCACGAGATCAGGCAGCGGTCGTGGGGCGCCCACTCGGCCGGCATGCTGAAGCCCTCGCCGCGCGGCGTCGGCGCGGCCTCCGGAGATGTCGTCATCAGTCGTCCTCCTTACCCTGCGCGCCGTCGCCACCGCCGGCCCCGGCACTGCCTGCCGCAGCCCGCGCGCCCACGTCGCGAGAGAAGGCGCGCATCTACAGGATCACACCCTCGGGCACTCCGAGCGCCCGGACCTCTTCCTCGAGGTCGTTCGCCCGCTCCACCGTGGGCACCCACTCGTAGTAGAGGTTCTTCGCGCCGAGCACGGCGACGCCGGCGTCGCGCATGCGCTCGAGGCCGAACTGATGGGCCGCGCCGGGCGAGCCGGTGGCGTCGGCGACGACCGCCACGGCGTAGCCCAGCTCGAGCAGGCCGAGAGCCGAGTGCGCGACGCAGACGTCGGTCTCGAGGCCCACGAGGACCACAGTGCGCCGGCCCGACGCCTCGATCTCGCGCACGATCTCGGGGCACGCCGTCAGGTCAAACACCGGCTTCACCAGCCGTGGCGTGCCGGCCGGGAGACGTTCGACGATGCGTTCCGCCGTGGGACCGTTGGCGTGCGGCTCCTCCTCGCTCACGACCACGGGGATGGAGAGGAGCCGCGCGACCCCGACGAGCCAGCGGATGCGCTCGACCACACGCTCGGCGTCGCCCTGCGGCAGCTTCGCGAGGAACTCACGCTGCGTGTCGATGACGGCCAGCACGCTCTCCTCGGCCTTCACCAGCCGGTCACGAGCACTCATGGCGTCACGCCTCCTTCTCCGGTCACGTCGAAGTCATCGGGCAGGTGACAGGCGACCAGATGGTCGTCTGCAGACGCGTGCAGCTCCGGCTGCGCGCGGTCGCAGACCTCCATCCGGAACGGGCAGCGTGGGTGAAAACGGCAGCCGGACGGCACGCGCACCGCGCTGGGCACCTCTCCCCCGATCACCTTCATCTCACTGCGCTCCTCAGGGTCGGGCGAGGGCACGCTGCCCAGCAGCGCGACGGTATAGGGGTGCCGCGGCCTGCGCAGCACCGCCTTGGCGGGGCCCGTCTCGACGAGGCGACCCAGGTACATGACGGCCACGCGGTCGGCCACCGCCTCCACAACGGCCAGGTCGTGGGCGATGAACAGGTACGCGAGTCCCAGACGCTGCTGGATCTCCTCGAGCAGCACGAGGATGCGCGCCTGGACCGAGACGTCGAGCGCCGAGGTCGGTTCGTCGAGGATGAGCAGCTTGGGCTCCAGCGCCAGGGCACGCGCGATGGCGATGCGCTGGCACTGGCCGCCGGAGAACTCGTGCGGACGGCGCCAGAGGTGCTGCGTGCCGAGGCCGACCATCTCGAGCAACGCCAGGACACGCTGCTCCAGCTCCTGCGCGCGCATGTGGCCGTGGGCGCGCAGCGGCTCGGCGACGATGTCGTGCACCGTCATCCTCGGGGACAGCGAGGAGTACGGATCCTGAAAGACGACCTGCGCCTCGCGCATCACGCCGCGGCGCTCGCCGCGCTTCAGCGACGCCAGGTCGCGGCCGCCGAAGACGATGCCGCCCCCGGTCGGCTTGTTCAGCCGCAGGATGGCCCGCGCGACGGTTGTCTTGCCCGAGCCCGACTCGCCCACCAGCGCCAGGGTCTCGCCCTCCTCGATAGCGAACGACACGCCGTCGGCGGCGTGCACGACATCGGCCGACCTCTTCGACAGACCCTTCTTCACGCGGAAGTGGACCGTGAGATCGTCAACCTGCAGGAGCGGCGTCACGACGGCCACGTCTCCCTCCCCGCGGCCAGCTGCTCCGCGGCCCAGTGACAGGCCACCCAGTGCTCGCCCGTTATCGGCGTGGGTTCAGGCTTCACGGTCGACGCAGATCTCCAGCGCACGAGCGCAGCGGGGGTGAAAGCGACAGCCGCTCGGTGGGTCGATCAGGTCGGGGACCGAGCCCGGGATGGTGTGCAGCTCGGCCGCCGACTTGCCGTGCGGCAGGCACTCGTACAGGGCCATGGTGTACGGATGCCGGGCCCGCTTGAGCACCTCTGCCGCCGTACCCTGCTCGACGATCGAGCCGGCGTACATGACGGCGATGCGGTCACAGGTCTGCGCCGCCACCCCGACGTTGTGCGTGATCAGCACCTGGGCGACGCCGAGCCGCTCGCGCAGGTCGAGGAGCAGGCGCAGGATCTGCGCCTGGATCGTCACGTCGAGGGCGGTCGTCGGCTCGTCGGCGATGAGCAGCGGCGCATCGCAGGAGAGCGCCATGGCCATGCAGGCGCGCTGGCGCATGCCGCCGGAGAGCTGGTGCGGGTAGCTATCGAGGATCTCATCGTCGGGCGGCAGGCCGGCCGTGGCCAGTGCCCGGCGCGCCGCCTCGCGCGCCTCCTTGCCCGAGACGCCCTTGTGCTGCAGCACGACGCGCGCGATCTGCGCGCCGACGGTGAACACCGGGTTCAAGGAGGCCAGCGGGTCCTGGAAGACCATCGCCACCAGGCGGCCGCGCAGCTTGCACCATCTCGCGCTCGCTCTTTGCCAGGAGATCGTCGCCGCGCAGCAGGATGGCACCGCCCGTGACCTGCGCCTGCGAGCCCTCGACCAGGCGCAGCACAGAGAGCCCCGTGACGGTCTTGCCGCAGCCCGACTCGCCGACGAGACCGATGATCTCGCCCTCGCGCACTGTGAGGTTGACGCCGTCGAGCGCCTTCACGGTGCCGCGCAGGCTGTTGAACTGCAGATGCAGGTCCCTGATCTCGAGCAGGTCGCTCACTCGCGCTCACCGCTTGGAGCGCGGGTCGAGGACGTCGCGCAGGCCGTCGCCGACCAGATTGAAGGCCAGCACGAGCAGGAAGATGGCCAGCCCGGGAAAGACGCTGATCCACCACTGCTCGAGGATGTACTCGACGCCCTCGCTCACCATGAGGCCCCACTCGGGCGTCGGCGGTTTGGCGCCCAGGCCGAGGAAGGAGAGGCCGGCCACCTCGAGGATCACCGTGCCGATGTCGAGGGTGATCTGCACCACGACGGGACCGAAGGCGTTGGGCAGGATGTGGCGCAGCACGATGACCGGATCCCTGACGCCCATCGTCTTGGCGGCTTCCACGTAGGGGCGCTCGCGCAGCGAGACCGCCATGCCGCGCACCAGGCGCGTGTACCACGGCCACCAGGTGACGGTGATGGCGATCGCCAGGTTGCGCAAGTTGGGGCCCAGGATGGCCACGAAAGCCATGGCGAGGACGATGGCGGGGAAGGCCAAGAAGATGTCGGTGACGCGCATGATGATCTCGTCGGGCCAGCCGCCGAAGTAGCCGGCCAGCGCCCCGAGCAGGGGGCCGATGAGCAGCACGGCGGCGGCCACCGCCGCCGAGATCATGAGCGGTATGCGGGCGCCGAAGATGACCCGGGAAAGCACATCACGGCCGAGGTTGTCGGTGCCGAACCAGTGTTGTGCGCTGGGCGCTTCGAAAGCGACTGGCGAGGTGCGAGGCGCCGCGGCCCTCGTCGGGGTAGGGCGCGATCCAGGGCGCCCCTACCGCGACGACGATCATGAAGACGATCCAAGCCACGCCGATAACGGCCAGCTTGTCGCGCAAGAACACGCGCCCGTTGTGGCGCGTCTCGGCGAGTGACGACGCGTGCCGGGCGCGCCAGTCGGCGAAGACGCCCGTGGAGCCGGCGCTGACCGGTGCCGGTGTAGCCACTCCCTCCTCCTAGCTCAGGACGACCCGGGGATCGAGCCTGGCGATCACGAGGTCGACGACGAGGTTGACACCGACGTAGATCAGGGCGAGCAGGATGGTGATGCCCATGATGGCCGGGTAGTCCAGGCTCAGCATCGAGGTCGTGGCGTACGTCCCCAGACCGGGCAGGGCGAAGATGCGCTCGACGAAGAACGTGCCCACGAGCAGGTAGGCGAACTCGAGGCCGATGACGGTCAGCACCGGCGCCATGGCGTTCTTGAGCGCGTAGCGCAGCACGATGAAGCGCGTCGAGACGCCCATCGCCTTGGCCATGCGGATGTAGTCGGCGCCCATCGACTCGAGCATCGCCGAGCGCGTCATCCTGGTGATGACGCCGGTCGAGAAGGCGGCCAGGGTGAGTCGCCGGCAGGATGAGATGCTGCATGGCGTTGAAGAAGGCCACGAAGTTGCCGGTGATCAGGGCATCGACCGCCGTCATGCCGGTTATCTGCGTCACCGGGTGCGCCTGGGCGACGGCGATGTCGAGCTCGCCCGAGACCGGCAGCAGCCCCAGCATGCGGAAGAAGATGATCTGCAGCACGATGGCGAGGAAGAAGGTGGGCAGCGAGACGCCGCCGATGGCGAAGACGCGCGTCACGTGGTCGACCCATCTCCCCTTCATGTGCGCCGTGAGCGCTCCCAGGGTGATGCCCAGGGTCACCGAGATGAGGAGAGAGAAGAAGATCAGCTGCAGCGAGTAGGGCAGGAAGTGCAGGATGTCGCCGAGCACCGGTCGCCGGGTGCGCAGCGACGTGCCCCAGTCGCCCTGCGTGAGGTCGCGCACGTAGATGCCGTACTGCTGCGTAGAGCGGACGGTCGAGGCCGAGGATGTGGCGCGCCTGCGCGATCTGCTCGGCGCGGGCGCGCGGGCCGGCGTAGATGGCCGCCGGGTCTGAGGGCACCACGCGCACGAGCAAGAAGGTGATGAGCGAGATGCCCACCAGCACCAGCACGAGCAGCGCGAGGCGCCGAACGAGATAGGTGCGGATGCTCACCCCTGCGTCACCTCACGCATCCCCCAGGCCCGGACGCTCGGCGTCCCGCGGGGGAGCGGGCGGAGGGCGGCGGGTCGCGGGCCTCTCCGGCCCGCGACCCGCCGCCCTCCGCCCGTCATCGCCGACTCCTGCCTCGCTGTGCGGCTCGGTCTCACTGCCTCACAGTGAGACCTGATACCAGAAGAACACCGAGGTGTAGTTGACGTTCAAGGCATTGGCCTGCAACGTCAGGCTCGGGTTCAGGCCGTACACCATGTCGGGATCGAACAGGTAGGCCGCCGGCGCCTGCTCGTAGAGCATCTGCTGCGCCTGGTTGTAGAGATCCTGCGCCTTGGCGGCGTCGGTCGGCTCGTCGCTGAACGCGGTGTCGATCGTCGTGTCGTAGTCCTTGTTCGACCAATAGGACATGTTCCACACGGGCTGCGAAGGGTCGGCCTCGGTGTGGAAGAGCGAGTAGAGCGTGTCGTAGCCGTCGGGGAAGCCGGTCCACCAAACGAGCTCGAAGAGGTCCTGGCGGTCTTTGGCCGGCCCCTTCGCCTTGGCCCACTGCTGCTCGAAGAGCAGCGGCTGCAGATCGACGGACACCCCCACCTTGGCCAGCGCCTCCTTCACGAGGGGCGCGAACTTCGAGCCGTAGGCGTCGTCTGAGGCGTACGTCATCTGGAGCTTGAAGCCGCCGTCCGCATAGCCCGCGTCGGCAAGGAGTTGCTTCGCCTTGGCCAGGTCGTAGGTGTACTGGCCCACGCTCGCGTCGTGCGGGTAGAGGTCGCGCGGGATGGGCCCTTGCGAGACCTCACCGTAGCCGTTGGTCGCCGCCTGCAGGATGTCCTCATAGGGAAGGGCGTAGGAGAGAGCTTGGCGCACCCTCACGTCGCCGAGGGGCTTGCGCTGCGTGTTGAACATCAGCACCTCGTTCTGGATGCTGTGCTCCTTGACGATCTTCACGGCGGGGTTGTTCTCGAGCGCCGGCACGCTGTCGCGCGAGAGGCCGTCGGCGAAGTCGACCTCGCCCGCCTCGAGCATCTGCCGCTGCGTCGCCGACTCGGCGACCTGCTTCACGACCACCTGCTGGAACTGCCCCGGTTTCCAGCCGCCCCAGTAGTCGGTGTAGCGCTGGAAGACAAGCTCCTCGTTGGGCTTGTAGGAGACGAGGGTGTAGGGGCCGGTCCCGGCCTCGTGGGGCGCATCCCACCACTTCTGACTCTTGCCCTTCGTCTTGGGGCTGAAGATCCAGGCGCCGTACATGGCGCTGGCACAGCGATCGATCGGAGCCGCGTACTCGGTGGTGATCTTCACCGTGTAGTCGTCGGGGGTGGCGATCTTCGTGATCGGGAACCACATGTACGCGGCCCCCAGGCCCAGCTTCTTCGTAGCCTCGAGCGAGTACTTCACGGCCGCCGAGGTAAAAGGTGTGCCATCGTGGAACGTGACCCCCTGACGCAGGTGGAACGTCCACGTGAGCCCATCCTTCGAGACCTTCCAGGAGGTGGCCAGGCAGGGCGTGAAGGGCTCGGCGCTGCCCGGTGGGTTGGCGTAGACCAGCGGCTCGTACACGTTCGCGAGATAGAGTGGCTCATCGGCCGCGCTGGCGCGCGGGTCCCACGTCGTGAGGGTCATCCACGAGGCGAGGCGCAAGATGGCGCTGCCGGTGCCGGCGCCCGGGGAGCTGCTCGTGCCGCCGCCGCCGCACGACGCCAGGATCGAACCGAGCACGACGGCGACGAGCGCGACCGCCACGGCCGCCCCGACCCGTCGCGGCCGGCTCAGGCGCGCGTCTCTTCCGTGTGTTCCGCGTGACGGTGACCCCATCGTGACCCCCTTCTTCGCCTTGCCTCATGCGTCGGTGTCCAGCACGGTAGCGCTACGCGTGCAACACGCCCGGCGGCTCCAGCGGGATGCGCTCCAAACCCCTGTGCGCGACCCACCCTCGAGACTCCCCCCGTCTCCGCCGGCAGCGTGCGGCTTAATTGCTTGATTAATTGAAGACGCATAGTATCGCGCCGGTGGGAGGTGTCAAGGACGGCGCCGCACAGGCGCTCCGCCCCAGGTGGTGTGCGCCGTGCCGTACAGGGCATGGCGCAACGCGCAGACTGGTTGCCGATCCCGCTCTTGTGCCGCCGGGAGACGGCACGACGGGTGCCGCAGGTCTCGCGTCGGCGCAAGCAAGTGGGTAGACATGATCGCGGGAGTTGCGATGAACGGGGGAGACGCGATGCGCGAGAAGGCGGCCACGATGGGCTCACCCGCTCGCGACGGGTTCCGGATGCCCGCGGAGTTCGAGCCACACGAGCGTTGCCTGATCTGCTGGCCGACGCGCTCGCGGGCGTACTGGGGTGACTACTACATGCTCGCTCAGGCGACGTACGCCGCTGTGGCGCGCGCCATCGCCGCCTTCGAGCCGGTGCTGGTGATCGCCGACAGCGGCGAAGGCGGCGACGCGCGCGCCTACTGCGGTTCCGACAACATCGAGGTCGTCGAGCTGCCCATCGACGACTCCTGGGCCCGCGACAGCGGCCCCATCTTCCTCCTCGGCCCCGAGGGCGCGCTCGCCGCGGCCGACTTCCTCTTCAACTCCTGGGGCGAGAGGTACCTCCCCTACGGGAAGGACGCCGAGATCGGCTCCCGTCTCTGCGAGCATCTCGGGGTGCGGCGGTACGCCGCGCCGCTCGTGCTCGAGGGCGGCGCGATCACCGTCGACGGGGAGGGGACTCTCATCACCACCGAAAGCTGCCTGCTCAACCCGAATCGCAACCCACAGCTCTCGAAGGACCAGATCGAGCAGGGCCTCAAGGACTTCCTCGGCGTGGAGAAGGTCGTCTGGCTCAAGTCGGGATACGGACCCGAGTACGACCCCGACACGGACGGCCACGTCGACGGCGTGGCCGCCTTCGTCGGCCCCGCGCGCGTCGTACTGCAGATGGTCCACGACCGAGAGCACCCCGACTACGACAACTTTCAGGAGAACAGACGTCGGCTGGAGACGACCGACGCGCGGGGCCGACCGCTCGCGGTCGTCGAGTTCGATCGGCCCGGGCGAGCGGTCGCGGTCGCGGGCAGGAGCATCGGCGCCGACTACATGAACTTCTACCAGGCCAACGGGGCGCTGGTCGTCCCGACGGGAGGGACGGGAGCCGACCTGGAAGCGCTCGAGGAGCTCCGCCGCAACGCGCCCGATCGCGAGGTCGTCGGTGTGCCGACCCCCGTCCTCGGCTACGGCGGCGGCGGCATCCACTGCATCACCCAGCAGGTGCCGGCGGTGGGTCGAGTCAGTCGGCCGCCCGCCTCGTGACGTAGTCGTCGGCGATCTCGATCAGCCGCACCCGGCCGATGCTGTCCTCGTGGCCGGCATGCACGGTCACGACCGCAAGCTCGCGCAGCCGCCGCATCGTGCGCACGTAGTCCGGCACGTTCGCCCCGGGCAGATCGTCGAGAAGCGTCCCATCGTAGAGGACATCTCCCGAGAACAGCACACCGCTCGCCTCCTCGAAGAGGCCGACGCCACCCGGTGAGTGGCCCGGCAGGTGAAGGACGCGCAAGCGCCTGTCGCCCAGGTCGACGATGTCGCCTTCCTCGATGAGACTCGTCGGTGAGCAGGTCTTGAGGGTGAACGAAGCGGGATCGAACCCCGCCCACGGCACGGCGTCGACAAGGGTCTCCGGCAGGGCGAGGCCCTCGTCGGCCATGGTGTCGTGCACCTCCCGGGGATAGCCCGCGCCGAGCAGCGTGCGCACGATCGAGGGGTGCTGGAGCTCGCTGGCCTCGAGAGGATGGGCCAGGCGCTCCTCGAACCGCCAGAAGTCTCCTTGATGATCGGGATGCGCGTGCGTGAGCACCGCGACCAGAGGCTTGTCGGGGTGCGAGCGGAGGGGCGCGAGCGCGGCCGGGAGGTCGCCGACGCCGTTGCCGGCGTCGACGACCAGATCGCGCTCGCGCCCCTCGACGAGCCAGATGTTGGCGCGCAGGAGCTCGTGGACGTGGGGCTCGGTCAGCGGCGTGACGCCTCCGGGCAGACGCCGGGCCGAGAACCACGGCGAGGCGACGGGAAGACCCCGTGAGGGCTCACTCATGGCGCACGAAAGCGATCGTCGCCGCAGTCCCTCAGGTCCACTACGCGCGCGGCTGCTGCTGCGTGATGCAGTGCACGTTGCCGCCAGCGAGCACGATCTCGCGCCCGGGCACCGTGACGACCGTGCGCTCCGGGAAGAGCCGCTGCAAAGCCGCCTGCGCGGTCTCATCCTGAGGATCGTCGAACACCGGCATCACGACGCCGCCGTTGCAGATGTAGAAGTTGATGTAGGTGGCCGGCATGCGGTCGCCCGGCCGGCGCGGAATGGTCCCTTCCACTGCGTCGACCCCCGCCGCCTCGTCCTCGGTGATGACGACGTCGGTCGGGCAGGGCAGCTTCGCGATCTCCAGGCGCCGCCCGCGGGCGTCGGTCGCCAGCTCGAGGCGCTCGAGATTGTCGCGCATGATCTCGTAGCGCCAGTCCTCGGGGTCATCCGTCCAGGCGATGGCGACGACACCGGGGCGCACGTAGCAGGCGACGTCGTCGACGTGCCCCGTCGTCTCCTCGGGGTCGAAGCCCCGGCCGAGCCACACGACCTTCTCGACGCTGAGGTAGTCGCGCAGACCCGTCTCGATCTCGTCCTTGCTCATGCTCGGGTTGCGCCCCGGCGAGAGCAAGCACTCCTCGGTCGTGATGACGGTGCCTTCCCCGTCGACGTGGATCGATCCGCCCTCGAGCACGAAGGGGGCGCGGTAGCGGTCGATCCTTTCGATCTCGCAGACCTTGCGCGGCACCAGGTCGTCCTTGTCCCAGGGGAAGTAGAGGCCGTCGTAGAGACCGCCCCAGGCGTTGAAGACCCAGTCGACGGCGCGCACGCCGCCCCTGTCGTCGACGACGAAGCTGGGCCCGATGTCGCGCATCCAGGCGTCGTTGTTGGAGATCTCGACCACGCGCACCTGCGGCGGCAGGAGGTTGCGCGCGTTCTCGAACTGCTCGTGGTTGACGCCCATGGTCACTCGATCGAACTGTGAGATCGCCCTGGCCACGACGACGAAAGCGCGCTGTGCGGGCTTGCCGCCGAGGCGCCAGTTGTCGGGGCGTTGCGGCCAGAGCATCCAGGTGCCCACATGCGGTTCGAACTCGCCCGGCATGCGATAGCCGTCGGCGCTCGGTGTGCTGTCGATGCGCGCGCACATGGAAGCCTCCTTCGCGTCGTCTTTCGCATGCTCTGCGCCGCCCCGCGATGCGGCATCAGCATTCTAGACGACCGGAGAATCAGCGGATGCCGGTGTCGAAGTGGATCGTCACGTCGGCGAAGTTATGCGCAAGGACCGTGACGTCGACCGGGGCCGCGTAAGGCAGCCTGCCGTTCCCGCGCGACGTGGCGATCAGCGTGTATCGGCCGGGCGCGAGGTTCACCCTGAAGCGGCCGTTCGCGCCGGAGCGGGCCGAGGCCACGATGTCGTCCGAGCCGGCCCGCACGACGCGCACGGCGGCTTCGTAGGGTCGCTCATTCGGAGGGCCGGCGACCTGCTCGACCGGCGTGAGCGGGCCCAACTGGACGAGCCCGCTCACGCCGGAGTCGCCGGGGACAGCGCTTCGCGGCCAGGCGGCGAGCGCCACGAGGGCGCTCGCCGCCAGCACCGCGAGCGCTGCGACGATGAGCCACCGCCGGCCCCGGCGGGCGTGCTTGCGATCCTCTGACTCCTCGCCGCCTGACATCGTCTGCCTCCATCGTGTTCTGGCGTTCCGTACGGGCACCGCGGCCCGCCGCCTCGCCAATCCCCGCGCCCGCGCTCCGCCGCCCCACTCATCGCGGGAGACGCATGAAGGGACCCCTGGGTTCACGCGACGCTCGCCCGGACGACCACGCGGGCTCATCTGCTAGGATAGCCGGCGCCTACAGACGGTAAGCCGCGCCTCGGAGACGTCCATGCTCGATTTTCTCTTGCTGCCGGACCGCACGGCAAAGCCGCGCGAGAGTGGCCTCACCCACATCCTCGACAAGGGCCTCGGCCCGTCGCAGATCGAGGACCTGGTCGCCGTCGCGGCGCCATACGTCGATATCGTCAAGCTGGGCTGGGGGACCTCCTACATCACCCACAACCTGCGCGACAAGATCCTCCTCTATCAAAGGCACGACATCCCCGTGTGCTTCGGCGGCACCCTCTTCGAGGTCGCGCTACGGCAGAACCGCGTCGACGACTACGTGCGCGCAGTGAGCGAGCTCGGCGTCGGGCACGTGGAGATCTCGGACGGCACCATCGCCATGGAAGAGGAGCAGAAGCTCGGCATGATCCGCCGGCTCGCGCGCGACTTCAAGGTCCTCTCCGAGGTGGGCAGCAAGGACGCCAAGGTCGTGCTCGCACCCTACAGATGGGTCGACTTGATCAAGCGCGAGCTCGACGCCGGCGCCTGGAAGGTCATCACCGAGGGGCGCGAGTCGGGCACCGTCGGGGTCTACACCCCGGACGGTGAGGTCAAGAGCGGCCTGGTCGACGAGATCGTGCACCAGATCCCACCCGAGCAGCTTCTCTTCGAGGCGCCGAACAGGCCGCAGCAGACGTGGTTCATAAAGAAGTTCGGCAGCAACGTGAACCTGGGGAACATCCCGCCCGAAGAGGTCATCTCGGTCGAGACGCTGCGCCTCGGCCTCCGCGGCGACACCGTCCTCGACTTCCACTGAGGGGGTCCCGCGTGGTGTCTGCGGGGCAGCAGCCCACGGACGACCTGTGGCACGCGGTCGCTGAGGCGCTCGACGGCCACGGCTGGCGCTGGCGAGCCGTGGCCGTCGAGCGCCTCATTCCCGCGGGCACGCGCGTCGCCCATGCCATCGAGGCGACCGACCTGCCGGCCACGTTCGCCGCCGACCTCACCAGGGCGGTGCGCGTCGAGTTGCCCGGCGACGTGCCGCTGCCCCGCTCGGTGGTCGTCGGAGCGCTCGCCCGCCCGGTGACCCAGGCCACTCTGATCGTGGACGGGACGGCGCACACCTTCGTAGTGCCACCACACTACGCCGGCTACTACGAGATGCCGCGGCGCTTCGCGGCCATCGTCGCCGGTGCTCTCGCCGATCACGACCGCCGCGCCGCGGAGGCCCGCGTCCCGCTCAAGACGGTGGCCGTGGCCGCGGGCCTGGCCCGCTACGGCATCAACAACATCGCCTACGTGGAAGGCCTAGGCAGCTACGTGCAGCTCGCCGCCTGCGTGACCGACGCGCCGCCCCCCTGTGACGCCGTCTTCCTCGAGGCGCAGCGCCTGAGCCGCTGCGGCGGGTGCACGGCGTGCCTGCACGCCTGTCCGACCGGCGCCGTCCCCAGCGACCGCTTCGTCCTTCACGCCGATCGCTGCCTCACCGCGGTCAACGAGAGCGAAGAGCCGTTTCCCGAGTGGGTCGACGCCGCCTGGCACACCTGCGCCGTCGGCTGCCTGCGTTGCCAGCAGGTCTGCCCCGAGAACGCGCCCGTGACCCTGCGCGTCGAGCCGCCGCAGCTCTTCGACGAGACGGAGAGCGGGGCGATCCTGGCCGCTTCGGAGCCGTCGTCGCTGGCGCCCGAGACGCGGGCGAAGCTCGCCGCTTGTGGCCTCGACTACGCGCCCCCGATCATCGCCCGCAACCTGCACGCGCTGCTACCCGCGCCGGATGCCTGACAACAGGGCGACGTGAGCGCGGAGACTCGAGCACAGACACCACGGACCGATAGGCCGGTCGTGTACCTTGTGCGTCACGGTGAGACCGACTGGAACCTGGAGCCGGTGCGCTGCCAGGGCTGGACCGACGTGCCGCTCAACGAGCGCGGGCGAGAGCAGGCGCACGAGCTCGGCCGGCGGCTCGCCGGACGCGGCATCGAGCTGATCGTGACGAGCCACCTCTCACGCGCCCGCGAGACGGCCGAGCTCATGCGCGACGAGCTCGAGCGCGCGGCGGACCGACAGGACGAGGCGGCCCAGCCGTCAGCCGACTCCGCCAGGGTCGGTGGCAAGCCTGCGCGGTCCCCGGCACCCCGCATCGAGCTACGCATCGATGAGCGTCTGGCGGAGACGGACCGCGGGGCGTGGGAGTCGCGCGCCTTCGCCGACATCATGCGCGAGGACGCCGAGGGCTGGCGGGCCTACAAGGAGCACCCCGAGACCTTCACCTTCCCCGGCGGTGAGAGCTTCGCCGCGCAACAGCGCCGCGTGCTCGAGGCGCTGCGCGACGCGGCGCTGACGCGCCGCGTCGCCCTCCTCGTCACCCACGGCGGATCGATACGCCTCGTGCGCGCTTTCCTCGAGGGACGAGGCATCGAGGCCCTCCATGAGATGAGGGTGCCCAACGGCGAGGCGCTGGAGGTCGACGAACGCTCGCTGGCGCGCCGCATCGATGCCTTCCTGGCTCCGCCGGCGTACACCCCCGGGACCGGCTGAGGCATCTGCGACGCCCTCCTCGGTCTGTGGAGGAAGCACCGCCCGGCTCGCTGAGTGAGTGGCCCGCGGCGGCCCGGGGGCTCGCAGGCGCCCCCTGCGCGACTGCGCGCGAGGCGAGCCGCCGCGTCAGCCGGCGGGCTGCGTCTGCAAGCGTTGCAGCAACGGCACGACGGCGCGCACGAAGGCCGCATCGTACTTGGCGCGACCGGACTCGACGAGGTGGGACAGGTCGCGGAAGTCCTGGTTCACCAGACCCTTCTCTGAGAACGCCCGCAAGTACCCGGCGCCGCGCCGACGAGCGAGCTGCTCGACGGCCGGACGGTAGACCCCCTGCACCCGGTCGAACGCGTGGCCCACGATGTCCCGGTTCAGCGGCACCTCCAGCAACACCACCGTGAATCCCTTCGCCTGCGCCGCCTTGACCGCCTCGTCGAGCAGATCGAGGTTGTAGCGGAAGTCCCGATCGAAGGTCCCTCCGGGTCCACCCTTGTCCCGCAGCCACTTGGCGACCATGGCGCGCTTTCTCTGATCGGACACCTGGTGTCCCTGATGGTAGCGGTGAAGGACGTACTGCAGCCGTGGCAGGTGACCGCGCAGCAACTGGCCGTGATGCTTCTCGAACCAGCCGCTGATGAAGTCCAGGATCCCCGGCAGGATCGTAGGCGTCGTCAACCCACGGTGGTAGCGCGCGAACACGTAGCGGCGCAGACTCGGACTGTCGAGCAGCAGGGGCTTGCCCGCCAGCTGCTCCTCGACCACGCCGGGATCGTAGGCGAAGCGCACCTGGTTCAGGGTGATGACGCAGATCGCCCGTCTCGACGGCGGCAGATTGTCGATCACGGCGAGGCTCTCAGCGAAGGTCTGGTTGCTCGACGCGAGCACGTTGAAGTTCGTCTGGCCACCACCGGCGGCGGCGATCTCCCCCTCGAGGTCCCGATCGCTTGTGAACGCCTCTCGTGCGGCGGAGCCGCCGAAGACGTAGATCGCGGGGACCCGGGGCGGGTGCAGCTTGAGCATGGTGGCATCGTAGGACGCCTTCACGTAGTCATCGCGCGGCATGCGCAGGAGCACACCGAGTGGCAGAGAGGTGTAGAGACCGCCCGTCACGACGTATTGCAGCCCGCCGAGAGCAGGGACGAGCATGGCCAGCGCCGCGACCAGCACCAGTGGGTGCAGGGAGACCAGTCCGCGCCTGAAGGCGGCTCGGCGGGGACGGCTCACGGGCTGACCCCTGCGCCGGTGCGCCGACAAGGCCCTAGATGAGGTGGAAGAGCCACAGCGCCGGTCCGTAGAAGCACCACGCAAAGACGGTGACGGCCTTGCCAAACGTATGGGTCGCCGCGAACGAGTACCCGACCGAGACGTAGAGGAAGGTGACCACGTAGGGCCACCAGAACACCATCTTCTTGCTCGCCGGGAGTGCAAACAGGTAGGAGCCGACGCTCACCGGCGCCGTCTCGGGGACCGCCAGCGCCCGCTTCTTCGCCTTGCGCCGGCTCCTCTGGTACTGCTTCCAGCGCGACACCACGACGAGCCCCGAGGCGTGCCAGAGCGCCCAGAACGTCCAGTTCAGGTTCACGTAGTGCCAGAGACCCATGGTCAGCATCGAGGCGTAGAGCCCGACCCACGCCTTGCGGGTGAGGCCGAAGACGGGAAAGTACACGTTGTTGCGGCACCAGGTCGACAGGCTGATGTGGTAGCTCTGCCAGAACTCCGAGAGGTTCTTCTGCACCAGCGGCCGATGGAAGTTCTCCATGATGCG
The DNA here is from genome assembly GCA_963725665.1 of uncultured Actinomycetes bacterium. GTDB lineage: Bacteria > Actinomycetota > Thermoleophilia > UBA2241 > UBA2241 > CAVRZA01. The sequence goes on along the minus strand of CAVRZA010000011.1, from coordinate 486,118 downwards.
GAAGCCGAAGAGTCCCGAGAAACCGATGGCGAGGTCGGTGTAGGCAGAGAGGTCGAGGTACGCGCGCAGGAACATCACGATCACGAAGGCCAGTGACGTCAGGGGCGGCTCGGACGACGGCGCGTAGTTGCGCGCCAGCACGGTCGTCGTGAGGTTCCCGAACATGATCGGGAAGAGGAGATCGATCACGAAGGCCTTCTTGAAGTACCCCAAGACGATGCGCCTGATGCTCGCGTAGACCAGCTCTCGGTCGGGCGAGAGGCTGCGCTTGCCGTAGAACCCCTGGTAGGTCTCGAGCGGACCGGCGGGGAAGGTCGGAAGCCAGAGCAGGAAGGCCAGCAGCTTGAAGAAGGAGTTCTCGGTGATGACCCCGCGGACCTGGTCGAAGACGTACTGCAGGAGACGAAAGACGAAGTAGCTGATCCCCAGGGGCATCAGCAGGTGCTGTGCCACCCAGTCGTTCTGGCCCCAGAGCGCCTGTGCCCCCGCGTGTCCGTACTTGCCTACGCCGAGCACCACGACGGCCAGCGAGATCGCCATGACGAGCACCTGGCCCACGGACAGCCGTCCGTTCTTGCGCCACTCCACGAGGCGGTGCGTGAAGAAGGCCAGGCCGAGCACGACGACCACGAAGACGGGGTGCAGCAGCGCCAGTACGGCGAACGAGGTGACGATGATGAGCGCCAGACGTCTCCTCTCGCCCCGCAACGGGCCCCAGTAGAGCAGCAGCGCAACGGCGACCACGGGGATGATGTAGAGCGTGAAGTAGATCCTCACCGCTGCGGCCCCGCCGCTTCTGCGTGCTCCAGGAGCCTGGCGCGCACGGCCTTACCCGATCCCGTCCGCGGGATCTCAGCGAGCACGACCACGCGGGCCGGAAGCCAGGCCGGTTGGACCCGTCTCTTGAGCTCCTTCATCAGCCCGCGCACGGTGAACGACTCCGGGGCGACCGGCACCACGAAGGCGACGGGCACCTTGCCGAGAAGCTCGTCGTCGAGGGCCAGCACGACGGCGTCGACGACGGTGCCGGTCGCCGCGATCGCCTGCTGGATGTGTACGGCCGAGACCTTCTCGCCGCCGCGCTTGAAGATGTCGTCCTTGCGCCCGGTGACCCAAACGTAGCCGTCGTCATCGACGTGGCCGACGTCGCCGGTGCGGAAGCCGCAACCGGTGAGAGCCTCTTCGGTGAGCAGCGGCTCGTCGAGGTAGCCCTGCATCAGAAGGTCGCCCTCGACGTAGAGCTCGCCGGCCTCGCCCGGCGAGGCCGGCGAGCCGTCGTCGCGCCGCGCGCTCGCGCGCATGCCCTCGATCGGCCGGCCCACGGAGTCGCGCCTGCGGTCGACCTCGGCCGGAGGCAGGATGCACAGCCGCCCCGACACCTCGGTCAGCCCGTACATGTTGTACAGCGCAACGCCGGGCAGCATCTCACGCATCCTGTCGATGGTGGCCACCGGCAGATGGTCGCCCGAGCTCACCCAGAAGCGCAGCAGCTCGGGTTCGACCGGCTCCTCCAGGGGATCCACGACGCGCACCAGGTGCGCCGGAGCGCCCCCGAACCCGGTGCAGCCCGCCTCTTCCATCTCGGTGAGCAGACCGCCGCCGAAGCGGAACCCCTGCCGTCCGACGAGCGAGCCGCCGGCGCTCAACAGAGTGAGGAAGTGGCAGATTCCGCTGGTGAAATACGGCGGCGTGTTGATGAAGATGCGATCGTCCGCCGTGAGCTCGAGCTCACGCGCGACCCTCTCGGCGTTGCCCAGCACGCCCTCGAGGGTCTGCATGACGCCCTTCGGGACTCCCGTCGAGCCCGACGTGAACATGATGACGGCGAGCTCCGACGGAGCGACGGGAGTGAACGACGCCGCCGCGACGGTCGGCAACCCGTCCCGCGCCACTATGGCCGGATCGACGACGAGCCGCCGCGGACGAGCGGCAGCAAGCGAAGGCAGGGGGTCCGCCGCCGGAGTCGTGAGCAGGAAGGCCGGACTGGCCTTGGCGACCAGCTCCTCGACACTGTCAGACGGGAGCGTGGTGTTGAGAGGCACGACGACCCCGCCGGCGAGCCATACCCCGACCATCGAGATGAAGAAGGCGTCGTAGTCGTCGAAGTACAGGGCCACACGGTCGCCGCGGGCGAAGCCGTTGCAGCGCAGGCGCGTCACGACGGCGGCCGCCTGGCCAACAAAGGAGGAGAAGGTGTAGCGCGACTCGTCACTGACGAGCAGCGTGCGCCCGGGTTCCTCACGCGCCACGACCAGGAGGCGCCGGAGGGCTCCGGTCGTCTCCACCCCCGTCTCAGAAACCAACGTAGCGGAACTCCGTCAGGTGGCCGCCGACGCCGATCGCCACGGCGATACCGAGGAACACCAGGAACCAGAGGAACACCTGGACGGCAAGCCCGAGCACATACCAGCCCGACGGCAGGCGGCGCGCGTGCTCGACGACGTCGTCGACGGCGCGCGCCGCCTGCCCGTCGGCGGGCATAGCAACAGAGGGCGCCGCGGCGGTCGTCCGATCAAGCGTCTCGGTCATCTTCTACCTTCTTCGTCGCCCGCCCACGCGCCGGCCTTCGTCAGGCGGGCTGCGCAGCCCGCTTACGGTCGATGAAGGCCAGCATGTGCCCGACCGTGTCGAGGTTCTCGTACACGATGTCCATGGCCTTGATCTTGATAGCGAAGGTCTGCTCGAGAAAGACGATCAGCGACGTCAGGTTCATCGAGTCGAGGAGCTGGTCACGAAAGAGGGACGTGTCATCGTCGATGTCGACGTCGTCTTCGAGCAGCTCGTCACGGATGAACTCCAGGATCACGTCGGCATCGCTCATGGCGCGTCCTCCATCAGGTCGGATGTCTGCACGTCGGCTCGTCGACCCTCGGCCGCGGGCGGCGCCGGCGCAGCTGCCGGCGGGACCTGCCGCATGCCCGATTCGTAGGAGAAGCGCATGAGGTTAACGTAGTCCAGCGTGTCCGTGCCGGCCCGGATCAGCTTGGCCACGGTGAACACCCTCTCGGCCACCTGGAAGCCCTGCTCCATGCCCCACTCGTCGGTCAGGATGTCGCCTCTCTTGCCGGCCCAGCCCATGGCGCCGAACTGGCACGTGGCGTCGCCGTTGCCGACGATGAGACAGCCGTTGCGGATGAACGGCAGCCAAGCCGACATGATGGTCGTCTCGGCGCCGCCCGAGCGGCGTCCGGCGATGGCCATGACTCCGACCGGGCGATTGGCGAGCCTAAAGTCCTGATGCCGCAGCGGACGCGTGCGCATGATGAACCTCGAGAACAGGTCCGAGGGCAGACCGAAGTAGACGGGGGTACCGATGAGGAGGCCGTCGGCCGCCACCATGGCGTCGAGGACGCCCTGCGCGTCGTCCTCGTGCACACGCACGCAGTCGATGTAGCGCCCGTCCTTCGTCTTGCCGCACACGTCGCACGCCTTGCACGGCAGGATCTGCAGGTCGCGCAGATCGATGACCTCGTGCTCGACCTCACCCGGGTACGCTTCACCGAGGCGTTCCAATGAACGCCGCAACAGCAGACCGCTGTTGCTCCCCGAACGTGGGCTGAAGTTCAATCCTAGGAGGCGGATGGTCACAGAGATCGCTCCCTCCACGCCGGGTGCGCCACTCGCTCGCCCGTTCACGGACGGGCCCCGGCGGATTAGCCTGCTTCGTCGCGAAGAGCCATGATACCGCACGAATAGGGAACGAAGAACATAGTGGGAGGCGGGTGGGCGGCGGCTCCGATGCGGGTGGGCCACGGCTCCAAGTCGCGCCGCTTGGCTGCGGCGAGCGCCGTCCGCCAACGGCTCTGAGCGGTAGGCGCCGCAGCTGGGGGCCCGTGGAATGCAGGTATACTGCGCTCTGACGGGCGACGTCTCTCGCCGCCGGTCCGGCGACCATGGTCATCGTCAGCGACAGCCGCTTCGCCTGCGACGGGCGCTTTCCCGGCCTTTACGTCGTGCGTCTGGCCGAGCGCGCCATCGCCCGCCATGAGCTCGACCTGCAGGGCATGACGGTACTCACCGAGGCGGCCACCGGCTACTACCGCGCGACGGCGACGGTGGCGGCGCTGGCAGGCGCCGCCGTGGTCGCCGTCGCGCGCGATAGCGATTTCGGCACGCGCGAGGAGGCGCAAGAGCAGACGGCCTACCTGGCGCGCCTCGCCGGCGTGCAGGACCGGGTGAGCTTCGTCGGCAGCAAGCTTCAGGCGCCGCTGGCCACGGTCGACGTCGTCACCAACCTGGCCGGCGTGCGGCCGATCGACGAGAGCGTGATCCGCTCGCTGCCCGAGACGGCCGTCGTCAGCCTGATGTTCGCCGTGGCCGACTGGCGGCCCACGGAGGTCGACGCGGTCGGCTGCCGGCGCACCGGTATCGCCATCGCCGGCGTCGACGAGGACGGCATCGACCTCTTCCGCTACACGGCGCTGCGCGTCGCCTGGTTCCTGCTCAGCTTGGGCGTCGAGATCATCGGATCGACCCTGCTCTTCGCCGCCGACGGCATCGTCTATCCCAAGGTCGCGCGCGTGTTGGCCCAGATGGGCGCTCGCGTGCTCGTCGCCGGCCCCGACGGACCCGGCCGGGTGTCGCTCTGCGGCGCCGAGAAGGTCGGTGACGGCCTGGGCGACACGGAGGTGCGGCGCCTTCTGCCGGAGCTCGACGCGCTGCTGACCTTCACGGCCCAGCCGGAGACGGAGCTCGTCGGGGCGAGCGCCGTCATCTCGGCCGCCGAGCTGGCGGCGCTCGCCCCGCATCTCGCCGTCGTCGTGTACAACGGAAGGGTCGACCGACGCGGCCTCGAGGATGCTGGGTTGCGAGTCTTCCCCGAGTCAGACCCGGGAGGCGGCCACACCGCGCGCACCATCGGAGAGCTGGTCCCCGCGCCCGTGATCGAGCAGCACACGGCCGGTCTGCGTGTAGGTGAGGTCATGGCGCGGGCACGCCGCCGCGGCTCATCTCCACTGGCGGCCGAAGAGCTCGCCGCCGAGATCGCCCACGGCGACCTCTTCCCCAAAGAGCTGCCGCAGTCGTACCGCCGTCCGGGCTGAGGTCGCCAGACAGGCCGGGGCGGACGTCGCCGCCGCAAGATCCGCACCGTACGTGTCGCGACGGCCGACCAGGCCGCAGTGGGGCTGACACTACAAGACGGCCGACCGGCCCGCTTGGGCCCCGATGCTACAATCCAGGGCTTGTGAGTACCGTCGAGTCCCACGGCAGCAGGAGCACGTGACGGACACCGCCGCGCGCCGCGCCTCCGGCAAGCAGTTCGGCGTCGCCAGCCTGTTCGGCGACTCCATCATCTACGGCGGCGGGCGCATCCTCCAGAAGTTCCTCGCGCTCTTCCTGCTGCCTATCTACACGCAGTACCTCACGCCGCGCGACTACGGCATCCTCGCCATGGTGCTGGCCACCGGCCTGCTCATCGACGTCTTCGTCACGCTGGGCTGGGACGTGACCTTCGCGCGCTTCTACTTCGACGACCACGCCGAGAAGCACCGGAGCCGGATCATCACCTTGACGTTCTACGTCAGTACCATCTGGCCGTTCCTCTTCCTCGGCTCGCTGGCTCTCGTCATGCCCTGGCTCTCGGGCGTCATCATGGGCGGCCCCGGCTACACGGTGTACTTCGAGCTGATGCTGCTCAACGAGTTCTTCGTGAACTGGAGCGACCTGCCGTTCACGCTCTTCCGTCTCGACCATCGGCCCTGGCGCTTCCTGGGGTTCACGCTGGTGCGCGTCTTCATCCAGATCCCTCTCACCGTCGCGCTCGTGACGGTGGTCCACCTGGGCGTGCTCGGCGTGCTCATCGCGGTCTGCGTCACGTCGTTCACGCTCAACGTGGTCGCCATACCGACCTACTGGCGCCGCATCCACCTCTTCTGGGATGGGCGGCTGTTCAAGGAGATGCTCGCCTTCGCGTCGGCGAGCCTCTTCGGCTCAGTCGCGTTCTATGTGCTCAACTACTCGGACCGCTACTTCGTGCGTGTCTTCACCGACATCGTCCAGGTGGGTCTCTACAGCAGCGCCTTCATGCTGGCCCAGCCGGTGTACTTCGCCATGAACTCGTTCCGCTTGGCCTGGCCGCAGTGGCACTACTCCTGGTTGCACGACCCACCCAGGCACAAACGGCTGGTAGCCCGCGGCTTCACCTACTTCTGTCTGCTCTCGGTGAGCATCATCGTCGTCTTGGGCGTCTTCATGCCGGTGTGGGTGCGCCTGCTGCTGCGCAAACCCGACTACTGGTCGGTGGGGCCGGCCACCCTCGTGCTGGCCTTCTCGACACTCTTCTTCGGTGCGTACTACATCATGGCGGTGGGCGCCAACGTGATGAAGAAGAACCGCCTGATCCCAGTGGCCGTCACCGCCGCCGCCCTTCTCAACGTCGGCCTGAACATCGTCTTCATCCCTCGCTACGGCTACATCGCCGCCGCCTGGTCGACGCTCATCGGGTTCGCCGTGCTGACGTTCCTGATGCGCGCCGTGTCACAGCACTACTACAGGATCTCCCACGAGCTCGGGAGGCTGGTCAAGATCTCGGCGGCGACGGCCGCGACCCTCGTCGCGGCCTGGCTCATCGCGAAGGTCAGCGGCGAATCCGTCTACGCGCCGATCGACACCCTCGCGCTAGACCAGCTCTACAAGCTGCCGGCGCTGGCGCTCTTCCCGGCCACGCTGCTCGCGCTCCGTTTCTTCACGCCCGGCGAGCTGCCGGCGCTGAAGCGCATCGCGCTGCAGCTTCTCCACCCCTTGCGTCTGGCGCGCGAAGCGCGGCAGCGCAGGCCGCTGCCTCAGGCCGAGAAGGCCGCCGCGGAGACGACACCAGCTGCCGCGGCGGAGCGACCGATGGTGGCGGCGCCCACCCCCGCGGCGGCGCAGCCGGACGCGCAGCGGGAGCGGACACCAACCGGGGTCGCGACGAGTGCCGACCAAGAGGAGCTCGCCGAGCTCACGCTCGACGAGCTGCGGGACGCCGAGGAGCAGGAGGTGGAGACGGCCGAGCGGCTGGGCATACGTCCTGGGGAGGAACTGGGGACGTGACGAGCGCCGGCCGCAGCCCCCGCTTGCCCACCCGTCCGGCAAGCACCCCTGATGGTAGAATCCCCGGCTTGTGACCGGCCGGAACCCTCACATCCAACGTAGCCGCAGGCAGGGTCGCTCGTGAGCGAACGGCGACCGCCCTGCAGAGTGCTGATGGTGGCCAATTACTTCCCGCCCCTCGCCACCGGGGGCAACGCGCGCCAGCTTCGCTTCATCCGCTACCTTCCCGAGTTCGGCTGGGAACCCGTGGTGCTCTCAGCACGCCTGACCGGACCGGTGCCCGACCCGCCGGGAGTCCGCATCGTGCGCGCGGCGGCACCGAGACCGCACGGACTCTACGCGTTCGGTGGCAGACTCCTCGCGACAGCCTCTCAGGCTCGCCGTGGCGGGCGCACCGCGAGTAGCGGCGGAGGAGGAGGCGACACGGTCGATCAAGGCCAGGCCGCCTCGCGACCGCCGCAGGCGGAGGCCCACACCAACGCGGGAAGGCCGCCACGCCGGCTGCTGCGCCGCGAAGTCATCAACGATTGGCTGTTCGTCCCCGACCCGTACATAGGCTGGATCCTGCCCGGCATCATGCTGGGGCGGCGCCTGCTGCACGAAGAGCGCTACGATGCCATCTTCTCGAGCTTCCCCGTCGCCAGCACGCACCTCATCGCCGCCCGGCTCGCGTACGAGAGCGGGCTGCCCTGGCTGGCCGACTACCGTGACCCGTGGCCCGTGCCTCAGTCGATGCGGCCGCCGACGCCACTGCACCGCTGGGCGCATTCCTCACTTCAGCGACTGGCTCTCGCGCAGGCCGCCACCGCCACCGCCATCAACGAGCCGATCGCCGAGGACCTGCGGCGGCGCTACCCCGGTGCGGCCCCGCCGGTGCACGTCGTCCCCAACGGCTTCGACCCCCAGGAGGAGGTCGCCCCGATCGAGCTCCCTCGCGAGTCCTTCTGGATCGTCTACACCGGCCGCCTGTACGGGATACGCGTGCCGCACGTCATGCGCTTCTTAGAGGCGCTCGCTGACCTGCCCCACAACGTCAAGGCGCTCTTCCTCGGGGTCGAGGGACAGCTGCTGCACGCGCGCGCCGCCGAGCTGGGGATCGCCGACCGGGTGCAGGTGAAGCCCCTCGCACCACGCGCCGTCGCGCGTGGCTACCAGCGCGCGGCCGACGCGCTCCTCCTCATCCCGGGAGTGGCCCCGGAGTCGCTCACCTCCAAGATCTTCGAGTACATAGCCGCCGACCGCCCCATCGTCGCCCTGACGTCGCCCGAATCCGCCGCCGCTCAGCTACTGGCAGACATCGGCGGAGGCCGGTCGCTCATGCCGGACGAGACGCTGGCCGAGCGGCTGGCCGAGTTCGTGCGGGCGGCGCGATCGGGATCGATCGCGCCGCCCGCCCCCGACAAAGTGGCCCGCTACGATGGCCGCCGCCTCACCGGCGAGCTTGCGGCTCTCTTGGATGAGATGCGCGACCGACGGGGCGGAACCGGCCCGTGAGCCCAGCCGTGCCTGGTAAGCTGCCGTCCGCCTCAGGCGGCGGAAGGAGCCGGTGGGCCCCAAGGTGGCCGACGGTACTGGCGCTGCTCGCCGGCACGCTGGCCACCGTGCTCATCGTCTGGTCGTTGCACGTTCACCCACGACGCACCGTTTTCGGCCTCGGGCTCTTCGTCATCGTCGCGCTCGTCCTCGTCGCCGGACGGCGCCTACTGCGTCTGCCGCTGCGCAGGGCTCTGCGCTTCCTCGCCCTGCTCGTCGTCCTCGCCGCACTCCTCGGGCCTGCCGTCGCCCTGCCCCAGGCGCGCCAGGTCTTCGCCTTTCGCGTGCTCGTCGCCGTTCTCATCTTCGGCACCCTTACGTGGGCCCTGCTCGCGCGGCCGCGGCTGCGTGTCGCGCCGCTCAGCCTCATCGCCTGGCTGGCCGCCTGGCTCGGCTGGCTTCTGCTCAGCCTCCTCTGGGCGCCCGACAAGACGGCCGGCTTCCGCTACCTGGCGCTGCTGGCGCTCATGGTCGTCGTGCTCGTCGCGACGACCTACTGGGGCACGACCCGTGAGCGCCTGCACACCCTGCTCGTCGTGCTCGGCATCGCCTTGGCGCTGAACCTGCTCGTCGCGACTGCAGAGGGCACGCTCGGACTGCACCTGCCAAGCTCGGCATACGGAGGGCAAAGGATCGCCCGCTTCGCGACGGGTTTCTTCTTCAACCCCAACGACCTGGCCACATACCTCGCCATGTGTCTGCCCTTTCTCCTCGTTGGTCTCTTCCTCACACGACGCGCGTCGCTCCAGGCGCTCGCCCTGCTCGGGCTCGCCCTCAGCGCCTACGCCCTGCTCCACACGGGGTCGCGTGTGGCGCTCGTGGCGATCGGCTTCGAGACGCTCCTCGTCATGGCCGTGCTCTTCGCGCGCGGCAGGGTGAGGCATCGCGGCGCCATCGTGGTCATCGGCGTCGCCTTGCTCGCCGGGCTGGCCTTCCTCGCCTTCAACAGCTCGCAGTCTCACCTTCTCGACCAGTTCCAGCTGAGTGTCGTGACCCAGCAGGTGGAGTCGGGAAGCGGCTCGGGTGGCTCCCGGGTCGCGCTTCTACGGGCGGGATGGCACGCGGCCCTGCAGTACGACCTCGCCGGCGCGGGCCCGGGCAACGCCGAAGGACTGGTAAAGCAGCAACCCGATAGACTCGGGGAGCTCGCGAACCTCCACAACTGGTGGATGGAGGTCCTCGTCGACGGCGGCTTGCCCGGCCTTGTCTTCTACCTGCTCTTCTACGTAGGCCTGTTCGTCGCCCTGTGGAGGATCGGACGCGACAGTGCCGACCCCCAGCTGCGCTTCTTAGGGACGGCGACCTCGATCGCCGTCGCCGGCTACGTGATCGGCTGCTGGGGACCAAGCTCCGTGTTCGACTTCCCGCCCATGTGGGTCCTCTTCGGGCTTGGCCTCGCCGTGGTGCTGCGCGCCGAGCGGCTCGAGGAGGGGCAGTCTGGACACCGTGCGCTACCGGATCTGCGCGGCGAGGCCGCGGCATGAAGGTGTTGGTGGTCTCGCACCTCTACCCCTCTCCGGGGTATGAGCGGCACCTCTTCGTCGAGGACCAAGCCAGAGCCCTGACGGCTCTCGGCGTGCGGGTACGGGTGCTGTCACCGACCGGGTACGCGCCGCGCGTGCTGTGGGCGGTCCCGAGAATGCGCAGCAGGGGAGAGACACCCGCGCGCGCGGTCCGCAACGGCATCTTCGTGGAGTACCCTCGCGTGCCGGTACTGCCGGGCATGTTCCTCGCGTCGCACGCCGGCGACCTCTACTACGCCTCCTTGCGGCGGTCCGTGCCAGCGCTCCGCGGCGCCGGGATCGACCTCATCCACGCCCATCAGGCGGTTCCCGACGGGGCGGCGGCGCGTGCGCTCGCTTCGGCCCTCGGCGTGCCCTACGTAGTGACCGTGCACGGCCGCGACGCCTACCACAACCTCAGGGGCGGCGACGCCCTCGCGCGCGCCACGGCGCTCGTGCTGTGCAACGCGGCGGCCGTGGTCTGCGTGTCTAGCGCAGTGGCGCGCGCGCTCGACGGCGTCGTCGCCCCTGAGCGTCTCCACGTGAACCTCAACGGCTTCGCAAGGGATGGCCGTGCCGGCAGCGATGACGTTGCCGATACGCCCGGCGACGGGTCACCGGAAGCCCAGTCGCCCGTGAGCCTTCGGCCGACGGACGGGCGGGCCGGCGAAACATCATCGCTCTTGCCCGCCGGAATCCCCGGCGGCAGTCCGTTCGTCCTCTCCGTGGGCTACCTGATCGAGCGAAAGGGTCACGAGACCGTCTTGCGCGCCCTGGCCCGCCTGCCCGTGGCGAAGCGGCCGGCCTACGTGGTGGCCGGCGACGGCCCTCTGGTAGGTCGCTTGCAGGAAACGGCGCGCCGCCTCGACATCGATCGGCACGTGCACCTGGTGGGACGCCGCGAGCACGCCGAGGTGCTGGGCCTGATGAAGGCGGCCGACCTGTTCGTCTTGCCCAGCGTGGACGAGGCGTTCGGCCTCGTTTACGCCGAAGCGATGTCGCAGGGCACGCCCGTCGTGGGCTGCCACGGCGAGGGCCTCGCGGACTTCGTCGAGGACGGCGTCAGCGGCTTCCTCGTGCCGGCTCACGACGACGAGGCCCTCGCCGCGCTCTTTGCGCGCCTGCTCGCCGAGCCGGCGACCGCCGCGGCCGTCGGCGCAGCCGGCCGCGCGGCGGTCGCCGGCCTGACCTGGCAGGCCAACGCCCGGCGCCAGCTCGACATCTACCGCCGTGCGCTCGCCCTGCCGGAGGGCGACGCCATCGTGCCCGACGCTGCGGAGCCTTCGACATGAGGTTCGAGCGCCTCATAGAGTTGGCGCGCACGACCCCGCCGGCCCTCGTGCTGCAGAGCTCGTTCGCCAACGGGCTCGGCGTCATCCGCGACCTGGGACGCGAGGGCGTACCCGTACTGGCGGCCGACCCCAACCGGCGCGCTCTGGGCTTCATGTCGCGCTACGCCGCCGGCGTCGTCGTGCCCGACCCCGCCGACGACGAGGAGGAGTTCGTCGCCGGGCTCGAGGCGCTGGGACGCGAGCTGCCCCAGCGGCCGGTCGTCTTCCCCACCCACGATGAGTACGTGTGGGCCGTGTCGCGGCACGCCGAGCGTCTCGAGCCCCTGTTCCGCATCCCTTTCGCGCGCTGGGAGACGATGCGCTGGGTTGCCGACAAGGAGGAACAGCTGCGCGCCGCCTGGCGCGTCGGCGTCGACACGCCGGCCACCCAGTTCGTGCGCGACGCCGCCAGCCTCGAGGAGGCGGCGTCGCGCACCACCTTCCCCGCCATCTTCAAGCCCGTGGCCTCCCTGGCCTTCAAGCGCCGCTTCGGCCGCCCCGTGCTAGTCATACCCTCGCGCGACGAGCTCAGCGAAGTCTACCGGCGCGTGGACGACTGCGGCACCCTGATGCTGCAGGAGATCGTGCCCGGCGGGGACGACGAGCTGTACACCGTCGGCTCCTACCTCGACGCGGAGTCACACCCCCTGGCCGTGTTCACGGGGCGCAAGCTGCGGCAACATCCGCGCACCTTCGGGACCAGCCGTTTCGCCGAGAGCGTGTGGCTCCCCGACCTCGCCGACGCGGCCGTGCGCCTGCTCGCCGAGCTGCGCTTCCACGGCGTCTCGCAGGTCGAGTTCAAGCGCGACCCACGCGACGGCCACTATAAGCTCATGGAAGTGAACGCGCGCCACTGGCTCTGGCACACGCTCGCCACCCGTTGCGGCGTGAACCTGTCGCTGGCCGCCTACCGCGACGCCGTCGGCGAGCCGTCGGTGAGCCCACCGCAGAGCGACGGCGCGCGCTGGATCCTGACCCTCAAGGACACCGCCGACAGCCTCCTCGAGATTCGCCGCGGCGAGCTCACCGCCGGGTCGTGGTTGGGCTCGCTGGGCGCCACGCGCGTCGACGGCGTGTTCGCCCTCGACGACCCGCTGCCCGGCCTCGTCAACACGGCCCACTGGTCGCGCCTCGTGTGGCGGCGTCTGCGGCGGCGGCGCGAGGCGCGGCGCGAAGACGTGGAGCTTTAGAACGTGAAGCCGCCCGTGCTCGACGTCTTCGCCGACGTGCCCGACCACATGGTCCCCAAGGTTGCCTGGGCGCTGCAGACGATGCTGGCGCCGCTGGGCGCTCGCGCACGTCTCGTGCGCGAGCGCCCAGCGGCGCCCGGCTGCGTGCTCGCCTACGCGCCGGCACCCGTGCCCGGCGTGCCGACCATCCCCGCCTCACGCGCGGCCCACGACCTCATCCCGGCCGACAGACCGCTGCCCGAGGGGTCGTTCGCGCCGCTCGAGGCGCGCGGCGAGACGCTCGTGGCGGCGTTCCCCGTCACTGGCGACGCTGGTGGCTTGCGGGCGGGCGGCGATGGCGGCCCGAGGCGGCGTGGTGACGTCGGCGCGCGAGCGGGTGGCGATGAGGTCGGCGACGCCGGCTTCGCCGTCGCCGCCGACCTCATCGCTTCCGCTTTCCTTCTGCTCGCCTGCTGGGACGAGCACACGAGCGACGCGCGCGACGCGCAAGACCGCTTTCCCTTCGCGGCCAGCGTCTTCGCGTCCAACCCGGCGCTCGCCGTCGAGGAGCCGGCCGTCGACGCCTACGGGCGCCTGCTGGGCAGCATCATCGCCGAGCGCCTCGCGGCTCTGCATCGCCCGCCGCTCGAGCCGCCCGTGTGGGACAACGGCGGCAGCCCGTTCGCCGTCGCTCTGACGCACGACGTCGACGGCCTGCCGCGCTGGATCCCGCGCGCCTGGCCGGCCGCCGGCAAGCGCGGCGTCCGGGCGCTCAGGGCCGGCGACCTGCCACAGGCTCGCTTCGAGGTCGGCCTGCTCGCCTACCACGCGACGCGCGACGTGCCCCGCGGCGTCGACCCCTACTGGACCTTCCCCGAGCTGCTGGCGCGGGAGAACGCCCTCGGCATCGACTCGACGTTCTTCATCATCGCCAGCCACAGCCACCCCCTCGACGGGAGCTCGCCGGCCGTCTATCACCGGCGCTTGCCCGACCTGCTACGCCTGCTGCGCCGTGCCGAACGCGAGATCGCCCTGCACGGCAACGACCGCGACCGCCTCGGCCTCGAGGCGCTCAGGCGAAGACCGCGGCCGCCTCGCCGAAGAGGCCGCGACCACGGTCGAGGGGATGCGCTACCACTACCTGCGCTGCCTCTACCACGAGACGCTGCCGCTCCTCGAGCGCGCCGGCTTCGCCTACGACACAAGCCTCGCCTTCGCCGAGCACGAGGGCTTCCGCTGTGGCACGGCGTTCCCCTTCCATCCCTACGACCTCAGAACGGACGAGCCCCTGGCGCTCCTCGAGCTGCCGCTGGCCGTGATGGACACCACGCTGCTGGCGCCCAAGTATCGCGCCCTCGCTCCCGAGCAGGCCGCCGCGGCCGCGCGGGCCGTCCTCGAGCGCGTCAAGCGTTCGCGAGGCGGGGTCAGCATCCTGTGGCATCACAACCACTTCCACCCGTACGTCGGGCGCGGCTACGGCGAGGCGTACTGGTCGCTGGTGGACTGGGCGCGCGAGCGGGGGGCGCTGCTCTGCAGCGCCGGCACCCTCGCGCGCCGCTGGCGGCGTCGCACCGGCGAGGACGAGCTGTGAGCAGGCCGCCGGACGCGGAGGAGCCGGCAGTGAGCGAGCTACCGGCAGCGAGAAGGGTCGAGCGGTGAGCGATCCACGCCCGACGGCGCGCCTGCTCGTCGACGTCCCCGACCATCTCGCGCGCAAAGCGGCCTGGGTCCTGCGGACGCTCTGCGACGCGGCCGGCTGCCGTCTGGAGGTCGTGCGTGACCGCGAGCTCTCGCAGGGCGCCTCCCTGGCGTATGCGCCCCAGCCCGTCGCCGGGGTGCCGACCATCCCGGTCTCGGCCGAGGCCGCGGCGGCGATTGCCGGCGGCGCCGACGTGCCGGCGGGCTCGTTCACGAGCTTCGACGAGCCCGCCCCCCTCGTCGGCGCCTTTCCAGTCGCGGACCCCGGCTTCGCCATGCCTTTCGACCTCGTGGCATCGGCTTTCCTCATCCTGGCCGCCTGGGACGAACACACCAGGCCGCAGCGCGACCAGCACGGGCGCTTCCCGTACGAGCTCAGCTTCTTCGCCACGGAGGCGGCGCTCGACGCGGCCGACCCGCCGCTAGACGGGTACGTCCGCGTGTTGCGCCGCCTCCTCTCGCAAACGCGCGACCTCACGCCTCCGCGCTGGAAGCCCAGGACCGGGCGATCCTTCGCGGCGGCGAACGCCGCCGCAGCCGCGCACGATGGCGGGGCGACGCCAGCCCCACGCGGCGGAGGCGCCCCGGCCGCGCACTCCGCCGACGCCGCCTTCGCCATCGCCCTGACCCACGACGTCGACCACCTGCGGCGCTGGACGGCGCGCGCCGTCGCGGGCTCACTGCGTCGCGCCGCGCTCGAGACCCGCGCCGGCGACTTCGCCACCGCGCGCTGGGAGCTCGAGTGCCTGCTACGCGCCTTGACCGACCACCTGCCGGCCGGTTCCGACCCCTACTGGACCTTCCCCGCGCTCATCGAGCGCGAGGACCGGCTCGGCGCCGACTCCACCTTCTTCGTCATCGCCAGCCATCGCGAGCGCCTCGACGGCGTCGACGCCGCGAACTACCACCGTCGGCTGCCGGCCCTCCTGCGTCTGCTGCGCCAGCGCGGGACGCGAGACCGGTCTGCACGGCAACTCGCGCGACCGCGTCGACCTCGCCGTCCTGTCGGAGGACAGGTCGCGCCTGAAGGAGATGACCGCGGGCGTTGTCGAGGGCATCCGCTTCCACTACCTGCGCTGCCTCTACCACGAGACGCTACCCCTGCTCGAGGCGGCGGGGCTCGCTTACGACTCCAGCATCGCGTTCGGCGCTCGCGAAGGACCGCGCTGCGGGCTGTCGTTCCCCTTCAGGCCCTATTCCCTCGCGGAGGACAGGCCGCTCGACCTCGTGGAGCTGCCCCTGGTCATCATGGACGGCACCCTGCAGGACCGCCACTACCGCGACCTGCCCGTGGACGAAGGCCGGGCCGCGGCGCAGCGAGTCCTCGCCGCCGTGCGCGAAGTGGGCGGCGCCGCAGCCGTCCTCTGGCACAACACGCGCCTCGACCCGCTGGTCTCGCGCGGCTACGGCCGGGTCTACTGGGATCTGATCGAGTGGACGCTGGCAAACGGTGGCGTCGCGACCTCGGCCGGCGACGTCGTGGCGCAGTGGCGCGCCGCCGTCAGTCCCTGAGGACGCCGTTCGCCGAAGCCGTCAACCGACGGCGCGCGCCGGCACCGTTAGCCCACCGGGCAGCCGACGCTCAGCCGACGGTGCGCGCCGGCACGCCGGCGACGGTCGCGCCCGGCGGCACGTCGCGCGTGACTACTGCGCCGGCGCCGACGACGGCGCCGGCGCCGACCTCGATCGACGGGAGCACTACGGCCCCGGTGCCCAGGTAGGCGCCCTCGCGCAGAGCCGCTCCGCCCGAGATGTGACAGCCGGGCATCAAGGCGACGTAGTCCTCGAGCACGCAGTCGTGCCCGATAGTGCAGTGCAGGTTGAGGATGACATGTTGCCCCAGGGTCAGGTCTGCGGTCAGGCTGACGCCGGCGCAGATCACGCTCCCGGGACCGATGAGCACGGTGTCGGGGTCGAAGGTGACGGTGGGGTGGACCAGGGGGCCCACGCAGGCACCTCGCCGGTGCGCGCCTCGACCTCGCGGCGCCGCGCCGGCGGGTCGCCGACGGCGGCCACGCCGGCGGCGACCCGCCCGCGCAGGTCGTCAGGCAGCGTCTCGAGCAGCGGCAGGCCGTGCAGCTGCGTGCCGATCGGGTCCGGAGGACGCCCGAGGAAGGCGAGCACCTCCCAGGCGTCGCCGGCGCGCACCAGGTCCTTGACCAGCGCGTGCACCTCACGCGCGAAGCCGCCGGCCCCCACGATCACAAGGCCGCCGCCGCGCACAGCGCTCTCCAGCTGCCCGACCTTCGGTCCCGGCTGAGCCGTCACCTTCTCTCCCTCGGCTGACGTCGCTCTTGCGCTCGCCCGTCGTCGCACGCCAGCAGTCGACGGGCGCCGTCTGACCTTCAGCGTACCAGACCCGGACCGGCCCGGTGGTATAATCGCTGGCCCGTGAGCAGCGACCCCGTCCGCGTCCTTCACGTCTCCGTCGTCCACCGGCCCGACGACCCGCGCATCTTCGAGCGCGAGTGCCGCTCGCTGGCCGCCGCCGGCTACGAGGTCGCCTACCTCGCCCCCGGCGCCGACGGCGGCGAGCGCGACGGCGTGACACTGCTCCGGTTGCCGATGCGCCCGCGCGCCGAGCGCTGGCGGCACGGCCCAGCCATCCTCTCCACCGTGCGCCAGTCGCGGCCCGACGTCGTGCACGTGCACGACTCCGAGCTCCTGACGCTGCTGCCGGCGGTCAAGGCCCTCGGACGCCGCTTCGTCTACGACATGCACGAGTACCTCGCCGACGCCGTGAAGACCAGGCACTACGTGCCGGCCCTGGCGCGGCCGCCGCTGGCCGCGACCGTGGGCGTCGCCGAGCGCACCCTGGCCGCGCGCGCCGACGGCGTCGTCGCCGTGCTCGAGGACCAGTACGCCGGCTGGGGCGAGCGGCCGGCCCTGCGCACCGTCCTGCCCAACTACCCCCGCTTCTCGCGCTTCGCCGACGAGCCTGAGGCGGCCGTCGCCGTCGGCGACGGCCGCCTCAGGCTCGTCCACATCGGCACGCTCGCCGAAAGCCGCGGCGTGTCTCTGATGCTCGCGGTGATGCGCGAGGTCGGCGACCGGGCGACGCTCACGCTGGGCGGACCGTTCCCCGACGCCGAGTACGAGCGCCGCGTGCGCGCCGAGGTCGCCGAGCTGTCAGGCTGCGTGACCCTGCTCGGGCGCGTGCCGCCGACCGAGGTACCGCGCCACCTGGCGGCAGCCGACGTCGTCTGGTCGCCCTGGCCGGCCGACGTCTACGGGCGGCGGCGTATCTCGACCAACAAGGTCTTCGAAGGCCTCGCCGCGGGCCTCGCGGCGCTGGTCTCCGACCTGCCGGGGCAAGGCGACGTCGTACGCGGGGAGCGCTGCGGCCTTGTTGTTCCGGCCACGGTCGTCGGCCACGCCGCCGGCGTCCTCGAGCTCGCCGAGCGCCGCGAGATCACCGCCGCGATGGGGCGGCGCGGGCGTGCGGCCGTGCGCGAGCGCTACTGCTGGGAGGCGATCGAGGGTCGGCTGCTCGACTTCTACGAAGCGCTCCTTGCGGACGCAGGGCCGTCGGCCCCCGACCGCGCGCCCGGCGATGAGGATCCTCTACTTCCACCAGTACTTCGCCACCCGCGAGGGCGCCTCGGCGACGCGCTCCTTCGAGCTCGCGCGACGGCTCGTCGCGGCGGGCCACGAGGTGACCGTGGTCACCGCCGACACGACGCGGCTGCAGGGCGACGCCGGGCGTCTCGCCTCCGGTCACCTCGTGGCCCGCCGCACCGTCGAGGGCATCGACCTGGTGATCGTCAACGTCCCGTACTCCAACCACTTCCCGTACCCGGTTCGCCTGGCCTCGTTCGCCGCCTTCACCCTGGCCGCCGGCCTGGCCGGCCTCACCGCGCGCCGGCCCGACGTGGTGTTCGCCACCTCGACGCCGCTCACCATCGGCATCCCCGGGCTGCTGGCGGCGCGCCGCCACCGGCGGCCCTTCGTCTTCGAGCTGCGCGACCTCTGGCCGGCGGTGCCCATCGCCATGGGCGCCCTCAAGAACCCGGCCGCCGTGGCCGCGGCGCGCCGCCTCGAGCGCACCCTCTACGACGCAGCGGAACGCGTCGTGGTCCTCAGCGAAGGCTCCCGCGAGGCCCTGCTTTGCGACGGTGTCCCCGACAAGAAGATCGTCTTCATCCCCAACGCCAGCGATCTCGACCTGTTCCGGCCCACGAACGTCGACCAGGGCTTCCGCGCCGAGCACGGCCTGCAGGACAAGTTCGTCGTCCTCTACACCGGCGCCGTGGGCAGAGCCAACGGCCTCGACTGCCTCGTCGAGGCGGCGGCCGAGCTCGCGCGCCTGGGGGACGAGCGCGTCGCGGTGGTCGTGATCGGCGACGGGTCGGAGCGAGCGCGACTCGAGGCCCAGGCGCGCGAGCTCGGCCTGCGCAACATCCTCTTCCTCCCGCCCGTGCCCAAGGAGCGCCTGGCGGGCATCGTCGGCGCCGCCGACGCCATGCTGACCCTCTTCGCCGACATTCCCGTCTTCAGCGCGAACTCGCCCAACAAGTTCTTCGACGGTCTCGCGGCCGGCAAGCCGGTCATCGTCAACGTCGACGGCTGGCTCCGCCGCCTGGCGGAGGACGAGCGCACGGGTCTCTACGCGCCGCCCGGCGACCCCCTCGCGCTGGCCGCCGCGATGGCCGCTCTAGCAGACGAGCCGGAGGCAGTGAAAAGGCTGGGGGCCAACGCGCGCCGCCTCGCCGAGCGCGAGTTCGACCGCGACGCCATGGCTGAGCGGCTCCTGGCCACGCTCGAAGAGGCGGCCGCGCCCGGCCTAACGGACGGACTGTCTGCGGCGCCGCCCCGCTTCCGCATGCCCGACCGCGCCCCGACGATCGCCGAGAGTGCGGCCCTCGAGGCGGCGGCCGTGCACTCCTTCTACGGCCGCCGCGGCAAGCGCCTCTTCGATCTCGCCGCCGGCGGCGCCGCGACCCTGCTGGCCGCGCCGCTGCTGACTGGCCTGGCGGCCGTCGTCTACGCCTCGAGCGGCAGGCCCGTCCTCTTCACCCAGGAGCGCGTGGGCCGCGACGGCGCGCCCTTCCTCATCTACAAGTTCCGCACCATGATCCCCGACGCCGTGCAGCACGGGCCCGGCTACTACCTCGAGGAGAACGACGCGCGCATCACGTGGGCGGGCCGCTGGATGCGCGCCTTCAGCCTCGACGAGCTGCCGCAGCTCTTCAACGTCCTCAAGGGCGACATGAGCCTGGTGGGGCCGCGGCCGAACCTGTCCTTGGTCGTCGACGAGTACCGCGAACACTACGAACGTGTCCTTCGCGTCAAACCGGGCATAACCGGGCTGGTGGCGATACGCGGCCGCAACCGGCTGCGGCGCTCCGAGATGCTCAGGTGGGACGAGTACTACGTCGCCACCCTGAGCTTCAAGAACGACGTCAAGATCGTGCTCGAGACGGTGCCGAGCGTGCTCCTGAGGCGAGGATCGACCGACGACGTGAGTGAGGACTTCATCGAAGACCTCATCGCGGCGCGGTTCGAGGCCGAAGACGCCGCGCAGGCGGTTTCTCCGGCAAAGGGGTGACGGTGGGATTCGAAGTGATCGCCCTCGATGAGGCGGCGCCACGGTGGGACGAGGCGCTCGCGCAACTACCCGCACGCCTGCGCGACGTCTACTTCACCAGTCCCTACCTCCTGCTCTCCCAGCGTCTCGGCGAGGGCACGGCGATGGGCGCCCTCTTCTCACACGGCGAGACCGTCGTGCTCTACCCGTTCGTCCTGCGCGAGCTCACCACGCTCCCCCACCTGGGCGAGGAGTACGCCGGCTACCACGACGTGACCACCCCCTTCGGCTACGGCGGCGCACTGGTCCACAAGCGACGCGGCGACGAGCATGCCATGGAGACGTTTCGTCACGCCTTCGACCGCTGGTGCGCCAAGAACCGCGTGGTGAGCGAGTTCGTGCGCTTCCATCCACTGCTCGACACCGAGCTCGCCATGCAGCACTACGTCGAGTGCTCGCCCGTCAACACCACCGTCTGGTGTCGTCTCGACTGCTCGCAGGAAGAGCGCTTCAAGACCCTCAGCCCGCCGACGCGACGCAATGTACGCCGCGCTCTGGGCAGCGACTTGACCTTCCAGCAGGAGTCCAGCGAGGACGCCTACGAGAGCTTCGTCGAGCTGTACCGGCATACCGCGGAACGGCGAGGCGGGGGGCTCGAGGACTCATTCAGCGAGCGCTACTTCAGAGACATCCGGGAGCTGCTCGGCCCGATGCAGTCCCTCCTCTCGGTGCGCCACGGCGAGAAGATGATCGCCGCCGGCCTCTTCCTGCGCTCCCCCGAGTTCGTGCACTACCACCTCGGCGGCGCCGACCCCGAGTACCTCGAGCTGCGGCCCACCAACCTGCTCTTCTTCGAGGCGATGAAGTGGGGCTGCAGCCTGGGCTGCAGCGCCCTGCACCTCGGCAGCGGGTACGAGGCCAACGACGACCTCTTCCGCTTCAAGGCCGGCTTCTCGCCGCTGCGGGCACGCTTCTGCATCGGCAAGCGCGTGCACGACGAGGAGGCCTACGCGCGCGCCACCGCGGCGCGCGAAGCGCGCGGCCCGGTGGCGCGCGCGGGGTTCTTCCCGGCCTATCGGGCGCCGCTGCCGACGGCCGTCGCCTCGGATTGAGCCCAGACAGGGCCGGCCAACCCACCGCATCCCTTCCAGGCTCCGTAGACGCCCTCGGCTCTCAGCGCCAGCCCGAGTTAGCGAAGTCATCGAGTGCGCCACTCGGTCCAAGACAGGCGACGAACGGCGACCTTCCTTGCTTCTTCTGCCAAGGTTGTCTCGGCGAGCTTCATCTGTCGCCTGCCCAAGGGGAGCTATCGCTTCTACGTCAAGGCAACCAGCATGGCGGGGTTGTCGGTCGCGAAGCCGGGGCGCAACACACTCGTCGTGCGTCAGGCGGTCCTGTTCGTTTCGATTCCTGCGCAATCCCCGACTACGGTAGGATGTCCCAGATGACTCCCCGCACACCCGCCATCCTCGGCGGCTTGCCCGCCTTCCCCGACGGCCTGCGCTTGCTGCGGCCGACGCTGCCGCCGCTCGAGGCGCTCGAGCCCGGCCTGCGCGACGCCTTCGCCAGCGGCATGGTCACCAAGGGGCCGGCGCTCGAGGAGTACGAGCGGCGGCTGGCGGAGCACCTGGGCGTGCGCCACGCCGTCGCCGTCTCGTCGTGCACGGCCGGCCTCATGCTCGTCTTCGACCGCTTCCGCGGCGGCGAGGCGATCATGCCCAGCTTCACCTTCATGGCGACGGCCACGGCAGCCGCCTGGGCCGGCTTGACGCCGGTCTTCTGCGACATCGACCCCGAGACCTGGACGCTCGACCCGAAGAGCGTCGAGGAGGGGCTGAACGAGCGCACGCGCCTCATCGTGCCCGTGCACGTCTTCGGCGCACCCGCCGATCAGGAGGCGCTCGAGAGGATAGGGCGCCGCCGCGGGGTGGCCGTCGTCTACGACGCCGCACACGGCTTCGGCGCCCTGCACGACGGCCATCCGGTCGGCGGCGCCGGTCTCGCCCAGATCTTCAGCACGTCGCCGACCAAGCTGCTGGTCACGGGCGAAGGCGGGGTCGTGGCGACCGGCGACGACGAGCTCGCGGCTCACCTAAGGACGGGCCGCGAGTACGGCAACGCCGGCGACTACGACCCCGCCTTCGCCGGCTTCAACGCGCGCCTCTCCGAGATGGGCGCCCTGTTCGGGCTGGCCAGCTTGGAGCTCCTCGAGGGCGAGGCGCGGCGGCGCAACGGCCTGGCGGCCGTCTACCGCCGCGCCCTCGAAAGCGCGCCGGGCATCACGTTGCAGCGCATCAGGCTCGGCGACCGCTCCTCCTACAAGGACTTCTCGATCCGCATCCGGGCCGCCGAGTTCGGCCTGCACCGCGACGAGGTGGCGCGCGCGCTCGACGCCGAAGGCGTCGCCACGCGCGCCTACTACGTGCCTCCCGCGCACCGCATGAGGGCCTTCGCCGCCATCGGCCGAGGCTACGAGCGGCGGCTTCCCGAGACCGACGCCCTCTGCGACGAGGTCCTCACCCTGCCGATCTACGGTGCCCTGAGTGAGCGTCAAATCGAGCAAGTAGCGGACTGTATACTGTCGCTGCCCGAGCGGGCGGACGAGATCCGCGCCGCGCTGCGATCCCCCCAAGCGGACGGGCACGAGGCGCGCGAGACGAGGTGACGGTGGCCAAGGACGAGCTGGAAGTCGACGTGGAATCGTACCTGCGCACTCTGGCGCGCTACTGGTGGCTGCTCATCGCCTGCGCGGCCGTGGGCGCGATCGCGGCCGGCGGCATCACCTTCTTGCAGGAGAAGACCTACAGCGCCCAGAGCTCCGTCTACCTCGGGCAGCCGACCGACGCCAACGGCAACGCCATCGCGGGAGTGAACTCCAACCCCAAGGCGGCTCAGCAGATCGTCACTAGCGAGGCGACCCTCAAGCAGGCGGCGAGGTTGGTCGGCGACGGTGAGACGGTGCGCAACCTGCGCGACGGCCTGGTCGTCAACACCCCCTCACTGACCGTGAAGGGCACGACCTCCCCCGTGAACTTCATCACCATCACGGTGACCGACGCCAAGGGCGCCCGGGCAGCCAAGGCGGCCAACGTGCTCGGCGGCATCCTCATCGAGCGCATCTCCGGTTTCGCCAAAGACAAGCTCGCGCTGCTACAGGAGCAGATCAAGCGGGATGACGCCGAGCTGGCGACGCTCGACGCCCGGTCGGCCGCGGCGCAGAGGGCGCTCGCCGCCATCGCCCGCGGTCCGGGCACCGACGCCCAGAAGTCCCTCGCCAGCACGCCCTACGTGGCCATCGCGCAGGCCGCCGCCACGCAGCGTCAGCCGCTTCTGAGCGACAAGCGCCTGAACGAGCTCATGGTGCAGACCGTCAAGGGGGTCGAGCAGCCGAAGCTGCTGACCCCTGCCGTGCAGCCTTCTCAGGCGCAGGAGCCGCCCCTCAAGCTCAGCGCCGCCGCCGGCCTCCTGGTCGGCCTGGTCGTGGGCATGGTCGTCGCGTTCGTGCTTGACCACCGCCGGCGCCGCGCGCAGGACATCGTCTAGACCCTACGCCAGCTCGCTCGCTGTCCGGCCGGAGCCGTCCGCTCGGGACCAGCCTGGCTGCGCAACGCAGCCATCTACTCGCCCCAGCCCGGGGCCCTCTCCGCGCGCCCGGTCTATGCCCCCCGCTCGGGGCGCTCGGCGGCGATCAGGGTGAGGATCTCGTAGGCGATGGTCGCGGCAAGGGTCGCCGTCAGGTCCGTGGGGTCGAGGTCGGGCGCCACCTCGACGACGTCGGCCCCGACGAGGTCGAGGCCGCGACAGGCGCGCACGAGGGCGAGCGTCTGGGCCGACGTCGGGCCGCCCACCTCAAAGCAGCCGGTGCCGGGGGCAAACGCCGGGTCGACGAAGTCGATGTCGAACGAGAGGAATGCCTTGCCCCCCGCCTGCTCAACAGCCCCGGCGACCGCGCCCGTGCCCAGCGCCATGAGGTCGTCGAACGGGTAGACGGCGAACCCCCGCTCGCGCAGATCCTCGAGATCGCCGAGGCCGAGCTCGGCGCGCAAGCCGAGCAGCGTTGAGCGACGCGCGTCGACGAGCTCCTCCTCGAGTGCGCGGGCCAGCCAGGTGCCGTGGCCGTAGCGCTCGCCGTACTCTTCGTCCCACGTCTCGGGGTGAGCGTCGAAGAGCACGAGGCCGAGCTGCCCGTGCCGCTGCGCGGCGGCGCGCAGCTCGGCCAAGGTCACGCTGTGGTCGCCTCCCAGGCAGAGCGGCACGGCCCCCGCCTCGTGCACGCGCGCGACGGCCTCCTCGAGGAGGGGCAGCGTACGCTCGACACTGCTGGGCATGACCGGCGCGTCGCCGGCGTCGACCGCCGTCAGGCGGTCGAAGACGGCGACGCGCTGCGCGGCGTTATACCTCGCCGCCGCCAGACGCGCGGAGGCGCGGCGCACGGCGGCGGGGCCGAAACGGGCGCCGGGACGGTAGGTGGCGCTGCCGTCGAAGGGCAGACCGAGGCACGCGACGTCGGCTGCTCCCACCTGCGGGTCGAACGGTAGACGCAAGAAGGTATCGATGCCAGCGAAGCGCGGCACCTCGGGTTCTTCGCGTGGCTGGCTCATCGGCGGCTCTCCTCTCGCGTCCCTGGCGGCGTGGCGCACCGCCTACCTCGTCGTCAACGTGCTGCCCGCCTCGCCCGCCATTATGCCGCACTGCAGCACCGTCATCACGCCGCACTCTCCGCCGGCGCCACGCCCACCGCACGCCCGTCGCTGTGCAGCGCCACACCCGTCGCCATCCCGCACCCCCTCGCGCCGGCAACGTTGTCAATCCAGACGACGGACCGCTACGATGAACCCCGTCTGGACCTGCGCACGATTCATGTCGAGCGGCGCGACCGCCGATAGGGGATACGCGGAAGGGAGGACGCTGGCGATGGCCGACACCAAGATCCGTATCCTCGTCATCGACGATCACGTCGACCTCACGAACATGGTCCGCGACGTCCTCGAGGCGCAGGGCTACGAGGTCCTCGCGGCCAACAGCGGCGAGCACGGCCTCGAGCTGGCCTTCACCGAGCACCCGCATCTGATCCTCCTCGACGTGATGATGCCGGGGATGGACGGGTACGAGGTCTGCCGCGAGCTGCAGTTCGGCTACACCAAGGACATCCCCGTCGTCTTCCTCACCGCCAAGACACAGCTCGCCTCGATGATGGAGGCCAGCCGCTCGGGAGCGTCGGCGTTCATCGCCAAGCCCTTCCGCGTCGAGCACCTCGTGCAGACGGTGCGCGACGTGCTGCGCGACGCCTCGGTCCACTACGACGAGATCACCGGCCTGCCCACGCTGGCCAACGTGCAGGTCGAGATCCAGCGACAGCTCTTCGACCGCACCGAGCTCGGCCTGTTGTACATCAGCCTCGATGGTGTCTACGGCCTGGAGCAGATCCAGGGATTCGAGGTCTGCGACGAGGTCTTCCGCACCGTGGGCCAGAAGCTCGTGGAGTCGAAGGGCAACCTCCTGCGCGAGGAGGAGTTCGTCGCCATCTCGAGCCTCGGGAACGCCTTCCTGGTCGTCCTCTCGGCGCCGCGCCAGCAGCAGTGCGTGAGCGAGGAGAACCTGCGCCGCATCAAGGAGCGGCTCGAAGCGAACCTCGTGCAGCAGCTCGAGGCTGAGGTCGAGCAGAAGCTGCTGGCGAAGGTCAGGCTGTACGTGGGCTTCTCCACGCTCTCGCAGTCGCCCAAGGTGCGCTTCAAACGGGCTCTTTTGCAGTCGATCGAGAACGCCATGCAGGCCATCCAGTACGAGCGCAGCGCCAGCCACACACTGCTCGTCGACGAGCTCGACCGCGTGCTGGCCGAGGAGCAGATCAGCTGCGTCTACCAACCCATCGTCGATCTCGAGGACTACACGGTCATTGGCTACGAGGTACTCGCGCGCGGCCCGCAGAGCAGCGAGCTGCACGCTCCCGAGATGCTGTTCGAGGTGGCGCGCGACCAGGGCCGCGTGCAGGAGCTCGACCTCCTTTGCCGCTTGATGGCCTCACGCAGCAGTTCGAGCTTGCCCGAAGCGCTGCTGCGCTTCGTCAACACGGAGCCGGTGAGCCTCTTCATGCGCGGCAAGAGCGACCTCTTCGTCGAGGAGTTCGTCGCGGCCACCCCCGAGCCGTTGCGCGCCAAGACGGTCATCGAGATCACCGAGAAGAGCATCATCGAGGATTTCGAGCAGTTCCGCGACGTCGTCTCGCGCCTCAGGCAGCACGGCTTTCGCATCGCCATCGACGACGCCGGGGCGGGGTATTCGGGGCTGCGCACGGTGGTGGAGGCGGAGCCCGACTTCATCAAGCTCGACATCAGCCTGATCCGTGGCGTGAACGACTCGCACGTCAAGCAGAAGCTGGTCAAGACGCTGCGCGACTTCGCCAGCGAGGCCGGCATCGCCCTCATCGCCGAGGGCATCGAGACCGAGGCGCAGCTTGCGGTCCTACGCCAGCTCGAGATCCCCTACGGACAAGGCTTCCTCTTCGGCTACCCGGGTTCGCCGTATCCCCTGCAGGAGAGGATCGAGCCGGGACACGGTGTCCGCGTGCCGGTCGGCAAGCCTCCTGCTGAGCTGGCAAGCGACTGAGGCGCAGCCCATGATCCCCGAACAGGAGACCGCCGCCGTACCCTTCGTCCGCCCCGAGCGAGACGCCTCGCGACGCGGACGGTTGTGCTCGCTCCCCGGGCGGGGTATGCTTCGCGCCACTGTGATGGCGGTGGACGACACCAGCGCTCTTCACGGCGGCCGCTTCGCCTCGGGCCGCCGCTGGCTCTGGCGCGCCTAGCGCGCCCATACCTCACCACCCCTCACGCGACGCGTGACGTCGCTTATCAGTCCCGGACCTCAAGCCCAATGCCTCGCCCGCCAACAGCGCGATGCCGCGGTTGCGGCGCCCCGACCGAGAGACGACCAGACCAGACGAGAGTGACCGATCCGAGAGGAGGTGCGTCATGACGAAGAAGTACACGTTGGACGAAGAGAGGATCCCCCGGCGCTGGTACAACATCGCGCCCGACTTTCCCGAGGCGCCCGCGCCTCCGCTGCACCCCGGGACCAAGCAGCCGGCGGGCCCCGACGACCTGGCGCCGATATTCCCCATGGGCCTCATCATGCAGGAAGCGTCGATGGAGCGCTTCATCGACATCCCCGACGAGGTCCGTGACATCTACGGCATCTGGAGACCGACGCCGCTGATCCGCGCCGCCCACCTCGAGCGCAAGCTCGGCCTGCCCGACAACGTGCGCATCTTCTACAAGTACGAGGGCGTGAGCCCGTCGGGCTCGCACAAGTCGAACACCGCGGTGGCGCAGGCCTACTACAACAGGGAGGACGGCGTCGGGCGCATCGCCACCGAGACCGGCGCCGGCCAGTGGGGCAGCGCCCTGGCGATGGCCTGCGACATCTTCGGCATCGATCTCACCGTGTACATGGTCAAGGTGAGCTACGCCCAGAAGCCCTACCGCCGCGTGATGATGCAGCTCTACGGCGCCGAGATCTACCCGAGCCCGACCGAGCACACCGAGTTCGGTCGCAAGGTCCTCGAGGAGCACCCCGACTCGGCCGGCAGTCTCGGCATCGCCATCTCCGAGGCGCTCGAGGACGTCGTGACGCACCCGGGGTCGAAGTACTCGCTCGGCAGCGTGTTGAACCACGTGCTGCTGCACCAGACCGTGATCGGCGAGGAGGCCCTCGAGCAGGTCGCTCTCGCCGACGCCTACCCCGACGTGGTCATCGGCTGCGTCGGCGGCGGCTCGAGCTTCGCCGGCATCGCCTTTCCCTTCATGCGCGAGAAGCTCGCAGGCAAGACCAAGACGCGCTTCGTTGGCGTCGAGCCGACGGCCTGTCCGTCGCTCACGAAGGGCGTCTTCGACTACGACTTCGGCGACACGGCGCAGATGACGCCGCTGCTCAAGATGTACACGTTGGGGCACGACTTCGTGCCGGCCGGCATCCACGCCGGCGGCCTGCGCTACCACGGCATGGCGCCGCTCATCAGCCACGCCTACCATCTTGGCCTGATGGAGGCGGTCGCCGTGCCTCAGAGCAGGGTCTTCGAGGCGGCGCGGCTCTTCGTACAGTCCGAGAGCATCGTGCCGGCGCCGGAATCGGCGCACGCCATCCTGGTGGCCGTCGATGAGGCCAAGGAGGCGGCGGCCAAGGGCGAGGCCAAGACCATCCTCTTCAACCTGACCGGGCACGGCCTCCTCGACCTCGGCGCCTACGAGTCCTACCTCGACGGCAGTCTCGAGGACTACGAGCACCCCGGCGCGTCGATCAAGGAGGCGCTCGAGCACGTGCCGCAGGTGTAAGGGCCGGACAGACCGCGCGCGCAGCGGCCGCTCTGACCGTTGCGCAGTCGAGACGACCCAGGGCGGCGGCTCGTTCAGCTCGCCGCCGGACGAAGACGGGCGGGGAAGGCCGGAGGGCCTTCCCCGCCCGTCTCTCACAGACTGCCCATGACACCCGTCTAGGCTGGTGCTAGGGTCTTCTGCAGAAAAGGACAGTCTGTGCCGAACATCATCTGCAGACTGTCTAATCCTTGTTGGGCGCACTGGCGAGCGCATCCGCTAGGCGAAGGAGCGCGGTTGGACGGCAGGATGAGCAGCGGGGCGATTCGTCAGGGCGGCTCCCGGCCGCGACGTGTAGCGGCGTCGCTTGCGGGGTTGGCCGCGGCGTCTCTCGTCGCCGCAGCGGTCGCGGCCGCAGAGCCCACCGGCGGGGCTGCCGGGTCGGAGACGGCGCTGTGGGAGTACGCCATTGGCATCGCGGTGCTCTTCGCACTACCAGTGGCTTTGCTCGTGTGCGGCCTGTTCGCGATGCGGCGGGTGTCGCGCCT
This sequence comes from uncultured Actinomycetes bacterium, assembly GCA_963725665.1. Classification (GTDB taxonomy): domain Bacteria; phylum Actinomycetota; class Thermoleophilia; order UBA2241; family UBA2241; genus CAVRZA01. Next base: position 457,469 of record CAVRZA010000011.1, on the reverse strand, counting down.
GCTGCGCGGCGTCGGGCTCGCGCTGCTCGTCGCCGGGGCACTCGTCATCCTGCGCCAGGTGTTCCGCACCGGCCTCACCGAGCTGATGCCCAAGTTCGCCGTCCCGGTCCTGGTCGCGGCTGCGCTCGTCTATCCTCTCGCGGCCGTCGCCTTGGTGCGGGCGGCGGCTGGCAGTGACCGCCGCCTCGCCTCGGCCGTAGCCGCGTCTCGGCTGCTCATCGTGGCGTTCGTTGTCCAGTTCTTCGCGCCTTGGATGCTGACGTCAGGGAGGTGAGTCGTAGGTGGGTCGCGTGAACCGAACGGCGCCCAACAAGCGCGTCAACCTGACTCGCCAGAGCGTCGCGGCAAAGCGGGGCTGCGGCGCTCGCAGGTTACGCGCCCAGCGTTGGGCGGAATGGTAGTCGCCGGACTGAGGGGGGCGTTGGCGCGTGAATCTCGATAGCCGCACCGCACAGCTCTGCATGCAGGGCACCCAGGCCGAGCTTGAGCGTCGGATCGGCGATGCCCACGCCCTGTTCTTGGCAGCATGGGATGCCCGTGCCGATGACTACGACGCGGCGATCGCCGCGCACTACGTCGCTCATCTCGAGCCGGATCCCGACGAGGCTCTGCGCTGGCACATCATCGCGCTCGAGCGCGCCCGTCTCGACTGCCGCTCGACTGAGTTCATGGGTTCGCTGCTCGTGAGCCTCGGCGGCGCATACGAGGCGATCGGCGACGCCGCGGAGGCGCAGCGCTTCTTCGAGCTCGCGTCGCGGCACGGCGTGCAACACGTCGCGGGATAGCGTGCAAGCCGCGGCGCAGCCGCCCAACAAGCGCAAGAACCCAGACGCCGCTTTGCGGCGCTGGTCATGCGCCAGGCGTTGGCGGTTTCCAAGGATGTCCATCTCGCTTCAGCCGGTTTCACCTGAGGACCTCGCGACGATTGATCGCTGGGCCTCGGATATCGGCAGCAGTGAGTTCATGTCCCGGACGCGTCCCATCGCCGACCTTGCCGATCACCACGATCCTAGCTCTGGTCTCTTCTGGTTCCTCGTGATCGAGGATGGTCGCGAGGTCGGGACCGTCTGGATTGAACGTCTCTCGGGGGAAGGTAGAGCTGTGCTCGGCGTGTTCCTCGCCAGCGCTTCCGATTTCGGGCACGGCATCGGCAGTGCGGCGATTCGACTCGGCATCGCTCAGTTCCACCAGGCGTTTCCTGGCGACTCCATTTGCCTGAACGTGCGTCAATCCAATGTGCGCGCCCTGGGGTGCTCATCGGAGTCTGGGCTTCGTGATCACCGGCACAGGCACGAAGGTGCCGCCATCCGGCGATCCCTTCGCCTACTGCAGCATGGTCTGGTCGCCGCAAGAGTCTGCTCTGGACGCGCCTGACAAGGCGCTCGAGCAGACTCGCAGAAGCCCTGAGCAAGACCGGGTGTGAGCGCTCGCTGCTCAAAGCCCCGTCGTTAGCCGGACTCCCCACCAGCCGCGTCAATCATCCGCGACCTGAGCCAGACAGCAAGCCCATCCTCATCGAGCTCCCCGGCGGCCAGGGCCAGCATCACCGTGACCACCTCGGCCTCCGGCGCCGCGACCTCGAAGCCGTTCAACCCAAGGAAGACCGCCATGGTCACGAACGCGATGCGTTTGTTTCCGTCGTGGAACGGGTGGCTTGCCGCCAACCCGTGACCGTACACGGCGGTCAGCTCAGCGAGATCGGCCTCAGGCTCGTAGGCGCGTCGTTGCCGGGGCCGTGCCAGAGCCGCCTCGAGGCCGTTTTCGTCGCCCAACCCGGGCATGCCGCCGTGTTCGCGGATCAGGTCGAACTGCACCGCCTCGACGACGAGGCGGTCGACCCAGCGTGGCTCCCTCCCGCGCTCTTCGAGCAGGCGCCGCTCGTCGTCAAGCGGCCGCTCTCGGTCTACGAGGAGGCCTGCCGATGAGCCTCGCCGAGGAGAGGATCTGCCACCTCGCCGAGCGCCTGAAGCTGCCCGACCTGCCGGCGCTCCTGCCCGCCTTCGCCGAGGAGGCGGCCGCCAAGGAGTGGTCGTTCGCCGACTTCACCGAGGCGCTGCTGGCAGCCTGCGCCGGGGCCGCCGACCGGCGCGCTGCAGAGACCATCGTGCGTCTGGCGGGCTTCCCCGCCAAGAAGACCCTCGAGGGCTTCGACTTCGCCTTCCAGCCCTCGATCAACCGCAAGCAGGTGACCGAGCTCGCGAGCTGCGCCTTCGTCGAGCGCGCCCAGAACGTGGTGCTCCTCGGGCCCGCCGGGCGTGGGCAAGAGCCACATCGCCATCGCCCTGGGCCTGGAGGCCGCCAAGCGCCGCTACGCCGTCAAGTTCACGACGGCGGCCAAGCTGTCGCCTCGCTGGCCGAGGCACGCAGCGCGGGCACCTTCACGCGCCGTCTGGCCGCCTTCACCTACCCGCGCCTGCTGATCGTCGACGAGGTCGGCTTCTTGCCCCTGGACGCCGAGCAGGCGGCGCTCTTCTTCGAGGTCGTCTGCCGCCGCTACGAGCGCGGCTCCATCGTCCTCACCTCCAACAAGAGCTACGGCGAATGGGCCGAGGTGTTCTCCGGCGACGCGGTGATCGCCACCGCGATCCTCGATCGCCTGCTGCATCACTCGACCACGATCACCATCAAGGGCGAGAGCTACCGCCTGAAGGACAGGAAGAAGGCCGGCATCGTCACGACGCCGGCGACGTAGGGGGGTCAACTTTGAATCGTCACAAAGGGGTCAAGATTGAATCGTCTGCTCCGACACCGGCTACTTGGCAAGCTCGCGCAGGGCGTTGCGGTATGCGCCCGCGACCCTGCTGGCGATGGCCAGCGCCTCCTCGACCTCAGGGTCGTAGGGCGTCAGCAGGATGCCGCGCTCGGTCTCCACAGCCAGCACCGTGTCGCCGGCTGAGAGGTGGAGCCGCTCGGCCATGTCCTTGGGTAGCGTCGCGCTGATCGAGCCTCCGGCCTGGCGGAGCTTCAGTTCGCGAGTCATGGTTCCTCCCGTGAAGCAGGGCTGTAGCATATTGATGCTACCACATCCAGGTGCTCGGCTGTACCCGCCGATCAGAGTGAGCCGGCGCGGCCTGCGACCGCCGCGGCGAGCAGGTCGAGGATCACTCGGCAGGCCGTGGTCGCCGTGATCCCGGCGGGGTCGTACTGGGGCGCCACCTCGACGACGTCGAAGGCGCTGTAGCCGGCGGCGGCCACCTCGCGCAAGGCGGCGAACAGCTCGCGGCTGGTGAGCCCGCCCGGCTCCGGAGCACCGCCGGGGTTGTAGGCGGCGTCGAGGCAGTCGATGTCGATCGAGACGTAGACGCCGCCCGTGCCCTTCCAGGCGATCGCCATGGCCTCCCGCGTGACATCCACGATGCCGCGTCGTTCGATCTCGGCGATGGAGAACACGCGCACGCCGTGCTCATCGGCCCAGCGGCGCTCCTCGCGCGGGTTGGCCGGCCCGTGCACGCCGACTATGGTGGCGTTGCCCGGCGCGAAGGCGTCGAGGTCGAGCGTCCGCGACACGGGAGCGCAGTAGGTGAGCTCCTCGCCGCCGATGTCGGTGGCCGTGTCGAGGTGCGTGTCGAAGACGACCAGACCCAGCGCGCCGCGGCGCTGAGCCGCCAAGGCGCGCGTGGCCGCGATGGTCACCGTGTGCTCGCCGCCGAGGACGATCGGCATCGCGCCCGCCGCGTGGATCTGTTCGAGGTCAACCTGCGCGAGGGCGAGAGTGCGCGCCGCGTTGCCCGGCACGGCGGCGGCGTCGCCGCAATCGACCAGCCGGATGTGCTCCGCCAGGTCGAGGTCGTAGTCGTAGTGGTAGGAGACGAACTGCGCCGAGGCGTCGCGCACCGCCTTGGGCCCGTGCATCGACCCCGTCCGGTAGAGGGTGGTGCTGTCGAAGGGGATGCCGTAGACGGCATGGGTGGCCTTCGCGGCCGCAAGCTCGCCCGTGTCGGGACGAACGACCGGGGAGCGCAAGAAGCCGTGGATGCCGGCGTGCAGCACGCCGGTCCACGTCGGAGCGTCGTTCATCCTGCCGTCCTCTCCTCGGAGCCCACCACCGCTGAGGCAAGCCGTTCGGGCGCCGCCGCGGCGAGCAGCGGCAGGCGAACGATGAACAGGGCCCCGCCGGCGGCGCCGGCGGCGGCCTCGACCGTGCCGCCGTGAGCGTCGACGAGCCGCTTGACTATGGCGAGGCCGAGACCGGCGCCGCGCGTGCCCTTGGCCGCGTCGGCACGATAGAAGCGCTCGAACACGTACGGAAGATCGCCGGCCGCGACGCCCGGACCGTCGTCGCTCACTCTGAGGAGTGCGTATCCCCCAGCGACGCCGTCGCCACGCCGTTCGACCGTGCCCCCCGCGACCGCCGACCGGCCCTGCGACGGCGGAGTCTCCGGCGTGACGCTCAGGTCGACGTGGCCTCCCGCAGGCGTGAACTTCAGGGCGTTGTCGAGCAGGTTGGCGACCACCTGGCGCAGGCGGTCGCGGTCGGCGTCGACCGCGACCGCTTGCGCCGCGACCCGCAGCTCCACGCCCTTGCGCGCGAAGCCCGGGTCGGCCGACGTCGCAGCGTCGCGCGCTACCTCGGCGAGGTCGAGCGGCTCGCGTCGCAGCACGAACCCCTCCGCCTCGACTTCGTTGAGGCTGCGGAGCTCGCCCAGCAGGCGCGCGAGCCGCTCGACCTCCTCGCCGATCACGCGGAGGTTCTCGGGCGTGGCCGGCAGCACGCCGTCCTCGAGCGCCTCGATCCTCGCCTGGATGGTGGCCAGCGGCGTGCGCAACTCGTGAGCCAGGTCGGCGGTCATGGTGCGCCGCCACTCCTCCTGCCGCGAGAGCGCCTGCGCCATGCTGTTGAACGCGTGAGCCAGACCGGCGACCTCGTCGCCGCCCTCGGCCGGGACGCGCACGCCGAGGTCGCCGCGTTCGAGCTGTGCAGCCGCGCCGGTCAGAGCGAGCACCGGGCGCGCGATTCGCCGCGAAACGAGGACGCTGACCGCCAGCGCCAGGCCTCCCGCGATCAGAGCGGCGATGATGAGATACAGGTTGAGCGAGCGACGGTAGGCAGCATCCTGGGGCACGACGCCACCGGTAGGATGGACGACCTCGGTCTGCGCCACGGTCGCCCCGTTGACCACCACCGGATGACGGTAGACGCTTACGGCCCCGCTCTGGGCACTCGATCCCTGGCCCATCATGCCGCCCTGGCCCATCATGCCGCCCTGGCTCCCTTGGCCCATCATGCCGTTGCCGCTGCCGACGGCGAACAGGAGCTTGCCCGACGGGTCGTACACGCGCAGGCCCAAGTCGTTCATCACAGCCAGGTGCTGGGCCGAGAAGATCGCCTGGGAGTCCCAGCCCGTCCCCGGCACGTACGTCTGCGCGAGCTGCTCGATCACGGCTTGGTCGCGCAACCGTTGTTGCGCGGCCACGTACTGGTCGAAGCGGCGTGAGACGGCCAAGTTGACGGTGACGCCGACGACGACGATGGCCACCAGCGCGACCGCGGCATGCGTCAGGGCGAGACGGGAGCGGAGGCTCGATCTCACAACGGTCCCCAATAGACGCTCACGGCCGCCTGGTCCTCACTCCGCAAAACGGTAGCCGCGCCCGAACACGGTCTCGATCAGCCGGGGAGCGCGGGGATCGTCGCCGAGCTTCTTGCGCAGGTTCTTCACGTGCGCGTCGATCGTGCGCTCGTAGCCCTCGAAGTCGTAGCCGCGCACCTTGTCGATGAGCTCGAAGCGCGTGTACACGCGGCCGGGGAAGCGTGCCAGCGTCGTCAGCAGGAGGTACTCCGACTCCGTCAGCGTCACGACGCGGTCGTCGAGGGTCACGCGCCGGCGGGGGGCGTCGATCACGAGACGTCCGCCGGCGCGCTCGAGCACGTCGGCCTGCGGCGCGGCCGCGCCCTGCGCGCGGCGCAGCAGCGCCCGCAGACGCGCCACGAGTTCGCGCGGGCTGAAGGGCTTCGTCAGGTAGTCGTCGGCGCCCAGGGCCAGCCCGGCGACGAGGTCCTCTTCGGCGTCGCGCGCCGTCAGCATGAGGATGGGGACGTCCGAGCTCTCGCGCACCCTGCGGCACACCTCCTCCCCGGGGATGCCGGGCAGACCGAGGTCGAGGATGACGGCGTCGGGCGGGCGACGGGCGAGGTCGGCCAACGCCTCCTCGCCCGTCGCCCGCCACACCACCATGTAGCCCTCGCGCTCGAGGTACTGCTGCACGACCTCGGCGATGCGGGCCTCGTCTTCGACGAGCAGAACACGTGTGGTCATCTCCATCCCATGATAGACGATGGCCTTCGTCGCGAAACGCACGCGCACCCGGGCAACAGTGCCGGGGCGACCTCGTGCGGCGCTCAGGACGATCGCCCGGCGCCCCGAGGTGCCGTCGATGCGGCCGCTTCTGGTAGGATGCAACGCGCCTGCTTCCGGCGCCAAGGCTCGGGACTCTCGCTGTGGGGTTTGAGTAGGAAGGGGGGCCGTGCCGAACCTGAGGATCTACAGGAGCGCTTGGATCGTGCCGGCGGTCGTCGCACTGCTCACGCTCCTCTTTCTGCACTCGCCCGTCGTGCCCAGTCTCTCCGATCAGCCCACCTCGTTCGACGGCGAGCGCGCCCTCGTCGACGCGCAGACGCTGGCGCAGCAGTTTCCTGGCCGCACGCCCGGCTCCGACGCCGACGCGCGCTCCGCCATCTGGCTCGTCGAGCACTTGAAGCAGCTCGGCCTGCAACCGCACATCAACACCTTCACCGGGGTCATCGACGGACGCAGCGTGGCGCTGCAGAACGTCTGGGCGACCTCACCGGGCAAGACACGCGGGGACATCGTCGTGCTGGCCAACCGCGACTCACCGCCGCTGGACAGCCAGGGAGCCGACGACAACGCCTCCGGCGTGGCCACGGTGCTCGAGCTGGCCCGTGTCTTTACGCTGACCACGCACGCCCACGAGCTGCTCTTCCTCTGGACCGACGGCGACGCCTACGGCAACCTCGGGGCCAAGTCGTTCGTCGCCCGTCACACCGGCCTCCCCATCATCGGAGCCCTGGCGCTGCGCCGCGTCGGTCGCGCCGATCTGACCAAAGTCTCGCTCGACGGATGGAGCGCCTCGCCGCGCGTGGCGCCGCCGTGGACATGGATCCTCACCTCGTCGTCACAGAGCAGCGCCAGCGGTCTCGCGGCGCCCCTGCCCCACGCGCTCGTGCAAGTGCTGCGCCTGGCGGCCCCCGTGGGATCCGGCAGCCAGGCACCGTTCGTCGAGGCCGGCGCGCCGGCGATCTCGATCACTCGCGCCGGCCGCCGGCCGCCGGCGCAACTCGACATCGTCTCGACCCTCTCGGCGGAGACGCTGGCCCGGGTCGGGCGAGGCAGCCAAGCGCTGCTCGCCAGCATCGACGCCTCGACCTCGCCCCTCTCGCGGAGCGGCACCACGGTCTTCTTCTCCCGCTACCGCACCCTGTCGGGAAGGCTGGTCGTGCTCACGCTGCTCGCCTTGGCGCTTCCGCTCGCGGCCACGACGATCGACTTGTTCGCGCAAGCGCGCCGGCGCAGGGCGTCACTGGGACCGGCCTGGACGCACTTCGCCTTCCGCTACGCACCTTGGCTTGCGCTCCTCGTCATCGCTTATGCGGCGAACTTCCTCGGCCTTCTACCGGGCGGGCACGCGACGGCCATCTCGCCAGAATCGATGGCCGCCCAGCACCCGCGCCTCCTGCCCGTAGTCGTCCTTCTCATCCTCGCCGCGATCGCCTACCGCTACGCCCTCGTGGCGGACCGCCGCTACCTGCGGCGCGCAGCCGTCCCACGCGAGGACGTCGTGTTGGTCGCCCATCTGGTACTCCTCGCCGCCGGTCTGGTCACGTTCCTCGTGAACCCCTTCTCGCTCATCCTGTTCCTTCCGGCAGCCGTCCTGTGGCCGCTGGCCCGGCCAGGCGCGTGGCAGCGCTCGCTCTTGCCCGTCTGCCTCGGCTTCGCCGCGTTCGCCGCGGTGCTCATCGTGTACGCGGCACAGCTCCACCTCGGTCTCTCGTCGTGGTGGTACCTCTTCGTCCTGCTCGAGAACGGGACCGTTCCGGTCCCCGTGGCAGTGGCGTCGATGGCCCTGCTCGCCGCGGCGTTCATGCTGGCCGGGGCGCTGCGCGCTCATGAGGCGGCGGCGGCTCCTCCGCAAGAGGAGCCGCCGCCGCCCGATGAGCCCGTCGACCGCCTCGAAGAGGGCGTCGCGGCCATCACGGTCACGGTGCAGCCGTCGAACGGGGATCGCCAGGGCTGACGAAGGTCGGGCGGGCTCGGCAAAGACAAAGGCGGGCGGGGCGGCCGTCAAGGCCGCCCCGCCCGCCTCATGCTGGGGAGATCAAGATCAGTAGTCTTCCTGCGAGAGCGACTCGTCGAGGCTGCTCGATATCTCGGGCTCGACATCTACGTCGGCGGCGCGCGGGACCGGCTTCTCTCCGGTGTCGCGCGAGAGGAGCGCGGACTCCCCGCTCATCATGGCGTCGAACGCCTTGGCCTTGAGGCGCGCGCGCGTCTCCTCGATGCGACGCCTCATCTCGGCCTGATCGATGCCTCCTGTGGTTGCGCCCGCCTCCTCCTCCTCGGCAATCGGCTCGGCCACTTCCTCAGCCTCGGCGACCGCTGCCGGCGCCTCTTCCGCCACCGGCTCTTCCGCGACCGGCTCCTCGACCGCGGGTTCGTAAGCAGTGGCCTCTTCGGCGACGGGTTCGGCCGCTTCCTCAGCCTCTGCGACGGTCTCCTCGACGGCCGGCTCAGTGATCCTCCACGGCGCGTGCTCGGCCGCGGCCGGGGCTTCTGCCATCGCCGCCTCAGCGGCCAGTGCAGCGCCCGCAGCGCCAAACGCTATGGCTTCCTCAATCGGAGTCGTCTCGGACACGGCCTCTTCGTCGACCTCTGCCGCGGCCGCCGGCTCCACAGCCGCTTCCTCTGTGGCGAGCGCCTCCTCCGCAACCGCTTCTTCGGTGACGGCCTCTTCGGCGACGGCCTCTTCGGCGGCTTCGGCCCACACGGCCTCCTCGGCCACGCCGATGCTCTCCTCCGCCTCGGTCACGGTCTCTTCGGCGACGTCCTCGGCGACCTCGGCCTCGGCGACGGCCTCCTCGGCGACCTCGTCGGCCACCACGGCTTCGGCCACGGCCTCATCGGCGACTTCCTCCGCCACCACGGCCTCCACTACAGCCTCTTGGGCGACTTCCTCAGCGACGGCGGCTTCCACGACGGCCTCTTCGGCTTCGGCTTCGGCCTCCTCAGCGACCATCTCAGCCTCGGCGGTACCCTCGTCGACCGCGATCTCGTCGGCCACCACGGCTTCCGCCACGGCCTCATCGGCGACTTCCTCAGCGACGGCGGCTTCCACGACGGCCTCTTCGGCGACGTCCTCCGCCAGCACGGCTTCCGCCACAGCCTCTTCGGCGACGTCCTCCGCCAGCACGGCTTCCGCCACAGCCTCTTCGGCGACGTCCTCAGCGACGGCGGCCTCGGCGACGGCCTCCTCGGCGACCTCGTCGGCGACCTCGGCCTCGGCGACGGCCTCTTCGGCTACGACCCCCGCCGCCACCGCACCCGGTGCGGCCTCGAACGGCCGGTCGATCTCGCTGACGATGGCCGCCTTGGTCTCGTCCATACGCGCACGCAGATCCTCTTCGAAGACGGCCGGCCCCTCGGCCTCGACGACCTCGACGGGCGCCTCCTCGACCGCCGTCTCCGCGGCATCTCCACTCCACGCGGCCAGCTCAGGCTCCTCGATGGGAGGAGCGGGCGTGACCACAGGCGCGACGTAGACACGTTCTTCGTAGCCCTCGCCGACGCGCTCCTCAGGCCACGCGGGCCCCGCCTCGGGCGGCGCGATGAGCTCGGCCAGCCGCGCCGGCATCAGCTTGCGCGCTTCGGGGCCGAGGAGCTGCTCGCGCAGCTCGCGGCCGGTCTTGGGTGTCGCGAGCATGGCGACGGACGCCCCCAGCGCAGCACCGAACAGGAATCTCAGTAGCCGTCTCATCGTGCCTCCTTGAGCGCTCCCCAGCGCTTCTCACATGTCGCCAGACGTCGGCCCGGCCAGCCTCGTGTTCTTCGACAGAATCTACAGGATTCTTGAGCCGTGTACAGTCCTGTATACGAGACGGGAAGGACTTGCCCTCTCAGGTGAGGCGGCCGCAATCGGGCGAGGCGGCTAGGTCAGGCGGCGAATGGTCACCTTGCCGTCGGGACGCGCGGTCACCAGGCATGCCCAGCGCGGTCCGAACCGCTGGCTGACGGCAAGCGCGACCTGGCGCATCGCGCCGGCGGTGCCCTGGTCGGTCAGGAAGTGGAGCGGGATGAACGGCTTGTTCTCGAGCTGCACGCGCACGCCGTCGTCGCCCTGCTTGAGGAAGATCGGCTCCGGAGTGAACTCGGCCAGCCGGCTGGCGATCGCCGGCGGCACGTCGAGGTCGGAGATAAGGTGGCGGCGATCGTTCTTGCTGTCTGCGTCGAGCTTGCGCTTGGCACGCCCAGCCAGCCACCACACGACGCAGAGCGCCACCGCGGCAGCGGCGAAGAACGCCAGCCAGATAGCGACCATGCTGCCCATCCCGGCTACTTGTCTCGGCTGTCGGGCGGCTCCGCTTTAGCCTCTGAGCCTGGCTGGAGGCGGCGCTTGAGCTCCTCGAGCCGGCGAGCCATCTCCATCTCGCGCCCGGCTCGAGGAGCGAAGTAGCGCCGCCCGGCGGCTTTGTCGGGCAGGTACTGCTGCTGCACCCAGCCGCCGAACGAGTGCGGGTATTTGTAGCCCGCGCCGTGGCCGAGCTTCTTCGAACCGGGGTAGTTAGCATCGCGCAGATCGATGGGCGGCGGCTCGTTGCCCTCGCGGCGCACGTCGGCGAGCGCCGCGTCGATCGCCGTGTAGGCGGCGTTGCTCTTGGGCGCCAGCGCCATGTACAAGGCCGCTTGGCTCAGGTTGATGCGACACTCGGGCATGCCGACGAACTCCACGGCCCGCGCCGCCGCCACGGCAACCTCGAGGGCCCGGGGATCGGCGTTTCCGACGTCCTCGCTGGCGAAGATGATGATGCGGCGCGCGATGAACTTGGGATCCTCGCCCCCGGCGAGCATCGAGGCGAGGTAGTACTCCACGGCGTCGGGGTCGCTGCCACGCATCGACTTGATGAAGGCCGAGATGGTGTCGTAGTGGGCGTCCTCGCGGTCGTAGGTCACCGGGCTCTTCTGGGCGGCGTCGCGCAGGTCGTCGAGCGTGAGGACGACGACGGGACCGCCGCGCGCCGCGCCGCGGGCGCGCGCGGCGGCCTCGAGGGCGTTGAGCGCCACGCGCGCGTCACCGTGCGCCACCTCGACGAGGAAGGCGACCTCTTCGTCGCCGACGCTCAGCGGCAGGCCGCCGAGGCCACGCTCGGGCTCTTCGAGCGCCCGGCGCACGAGCAGCTCGACCTCCTCCGGCCCCAGGGGCTCGAAGCGGTAGAGCTGGCAGCGCGAGAGCAGGGCGGAGTTGACCTCGAAGTAGGGGTTCTCCGTGGTCGCCCCGATGAGGTAGACGTCGCCGTCTTCCACCGCGGGCAGCACGGCGTCCTGCTGCGCCTTGTTGAAGCGGTGGATCTCATCGATGAAGAGGATGCTGCGCTGCCCCGAGAGGCCGCGCGCCTCGCGCGCGGCCTGGATGGCAGCGCGCACGTCGGCCGTGCCGGCGCTCACCGCCGAGAGCTGCGAGAAACGCGCGTCGGTCTCGGCCGCGATCACCCGCGCGAGGGTCGTCTTGCCCGTCCCCGGCGGGCCCCAGAAGAGCATCGAGAAGAGCTCCCCGCGCTCGATGGCGGCGCGAAGCACGCTGCCGGCTCCCACGATGCCCTCCTGTCCCACGAACTCGGACAGGACGCGCGGCCGCATGCGCGCCGCGAGCGGCGCCTCGGCCGCGCGCCGCTCGTCGGGAGTGTCGAAGAGGTTCGGGCGCACGGGGCTAGTGTATCCCTCGCCTTCGCCGCGCTCACACGACCCACGCCGGTCCGGGCCATCGCCGCGCTCACAGGGGCGACGCCCGCCGGGCCGCCAACGTCTCCGGCACGCCGACGCGCCCGCCCTCCCCCAAGGCCGATCGCGCCGCGGATGGTATCATTTCGTGGCGATGTCGAAGGTCTTGGTGCTGAACACCACCTATGAGCCGCTCAACGTGTGTTCGGCCAGGCGCGCCCTCGTCCTCTTGCTCAAGGACAAGGCGGAGACCCTCGAGCGCTCCGGCACCCACTACCGCTCCGAGCGCTGCACCTACGCCGTCCCGCACGTCATCCGACTGCGTCACTACGTGCACGTGCCGCGGGCGGCCAGCAAGCGCATCTCGCGTCGCGCCGTCTTCGCCCGCGACCGCTACCGCTGCCAGTACTGCGGCAGCGACAAGCACCTCACGGTCGACCACGTGGTCCCGCGCTCCAAAGGCGGCGACGACAGTTGGGAGAACGTCGTCACCTCATGCGCGCCCTGCAACCTGCGCAAAGGCGACCGGCTGCCTCACGCCGCCAACATGACTCTTCGGCGCGCGCCGCGCACGCCGGGGCCGTTCGGCTTCATCCTGCTGCAGGTCGACGACGTCCACGACTCCTGGCGCCCCTACCTCTCATTCGCGGCAGGGCTCGCCTGACCTAGCGTAGCGCGAGAGACGAACGAGCGGGGCGGCGGCCCTTCAGGAAGGGCCGCCGCCCCGCTCGTTCACGCCCCTTCCCCAGACCTCGAGGGCGCTGGAATCCGCTGCGTGCGGAGGCTCACACCTCTTCAGCCCTCGGCCCGCGACGGCGACGCACCAGCCAAACAATCACACCGACGACTACGGCGGCGGCGATGACGCCGCCCACGATGGCGGCAGTGTTGCTGCCGCCTCCCGTCGTTGCCGCGGCGGTCTTGGGATGGACGGAGAGGTAGGTGTCGATGTTGTCGTTGAGCATGACGACGCCCTCGTTGCTAGGCCGCACCCAGCCCTCCCACTTGGAGGTGTTGTAGGCCTCGAGGGTCTGCGGGTAGTCGAGGACGATGTAGGGGCTGTCCTTGTAGAAGATGTCCTGCATCTGCCAGACCACGTCGCGCCTGGGGACGTTGTCGAAGGCGCCGGTCTGCAGGTCGACCATCGACTGCTGCTGGTCGAACAGCGTGTCGTACTGCGGGTTCGACCAGCAGGCGTCGTTCCAGCCGTTGTAGATCTGCTGGGTAGTCCACGAGACCAGCGTGTCACCGGGGTCCGCGTAGCCGAACCAGTCCCAGATGTACACGTCGTAGTCGGGCGCGTAGGCGCCGGACTTCGTCGTGTTGTAGAGGCGGTCGTTGATCACCCCCTCGTCCATGACGGAGAAGTCGATCTTGAGACCGATGCTCTCGAGCCAGCCCGTCAGCAGCCGGCCTACCTTCTGGCTGTAGTCCGACTGATTGCGCGCCCAGAGGCGCAGCTCGATGTCCTTGCCCTTGTAGTCGCGTATGCCGTCGCCGTTGGTGTCGGTGTAGCCGGCCGCGTCGAGGGCCGCCTTCGCCTTATTGAGGTCGAACGTGAACTTCTGGTCGTTCGGCACGGTGTAGTGGTAGTCGATGCTCCCATACTTCGCCCCGACGACCACGGTGTCGCCAGGCACGGCGAACCCCATCTCCGCCGTTTGGATGAGGCGCTGCTTGTCGACGGCCCAGTTGAGCGCCTGCCGGAACCGCGGATCGCGAAGTACTGGGTTGCCCAACGACGTGGGCTTCGCGTAGCAGTTCATGCCCAGGTAGTTGAACGTCCTGGTGACGTATGCGATCGCCGCCACGTTCGAGTCGGACTTGAGGCCGGGCATCTGCGCCGGTGGCACACCGTAGGCGACGTCGATGGCGCCGGAGCGCAGGTCGGCGACCATGTTGTCGGGATTCTCGTAGACGTTGAAGACGATCTCGTCGATCTTCGGGCGACCGCGCCAGTAGTCCGGGTTGGCGTCCATGACGACGGTCTGCAGGCCGCCCTCGGTACGCACGGTCTCGAAGGGCCCCGTGCCGATGATGGGCGGCTTGTTGGCGAACGTGTTCGCGGCCGCCTTGGGCGGTACCTTGCTCCAGATGTGCTCGGGCAGGATGACGACCCACATGCGCTCGAAGTTGGCCTTCGGCTTGCTCAGGTGGAAGACCACCGTCGTGTCGTCGAGCGCCTCGACGCTCTTGATGAGCAGCGTGTAGCCGCTCACGTAGCCCAGGTGGTTGTCGATGACGTAGTTGTAGGTGAAGGCCACGTCCTTGGCCGTGAAGGGCACGCCGTCCTGCCATTTCACACCGGAGCGCAACTTGACCGTGACCGTCTTGCCGTCGGGCGAGACCTGCGGCATCTCGGCAGCCAGCTCGGGGACCGGCGCGAGGTCCTTCGCCGAGTAACCGTAGAGCATGTCGTAGTTGAGGTGCCAGACCTCGTAGGACGGCGTCGCGTAGCCGGTGAATGGATTGAGGGTGTCGAACTTGCTGCTGGCGATGCCGACGTGCAGCACGACCTTGCCAGCCGCCGGTGACGGGCTGGCGCTCTCGGCGAGAGCGCTGGTCAGACCCCAGAGCAGACCCGCCGTGAGCAGAAGCGGCACCACGAGCAGCAGTGCCCAACGTCGGCGGCCCTCGTGCGGACGAAGCAGACTCCGCATGATCCCCATACCCCCTTTCCTGTCGTCCCTGCGGCAACGGGAGGAGCGCGGACGGACCGCCAGCTCCAGCGGGCGCCGTCCCCGGCGCGCTCGACCCCGCCTTGGCCCTCAATGATACCTATCGAGGGTTTGGAGTCCATCTTCGCGCACACGCGACGACTCATGACTCCGTCCCTTTGACGACCCGCACTCCCCGACCGCATCACCGGAACAGGGCGCGAACGGTGCGACTGCTATAATCCCGCCATCGTGCTCATCGAGAAGGACAGAGAGCCCCGTCTGCAGATCGACGACGACGAGCCGTTCGAGATCGACTCCTGCGAGGTCGTGCGCGATCTCGACCATTCCACCCTGACCAACGTCAGGAGAGCCGGCGCCCCCGTCGTGTTCAAGCCGGGCGACAAGGTGACCGTCTACGCCGGGCCGAGCGTCGTGTTCATGGGCAAGGCAGTCGACGCGGAGAACGTCCTCGATCTGATCTCCACCGAGAGCGACGAGGAGCTCGACGACTACGAGTCCATCTAGGCCGCGAGGCCTCTCTCCGTTACCCGCGACCGCTGAGATAGGGGGGCTGGCGTGAAGGGTCTCATCCTGAGCGGCGGGGCGGGGACGCGCCTGCGCCCCATCACCCACACGTCCGCCAAGCAGCTCGTCCCCGTGGCCAACAAGCCGGTCCTCTTCTACGGCCTCGAGGCGATGCGCGACGCCGGCATCCGCGAGGTCGGCGTCGTCGTCGGAGACACGCGCGCCGAGATCGAGGCCGCCGTGGGCGACGGCAGCCGCTGGGGGCTGCAGGTCACCTACATCCCCCAGGAGGCGCCCCTGGGCCTGGCCCACGCCCTCCTCATCGCCGAGGACTTCCTGGGCGACGAGCCCTTCGTCATGTACCTCGGCGACAACCTGCTCAAGGAGGGCATCGTCCGCTTCGTCGAGCGTTTCGCCGAGAGCCGACCCGACGCGCTCATCCTCCTGCAGAAGGTCGACGACCCGCAGTCCTACGGCGTCGCGGAGCTCAGCCCCGAGGGCGTCGTCACGCGGCTGGCCGAGAAGCCGGCGCAGCCGCGCAGCGACCTCGCGCTGGTGGGGGTGTACCTGTTCACCAGCGCGATCTTCGCCAGCGCGAAGGCGATCAGACCCTCGAGCCGCGGGGAGCTCGAGATCACCGACGCCATCCAGGACATGGTCGATCGCGGCCTGCGCGTGGAGTCGCACATCGTCAGCGGCTGGTGGAAGGACACCGGCAAGCTCGAGGACATCCTCGAGGCGAACCGACTCATCCTGAGCACCATCGAGAGCGACGTCAGGGGCGAGCTCATCGACACGCAGCTGGAGGGCCAGGTGGTCATCGCCGAGCGGACGCGCCTCGAGCGCTGCACCGTGCGCGGGCCGGCCGTCATCGGCGCCGACTGCGTCATCGCGGACACCTTCATCGGACCCTACACGGCCATCGATTGCGGAGTCGTCATCGAGGGCGCCGAGATCGAGCACTCCATTGTCCTCGCCGGCAGCCACATCGCGCGCCTGAACGCACGGATAGCCGACAGCCTGATCGGCAAGAACTGCACCATCGGCCGCTCCGATGCGCGGCCGGTCGCCTACCGTTTCATGGTCGGCGAGTCGAGTCAGATCGGCGTCCTGTGACGCCCACCGGGAGATCGAAAGCGGCCCCGAGGTCCCGCGCGATCCCAGGTGACGAGGAGGCAGGCGGGTGATCGAGGGCGTGATGACCAAGCAGTTGCGGGTGATTCCCGACGAGCGGGGTCGTCTGATGGAGTGCCTGCGCTCCGACGACGAGCTCTTCATCAAGTTCGGCCAGCTCTACATGACCACCACGTACCCCGGTGTCGTGAAGGGCTGGCACCTGCACCGCGTGCAGTGGGACAACATCGTCTGCGTCAGCGGCATGATCAAGCTCGTGCTCTACGACGCCCGTGAGGGCTCGCCCAGCAACGGCGCTCTCGAGGAGCACTTCCTGGGCGAGCAGCGGCCGCTGCTCGTGCGCGTGCCGCCCGGCGTCTACCATGGCTGGAAGTGTGTCGGCACGGAGGAAGCGTTCATCGTCAACGCGCCGACCGAGGTCTATCACTACGAGCAGCCCGATCAGGAGGAGCTGCCGCCCGACACGCCGCAGATCCCCTACGACTGGGGGGTGAAGTTCCGCTGAGCGCGTCGGGGCAGACATTCGCGCCGCCGAGCACAGGGCGCGCCGCGTGAGCCTCACGCGCTGGTTCGTGACCGGCGGTGGCGGCCAGCTGGCGACGGAGTTCGAGCGCCGCCTCGCGGGCGATGTCTTCATCGCCCGCGAGGCGGCGCTCGACATCCGCGACGCGCGCGGCGTCGCCACCGCCGTGCGCGGCTTCGCCCCCGACGTCGTGTTGCACACGGCTGGCTACACGGACGTCGACGGTGCGGAGGCCGACGAAGAGACGGCCTTCGCGGTCAACTCGCTCGGGACCCGCAACGTGATCGAGGCCGTGCGCGGCACCAAGGCGCACGTGGTCTACTTCTCGACCGACTACGTCTTCGACGGCACGAAGGACTCACCGTACGTCGAACACGACGAGCCCGATCCAGTGAACGCCTACGGGCGCACCAAGCTCGCCGGCGAGCGTGAGGCGCTCGCCTGGGTGCGCGGCACGGTCGTGCGCACGGCGTGGCTCTTCTCGGCCACCGGCCGCAACTTCGTCACGACGATCTTGAGCGAGGCCCGCCGGCGCGCGAAGACGGGCTCATCGGAGCCGCTGCGGGTCGTCGATGACCAGGTGGGCTCGCCGACCTACGCCGGCCACCTCGCTGAGGCCGTGCAGCAGGCCTTCTGGCACGGCCTCGACCCCGGCATCGTCCACATGGCCGGTGCCGGCGAGTGCACGTGGTGCGACCTCGCGCGCGAGGTCGTCGAGCTGGCCGGCCTCGACGTTACGGTGGTGCCGATCACGACGAGTGAGGCGGGCCGCGCCGCGGCGCGGCCCGCCTACTCGGCTCTGCGCAGCGAGCGCGACGTGCCCTCCCTGCCGCACTGGCTTGAGGGCGTGCGCGCGGTCATGGACGAACTGCTCGCCGAGCTGCCGTGAAGGCGGGCCGCGCGGACCGCGACGATGCCCGCGCGCGTCCGTCCGCTTGGCGCCTGAGAAAGGGGAGGGGGACGTGAAGATCACGGTCACCGGCGGCGCGGGCTTCATCGGCTCGCACTTCATCCGCCTCCTCCTGCGCGAGCACCCCGACGACGAGGTGGTCAACCTCGACAAGCTCACCTACGCCGGCAACCTCGACAACCTGCGCGACGTCGAGGGCGAGGCGCGCTACACATTCGTCAAGGGCGACATCTGCGACCCCGAGGTCGTCGACGCCGTCGTCCGCGGCGCCGACGCGGTCGTGAACTTCGCCGCCGAGACCCATGTCGATCGCTCGATCACAGGTCCGCAGGACTTCATCCGCACCGACGTGCTCGGCACGCACGTGCTCCTCGAGGCGGCTCGCCGGCACGGGGTGGCGCGGTACCTACAGGTGTCCACCGACGAGGTCTACGGGTCGATCGACGAGGGCGCCTTCAGCGAAGCAGACCCCCTGAAGCCCTCGAGCCCCTACTCGGCCAGCAAGGCGGGCGCCGACATGCTCGTTTTGGCCGCCGCGACCACCTTCGGTCTACCCGTCCTCATCACGCGCAGTTCCAACAACTATGGCCCCAACCAGTACCCCGAGAAGCTGATCCCGCTCTTCGTCACCAACGCCCTCGCAGACCAGCTCCTGCCGGTGTACGGGGACGGCCTGCAGACACGCGATTGGATCCACGTCGACGATAACTGCCGCGCCATCGACCTGATCCTGCGGCGAGGCCACGAGGGTACGATCTACAACGTCGGGGGCGGCAACGAGCGCACCAACCTCACTCTTATCCGGCAGGTGCTACGGCTCCTGAGCAAGGGCGATGACCTGATCCGCTTCGTGAACGACAGACCGGGGCACGACCGACGTTACGCGCTCGACTGCTCGCGTCTCCGCGGTCTGGGCTGGACACCGCGCATCCCGTTCGACGAGGGTCTTGCGGCCACCGTGCGGTGGTACGCGGAGAACGAATGGTGGTGGGGCAAGATCAAGTCCGGCGAGTGGAGGCAGTACTACGCGGCGCAGTACCGCGGGCTCGCCTGAGGGCGGCTGGACCTAGTAGACGTTGCGCACCGGCGTCCCGATGGGACACTGCGGCCAGAGCCAGGTGATGTTGGCGTTCGACATGCGGCAGCAGCCGTGCGAGTAGTACCGCGGCCAGAGCGACAGGAGCCAAGGTTCGTTGGTGCCGTGGATGCCGTAGCCGCGGTAGTAGAACATCACGTAGGCCCCGAACGGCCCGCCCGGGTGCGCCGACTTCGTGTAGACGGCCCACTGGCCCCTGGGCGTCGGCGTCGACGGCTTGCCGATCACCACGTCGATGCGCCGCAGCACTCGTCCCGTCTCGTAGTAGTAGAGGTGACATTCGCTGATGTCGATCACGATGAAGTGCTTGAAGAGCATCGAGATGTGGTGCGGGTTCGGGTTGTCGACGACCACCCGCAGCCTGGGGCTGAGGCCGGCCGCGTGGTCGGCGTCGGCAGCGATGCGCACGCGGAAGTAGCGCAAGCCCCAGCGTTTCGGCTTGAAGCTCGTCGAGAACGCCGACGAGTCGTCCAGCGTGAGCGTACGCCAGTCCGTCCACGTTCCCCCCACAGGGCGCTGCACGACCACCGTGGCGCCGGGGTGAGCGGGCGCGACGACGCCTCTCAGGACGGTGCGCCTGCCGAGAAAGAACTCCTGCGGTGTAGCCCTCAGCGTGATCTTTGGCCTCACCCTCACCGTCACCTCAGTCGCCGCCGGGAGCCAGTGCTCGTCGCCCGCGTACTCGAGGCGGTAGGTCGTGGCGGCGACCGGCGTGCGCCGGAAGGTGAAGGCGCCGGTCGCCGAGCTCGTCTTGCCGGCGATGCGCGTGAAGGTCGTCTCGCCCGCCTTCTGGCGGTAGAGCACGACGGGCGCGCCGGCCCTGCTGAGCCTGCCTTTGATGATCGTCAGCTTGCCGTACACGACCGTCGTCGGTGAGGCGGACGCCGTGAGCGTCGTCGCCCCCTGGTCGACCGTGAAGTCGACCTGCGCCGGCGCCGCCGCGTTGCCCGCCAGGTCGCGCGCACCGTCGAGCGTCAACTGGTAGGCGGCTCCGGGCACGATGGCCTTGCGCGGCTTGAGCTTCACGTCGGCGCCGCTCACCGTGACCGTGAAGAGGGGCCCGCCGGGCATCACAGCCGTCGGCAGCGGCGATGTGGCCAGCGGCTCGGAGTAGTGCACCACGATCAGGGTGGGCGGCGTCGCGAGCGCCGCGCCGCTCGGCGGTTCGCTGCCCGTGACGAGCGGCGGCGCGGTGTCGAGAACGGTGGTCGCCGTGAAGCTCGACACCGCGCCGCCGTCGTTGCGCGCCTCGACGGTCACGGTCTTGGGCCCGTCGCCGTCGCTGAGGACCCACGGCATGACGCTCGCGGTGCCGCCGGCCGCTGGGCTCGGCGGAGTGGTCCACTCCCCGAAGGTCGCACCGTCGTTGCTCACCCTGACGGCGACGAGACCCGACTCGGGGTCGCCGAGATCGAGCGTGACGGTGACCTCGGAAGTGTTCACCGCGGCCGGCAAAGAGACCTTGCCCACCGGAGGGGTGGGGTCGGAGACGGGGTCCGCGGAGCGAGCCTGAGCGACGAAGCCGAAGACGGCGCCGATCGTCAGCGTGGCGAGGAGAAGTGCGTACGTACTACGTCTCATGATGCGGACTGATTGTATCCCAGTTCGCTCGCGGCGTGCATCCGGGGCCCAGCGCACCGGCCGCGACGGGCCGGTCTCAGGGGGCTATGAACTCGCCCTTCTTCAGGACGCGCCGTCCCCAGGCGAAGTCGCTCTGCCAGCTCCAGCCCGACCAGTTGAGGGAGGCAAGGTTGACGCCGTTCGCCGCGTAGCCGCTCGAGTGGATGAACCAGCCTCGGCCCAGGTAGACCGCCGCGTGATAGACCGACGCCGCCGTCGACTTGGGTCCGTTGGGGCCGAAGTAGATGATGTCGCCGGGCACGAGGTGGCTGCGCGTGATGCGCGGTTTGGCGGCGGCCGCCATGGCGGCCGCGGTGCGCTGCGAGTCGGGGATCGGGTAGTGCATGCTGATCTTCATCACCCACCACACGAAGCCCGAGCAGTCGAAGCCCCCGTGGGCCTGCGCGCCGTACGGCGAGCTCTTCGTCGGATACTCGCCGGCCCAGACGTACGGGTAGCCGACGTACTTGAGCGCGAACGAGACGATCTGCTTCTGCCTCGTCGTGAGCTTGGGCAGGACGACGGCGTCGTACCACGAGAGCGAGCTGAGCTGCCACGAGCTCAGATGGGACGCTTGGTAGAGGCTATAGGCGACCTCGTCGCGGCCTATCGGCTCGAGGGGCGAGATCTCCTGGGCGTCGGTGCCCGAAGGATGGTTGTAGCGCAGGTTCAAGAAGTGCGCCGCTACTTCGAAGGGCAGGGTCGTCGGGGCTCCGGTCTTCCAGCCCGGGTTGGGCTCCCAGTTCGCGGGCGAGAGGGCCGCCAGCATAGTCCAGTCGAGGCCCGCATTGCGCTGGCGCAGCATCCTGACGATCGCCTTGTTCACCTGCGTCGTCGTTGCCGGGACATCGGGGCGGAACCCGTCGCGGTAGGTGCCGAGGAGATGGAGTCTCACGGCCAACTCGACGTCGATGTAGTAGGGGTGCTGGGGCGGCGTGTCCGCCAGGACTTTGGGTTCGGTGAGAGCGTCGCTCGCGTGCCCGGAGGCGATCACGAGGGCGCGCGCCAGCTGCGCCCTCGTGATCGCCCGATCCGGCTTGAAGGCGACGCCGTCGTAGTCGTCGAGGAGCTTGTTGCCGGCCGGTCCCTGGTCGGTCGCCCAGTCGATGGCGGCCCGCGCCCACATGCCCTTGGGGACGTCGGGGTAGGTCTGGGCTCGGGCGACCGGCGCGGCCAGCGCCGCGAGCGCGGTCACGAGAGTGACCGCCGCCGACAGGTGCAGTGTCCTGGTGAAGGCCTTCATCGCCGTTCGGGCGCAGCCAATCGATGCCGTCGGGCAGTATCTGCGCCGTCTCTCTCGCTATCGGACGCCGCGTGAGATCCCTTGAGCGCGGTCAAGGATCGGCCTCCGGCGACGTTTATGAAAAAGAGGACGCTGCCGATAGCAGAAGAAGAGAAGGGCGGTGTCGGGGAACGGCGGACCCGAGGGGACCCAGGTTGCCCCCTCGACCAGCGATCCGTATCCTCGGGTAAGAAACGAGCCCGCGACGATGAGGTGAGGCCGGCACGATGTATGCCACCCGCCGCAGACAACCCCTTGGAGAGAGAACCGCGTCCGCGTGGCAGCGCGCTTGGCTAGTGTGCGCCGGTGAGCGGCGCGCGCGGCTCGCGCTCGCCACCCTCGTCGCCATGCTGTTGCTGCTCGCCTGGCTCGCGCCGGCCGCGCGCGCCGCAAGCGCCGTCAACTTCACCATCAAGGGCCGCGGTTGGGGCCACGGCATCGGCATGAGCCAGTACGGCGCCTACGGCTACGCGACGCACAGCGACCTCACCTACAAGCAGATCCTGCAGCACTACTACACCGGCATCGGCTTCGGCAACGCGGGCAACCCGCCTATCAGGGTGATGCTGAACGCCGGTCTGAGCGCGGTGAGCGCCACCGCGACGACGGCCTTCAAGGCGACCAGCGGCTCGACGTCCAAGACGATCGCCGGCGGCGTCGTCGCCAAGGTCACCTGGGTCGGCGGCACCAACCCCTACAAGGTCGTGGCCGGCTCCGCGACGTATCGCTTCGCGACCCCCGTCGTCTTCAAGCCGGGCGCGTCGTACCTCAAGCTGGTGAACGCCAACCAGAACGGCTCCGCCGGGGTGCACTACCGCGGACAGCTACGAGTCGTCCACCTCACCGCCGGGCTGATGGTCGTGAACGTCCTGCCGCTCGAGAGCTACCTCTACGGTGTGGTGCCGTTCGAGTCCCCCGCCTCGTGGCCGGCCACCGCGTTGCGCTGCCAGGCCGTCGCCGCTCGCTCCTACGCGCTCGCCACGCGCAAGACGGGCGCCTTCGACGTGTACTGCACGACGGCGAGCCAGTACTACGGCGGCCTCGATGCCGGCCACGGCGAAGAGCCGAGCACGACCAAGGCGGTCAAGGACACGGCGGGAGTCGTCGCCACCTACGGCGGCAAGCCGATCGTCGCCTACTACTTCTCCACCTCGGGCGGGCACACCGAGAACATCGAGAAAGTCTGGGGCAGCGCCGCCCCCGTCCCCTACCTCAAGGGCGTCACCGACCCCTACGACGGCGCCAGCCCGTACCACATCTGGGACCCCGTCACGATGAGCGCCAGCTCGGTCCGATCCAAGCTGGGCACGTACTCGGCGGCCAACCCGAGCGGCGTCGACGGCCTTCTCAAGACGATCTATGTGACGAAGAGAGGGACCTCCCCGCGGGTCATCAACGCCTACGTGGTCGGCAGCGCCGGCATCCACCCCATCTCCGGTGCGACGCTGCGCGCGAACCTGGGATTGCGCGACACCTGGATCTACTTCCGCAGCATGTCAATCTCGCCCTCGCAGAGCACGCACAAGGTGGTTGCGTTCGGTGCCACCGCCACCCTCTCGGGGAGGACCTACCCGGCGCTCGCCAGCGGCGCGACGGTCACGCTGCACTTCTACCGCTCCGGCGCCTGGCACACGCAGACCCTGGCGACGACGCGCGGCACCACCAGCCTGCCGGCGGGCACGGCCGGTTACTCCGCCTACACACGGATCGCCAAGCCGCCGCTCACGACGCGCTACTACGTCAGCTACGGCAGCGACGGGGCTCGTACGCCTGAGACGACCATCTCGGTCAAGCCGGTGCTCACGCTCTCCGCGTCGGCGACGTCCGTCGCCGGCGGTGGCACGGTCACCTTCACCGGCAAGGTCAAGCCGGCCCTCGCCGGGACGGCCGTCCACCTGCAGACGAAGAGCGCTGACAAGTGGAGCGACGTGGCCAGCGTCAAGCTCGACGCCACGAGCAGCTACTCCTTCACCTGGACCGCGCCCACGACGAGCGGAAACGTAAGCCTGCGCGTGCGCATCCCGGCGACGACGGGGCTGCTGACGGCGGCGAGCCCCGCGGTCGTCGTGACCGTCGGCTGAATCCCAACTCCCCGTTCCGCCCACCGCCGGGCGTAGCGCCAAGCCGAACCGTGCCGTCGCCGGACACCGTGCTTTCTCTCCCGCGAGGACCGCCGCGCCCAGTCTCGCCACTCTTCCGGCACGGCCAGCCGTGACTTCCTTTGTTGCCCGACTGGAGTGGCCTCCATCGCCCCGGCAGCACCGTAACCGATTCCTAACACGAGGCGGGTATGGTGCCAGGGCATCGTTGTGGCCAAAGGAGGTTGATGTGGGCAAGACCAGGGTGCTCTTTCTCTGCACCGGCAACTCAGCACGCAGTCAGATGGCCGAGGCCTTCCTGCGCACCTTCGCCGGCGATGAGTACGAGGCCTACAGTGCCGGCCTCGAACCGCGAGGCATCAACCCGCTCACGATCGCGGTCATGAAGGAGCGCGGCATCGACATCAGCGGCCAACGCTCCAAGGGCCTGCACGAGTACCTGGGCAGGCAGCACTTCGGCGTCCTGATCACCGTCTGTGACCGTGCCGAGAAGGAGTGCCCGATCTTTCCCGGGGTGGGCACGCGCCTACACTGGTCTCTTCCCGACCCGTCCGCAGTGCAGGGCACCGAGGAGGAGCGGCTCGCCGCCTTCCGCGACGTGCGCGACGCTGTCGAGCAGCGCCTGTGCGAGTGGCTCGCGCAGCGGGCGCGGCAACCCGCGCCCGCGGAGGGCGCCTCGCAGACCGCCTGATGGACTCGGCGGTGGCCGTCAGGTCTCGCCAACGGAACGCGTGCGTTTGAGGAGGCCGTCGAGCAGCAGGGCGAGCTCGTCCTCGACATCGCCCCAGAGGGCGTGGTTGGTGAGAAAGACGCACCTGCCGCGGCGCGTCACCGAGTAGGCCAACCCCCGGCGACGTATCTCGCGGCGTAGCTCCAAGGCGACGGCGTGGGACAGACTCTCGCCGGAGAAGACGAACTCGGCCGTGAGCGACTCCTGGTGCTCGAAAGTCTCGAGGTATCGGGGCGCTTCCCGTGCCGCGCGCTCGTGCAGCAGATCGATCACCGTCATCGGCTCCCCAGTCTCGCCAATCACTTCGGGAAGCATCCTCGCTCGCCTTTGTCAGCGGAAGGTGAGCGCGGTCTTCAGGAGAGGTTTGCGAGCCCTGCTGGAGGTCTTCGTCAGCGCAGGGACGCTGTGCCGTCGATCACGCCGATCGCCTTTCTCGAGCCTCCTCAGCGTCGCCGGGGTCCAGAGCGCCGGCCTCCAGCCGGGGGCGCAGCGACTCCTGTTGCGAGCGGCGGGCCTGATCGTCGAACGACCTTCCCGGGTCCTCGAGTTCAACGCGCACGTAGGTGTCGAGCAGCCGGCGCCGTCGACGCATCCGACGGGTGATCATAGCGACCTCCAGCGAGACCTCTTACGCTCTTTTCCGCAAGGAGTTTTGCCAGCCGACGTTAGCCCACCATAAGCCGGACGTTAGGATAGTGTGAGGCGCCCAGACGCAGGTGAAGGGGCCGCACTCGAGCAGAGGTCTCGGCCTGGCGTCGTTCGCGCTACCGCCGCAAGCCCATCGGTCCCCCCGTGCCGCAGACATCCCTATGCAGGGCACTGCCCGGGCTGGTAGGGGACCCGGGCAGTGGGGGGGCAGCCTTCGGGGCTGAAGGCCGCCGGGGGAGGGGCGTCCCCCAGGGGTGAACTCGTGAACTTCGGCTAGGCGGTCTCTCCTCGTGCCGCGCGCCCGGTCGGGCTGGGCTCGGGCGCGCGGTCGAACTCGAAGACGCCGGCCTTGTGACGGGCGATCTCGCCCTCGTTCATGTAGATCACGTCTTCGGCGATGTTCGTCGCGTGATCGCCGATGCGCTCCAGGTAGCGGGCCACGGCGAACACCTCGACGAGCGCATCCAGATCCTGCGGCCGCAGGCGGATGGCGTCCTTGAGCTCCTCCTGGACCTTCACGTACATGCTGTCCACCTCGTCGTCGGCGACCAGGACGAGCTTCGCCAGCGTGGTGTCGCTCTTGACGAGCGAATCGAGGGCGCGCGCGATCATGGCACGCGACTTCTCGGCCATCTCGAAGAAGTCGGGCGGAACCTGGACGGAGGGGTGTTCGATGAGCGCCAAGGTCCGCTTCGTCACGCTCACAGCCAGGTCGGCCAGACGCTCGAGACGGTGGTTGATCTTGATGACGGCGACGATGAAGCGCAGATCCCGCGCCACGGGCTGATAGAGCGCCAGGATCTTGAGGCAGTCCTCCTCGATGTCGACCTCTATCTCGTCGACCTCTACGTCGCCTTCGATCACACGCATGCACAGGGCCGCGTCACGGCGCTCGAGAGCCACAAAGGCTTGGCGCAGGCTGTCCTCGACGACCGCGCTCAAAGCAAGGATCTTCCTCTTCAGGCGCTCGATCTCGCGCTCGAGGTGGCTGGTCATGGCTCTCAATCCTTCCTGAAGATCATCCGAAGCGGCCGGTGATGTACTCTTCGGTCCGCTTCTGCGCCGGGTTCTCGAAGACCTGCCTCGTCTCCCCGTACTCCACGATCGCACCCTGGAAGAAGAACGCCGTGAAGTCGGAGACGCGCGCGGCCTGCTGCATGTTGTGCGTCACGATCACGATCGTGTAGTTCTCCTTGAGAGCGAGCATGAGCTCCTCGATCTTCGCCGTCGCCACGGGATCGATGGCCGAGCAGGGCTCGTCCATCAGCAGGATCTCGGGTTCGGCGGCGACAGCTCGAGCGATGCACAGCCGCTGCTGCTGACCACCCGACAGGGCGGACCCCGGCTCGTGCAGCTTGTCCTTGACCTCCTCCCACAGCGCCGAGCGCCGCAGCGCGTCCTCGACGCGATCGTGCAGCTCGCCGCGGCCCATCTTGTAGTGCTGACGAAGGCCGTAGGCGATGTTGTCGAAGACGGTCATAGGGAAGGGGCTCGGCTTCTGGAAGATCATGCCCACGCGCTTGCGCAGGCTGAGCAGGTCAGTGGACGGGGCGAGGATGTTCTCCCCGTCCAGGATCACCTCACCGGTGGCCCGCTGGTCGCGATAGAGCTCGTAGATGCGGTTGTAGGTGCGGATGTGCGTCGACTTGCCGCAACCGGAGGGACCGATGATGGCCGTGATCTGGTTCTCGTAGACGTCGAGCGTGTTGTCGTAGAGCGCCTGGTTCTTGCCGTAGAAGAAGTCCAGGTGTCTCGCCGACACCTTCACCGCCCGCTCCGAGGCCTTCGTCTCCTCCGTCCGCGTGAGGCTCGACACCTCGAGACGCGGCGGGGCGATGCTCTGCGCGTCCACTCGCGGCGTGTCCGTGTCTATCTTCATGTCGTTCACGCCTTCCTACCAGTCCTTGCGCCTGCTGAACAGGAGGCGCGTCGTGATGTTCATACCGAGGACGACGATGATGATGAGAAGGGCTCCTCCCCACGCCAGATCGATCCAGTCCTGGTAGGGGCTCAGCGCGAAGTTGTAAATGCTCACCGTCAGATTGGCAGTAGGCTGGCTGAGGTTCTTCAGGTCGGGCCAGAACTGGCTGTTCAGCACCGTGAAGAGCAGCGGTGCGGTCTCTCCGCTCACGCGCACCACTGCCAGCAGGCCCGCCGTGACAAGCCCGTTCCTGGCCGCCTTGACCACGACGCCGAGCGTCACCCTGTAGCGCGCCGCGCCCAGCGCCAGCCCCGACTCGCGCATCTCGTTGGGGACGAGGTTCATGATGTCCTCCGAGGTGCGCGCCATCACGGGGATCATGATGACCGCCAGAGCGAATGCGCCGGCCCATACCGAGTAGTGTCCGACCGTCAAGACGAGCGCCGTGTAGGCGAACACACCGACGATGATGGACGGCATGCCGACCATCATGTTGGCCACCGTGCGGATGGTCGTGGCGATCGGGCTGGTGCGCCCGAACTCGGCCAGGTACACGCCGGCGAGGAACCCGACCGGGATGCCGATCAGCGACGCCAGCACCACGAGGATCAGGGTGCCGACGATCGCGTTGCCCAGCCCGCCCGTGCCTTCCCCAGGGGGCGGCGGCAGCTCCGTGAAGAACCCCCAGCGGAACATGGTCGCCGCACCCTTGACCACGACGTAGTAGATGATGAACGCCATGACGGCGATGCCGATGAGCGCCGCCACCCAGGCGAAGATCTTGATGATGAGGTTGGCGACGCGCCTGCCGGTCTGACCGCGGGGAGTGAGCGGCTTGCGTGCCACGATGGCCTCACCACTCATGCCCGGCCTCCCGTCGTCGCCCGCACCCTCTTGAGCCAGACTTGTGCCAACACCTGAACGACGAGCGTCATCACGAGCAATACCAGCCCGGCCTCGATCAGACCCGCGATGTTGAGCTTCGTCGTCGACTCCGCGAAGGTGTTGGCGATGAGCGAGGAGATCGTGTAGCCGGGGTTGAACAGCGACCAGCTGAAGTTCATCGAGCTGCCGATGACGAAGGCGACCGCCATGGTCTCGCCGATGGCGCGCCCCAGCCCCAGGATGATCGCCCCGACGATGCCGGCGCTGCCGTAGCGCAGGCTCACCTTGCGCGTGACCTCCCACGTCGTCGAGCCCATGCCGTAGCCGGCCTCCTTGAGGATGCCGGGCACCATCTCCAGCACGTCGCGTGACACCGCGGTGATGAAGGGCAGGATCATGAGCGCGAGGATGACGCCTCCTGTGAACACGTCCCAGCCGCCGGAAGCACCACCGTTGGCGAACAGAGGGATGAACCCCAGCTTGCTGCTGATCCAGGGCTCCACGTGCAGAGCCATGAACGGTCCGAGGACGAAGAAGCCCCACATGCCGTAGATGATGCTGGGGATCGCCGCCAGCATCTCGATGGCCGTCCCCACGATCCGCGCCGGGACGGGATGGACCAGCTCTACCAGCAGCAGCGCGATGCAGAGAGCCAGCGGCACGGCGATGATGAGCGCGATGGCCGTGCTCAGCAGCGTACCCCAGATGGCGGTGAAGACGCCGAGCTGCTCCGAGCTGGGGTCCCAGACTGCAGAGGTGAGGAACGACAAGCCGAACTCTCGGATCGAGGGCAAGGCGTTCTTGAAGAGGAGCAGCAGGGTGGCCGCGACCAGAGCCACGATGAGCGCGGCGCAGGCAAACGTCACCCAGTGGAACGCGGGATCGAACCACCTGCGCAGGCGGTGGGGCGCCGCGCGCAGCGCGGCGCCCCCGGCCCGTGTGTCTGCTTCGACTGTGCTCACGTCATCTCCCTACCATGTGAGCCGTTTCACCCCATGTGAGCCGCTTTCTGCCCCTTGCGAAGGCGGCCCAATCAGCCCGATCGATCAGGGCCAGACCGGGGTACCCGCGGACATGATCTGCTCCGTCCAGGTCTGCTCGATCAGTGTGTAGACCTTCTCTGGGATCGGCACGTAGTCGAGGCTCTTTGCCGAGTCGGCGCCGTTCTTGAAGGCCCAGTCGAAGAAGCTCAGGGCCGTCTTGGCGCGCGTGGCGTCGGATTGATCCTTCTGCATGAGGATGAAGGAGGCTCCGGTGATCGGCCACGTGTTGGCCCCGGGCTCGTTCACGAGAGCGATGTCGAACGAAGGCGCCGCCGCCTTCCAGTCGGCGTTGACCGCCGCAGCCGCGAAGGTCTCGACCGAGGGAGAGACGAACTTGCCATCCTTGTTCTGCACCAAGGCGTAGTTCATGTTGTTCTGCAGAACGTAGGCGTACTCGTTGTATCCGATCGCACCCTCGGTCTTCTGCACGATGGCCGCGACGCCCGAATTCCCCTTGCCGGCCAGGCCGGTCGGCCAGTTGACCTCCTTGTCGGCGCCCACCTGCGACTTCCAGGTCGGAGAGACCGCCGACAGATAGTTGGTGAAGATCCACGTCGTGCCCGAACCGTCGGAGCGGTGGACCGTCACGATGGGTTCGCTGGGGAGGGTGACGCCGGGGTTCAGGCTCGCGATCGCCGGGTCGTTCCAGGTCTTGATCTGGCCCAGGAAGATGTTGGCCAGGACCTCACCGGTAAGCTTGAGCGTGCCGGCAGGGACGCCGCTCACGTTGATGGAGGGAACGTCGCCGCCGATGATCTGAGGCCACTGCGCGAGACCGTTGGTGTCGAGGTCCGACGCGCTGAGGGGCGCGTCGCTGGCGCCGAAGTCGACCGTTTTGGCTTCGATGGCCGAGATGCCGCCGCCCGATCCGATGGCCTGGTAGTTGAGCTTGATGCCCTGGGCCGCCTGGTAGTCGCTGCCCCATTTCGAGTAGATCGGGAACGGGAAGGTCGCACCCGCTCCGACGATGGTGTCTGCCGTCATCGAGGGCAGCGCGCTCCCGGTGGTCGACGAGGTGGCGGGGCTCGAGCTGCTCCCGCACGCCGCCAGTCCGACGGCCAGAACAAGCAGGCCCGCCACAAGGGCGGCGGCTATCCCCGGTCTTCTTCTCGTGACATGTCTCATGTGGATCCTTTCCTTGGTCCGTTCGGTCCGCTCCAACCCGGGAAGGAAACTACCCATACCGTGTTAGCGGACCGTTAGGTTCCTGTTAGCCAGAAGCGAGATACATCCAAAGCCGGACCGCGCCGTAGTAGTCGGGGTTGAGCGGGCCACGCGCACGACGCGTCTCCGGTATGCGCGGCTGGATCATGAACTCGGCACCGATGTGGATACCGACGTGGTGGATGGTCGCGAGAGATTGTCCGAAGAAGGAACGGTGAGGACTAGCTTGCGGGGAGGTGGATCTCGAAGGTGCTGCCGCGTCCGGGCGCGCTCTGCACCGTCACCCAGCCGTCGTGGACCTGGGCGACATGCTTCACGATAGCGAGACCGAGACCAGTACCGCCCATGTCGCGGCTGCGCGCCTTGTCGACGCGATAGAAGCGCTCGAATAGCCGAGGAAGATGCTCGGCCGCGATGCCACAGCCTTGGTCTCGCACTCTGATGACCACCTCGCCATTACGCGCCAGGCCCTGTACCTCGACGGTGCCGCCGCGCTCGCTGTACTTCACGGCGTTGTCGATCAGGTTGACGACTGCGCGTTCGATGAGGGGCGGATTGAAGCGCGCCTTGACGGCCCCGGGGCACTTGAGCGCGAGGGTGATGTCTTTGTCGGCGGCCTTTACACCGCAGACATCGACGGCGACCTGGAGCGGGGCGCACAGGTCGCCGAACTCGACCGCCAGCGTCGGCTCCTCGGCTTCCCGCTCGAGCCGGGATAGGCTCAGGAGATCGTCGACCAGGGCAGCCAGACGATCCGCCTGGCCGGAGATGATAGTCAAGAATCGGTGCCGGTCGTCCGCGTCGTCATCCGCCCCGTCGAGCAGCGTCTCCGTGAACCCCTTGATCGAGGTCACCGGCGTCCTGATCTCGTGCGACACATTGGCCACGAACTCGCGCCGTATTTGCTCCAGTCGGCGCAAATGAGTAACGTCGTTCAGCACTACGACGGCTCCGATGCCGACGCCGTCGGCGTCGCGCAGCACCGCTCCGTGCGCCTGGATGTGTCGATCCAGACGATTTGTGTGCAGGACGAGGTCGGCCTCAACCGGCTCGCCCCCCGCCAGGGCGTCGCCGACGAACCGCTGCAGAGCCGGATTGCGCACGACCTCCTGGATCGTTCGCTGGCGCGCCTCGCCGGGGTCGACGTCGAGCAGGCGCGCTGCCTCGTCGTTGAGACTGATGACCCGCTGCTCCGAATCGAAGGCAAGGACGCCCTCACTCATGCTCGACAGCACGGCCTGCAGCTCATTCCTCTGGTGGGTGATCGTGATGATCTGCTCGTCGAGCTCGCGCGCCATCGCGTTGAGGCTGTCGGCGAGACCACCGATCTCGCGTGTGTTCGGGGCCGGAACAGTGTGCCCCAGGTCGCCGTGCGCCAGCCGATCCGCACCCTTTCTCACGAGTTCCAGGTCCCCCACGAGTCGTCGGGAAAGGTACAGCCCCAATCCGGCGGCCACCAGGGCAGCGAGCAGCGCGGCGAGCGCGATACGCTGATTCAGCGCGGAGAGGGCGTGGTCTACGGCGGTCAGGGGCACGGCCGTGCGTACTACGGCGTAGGTCTGCCCGTTCACGAGCAGAGGGACGGCCACGTACATCATGTCCACCCCCAGCGTCTTGCTGTGGCGGATCGACTGGCCGACACCTCCTCCAAGCGCCCTCTGGACCTCAGGCCGGTCGCGGTGGTTCTCCATGGTGCTGGGCGCGACTTCGGAGTCGGCCATCACCGTCCCCAACGAGCCGGCCCACGGCCCGGCCGAGATGATGGTGATGCGCGTTCCCGACGCGTCGCCGAGTCGCTGCACGAGACCCTCGAGACTGGCCGGGGTGTCCGTCCCCACGATCGGCGCGACCTGCTCCTCGACGAGGCGGGCGCGGGACTCTAGCTCCCGTTGTACGTGAGAGATGTAGAACGAGTGCGCCGAGCGTGCGACGAAGAAGCCGACCGCTCCGATGCACACCAGGACAATGAGGAGGTAGCTCGCGTAGAGCTTCCAGAGCAGACGGGGGCGTCGCATGGCCCTCACGTTTCCTTGAGTCTGTACCCCACTCCCCGGACAGTCTCCACCATGGTGCCGGCACGGCCAAGCTTACGTCGCAGCGAGACCATGTGCACATCGACCGAGCGATCGGTGACGAACCTGTCGCTCAGGTAGGAATCCTCTCCCTGCGCGGCATCCACGATTTGCTCTCGTGTGAACACCCAACCCGGTTTGCGGGCGAGGAAGTAGAGGATGCGAAACTCGCTCGCGGTGAGATCGACCGGCTCACCCTCCACCAGCACCTCGAAGCGCCCGGGGTGGATGGCGATCTCCCCAAGCTCGAGGGGAGTCGAAACGGCTGTTCCCTCGCGCTCCCGGCGCAAGACCGCCCGCACGCGCGCGAGTAGCACGCGCGGGCTGAAGGGCTTGGTCACGTAGTCGGCAGCGCCGAGTTCGAGCCCGGCAACGACATCGGACTCCTCTCCCTTGGCACTCAGGATGAGGATGGGGATGTGCTGCGTCTTGGCATCGTTCTTGAGGATGCGGCACACCTCGAGCCCATCCAGCCCCGGGAAGCATGAGGTCGAGGACGATGATCCCCGGCGGCTTCGTCCGTGCCTCCCGCAACGCGTCTTCACCGGTCTGCACGCAGGTGACGGAGAAACCGTCCTTGCTCAGGTTGTACTTGACCAGCTCCAGGATGTCTCGCTCGTCGTCGACGACGAGCACACGCTCTTTGGCCATCACACTCTCCGCGTCAGAAGTCGAGGAGGACCGCGGGCGGCACTATAGCCATCGATTGTTAGTGTCTCATTAATGTGTGCGCCGCGGGGAGCCAACCGTCGCCCGCCCGTGGCACGAGCGCGACCACGAGCAGGGAGTCCGGTGCTGACTCTGAGGACTGAGGCGAGCTAGGCGGGCTGCAGCATCGGCAGCGACCAGGATGGCACCCGCGTGCTGGCAGCCGTGAAGAGCCTCTTCGGTCAGGTCGACGATGTCGCGCCAGCGCCCAGCAGCGGCAGTTCCTTCGTCGCGCAGCATGACCCGCAGCGTCGCAGCCAGCGTCTCGCCATCGTCCTCGAGCCGGGCGAGCTCGAGCCAGCAGCGGCGTATACCGCCACACGATTCCGTGGACGCAACGGCCCGCCTCAGCAGAGTTGTTCCGTGCGCCACCCCCTG
Organism: uncultured Actinomycetes bacterium; assembly: GCA_963725665.1. Classification (GTDB taxonomy): domain Bacteria; phylum Actinomycetota; class Thermoleophilia; order UBA2241; family UBA2241; genus CAVRZA01. Next base: position 424,123 of record CAVRZA010000011.1, on the reverse strand, counting down.
CACCAGCTCGCGCATCTCGGTCACGGGATCGTCAAGGCGGTAGAGGCGCACACCTTCGGCCGCCGCCGCCACGGCGTCGAGCGTATCCTCGAGCACACCGGCCAGCTCTCGCACGTCGTCGCGCGCGAGCGCGTCGGTGGCGAGCGAGCCGGATTCGAGGTATGTGAGAAGATCCCGAATGAGCTCGTCACCGACACGCTCACGCTCCAGGATCTCGTAGCCGCAGGCCCCGTCGTCACCGGTCATCATTTCGGGAAGCAGCGACGCAGCTCGCTCGAGGTTCGCGGCCATGTTCATCACGAGGCCGGCCGCAGGGTGTTCGCGCAAGGCGAGGTTCACAGACTACGTTCCTCCCACTCCCTCAGGGGAGCGGTATCTTACCACGTTAGGGGACCCGGGCTAAAACGTTAGCGCTGGCGGCAGAGAACAAGGCCGTCACGGGGCCGCAGACGCACTCAGCTAGAAGACTTGCGGCACAAACGTCTGCTCGCTCATCGGCGGACGGACGTAGCCTTTGCTCGGCGGCTTGCGCACCGCCAGCTTGAACGGCTTCGGCAGCACGTCTTCGTAGGGGATCATGCTGAGCAGGTGACTGATGCAGTTCAGGCGCGCACGCCGCTTGTCGTCACCCTCGACGACGTACCACGGCGACCACTTCGTGTCGGTGAAGGCGAACATCTCGTCCTTGGCGCGCGAGTACTCCTCCCAGTGGTCACGCGACTCGACGTCCATCTCGCTGAACTTCCAGCGCTTGAGAGGGTCGTTGATGCGCTCCTGGAAGCGGCGCTCCTGCTCCTCGTCGCTGACGCTGAACCAGTACTTGATGAGGATGGTCCCCGAACGGATCAGCATGCGCTCGAACTCAGGGCAGGTGCGGAAGAACTCCTGTACCTCCTCCTCGCTGGTGAAGCCGAGCACACGCTCGACGCCGGCGCGGTTGTACCAGCTGCGGTCGAGGAGGACCATCTCGCCGGCGGCCGGCAGCTCCTCCACGTAGCGCTGGAAGTACCACTGCGTCTTCTGCCGCTCGGTCGGCGCCGGCAGCGCGACCACGCGCACGACGCGTGGATTGAGGGGCTCGGTGATGCGTTTGATGGTGCCGCCCTTGCCGGCGGCGTCGCGTCCCTCGAAGAGCACCACGACCTTGAGGCCCTCGTGCTTGATCCACTCCTGCAGCTTCACGAGCTCGAAGTGCAGCTTGCCGAGCGCCTTCTCGTAGGTCGCACGGTCGAGCTTGGCCTTGGGCTCGCCGCTCGTCCCGTCCTTGTCCGTCTTCTCGTCACGTTGACGCTCGTCTCGTGGCAACAGTCCTCCTCCCCAGCCGCGCGCTGCGCACAGCCACTCAGATTACTCGATAGGCGGCTCACGGACCATGGCTAGAGGTATCATCTCCATCGTGCCTTCGTCACGAACCACCCCAGCCGTGGCAGCGCCGCTCGCCGAACGCGACCAGGTCGTGGGCTTCGTCGACATCGGCACCAACTCCGTGCGGCTGATGCTCGTCGAGATCCGTCCCAACCATTCCTACTCGGTGATCTCCGTGCAGCGAGAGTCGGTACGTCTCGGAGAGCGGGAGTTCGGTGGCGGGCGTCTCGTCCCCGAGGCTATCGAAAGGGCGACGCTCGTCTGCCGTAGCTTCGCCGACCTCGCGCGCTCACACGGCGCCTCTGAGATCGTCGCCGTGGCCACGTCGGCGACCAGGGAGGCGGCGAACCGGGCGGAGCTTCTCGATCGCCTGCGCGACGAAGCCGGCCTCGAGGTGCGCGTGATCTCGGGACGCGAGGAGGCGCGGCTGATCTACCTCGGCCTGCTCGGCAGGGTGCACGTCGGAGACCGCACGGTGCTCGTCGTCGACATCGGCGGCGGCAGCACCGAGGTCGCCATCGGCGACCGCCGGCGGCACTTCTATCTCGAGTCGCTGCGCCTCGGCGCGCTCCGCGTCACCGAGGAGGAGGTGCCGGGACAAGGGGCGGATCGCGTCAGCGCTCGCCAGTACGAGGCCGTTCAGCGCCACGTGCGTCTCGCCTCGGCGCACGTCGTGCACGAGCTCAAACGCTTCCGCATCGACGCCGCCTTCGGCACGTCGGGATCGATGCGCAACCTGGCCGCCATCGCCGCCAAGACGCTGCACGACGAGACGCCTGCCCACGACCAGCCGCTTGCGCGCGGCGATCTCAGGAAGGTGGCCAAGACGCTGCGCGCCATGACGGCCGAGGAGCGTCGCTCGGTGCCGGGCATCAACCCCGAGCGCGCCGACATCATCGTCGCCGGCGCCGCCGTCCTCGAGACGCTCATGACCGAGCTCGACCTGCCCGAGATCGTAGCCCTCGCCGACTGCGGGGTGCGCGAGGGCATGCTCATGGACTACCTGCGCCGCAGCCGACACCGCGGACTCGTGCGCGGTCTCGACGTGCGCGAGCGCAGCGTGGTGCAGCTCGGCCGCCGCTGCAAGTTCGACGAGCCCCACGCCCGGCACGTGAGGGAGCTCGCGCTCGCGCTCTTCGACAGCGGCCACGAGACCGGCCTGCACGACCTGGGAGAGCGCGAGCGCGAGCTCCTCGGCTACGCCGCCTTGCTGCACGACGTCGGCACCTTCCTCTCGTACCGCGACCACCACCTGCACACCGCCTACCTCGTGCGCAACGCCGATCTGCTGGGCTTCGACCAGGAGGAGATCGAGTTGCTCGCGGCCGTCACGCGCTTCCACCGCAAGGCGCTGCCCGGCTCGCGCAACCCGGAGCTGGCCGAGCTCGACGCGGGGGACCGTCGCGCCACGCGCATGCTCGCGCTCCTGCTGCGCCTGGCGGAACGCCTCGACCGCAGTCACACTGGGTGCGTGCGCAACGCGCGCTTCGGGCGCATCGATGCCGCGACGGCCGTGCTCGAGCTCACGACCGCGGGCGATTGTCACCTGGAGCTGTGGGGGATCCAAACGCGCCAGGAGGCAGTGGAGAAGGCGCTCGGGCGCAGCCTGGCCGTCGAGACGCGCCGGACCGACACGCCGCCGGCGTCGGGTCCGGCGCGCTGACGGGCCAGCGGGGGTGCGGCTGGCCTACAGGCCGGCCACCAGTCCCGCGACGCCGCGGGCGAACTCCGGCCCACCCACCCTCTCCCACACGGGCGGGAAGGTCTCGATCAGGGTGGCGATCTCCTGCTGGCGATGCGCCAGGTAGGTCGCTACCCCGGGAGCGTTGAGCACGGGGTGAGCGGGCCCCCGGCACTTGGCCCCCGGCGCCTGCCAGGTGCCCCAGGTGAGGAAGGCGCCGGCGACGCCGCAGCCGACCACGGCATCCTGTAGATCGCCCAAGTGATCCTGCAGCGTCTTCACGTGCTCGATCAGCGGATTGGCGCCGGCCCCGAGGACCTCTTCGAAGAACTCCAGCGTGTAGCGCAGCCCCTTCGAGGCGATGCGCAGGCGATGATAGCGCGTCAGCGGCACGTCCTGCCCACCGACCCACTCGTCGAAAGCCCGCACGGCTGCCAGGCGTTCGAAGAGAACGACCGGCAGCGCGTCGCGAACGTGCCGCGGCAGCGGCCCGCCGTCGGCGGTGAACGGCGCCACGGCGCCGGCGCCGGGCCTGTCGAGGAACTCGCCGAAGCGGCGCGTGAAGCGCGCGAACGCCGCCGAGTCGAGGTAGTCGATCATCACGGCGCGCGCCTCGTCGCGCCGCGCGCGCCAGGCGACGAGCAGGGGTTCGAGATCGTCTTGGTGTCCCTCGGGCAAGCTCTGCAGGTAGCGCTGCGTCTTCTCGTAGAAGACGTCGAGGTCACGCACCGTCCCCAGGGTGCGGCCGGTGCGCCGCAGCGCCTTGAGGTAGGGCTTGATCGTGGCGCGATCGACATAGCCGTCGAAGACGCGCAGCGCCGCCCTCATGCGACGCGTGGCGACACGCATGTCGTGCAGCTCTTCGGCGTCATCCCCCTCGCGGGTGCCCGGCTCGTGCTTCAGCATGCGCTCGTAGTGGAAGAGGAGCGTCTTGCGCGCGGCCTCGTCCATCGTGTCGTCGGACACGATGCCCGGCCGCGCGCGCTCCTTCTTCTTCGCCTCCGCGGCGTCGCCCTCGAGGGCGGCATCTTTGTGTTCGGCCTCCTCAGGCTCTCCAGCCGCGGCGGCTTCGGCTTCAGCGACTTCCGGTTCCTCCGCCTCCGCCTCCGTTACGGCCTCTTCGGGCTCACGCGCCTCCGGTTCCGCTGCCTCCGGTTCCTCGGGCTCTGCGACTTCCGCCTCCGGTTCCTCGGACTCTACGACCTCCGCCTCCGGTTCCTCGGCCCCTGGTGTCGTCGGCTCGGGCGTTTCCGGCTCGGGTGCTTCCGGCTGCGGTTCCTCGGGCTCTGCAACTGCCGCCTCCGGTTCCTCGGCCTCAGACGTTTCGCTCTCGGCCCCACCGGCGCCTCTCCGATCCACCGCAGCCAACACGGACACCTGCGGCACGGCGCGTTGCTCGCCGCGCTCGGCGGACTCGACCAGGTGCGACTCGGGCTCCTGCGGTGCCGGGCGGCTGGCCGGTCCCCCACTGCCCTCAGATGCCGCGGGACCGGTCACGTACCCGGTACTCGCGCCCGTCTCGTAACGCGTCCGCCGCACCCACCGCTGCACACGCAGGCGCCGCAGCTCGCGCTGCCAATCCTCCGTGCGATCCAAAGGCACGCCCGTTGCCAGCGCCAGGCCGCGGGCGAACTTCGACTGGGCGACAGGTTCGAGACCCCAGCGCGCCCGCACGACCGCGATGAGCTCGTCGAGGTCGCGCTCCGTACCCCCAGGGCGCAGCTCGATCTCGGACTCGAGGAAGCTCCGGCTCCCTCTTTGCGTGTCGATCGTCACTCTGTCGAGGGCTAGCTCGGCCACCGTGCGGCCACCGCGGGCGACCGCCCGCTCGAGACGCTGCTGACGCAGCCCGAAGAGCGTCTCGAGCGGCCGGTCCCCCGCCAGCCGCAGAGCCAGCTCGCGTGCCGGCCCGTCGGGCCAGCTCGGAGGCGGCCCGTCGACTTCGAGCTCGACGCTGACCTCCTCACGCCGGTGCACCGCGCCGTCACCGTCGCTCAAGCCTTTGAAGGTCATCACGATGCCGTCCTGCGACTCGCGGCGGCGGCAGAAGTAGCCCGCCGAGAGCACACGGTAGTCATCCGTGTCGAGGTAACGGTCGTCGAGGTCGACGAGGCGCCCGGGGCTCACCGCGAAGCTGCCCAGCTCGACCGTCTCTTCGAGCCGCTCGAACGTCTCGTCATCGGGCACGCGGAACTTGGCCTCAATCTCCAACACTCGCCCCCTTGCTCGTCGAGACGGTCAGCACCTTCGGCGGCAGGAGCCAGACCAGCTCGGCCGCGCCAGACTCGGGATCGACGTCGACACGCGCGAGGCCACCCTTCTTGCACACCACCGCCGCCCCTCCCACGAGGCTACCGATGATCAGGCTGAAGTCGGGCTCATGACCGACCAGCATGAGTGTTCTCGCCTCCCGGTGCTCGTCGAGGATCGCTTCCATCTGCGCCGGGCCGAAGCCCGGCGCCAGGCGCACATCGCGGCGCAGGCGATCCGCCATGCCGAGGCCCTCAGCGACGATCTGTGCCGTCTCGTGAGCCCTGATCAAGGGACTCGTGAGGATCGCGTCAGGAGCAAGCCCGAGGCGCGCGATCGTGGTGGCCTCGCGCGCCATCGCCAACCGTCCCTCGGCCGTCAAGGGACGGCCCTCATCGGCCCCGGTCCACGTCTCGCGCGGCTCGGCCTGGCCGTGGCGTAGAAAGAGTAGGCGCACTCCTCCCCCTCGTGGTCAGCTGACTGTGGGCGCCTCGGGTGGCGCCGCCGCCACGGCGATGAGCGCCGTCTGGCTCTCGAGGGGCTCGCCGCCCTCGGCGGGCATCACCCGCTGGTAGGTCCCGTCGGGGAACATGAGGCGCGCTTTGCCCGTGTCCGCTAGGTACGTGGCCAGGATCTCCTCGCGCAGACGAGCCTTGATGCCCGCGTCCTGAACGGGGAAAAGGATCTCTACACGCCGGTTGAGGTTACGCGGCATGAGGTCGGCGCTGCCCAGCAGGATCGTCGGGTCGCCGCCGTTGCGGAAGTAGTAGATGCGGCTGTGCTCGAGGAAGCGGCCCAAGATGCTGATCTCGCGGATGTTGTCGCTCACGCCCGGTACGCCCGGTCGCAGGCAGCAGATGCCGCGCACGAGCAGATCGACCTGCACACCGGCCCGCGACGCCTCGTAGAGCAGGCGGATCATCGGCCGGTCGACGAGGGCGTTCATCTTGAAGATCAGGTGTCCCCCGCGACCCGCCTTCTGGTGCTCGATCTCGCGCCGCACCAGCGTCTCGAAGTCGCGGCGCAGGTTCACCGGCGCGACCAGGAACTTGCGGTACTGGCCACTCGATCCGTAGCCGGTCAGGTAGTTGAAGACCTGGGAGCCGTCGGCCCCCATCTCGAGGTCGCAGGTGAACATCCCCAGGTCAGTGTACTGCTGCGCCGTGACGGCGTTGTAGTTGCCCGTGGCGAGGTGGAGGTAGCGCCGGATCCCCGCGCCCTCTCGGCGCACCACGAGGGCGATCTTCGAGTGCGTCTTGAGCCCCAACAGGCCGTAGACCACATGCACGCCTTCGGCCTCGAGGGCCCTTGCCCACTCGATGTTACTCTCCTCGTCGAAGCGCGCCTTGAGCTCGAGCAGGACGGCCACCTCCTTGCCGTTGGCGGCGGCCTCAAGGAGCGCCTGCACCACGGGCGAACGGCGCCCGACGCGATACAGGGTCGTCTTGATGGCCAGGACGTCCGGGTCACGCGCGGCCTGCTGGAAGAAGTTGACGACCGGCTGGAACGAGTCGTAGGGATGGTGGACCAGCATGTCGCGCTCCCGGATCAGGGAGAAGATGTCGCGCTCTTCCTCCTCCCGCAGCGCGGCCGGGAGCGCCGGCACGAACGCCGGGTCCTTGAGGTCCGGCCGATCGATCTGGCCGTAGATGTCCCAGAAGCCGCTCATCCCCAGCGGCGGCTCGAGGGTGATCATGTCGCGGGGATCGAAGCGGAGGTTCTCCACGAGGATCCCCTTCAGCCGCTCGGGCATCGTCGTGTCGACGCTGACACGCACGACCGAGCCGAACCGCCGCCGGCGCACGCCCTCCTCGATAGTCTCCAGCAGGTCGTCGGCCTCCAGTTCCTGGATCTGCATCTCGGCGTCGCGCGTGATCCTGAAGGGATGGGCGGTGATGATCTCCATGCCCGGGAAGAGCGTGTCGAGGTGAGCGGCCACGAGCTGCTCGAGCCAGAGCAGGTGCAGCTCGGGCGCTGAGAAGTCGCACGCCTGCCCCGCTCCCGGCGGGCAGAGAGGGACGAGCCGGGGCAGCGCCTTGGGGATCTTGACCCGAGCGAACAGCTCCTCACCCTCGGGACTGCGCAGCAGGATGGCGAGGCTCAGGCTGAGGTTCGAGATATGCGGGAAGGGACGGCCGGGATCAAAGGCCAGCGGCGTGAGCACGGGGAAGACGACGGTTTTGAAGTACTCGTCGGCCGCCTGCCGCGCTGCGTCGTCGAGCCGATCGTAGTCGACGATGTGGATGCCGGCGTCGCTGAGCTGAGGCAGCAAATCGGCGTACACCTCCCGAGCCTGCCTCATGAGCTCGAATGCTCCCTCACGGGCCTCCGCCAAGGTCTCGGCCGGCGTCCGGCCATCGCCGGAGGGCTCGGTCACGCCGGCGCGCACCTGCTGCTTGAGACCGGCGATGCGGACCATGAAGAACTCGCCCAGGTTGGAGCCCACTATGCCGAGGAACTTGAGACGCTCGAGAAGCGGGTTACGCCGGTCGCGCGCTTCGTCGAGGACGCGCGCCTGGAACTTGAGGAGACTCAGCTCCCGGTTGAGGAAGAGCGCGGGGTCGCGCAGGTCGGCGCCGGCTCGTTCGCCCGCTTCGTCGCCGACCGCGCTGGCGGCCTCCGCGCTCGGGACTGTCTCCATCTCCGGCTGGGCGTCGGCGTCGGGGGACGGCGCGACCACCGTTTCGGCGCCGGCGGCCGGCTGCTGCTCACCCACCCGCGTATGAGACCCATCCGGGCTTTCCACGTCGCCTCCCTGGGGATGGAGTCCAATGGTATACCTGTAGTCGCAGGGTTCCCACCGAGGCCGGCGGCGACGCTCACCCCGCTTCCGCCTCGGCTACCGTGGGCGGGCGCCCACCTCCGGCGAGGATCAGCTCGGCGGCCGCCTGCCGCTCAGGTGAGGATCGCCGCGTAGACAGCGCGCCAGTCGCTGAGGTCGCGGAAGACGAAGTCCGGATGGTGAGCCTCGAGCTCGGCGACGCTGTGCCGCCCGGTGGCCACGCCGATGGCTTTGACCTCATGGTCGACGCCGCACAGGATGTCCGACGGCGTGTCGCCGATGATGACGATCTCCTTGCCCCGATAGCGGTGTCCCGTGAGCGCTCGGGCCCGTTCGACGGCGAAGGCCGGGAGCTCGGGCCGGTCGGGGGAATCGGATCCGTAGGCCCCGACCGCGAAGAGGCCCGCGAGGCCGGTCGGCGCCAGCTTGAGCGCCGCGCCGGCCTGTATGTTGCCGGTGAGCAGCCCCAGGAGCACGCGCTCATCCTCAACGAGCGCCGTGACGAGCTCCCGCACACCCGCCAGGACCTCGATCGTACCCGCTGTCATCTCGTCCTCGAGCAGACGGATGTAAGCCGCCAGGCACGCATCGAGGCCCGCCCGCACCGCGTCTGCCGACGCACCCCAGCGCGTGGCCAGATCGGCGACGATGCCGGGATCGGTCCGTCCGTGGAACGTGTAACCCTCGAGGGACCCGCTCACTCCGTAGGTCTCCGCGATGGCGCCCAAGATGGCACGCCCGCCGGCGCCATGGGCGTCGATCAGCGTGCAGTCGATGTCGAAGAGGGCGAGCCGGTGCACGAGCACGAGTATATCCGTGGGGGTGGGGGCGCCGCGCCAACGCGGCGCCCCCACCCCCGCACAGCGACCGTCAAGGCAGGACGACGACGATCATCCGCCCCCCGTCGGCGGGTTGCCGCCGTGGCAGGGGCAGCCGGCCGGCTGGCCGAAGCCCTGCTGGTGACAGGCGCCGCACTGCAGCGGCTCCTCTCCCGCCGGCACGTGCGGCCCCTCCTGTGGGTGGTTGAACGTGCTCGGGATCCACCCCTTGAGCACGTGGCACTGGATGCAGTTCTTGAGGCCGTTGTGCTGGTCGCCGTGACAGTTGATGCAGCCATCGGGAGGCACCGAGACGCCCTTGGTGTGGCACTGCTCGCAGGCGATCTGGGCGTGGGTGCCGACGAGAGGCTGCGGATGCGCGAAGTTCTTGCCGCCGGTCCACGCGCCGAGACTGTGGCAGTTCTGGCAGGGACCCCGGTCGGCGTGCGGCGGCTGGTGGCAGTAGGCGCAGTTCTTCGGCCCGTCGGTGTGACACTTGAAGCAGGAGCCCATCGAGTTGGGCGGCACGTTCACGACGCCGGGCGCGCCCGCGTGGACGACCGCGGCGTGGCAGTCGACGCACTTGCTCTTGGCGTGCCCGGCGCTGCCGTGCTTGAACGTCACGGGCGCGGCTGTGCCCAACTTCACCGGCGGCGCGATCTGACTGCTCGTGTGACAGCCCGACCGCTCGCACGCCGAGTTCGGGATGTGGCGCGTGACCAGGATGGGCGCCTTGACCTGCCCCGTGAAATGCACCCAGAGCTCGCGCGACGCGTAGAGCTTGGTGAGCGCGAAGTTGACCGGCCCGGGCGGGATGTGGCACTGGACGCAGTCGACGGTGTGATGTGTGGAGGCTCGCCACGTGTCGCGGTAGGGCCACATCTCGTGACAGTCTGTGCCGCAGAACCTGTTGCTCTCGGTGAACCTGGCGGCGACGAACGAACTGCCGATGAGGACCGCGACGACGATCAGGGCACCCATGAGCAGCTTGCTCCGCCTGGTCCCCCAGAACCCCCTGCCCCTCCTTGCCACCTGAGCTCCTTTCGGCGGCTGCCGCGAGCGGCCCCGACGCAGGGGCGTCCTGCGTCACCCGCTTTGCGTTTGTGGCGACCGCCGATGGAGTCTAGCCCAGGCCCGGGGCGCTTGGGAACCGCGGCACGAGCGCCGTCACCCGCGCAACGACGGCCTCATGAACACGGTCAGTCCCCTGAAGGCGGCTTGCCTCCGTGGCAGGAGCAGTAGACGCGCCCGAAGTTGCCGCCGGGGTGACACGCCGTGCAGGCGAACGATCCGGCGCTGTGCTCTCCGGCCGCCGGGTGGTGGAACGTCGAGGGGACGAAGTACGACATGGTGTGACACTGGACGCAATTGGTCAGGCCGCCGTGCTTCGAGCCGTGGCAGCTCGAACAGCCGATGGGCGCCGAGTTGATGCCGTTCACGTGGCAGCGCGAGCAGGCGAACGATGAGTGGGCCCCGAGGGCTATCGGGTGCGCGAAGTGAGAGGCCCACGACGACATGCTGTGGCAGGTGAGACACGAACCGTAGACGGGATGCGGCGGCTTGTGGCAGCCGGTGCAGTCGCGGCCCGGCGCGTTGATGCCGTTGGTGTGGCAGCGCTCGCAGGCGAAGGAGGAGTGGGGTCCCGCCAGCGGGAACGGGTGCTGGAAGTGTGACGCCCACGAGTGCTGCGTGTGACAGCGCAGGCACGCCCCGCGGTCGGGGTGAGGCGAGGTGTGGCAGCGCTGACAGCCGGTCTTGGGATGCTTGAACGTCGAGGGCACGAAGTAGCTCGGCACGTGGCACTTGGCGCAGAGCGTCGCCTTGGCGTCGTGATGATGGTTGCCGTGACAGCTCACGCAGCCCGCCGGGAAGCCCATCGTCGTGCCTTGCGCCTGCGTGTGGCACTTCTCGCAGATCAAGGCGCGGTGCGGCTTGCCGAGCGCTACCGGATGCTTGAACGTCGACTTCCACGAGCCGAGCTGATGGCAGTCGATGCAGCGCCCACGGGCGGCGTGCGGGGCGGTGTGGCAGAGCTCGCAGGTCCCTTTCGCCTGCTTGTCGTCGTGGCAGCGCAGGCAGAACGCCATGGTCTTCGGGTCGACGAAGGGCTTGCCCGGCACCGAGCGGTGCACGACCTGCGAATGGCAGTCGATGCAGTTGCTCACCGCGGCGTGCGCGCGATGGGAGAAGGCGACCGTGGAGACGCCGGGGAGCTTGATCGGGTCGACGCCCTTGCCGGGCGCGTGACAGGAGAGGCAGGTCGAGTTCGGAATGTGCCTCGTCACGGCGATGGGCGCCTTGACCTGGCCGGTGAAGTGGACCCAGACCTCGCGTAGGGCCGACGTCTTCGCCTTGATGAGCTGGATCGTCCCAGGCTGGATGTGACAGCGCACACAGTTGACGTCGCTGTGCTGCGACTGCTGCCACGTGGCGAAATACGGGTTCATCTCGTGACAGGCGGTGCCGCAGAAGCCATCGTCCTCGGTGTACTGTGCGGCGGCGAACGCAGCGACCACCAGCACGATGACGGCCACAAGGCCGATCACGACGAGTTTGCCGTACCAGCGCGACCAGAATCGGCGCAATCCTCACCCCCATGGCGATTGACGCGGCATTGTACACAAAGACACTGTCGCGTGCTCGCAAACCAGGAAGAAGCTGGGCGGGGCGGCGGGCCGTACGGCCCGCCGCCCCGCCCAGCCCGTCGGTTCAGCCCGCCGCGGCCGCCGGACTCTCCCCGTGTAGGATCGCCTTCACGAGCAAGAGGGGTACATCGGTCCTGCGGCGCACCTTCTCGGCGACGCTGCCGTAGACCATGCGCGGCAGCCGGCCGTGCCCGTGCGTCGCCATGGCAATCAGGTCGACGTCGAGCTCCACCGCCTGCTCGATGATCACGTCCACCGGCTCACCGCGCCCGACTACGGTGCGCACCTGTATCCCGCGCTCCGCCAGCTCGCCGGCGGTGTGCTCGAGCTGCACGCCGGCGTCCTCGACCTCGTGGACCATGGTGTCGCGCGTGTGGAAGTGCGCCACGCGCAACAGGATCACTTCGGCGCCGCAGAGGCGCGCCAGCTCGGCCACGTGGGCGAGGATGGCATGGTCGACGTCGGTGCCGTCGAGCGGGACGAGGATGCGCCGGTAGAGAGCCATCGTTAACCGCCTCCGAAGAAGGTCCCGTACAGAAGGTACACGTTTAGCCCGATGATGATGGCCGCGATCATCGTTCCCAGGACCATGGTGCCCGTGCCGATGCGCATGTCACGCATCACCGATGCCCGCCTCGAGAGCACAAGGAGTGGGACGATCGTGAACGGGAGCTGCACGCTCAGCACGACCTGGCTGATGATCAGCGCTCGGTAAGCGTCCAGGCCGATGTCGATCAGCACCACAGCCGGTATGGCCATCGCGATGAGACCGAGCCGGTACGCGCGGCTGTGGGGGTCCTCGGGCTTGCCCAGGTAGCCGGTGACCACGTTGGTCGAGGCCAGCGACGAGGTGATCGACGAGGAGATGCCGGCGACGAGCAGGGCAAGGCCGAACAGGAGCCGCGCCGCGGAGCCGGCAAGCGGCTCCAGAGTCTGCGAGGCCTGCGTGATGCTGGTGACCGTCACGCCGTTGGCGAAGAAGACGGCCGCCGCGACCAGGATCATCGAGGAGTTGACCAGCCACCCCATGCCCATGGCGAGCGTCGTGTCGATCAGCTCGAAGCGCATCAGGGTCGCTTGGTCGGCCCCTCCCACGTCCCACTCCCGCGACTGGATCGTGTCAGAGTGCAGGTAGATGTTGTGCGGCATGACGATCGCCCCCAGCATCCCCATGGCGACGACGATGCTCGACAGGGAGACGCTGGGGATGACCCAGTGCGGGGCCGCTGCCGCCATGTCGGGCTTGACGATGAAGAGCTCGATGACGTACGCACCGGCGATGAAGGCGAGGAACGCCATGATCAGGCGCTCGAGGCTCTCATAGCGTTGCCCGAGGATCGTGAGCACGACGATCCCGAGCGTGAGCGGGGCGCCGATCCACAACGGTATGCCGAACAGGATCTGGAACCCGAGCGCGCCGCCGAGGATCTCGGCCAAGCTTGTGGCCACAAGAGCAGGCGCGATCGTGCCGCCCAGGAGCCAGACGACGGGGCGCGAGAAGTGGCGGCGGATGTTGACCGCCAGCGAGCTCCCCGTGACGATGCCCAGCCGCGCCGCCATGTGCTGCAGGAAGATCAGCATCAGCGTGCTGGCGGAGATGACCCAGAGGAGCTGATAGCCGAACTGACTGCCGCCGGCGATGTTCGTCGCCCAGTTGCCGGGGTCGATGAAGCCGATGGTCACGACGAAGCCGGGGCCCAGGTAGCGCAGCAGCTCGCGCGAGAAGAGGTCCCGGATGAAGGGCCGGCGGCCGGCGTGGGGCGAGGTCACGCCTCGCCCCGCGCCGGCCGGCGGCGCCGCCTCACCGGTCCTCCTACGAGCCTCGTTCGTCACAGCCACACTCTACCCGATTCCCGCCGCTCGCCTCGATGCCGCCGGATCGGGCGCGATATCCGGAGAGCTCGACGCTGCGCGGGCGGAAGCCAGGTCGACGCGGCAGCAGCCTTCTCCGGTGCCGGCTCCGAGCCCGCAGACCGGCAACGGCCAGATGTTGCTGAAGCCGACGCCGCCGGCTATCATATGAACGTCTGTTCATATGTTCAGGGAGGAGCAGGGATGGGCGCGAAGACGGCTGCCGGACCCGCTGCCGAGAACGGAGGTTCGCACCTGGCGCCGGCGGACCTCAGGGGCGGGATCGACCGCTGCGACATCACCGTGGTCCATCCCCGCACTGTCGCCGCCGTCCAAGAGAGTCTGATCGCCTACACCGAGGCGCAACGGGTCGCCGACGTGTTCAAGGTTCTCGGCGACCCGAGCCGCTGCCGGCTCGTCTACGCCCTCCTCGCCGCCGGCGAGATCTGCGTGTGTGACCTCGCCTCGGCCCTGGGCATGAGCGAGTCGAACGTCTCCCACCATCTGCGTGTGCTGCGCGCGCGCGGACTCGTGCGACCGCGCCGCCAGGGCAAAATGGTCTACTACGCCCCCGACGACGAGCACATCAGCCTGCTCCTCGACCTCACCCGCGAGCACGTCACACACGCCGTCGGCTACGGGGACGGCCGTGGGCCGGCGACCCTCGTCGACCGGGGGAGCGCGAGCCGCGAGGCCGGACGATGACGACGAAGCAGCTCGACCTGCCGGTGCTGCTCCCACGCGGGGCCGAGTGCGAGGCGTGCGTCCTCGAGCTTTCGCAGGCGCTCGGCGGCGTGCCGGGCATCCAGGGCGTCTCGTCCGACCTCACGCGCGGTCGCCTGCAGGTCGGCTTCGACCCGGCGGTGGTCTCCTACGACGACCTCGTGCGCCAGGCTCGGCGTGTCGCCTCGCGCGCGCACTGCCCGGTGCACTGCCCCGACGGCGTGCACGAGCACGGCGAGCTCGACTTCAGCCTCGCCCTGCCGCAGTCTGCGGCCGATGTCGAGCGCCGGCTCGCACACGTGACGGGGCTCGACTGCGCCGACTGTGCCCTCAAGCTCGAGGGCGCCTTGCGCACGATGCCGGGCGTGATCGACGCCGAGGCGAGCTTCGGCGCCTCGACGCTCAACGTCACCTTCGATCCTGACGCCGTGGACTACGACGCCGTGCTGCGGCGCATCGACCAGCTCGGCTACGGTACGCTCGAGGCCGAGCGGGCCAAGGAACGCACGCAGACCTTCGCCGTCGCAGGGATGGACTGCGCCGACTGCGCCGCCAAGCTCGAGAGCCGTCTGGGCCGCCTCGGCGGGGTGTCCGCGGCGCGCGTCGACTTCGCCCTCGCGCGCCTCACCGTCACCTACTCGCCGGCGCGCGTGTCCGAGGCGTCGCTGCGTGCGGCCGCAGGCGAGCTCGGCTACCGCCTCTCGGACGAGCGCCGGCGCCAGCGCCGCTTCTGGCTCTCCGACCGCCGCGCGATCACGACGCTCGCCTCCGGCGTGCTCGTGATCGCCGGGTTCGCCGCCGAGGCGCTGGCGCCGGCACTCGTCCCGTTCCTCTTCGCCGCCGCCATGGTGGCCGGCGGCGCCTACATGGCACGAGCAGCCTTCTACTCGCTGCGCGCACGCCAGGTCGACATGAACGTCCTCATGACCATCGCAGCCCTCGGCGCGGCGGCCATCGGCCAGTGGTCCGAGGCAGGTCTCGTCGTGTTCCTGTTCGCCCTCGGCAACGCACTGCAGGCGGCCTCCATGGAGCGCACGCGGAGCGCCATCCGCTCCCTCGTCGAGCTGGCGCCCGAGGAGTGCACGGTGCTGCGTGACGGGCAGGAGCGCCGTGCCGCCGCCGCCGAGATCGCGGTAGGAGACGTGCTCGTGCTTCGCCCCGGCGAGCGTGTCGCCGTCGACGGCGTCGTGGTCGAGGGTTCGGCAGCCGTCGACCAGGCGGCCATCACCGGCGAGTCGCTGCCGCTGGCGCGGCAGCCCGGCGACCAGGTCTTCGCCGGCTCCATCGTCGCCGGGGGCTCGCTGCACATCCGGGCGACGAGCACCGCCGAGACCAACACCATCGCCAAGATCATCCACCTCGTCGAGGAGGCGCAGGCGACGCGTGCGCCCCTCGAGAGCACCGTCGACCGTTTCGCCGCCAAGTACACGCCGCTGGTGATCGCCGCCGCGGCGGCCGTCGTCATCGTGCCGCCGCTGCTTGGAGCTCCGTTCTCCACCTGGCTCTACCGCGGTCTCGCCCTGCTCATCATCTCGTGTCCCTGCGCCCTCGTGATCTCGACACCCGTGAGCGTCGTCTCCGCCCTGGCCGCCGCCACCCGGCGCGGCGTCCTCGTGAAGGGCGGCGTCTACCTGGAACAGGCGCACAAGCTGCGGGTCATCGCCTTCGACAAGACCGGCACCCTGACGACGGGCACGCCCCAGTTGACCGACGTCGTGTCGCTCGACAGCGTCGCGTCCGACGCCCTGCTCGAGCTCGCCGCGGCGTGCGAGCGCCCGAGCGAGCACGCCCTTGGGCGCGCCATCGTCGCAGCCGCCGAGGGGCGCGACGGCCAGCGGGCGGATGGCCACGCGGTCCACGACCACGCGGTCCACGACGACCCCTGCGACTGCTCGGGGCAAGGGTGCGGTTGCGCGGACGAGCACGTTGAACACACTCACCTCGACAACGACGTCGAGCACCGCGTCCACGCCCAACTGCCGCGGGCTCAGGCCTTCCGTGCCGTCGTCGGCAAGGGTGTGCGCGCCGAGATCGGCGGCGAGACCTACCTCGTGGGGGTGCCTGAGCTCTGGTCGGGCGCCGACGCTGCGACCGTGGCCGAGCCTCGCCTGAGGGCGGAGATGGAACGTCTGCGAGGCGAAGGCAAGACCGCCGTGATCGTGGGCACGCCGCGGCGGGCGCTGGGTCTCATCGCCGTGGCCGACGCCGTCCGCCCCGAGGCGCGCGATGCGCTGCGCGCCCTGCGCGAGCAGGGCGTGCAGCGCATCGTCATGCTCACCGGCGACAACGAAGCGACGGCGCGGGCGATCGGGCAGCAGGCCGGCGTCGACGAGGTGCGCGCCGGACTGCTGCCCGAGGACAAGGTCGACGCCGTGTACGAGCTCGCGGCGCGCTACGGCGCCGTGGGCATGGTCGGCGACGGGGTCAACGACGCCCCCGCGCTCGCCGCCGCGACCGTAGGCATCGCCATGGGCGCAGCCGGCACCGACGCGGCGCTCGACACCGCCGACATCGCCCTCATGGGAGACGACCTCGAGGCGCTGCCGGCGATGCTCGCCCTCTCGCGGCGCACCGTCCACGTGGTGCGTGAGAACATCGCCCTGTCCATCGCCATCAAGGCGGTGTTCCTCGTCCTGGCGCCGCTGGGGCTGGTCACCCTCTGGATGGCCGTCTTCGCCGACATGGGCACATCGCTGCTCGTGATCGGCAACGGCATGCGCCTGCAACGCGGCTCCGCGCCGGCGGGCGGCGAACAGCGATCGGACGAAGGAACCTCATGACGGTCACGATCTACACGAAGCCGGGCTGCCCCTACTGCGCCGCGGCGAAGGAGGATCTGCGGAGCCGGGGGGTCGACTATGACGAGATCGACGTCTACACGACGCCGGGGGCACGCGAGAGGGTCGCCGAGCTCACGGGCGGCCAGCAGGTGGTGCCGGTCCTCGTTGACGAACGCGATGAGGTGCGCGTCGGGTTCGGCGGCGGCTGAGGCATCTGAACCGGCGCGCGTGCCGCGCCGCCATGCGCCGCACAAGAGTTGTGGGCGGGCCGCCCCTCGGGCGGCCCGCCCACAGATGTTCACACCACCAGGGTGCCGCTTGCTCTTCAGCCGCACGCCGGGGCCGTCAGACCCCCACGCCGGTCGGCTCCCGGCGCCACGTCACGCTGTCGTACAGCACTTCATACGGTCCGCTGGTGAGAATCGAAGAGAGCACTGCATAGACCCGTTGCAGGGCCTCGCTGCGATAGAAGGCGTCGTGAGACTCGAGCGACTCCCACTCCGACTGTACGACGAAGTGGACGTCGCCCAACGTCGCCTCGCCCGCCTCGTCCCTGAGGGCGCTGGCGAGAGGCGACATGCCGAACGAGCGCAGGATGCGATGGTCGACGTGCCCGGCGGCTTGTTCGAACATCCCATCGAGTTCCTGCAGCGCCTTCTCGGCGCGGTGCTCGGTCCTCTTGCGGACGCTGAACAGTGTCTGCCCGACGATCATGACATCGAACTCCTGTTGAGACGCTGGCAACAGAGCTTATATACCCCCTGCCTTCGAGCCAAAGCGTAGGTCGGTCTCGCCGACCGGGCGTCCTGAAGGCACGGGACAGCCAGTATCCCCGCTCGAGAGGGGCTCTAACCGCGGTCTTCTCGGGGGGAGTAGGGCGACCGGCCCGATACGGACGGTGTCCGGCAGCACGGGAGGCCCGGGCGAGGATCCCCCTGCCTCCTACTTCACGAAGCCCCTGAAGGCGTTCTCGAGCTCCGATACCGACGGCGGCAGCGCGGCGTCGCCGTTCTCGGCCCAGACGATCTTGTGGGCCCTGTCGGCGATGTAGGCCAGCGGGGTGCAGTCTCCCTGGTCCTTGTCCCAGGCGCCGTAGAGCCGCGCGACGGCCCCGTCGGCGTCGGCGAGCAGCGGTATCGCGATGGTTCCCACCCGGCCGGCGAGCTGCCGCAGCTCCTCCTCGGAGGCCACGGCGATCGCCATCACCTGGCCGCGGACGCCCCACAAGCTCCCGGCGGCGGCGTTGAGGGCGCGCAGGTAGTCATCGATGCCGGCGGCCTCGGGACGAAAGAAGACGATGACGGGATACCAGTCGCCGCGGTAGTGAGAGAGGGACACGACGCTGCCGTCGTGCGCGCTCAGGCTGAAGAGGGGGGCCTCACGGCCCACACCGAAGATGTATCCCACGCTCGCAACCTCCTCCAGGACCTCCCGCCGGCGGCGGGCCCGCACGGCGGCAGCCTTCGGGAGGATTCTACCGGCAACGGGGCCGGGCAGCAGCCCGGGCGTCCGAGGGACGCCCGGGCTGCTGCCCGGCAGGTGCGGCGGGCGGCCGCCGCGTGCGTGTTTCGGGCTCTCAGAACTCCTTGAAGAACCGGCCGTCGGTGCCGCAGACCGGACACTCGTCGGGCGCGTCGCCCTGCACCGTGTGCCCGCAGACCGGGCAGACGCGGAGCGGCGTCGCGTCGAGGTCGCCGCCGGCGGTCACCTTCTCCTTCGCCTGATTGTAGAGCGCGCGGTGGTCCTGCTCGGCGGTCGCGGCATAGCGGATAGAGGTCACGGCCTGCTCGTTCGCCTGCATCTTGGCGACCTCGCGATACGCCGGGTACATCTCGGTGATCTCGAAGTTCTCTCCGCCCCAGGCCGCGTCGAGGTTGGCCAGGGCGTCGCCGATGCCGCCCAGCGCACTGAGATGGTTGCGCGCGTGGGTGCTCTCGGCGAACGCGGCGGCGCGGAACAGCCGCGCCGTGTTGGGCTTGCCGTCGGCATCGGACTTGGCGGCGAAAGCGAGGTACTTCTGCGACGCCTGGCTCTCACCGGCGAAGGCTGCCTTGAGGTTCTCCTCCGTCATCGCGCCAAGCTTCTCCGGCTGTGGCGGCGTCTGCATGAACCCTTCTGCCATGGATCCTCAAACCCCTTTCCCGCACGTCTGCTGCGGCGTCCTCCGCCGACAAGCCGTGCGGTTCGACTTCTGGTAGAGCCGCATACTACCAGCAGGGTAGCGGCGGCGTGAACCGTTGTGGCGTGCGCCGCGACGGCGGTCCGTCGCTCCCCTCGTGCATGCTCACGAGCTTCCGCAGGCGGGGTGCACCGGCACAGGCACCGCGCGGTCCGACAGACGAGGCTACGCGGGCACGCTGTCGTGCGGCGTGAACGCCGGCACGAGGCGTGTCATGGTGCGTCGTAGCTGGAGAGGGCTCGCGTAGTCGAAGAGAGCGTAGTAGTAGCCCGGGTAGGACTCCGATCGCACAAGCTGCGAGAGATCGACGAACACGCCGTCCGTCTGCAGGCGGCGAGCATCGTCACGGTGCACGACCAGCGCCGCCGCCGCCGCGGGGACGGCCCCGTCGCCGCAGAGCTCCGCGATGTCGGTGGGGTAGGTCCACAGCGAGAACGCCAGCTCCTGGCCGCGTGCGTGCCCGCGGATGACGCGCACCCCCGGCACGACCTCGAGTGAGACGTCGAAGGGGGCGCCGTCGCTCGACGACCGCGCGGCATCGACGATCTCCCGCACGCGGCGGACCTTCTCGATGAACCTCGAGGGCACGTGACGCGCCATGGCTTCCTCCTGCCTACCTTCGCTGTCTACTCAACACGGCTCGCCGGACTCGTGCCGCACCCACTCGCGCTCGCCACGACCGGCCGGTGTCCGCGCCGATCGCCCGCAAGCGTCGGTGGGCCCGCGTTGCCCGGCGACGGCGCATTGGGTATCGTCCGACAATGTCCTCCCCCACTGCAAGCCTGTCGCTCGACGAGTACCTGCTTGCCATGGCTCAGGCGAGGATGGCCGACATGGCACACGACCAGTTCGTGGGGCTGACCGGCCGGCTACGGCTGGACCCCGCGCTCATCGAGCGCAACATCGCTTTCAGTCGAGAGGCCTACGCGAGGAACTTCGTCTGTCGCACACCTCAGTTCGAGCTGCTGGTGCTGTGCTGGGAGCCCGGTCACATGACGACCGTCCACGACCACGCCGGCTCGCTCAACTTCATCCGCGTCCACCACGGGGAGCTCACTTCACGCCTGTTCGAGAAGGTCGCAGGAGGGGGGCTGGCCATCGCCTCTGAGGAGCGGCTCGCAACGACGGACCACACGTCGGTCGACCGCCCCGAGATCCATCAGCTCGCCAACACGTCCCGCGATCGCCTCGTCACCGTGCACCTCTATGCCCCGCCGCTCACGCAGCTCACGGTGTACGACGTCGAGACGGGGAGCGCCCGCAGCCTCCCTTTGCGCTACACTGTGGCGGACGACCTCGCCTAGTCGTCACCGCTCGCCGACAACGATCTCGAGACCCCGGGATTGCTCCCGTCGCGGGCAAGGACCGGCCACACGGCATCCCTGTGAGGTGAGGATGATAACGCTCTACCAGGTCGAGTGGTGCCCGTACTGCCATCGCGTGCGCGAGGCACTGACCGAGCTTGGGCTCGCTTACGAGACCGTCAACGTGCCGGCCAGCAGGCCCGCGCGCACCAAGGTCATCGAGCTTTCCGGCCAGGCGAAGGTGCCGATCATCACGGATGGCGACCTCGTCGTCGCCGACTCGGCGCGCGTCGTCGAGTACCTGGACAAGACTTACGGGCACGCGGCAGACCTCGAGGGGCGGGCTCGCCATAGGGAGAGCGCCTCCTTCCGCACGGTCAGGCAGACTCTCGACCCCCCTCTGGCGCCCTCCGCCGACTGAAGGAAGCTCTCGCGGCGGAGGGTGTCGAAGTCCTGGGTGAGACGAGCGGTCAACGACTGGGCGAGGGCTTCCCGCCCGGTTTCACACTGCTGCAGCTCAGCGTGCCGGAGTTCGCCACGCGCGTCTACGCCGCCGACCCCACCGTACCGGGCGGCCTGACGATCGCCGCGTCGGTGGCCCCCAGCGACGATAGTGGGAGCACCATCGTGGTCAACTCCGGCGCGGCCTGTTTCTGGCTGCACGGCTCCATGGACCTGCTGACTCTGCCCCCTCTCGTCAACGCGCGCCTGAAAGCTGCCCTCGAGCGTTTGTAGCCGGAGACGCGACGAGCCGAGGGGGGCCGTCTACGTCATCGGCGGGCCACCGCCGGGCTCAGCCGGCACCGGGATCGTGTAGGCGAGCGGGTCTTCGCGCCACACGCCCATGCGCCGGAAGCGCTCCCGACGCTGGCGACGACGCTCGTCGGGCGGGACATCGTCGAGCTCGTGCAACGCCGCGACCACGGCCTGGCGCACGTTGCGAGCCGCCGTCTCGCGGCTCGTGTGAGCGCCTCCACGCGGCTCCTCGATCACCGCGTCGATCACACCGAGCGAGAGGAGCTGTGACGCCGTCGGCTTGAGCGCTTCGGCCGCCTGCGGGGCGAAGGAGGCGTCGCGCCAGAGGATCGCGGCACAGCCCTCGGGCGAGATGACCGAGTAGGTCGCGTTCTCCTGCATCAGCACGCGGTCGCCGACGGCGAGGGCGAGGGCGCCGCCCGACCCGCCCTCGCCGATGATGGTGCAGACGACCGGCACGGTCAGGCGCGCCATCGCCAGCATGCTCTCCGCGATGGCGCGCCCCTGGCCGCCCTCCTCGGCCGCCACGCCCGGGTACGCGCCCGGCGTGTCGACGAAGGTGAGGATGGCCAGGCGATGACTCTCGGCGAGGGCGAAGAGACGCTGCGCCTTGCGATAACCCTCGGGCTTGGCCATGCCGAAGTTGCGCTCGGTCTGCTCGTTGAGGGTGCGGCCCTTCTGATGACCGACGACCACTACCGAGCGGCCGTCGAACCAGCCCACGCCGCCCACCATGGCCGGGTCGTCGGCGCGCAGGCGGTCGCCCTTCAGCTCCTCGAAGCCCTCGATGAAGGCGTCGATGTAGTCGCGCGTGCGGGGCCGGTCCTTGTGCTTGACGATCTGATAGGTGACCCAGGTGTCATGACGACGGCTCTCGTGCTGCAGTCTCTTCAGCCTCGCCTGCAGCCTGTCGATCTCCTCCGTCAAGTGCACGCCTGGTAATGTCGGCAAGTGCCTTAGCTCCGCCAACCGTTGCCTGAGCCAGCTTTCGCGTGCGGCGGCCTCGCGGTCGTCCCGCGGAGGTCCCTCTTCCATCCCCCTCACCTCCTTGCAGCAGTCGGAGGTACGCGGCTATCTTGTCGCGCAGCTCACGGCGCGGCACGACCGCGTCGAGGTGTCCGAGCTCGAGGTTGCGTTCGGCCGAGGCGAACCCCGGCGGCAGCTCCTCCTTCGTCGTCTCGGCGATGACCCGGGGGCCCGAGAAATACAGGCGGGCGCCCGGCTCGGCGATGCAGATGTCGGCCAGTGTGGCGAAGCTGGCCAGCACGCCGCCGGTGCAGGGGTCGGCGAGCACGGCCACGAACGGCACGCCGGCCTCGTTCAGGAGGTCGACCGCGCAGGTCGTCTTGGCCATCTGCATGAGCGAGAGGATGCCCTCCTGCATGCGCGCGCCGCCGGAGGCACAGACCGACACCAGGGGCAGGCCCATGGTCGCCGCCGCCTCGGCGGCTCGCCACAGCTTCTCACCCACGACGCTCCCCATGCTCCCGCCCATGAAGTTGAAGTCGAGCACGGTGAGCACGGTGGGGACGCCGTCGATCGTCGCCGTCCCGGCGACGATCGCCTCCGCGAGGCCGCTCCTCGCCTGCGCCTCGCGCACGCGCTCCGGGTAGGTCTCGAGGTCGACGAACTCCAACGGGTCGAGCGTGCGCAGCGTCGCCCACCGCTCGACGAACGTACCTGGGTCTGTGAGCTGCGCCAAGCGCTCGCGCACCCCGATGCGCAGGTGGAAGCCACACGACGGGCACACCATGAGGTTGGTCTTCACGGCGGCCGGGTCGCTATCGGCACCACAGGCGGGACACTCCCACCGCATGTCGCGCCCGCCGCCGCGGCGAGCGATCTCAACCTTGACGGCCATCACGCGAAGCGGCGGAAGACCAGCGTCGCGTTGTGGCCGCCGAAGCCGAACGAGTTCGACATCGCCACGTCCACATTGGCCTCGCGTGCCGTGAGCGGCACGTAGTCGAGGTCGCAAAGCGGGTCGGGCGTCGTCAGGTTGATCGTGGGCGGAATGACACCGCGCGAGATCGTGAGGACCGTGAAGGCGGCCTCGATGGCTCCGGCGCCGCCGAGGCAGTGACCGACCATCGACTTGGTCGACGAGATGGCCACCTCGTAGGCGTGGTCGCCCAGCGCCAGCTTGATGACCTTCGTCTCAGCGATGTCGCCGCTGTCAGTCGCAGTACCGTGGGCGTTGATGTAGTCGACCTCGTCGGGCCTGACACCGGCCTCGTCGAGCGCGTCGCGGACGGCGCGCGCCTGCGGCTCGCCCGACTCGTCGGGCGCCGTCATGTGGTAGGAGTCGGAGCTCATGCCGTAGCCGACCATCTCCGCGTAGATACGCGCATCTCGAGCCAAAGCGTGTCCGAGCTCCTCGAGCACGAGCATACCTCCGCCCTCGCCCATCACGAAGCCGTCGCGGCCGGCGTCGAACGGGCGCGACGCCTCCTCGGGGGCGTCGTTGCGGCGCGAGAGGGCGCGCATGGCCGCGAAGGCGGCGATGCCGACAGGCGTTATCGCCGCCTCGCTGCCGCCGGCGAAGATGGCGTCGGCCTCGCCGCGGCGGATGAGCTCGAAGGCGTCGCCGACGGCCATCGTGCTCGCGGCGCAGGCCGTGGAGACGGTGCTCAACGGGCCCTTTGTCCCCAGCTCGAGGGAGACCTGGGCGGCGCCCATGTTGGGGATCATCATGGGGATGAAGAGCGGGTTGATGCGGTCCCATGCCTTGTTGTTGCTGCGCAAGTCGTCGAGCTGCGCCTCGAAGGTCTTGAGGCCGCCGATGCCGGTGGCGACGATGGCGCCGACGCGCTCCGGTTCACGCGAGACGTCGAGCCCCGAGTCCTCGTGCGCCATGCGCGCCGCCGCGACGGCGTAGTGGGCGAAGGGATCCATGCGCCGCGCCACGCGCTTGTCCATGTAGTCGACGGCGTCGAAGCCCTTCACCTCGGCGGCGAAGTGCACGAGGTGGCCCGAGTGGTCAAACTGGGTGATCTCGGCCATCCCCGACTCGCCGGCGACGAGCCGCAGCCACGTCTCCTCGGTGTTGCAGGCAAGGGGGGTGACCAGGCCGATACCCGTCACGACGACCCGCCTTGCTTTGTCCTCCATCAGGTCCTTTCCTGCCCGCGCTAGATGCCCAGGCCGCCGTCGACCGGTAGCACGCACCCTGTAATGTATCGCGCCATAGGGGAGGCGAGAAGGACGACCGCGTCGGCGACGTCGCGCGGCGTGCCCATCGTACCCAGGGGGGTCGCGTCGACGATGGCCTTGCGGGCGTCGTCGGGGAGGGCCTGTGTCATGGGCGTGTCGATGTAGCCGGGCGCGATCGCGTTCACGCGGATCGAGCGCGGGCCGAGCTCCTTGGCCAGCGACTTGGTCAGGCCGATGATGCCCGCTTTGGCGGCCGCGTAGTTGGTCTGTCCGGCGTTGCCCCGCCGGGCGACGACGCTCGAGATATTGATGATCACGCCCTCGCGGCGCCGCAGCATGCGCCGCGACGCGGCCCGGCAGACGAGGAACGTCCCGCGCAGATGGGTGTGCAGCACGGCGTCGAAGTCGGCGGGGTCGATGCGCATGATGACATTGTCGCGCGTGATGCCGGCGTTGTTGACCACGATGTCGAGGCGACCGAGCTCCTTCTCGATGCGCTCGATCGAGAGGTTGACCGCGTCCTCATCGCCCACGTCGCCCATCACGCAGAGGCCGCGCGGCCCGAGGGCCTCGATCTCGCTCACGAGCGACAGGCACGAGTCCTCGCTGGCGACGTCGTTGACGGCCACGTCGGCGCCGGCCGCGGCCAGCGCGAGCGCGATCTCGCGCCCGATGCCGCGGCCGGCGCCGGTCACGAGCGCCACCTTGCCGCTGAGGTCGATCGACACGCTCATCTAGGTCTCCTCCGCGCCCCTTGTCGTCCAGCCTGCCTCGCGCATCGACGCGAGCGTCGCGGCGTCGCCGCAGGCGAGCGCCGCGACGCTCGCGTCGATGCGCTTTATCAGCCCCGTCAGCACGCTGCCCGGCCCCACCTCGAGGAAGGCGTCGCAGCCCTCGTCGACGAGACGCCGGATCGCCTGCTCGAAGCGCACGGGCGAGACGATCTGGCGCAGCAGCAGCTCGGCGAGATCCCCGCTCTCGAAGGCCACACTGCACGTCGAGAAGAACGCCGGCCGCGGCTCTTCGAAGCTTGCCCGCCGCAGCGGCCCGTCGAGCGCCTCGACCGCGGGCTCCATGAACGGCGAGTGAAAAGCCCCGCTCACGGCGAGCCGGATCACGCGGCGCGCGCCCGCTTCGCCGGCGCGCCGTCCGAGCTCGTCGACCGCCTCCTCCGTACCACTCACCACCATCTGGCCGGGCGCGTTGAAGTTCGCCGGCCAGACCTGCCCGACGCGCGCGCAAAGCCCTTCGACGACCTCGTCGGCCAGGCCCAGGACGGCCGCCATGGCGCCGGGACGCCGACCTGCAGCCGCCTGCATGGCCTCACCGCGCAGGCGCACTAGCTCGAGGGCCTCCCCGAACGCCAGCGCCCCCGTCGCCACCAGCGCCGTGTACTCGCCAAGGCTGTGCCCCAGGGCCGCGCCGTAGGAGAGGCCATTGTCGTCGAGCACGCGGAGAAGCGCAACCGACATCGTGAGCAGCGCCGGCTGGGTGATGTCGGTGCGCGCGAGCTGCTCCGCCGGTCCCTCGAAGCAAAGGCGGGCGAGGTCGTAGCCGAGCACCTCGCCCGCTTCGGCGAACGTCGCCCGCGCAAGCTGGTAGCGCTGACAGACGTCGGCCCCCATGCCGACGGCCTGCGACCCCTGACCGGGGAAGACAAGCGCGCGTCTGTTCACAGCAGAAGACACCTTCACTCGGGGACCTTCAGTGGGGAATGGCACCGCGCGGCGAGCAGCTGCCTACAGCTCCCAGGTGGTCAGGCAGGTCCCCCACGTGAGACCGGCGCCGAACCCCACGAGCAGCACCGTGTCGCCCTTCTGCAGCCGTCCCGACTCCTTCGCTTCGGCGAGGCAGAGCGGGATCGACGCGCACGAGGTGTTGCCATAGCGATCGAGGTTGTAGAAGACCTGCTCCTCGCGGAAACCGAGTCGGCGCGCGGCGTAGTCGATGATGCGCAGGTTGGCCTGGTGCGGCACGAACAGGTCGACGTCGGCGACCGCGACACCGGCCTTGGCCAGCACGTTGGCGCACGACTCGACCACCTTGCGCGTGGCGAACTTGTAGACCTCGGGCCCGTCCATCTTCAGGTAGTGCTGGCGCGCGTCGACCGTCTCGTGGCTCGCCGGCAGCCGCGTCCCGCCCGCGGGCAGGTTGAGGAAGGGCGCCCCCCTGCCGTCGTTGCCGAGGTCGAAGTGGAACCGCGTCCCATTGTCGCTCGCACTCACCAGGGTCGCCCCGGCGCCGTCGCCGAAAAGGATGCAGGAGGAGCGGTCCTGCCAGTCGAGGGCGCGGGTCAGCGTCTCGGCGCCGACGACGAGCACGTGGCGCGCCAGGCCGGCGCTGATGAAGCCGATCGCCGCCGCGAGCCCGTACATGTAGCCGGCGCAGCCCGCCTGGACGTCGAAGGCGCCGGCGTTCACGGCGCCGATGCCCTCCGCGATCACCGAAGCCGTGGCGGGGAAGATCATGTCGGGCACCAGGCTCGACCCGATGACGAGATCGACGTCGGCGGGGTCGAAGTCGCGCGAGGCGAGACACGCCCTGGCGGCGGCGATCCCGAGGTCGGAGGGGGACTCCCCATCGCGGGCGATACGGCGCTCCTTTATGCCGGTGCGCGTCGTGATCCACTGGTCGGAGGTCTCGATGCCCGGCAGGCGCGCGATCTCGTCGTTGGTCATCACCGCGTCGGGCACGTGGACGCCCAGCGCCGAGATGTAGGCGCCCTTCATGACCCCGCGACCGTTCACGTCGCCTCACCCCGCGCCGACCGCGCCGCCTGCTGCGCATCGACCAGCATCATCATGAGCTCGCCGCGACAGGCCAGGTCGCCCTCGACGCGAGCCTCGACGCTGGCCTTGCCGGCGACCGACCGCGCCGTGGTGACCTCGACGTACAGGTCGAGCGTCTCGCCCGGAGCGACGACGCGCTTGAAGCGCACCTTGTCGATGCCGGCGAAGAGCACGAGCTTGCCGGCGTTGGCCGGGTGCGACAGCGTCGTGACAACCCCGGCCTGCGCGAGCGCCTCGACTATGAGGACGCCGGGCATCACCGGGTTCGCCGGGAAGTGTCCGGCGAACCAGAACTCGTCGCGGCGCAGCGTGCGCCGCGCGTGGCAGCGCTCGCCGGGCACGAGCTCCACCACCTCGTCGAGGAGCAGGAAGGGGTCGCGATGGGGGATGATCGCCTCGATCTGTGCGCGATCGAGGCTCATCGGCGCCGCGGTCACGCCTAGACTTCCTTGGTCCGGCGCGCGTGCTGCCACTGCGCCCTGAAGGCGAAGTAGCCGACCAGAGCGATGCCCGAGTAGATGGCGGCGCGCAGCGGCGCGGCGAACCTCTGCGGCACGCGCACGCCGATCTGCCAGCCGGGCAGAAGCTCCTCCCACGCCTCGCTGGGGAGCTTCGAGACGCGCTCCATGACGCGCTCGGCGAAGCCTGCCGGAGCCTCTATCTCGACGCCTCCGGCCCCGGCCAGCGCCAAGCGCACGTCGCTCAGCTCCTGCAGGGTGCGAGCACAGCCGGCGCAGAAGCTCAGGTGCTTCTGAAAGGCGACCACCTCGGCGTCGCTCAGCTCGCTGTCGATGTAGCCGTGGATCGCCGCGCGGAACCGAGCGCAGTCCATCAGTCCTCCTCGCCGAGCACGCCGCTGCCCTGCAGGCGCAGCCGCAGAGCGCTGCGGCCGCGATGCACGTAGGCCTTGACCGTGCCCAAGGGCCGGTCGAGCACGCGGGCGATCTCCTTGTACTCGAGACCGTAGAGGTCGCGCAGGACGACGGGCAGACGGTAGTTGGGCGGGAGTTGGCCGAGCGCGCTCATAAGCTGACCGTAGCCGACGCGCTCGAGGGCATCGGAGTCGGGAAGGCTAGCGCGCTCGGGGACCTCGGCCGGTATCGGCGCCCGGCCCTCTCGGCGCTGGTAGTCGACCACGGCGTTGACGGCCAGCCTGAAGAGCCACGTCGAGAACGCCGAGGCGCCGCGAAAGCCGGGCAGCTTGCGGTAGGCGCGCAGGAACACCTCCTGTGCGGCGTCCTCAGCGTCGACGTGCGTGCCCAGCGCGTTGTAGGCGAGCGTGTAGACCATTCCCTGGTAGCGCTCCACGAGGCGACCGAACGCCTCTTTGTCGCCGCTCATGGCCCTCACGACGTCGTCTTCTTGCGGCACGTGGAAACCGCTCAGATCGTAAGAGCCCTCGGGCGGTGTGTCCGGGTTGTAGAGATTAGACGGCATGCTGTCTGCCAAGGTTACAGGCCGGCACGCTGCCCGCCTGCCGCGAGGGAGCCAAGTGTATCAGCGGTCCACGAGGGGCCGCTGCCCGGAGTCGAGGGAGGCCGTGCCCGGGTGCTCGTGCTCGTGGGGACCCTCGTGAGCGTGGACGTGGGTGTGCGACACGCCTTCGTGCACGTGGACGTGCTCGTGTATCAGATTGACCCGCAGGAGCAGGTCGCGGTCGGCCAGCACGTCGGCGACCGGACCGGTGGCGGCCACCGCATGGTCCTCGCCCAAGACCACGGCTCGGTCGGCGACCTGCTCCAGGACGTCGATCTGGTGCGTGGCGATGACGATCGTCTTGCCTACGGCATGGAGGCGCTCGAGCAGCTCGAGCAGCCACTGCTCGGTGCGCGGGTCGAGCCCGCTGGTCGGTTCGTCGAGCATCAGCACGTCGGGGTTGATCGCGAGGACCGAGGCGAGCGCGACCTTCTTCTTCTCGCCGCCGCTCAGGTTGTAGGGAGCGCGCTCGGCGAGGTCGTCGAGGTCCAGCATGCGCAGCGTGTCCTCCACGCGGCGCACGATCTCGTCGTTGGCGAGGCGGAGGTGGAGGGGGCCGAATGCGACCTCGTCGCGCACCGTCGGGCTGAAGAGCTGCGCGTCCGCGCTCTGGAAGACGATGCCGACGCGCCGCCGGAAGGCGTGCGCGAAGGCATCGTCGCGAAGCCGGGCGGCGGTGAGCGGCTCGCCGAAGGCGAAGAGCTCACCGCCGCCCGGCTCGATCAGCCCCGCGAGGAGCGCGAGCAGCGTCGACTTGCCGCTGCCGTTGGCGCCCAGGAGCGCCAGGCGCTCGCTCTCGGACACGGTGAGGGTCACGTCGCGTAGCGCCGGCACGGCCGGCGCATAGTCGTAAGAGACACGCGAAAGCCGGAAGATCTGCGGCACGTCCGGGACACTCTCCTCCCCAGCAGACCGGCCTACGCCGGCGATTTCACGCTCGTCGAGCATCGGTCAGAGGGTCCCGGCCAGGGAGAGATCGGCGACGACCAGCGCGGCGAGCGCGGCGCCCACGCCGATGCCCCACGCGAGGTCGATCCAGGTCAGGCGCCAGCGGTCGAGCGTGTAGACCTCGCCACGGTAGCCGCGAGCGACCATGGCGCCGTAGACCTGCTCGCTCGTCGCCTGGGCCTTGCCGAACAGGGTCGCCACGGCGGCGCCGAGGAAGCGTCTGTTCTCGGCCGCGCTCGCCCTTCCGACCGTGCGGCTGCGACGCGCCACCATCATCTCCTGGGCCGTCCTCACGAGGAGGTGCACGTAGCGGTAGGACATGCCGAGCACGACGACGAACATGCGCGGCACGCCCACCACGCGCAGGGAGCGCAGCAGCTCGTCCCAGCGCGTCGTGAGGGTCAGAAGCACCGCGAACGAGACCGCGCACGCGACGCGCAACACCAGACGCGTGGCCACGAGCAGGCCGGGCGCCGTGATGGCCAGGGTCGAGGGCAGATGCCAAGGACCGATGTGCGGCGCGCCTCCGCTCCAGATCGTCACGACCGCGTCGCCCGGCGTGACCCAGTTCGTCAGCGCCGGGAGCGCCACGACCGCGGTGAACACGGGCACGACCAGCCATGCCCGCGCCGCGAAGAGGCGCAGACCGACTCGCGAGGCCAGCGCCAGCGCAACGGCCAGCGCCAGCATGGCCACGAGGATCACAACGTGCGTGACCAGCACAGACACGACGACCAGCGCGAGCAGCGAGACCAGCTTCACGCGTGGGTCGACGCGCTGCAGAAGGCCGGGGCGACCGGCGACGTCGCCGGTCGCGAAGCCGCGCGCGACGAAGCCGCTCAGGGCGTGCAGAGTCTTCTCGAGAAAGGAGCGGCGCGCTGAGGGGGCGCCGGCGCCGGCCGGCGCCGGCGCCCCCTCAGCGCGCCCCAGCAGCCAGTCGGGGACGTCATCCTGCGGTGAAACGCTCGCTCGCAACGACAGGGGCGTGGCAAACCCAGCCCCCGCTGACGAGTGGAGCGCCTGAAAGTCCTGAGCGGAATGGCGGCCGGGCATGTCGATCCTCGCCGGTGGCTTAGCGCAACCGACGCCGCTCGAGTGTACAACAGGCCGAACGCAGCGAGAACGCTAGGAGCATCCCGGCCTGGTGGGCGCGGTCGCTGGAGGTCGTCCGCTGGCGGCGCGCTACGGCCGCGAGTAGTCCCCGCCGTCGATGTGCACCGTCAGGCTGAAGCCACTGTTGGTCATCGCGTAGGAGTAGTCGCCCTTGCCCGTCCCCGGCTGCATGGGCCCACCCGTCCACGGGTTCTTGGGCCAGGGGTTCACGAACGTCCCGAGTGTCGCCTGGGAGGCATCGGCGGGCAAGCGCCCGTTCATCGCCTGGTAGGCGCGCACGCCGGTCTCGACGGAGAGGATCTCGGCCTTGGCCGCGACGTTCTTCGCCTGGTCGATCTGCGTCGCCGGGCTCGTCACGAGCGAGTCGCCGCAGCCGCCGAGCACCACCGTCAGCAACGCCGCGACCACTGCGATCGCCAGCGCCCAGCCCGCAGCGGCCCTCCGGCACACTCTCGGTGTGTCCATGACGGACCTCCCGCTCTTCGCGAGGCGCGCCTCCAGCGCGCCCAACCTGAGCTCATCTATCGGGAGGCGCGACTGTATCCTTGACCGTCGCTTGGCCGAGCAGCAGGCCAACATGGGACTCAGACTTCGGCTCGGCACAGGTCATCAAGACCTGTGTCGCCGAGGCCCGCTTGGCGTCGATCTCCTGGCTGTGTCCCGACCTCGCCGCCTTCGCCCCGCCAGAACTCGCGTGGAAAGGCGTCGCTCGCACTATGATGGGGGTGGACCCGGGAGGGCGTGCGAGTCGGTGTCAACGCCGCGATTGCGGCCGACTGAGTGGTCTGTCTAGGGACCAGGCGGTGACACGAGGCGGGCGCCGGTGGTCGGCCGATGACCGGCTCTGGGCCCTACCGACGCAAGCGGCCGGATCGTCCGGTGGGTGCCTCGCCCGTCCGGCGGGCCCTCGCGACGGGCACCAGTCGCAGAGGCCTGTCCGCGCCGCCGATCGAGTGTCGTCACCGCGTTCGCACCGGGCTCGAGCAGCTCGATCTTGCCACCGAGGCCGACGGCGACGGCACCGGCGGCCGAGCGCCGATGGCCGATCGAGAGCCGGTCGCCGTCCACGTCGACGTCGATCCAGTGCCCGCGAAAGAGGAGCGCGTAGCGCAGCGTGTCCACCTCAGTCGGCAGGTCCGGGTCGAACCAGAGGACGTCGTCGCGGATCTCGAGACCGACGTAGGCGCGCTCGACCAGGTCCACCGTCCCCGCCATCGTC
The DNA here is from genome assembly GCA_963725665.1 of uncultured Actinomycetes bacterium. Taxonomy (GTDB): domain Bacteria; phylum Actinomycetota; class Thermoleophilia; order UBA2241; family UBA2241; genus CAVRZA01. The sequence continues at coordinate 392,291 of CAVRZA010000011.1, read as the reverse complement.
CCGAGATGGATGCCCTCACGCGTGGTGCCGCCCTGCATGTCGAGCAGGTCGGAGTGCAAAGCGTTCTTGAAGAAGGTCCATGACTGGTCGGGATTCATCTGCCGCAGGCTCCAGGCGTGCACGATGCCGCTGAGCGTCGAGCCGTGCGAGGTGCGCTCGGCATAGTAGAGAATGGTGCGCGCCACGGTCTCCTCGTCGAGGGAGTAGCCGAGTCCCGCGAACAGCTCCGCCAGCTGGTCCATCGAGAAGAGGTAGAAGAGCATGAGAACGTCCGCTTGCTTTCCCGCCCTGTAGCGGTTGGCCGTGTCGCCCTCCTTCTCGAGGATCCGGTCGAGGCGCTGGATGTCGCCGTAGCGCGCTGTGTAGCCGTGCCAATCGAACTCCTCGAGCTTGTCGTAGTACTCGAACTGGCTGATGACGCCGTCGTGGAAGACGACCAGCATCCTGCGCATGATGCGTTCCCACAGCGCGAACTCAGTCTGAGTCAGTTCGAGGGTCGCGACCAGTTCGTCGCGGCGTGGCGCCGGCAGCAGCCGCAGGATGTCGAGGGCCCGCGACAGGACCCAGACCGCCATGACGTTGGTGTACGCGTTGTTGTCGAGCCCCGGCTCCTCGGCCCACGGATAGCCGGTCTGGTACTCATCGGGGCCCATCACGCCGCGGATCTCGTAACGGTCGAGCGCCTCGTTGTAGGTGGTGAGGCTCGCGAACAAACGCGAGATCTCGAGGAGCATCTCGGCACCGTACGCACACAGGAACTCGACATCCCGCGTGGACTCCCAGTACTGCCAGACGTTGTAAGCGATGGCTGCATTGACGTGCCGCTGCAGGTGGCTGACGTCCGCCAGCCAGCGGCCGGACTGCGGGTTGAGGTGGATCACCTGCGTCTCTTCACGGCCATCGCTGCCGCTCTGCCAGGGGAAGAGCGCGCCCTCAACGCTCGTCTCGTCGGCCAGCCGGCGGGCCTCGGGCAGACGCCGATAGCGGTACATCAGCAGTTCCCGGGTCGACTCGGGGAATGTGCGATTGAAGAACGGGAAGATGTAGGCCTCGTCCCAGAAGACGTGGCCACGGTACGCCTCGCCGTGGAGGCCGCGTGCCCCCACCCCGGCGTCGAGGTCGACGCTGTTGGGAGAGACGGTCTGGAGGGTGTGGAAGATGTGCAGGTGCAGCGTCCGGTTGAGCTCACCGTGGTCGTTGAAGCTGATGGCACAGCGCCGCCAGAGGCGGTCCCAGGCCATCGCCTGGGTGTCCATCAGCTCCGTGAATCCGGCGGTGCGTTCGAGCTTACGGCACGCGGCGTAACACGGCTCCGAGATCCCGCGCTCGCGGGATGAGAAGAGGGCGACGGTCTTCTCGACGGTGAGGGGCACATCCTGTTTGAGGTCACACGGGATGTGGAGGGCGACATACCCGGACTGTTCCTGGAGCTCCGCGTGCAGCTCGCGCGGGGCTCCCCCACTGTGCAGGTGCACGCGCGCCGCCTCCGCGATACGCACGTGACTCTGGCTGGTCTCGGCCACCAGGCAGATGCTGTCGTCGGCCTGACGCTCTGTGCTCAGCGGCACCAGGTGTCTGCCGTCGAGCTCGCGATAGCGCGGCACGCCGGCGTTGGTGCCCCTGCCGTCGAGGGCCGAGAGGATCGTGATGCGTCCAGACCAGTTGCGCGCCACGATCACCGTCTCGAGCGCGGCCACGTTCTTGTCGCCCATGTGGACGAGGCGCCGCTGGGTGACCTCGGTCTGCCTGCCGGCGTCGTCCCGGAACGCAACGAAGCGCGTGAGGATGCCCTTATGCATGTCGAGGTCGAGGCGGTAGCGCCGCACCTTGACCTGCGAGAGATGGAACCACTCGCCGTCCTCGACCCGGAACGTCAGCGGCAACCAGTTGGGCACGTTGACGAGATCCTCGTTCTCGACCGGTCGGCCGCGCACCTCGGTGATCAGCCGGTTGTAGCAGCCGGCGAGGTAGGTGCCCGGGTAGTGGACCTCGTCGGCGGAAGCTTCTGGCGCCGCGGCGCGAGTGACGAAGTACCCGTTGCCGAGCGCACAGAGCGCCTCGCGCAGCCCCTCTTCCTCCGGGTCGAACCCGTGGTAGGTGAGTCGCCAAGCACGCTGTGGGATTCTCGTCCTCATGTCGCCAGCCTCCCGAGGAACGTCGCCACCTCGCCGGAGTCGGCCAGGAAGTACTCCGCGGCGCTGGCGACGTGCGGGTCGCCCACGCGGATGCCGATGCCGCTGCCGGCAACGGCGCGGAAGGCGTCTTCATCGGTCTCGTCGTCACCGACGAACAGCGGGATGTGGGGGCCGCTCCGGTTGATGCGCTCGAGCAGCATCTGCAGTGCACGGCCCTTGTCCCACTCGACGTTCGGCCGCAGCTCGAGGACCTTCTTGCCGCCCGTGCGGCGCAAATCCGGGAAGGCGTCGGCCACGGCGGCGAAGGCGGCTTCGACGGCGGGGACATCCTCCGGCGACACCTGGCGGAAGTGGACGGTCACGGCGAACGCCTTGTCCTCGACCCAGGCGTTGGGGATGGGCGCGACCGCGTCCTTGAGGCGGGCGCGGGCGGCGGCGAGCACGTCCGCGAAGTCCTCGCCGCGGCGTACCCGCCCGCCGAGCTGCTCGGGGGCGTCGACGTCGAACCCGTGCGAGCCGGCGTAGACGATTCCGTCGAGAGTCACCATCTGCTGCAGGTCGGCCAGATCGCGACCACTGAGGATCGCCACCGGGCACCGGGCGGACAGGTCGCGCAGCACCGCCGCCATCCCTTCGGACAGCGTCGCCAGCTCCGGCCGCGCGACGATGGGGGTGAGCGTGCCATCATAGTCCAAGAAGACCGCCGGCGGCGTCTTGCCGATGCGCCGCGCGATGTCGGCGGCGCACGTGAGCGCGGACGGCAGAGTCGGGGGGTCGGTGGTCACGTCGGCGAGGTCCGGCACGACGACGTCCGCGCCCGATCCGCGCAACGCATCGGAATAGCCCGTGCGGTCGACGCCGATCACGTGCGCGAAACCGCCGCGTCGCCCCGCCTCGACCCCAGCGAGCGCATCCTCCACCACGATCGCCCGTTCCGGGACGGAGTCGAGCTGCCGCGTAGCCTCCAAGAAGACGGCCGGATCGGGCTTGCCCAGCAGAGCGAGCTTCCGAGCCACCAGGCCGTCGACCTGTACCGGGAACAGCGTGCCTACGCCCGCGGCTTCGAGGACCGCTGTAGCGTTCTCGCTGGCCGAGATGATCGCGGTGCCGATGCCGAGTTGCTGCAGGCAACGAACCAGCCGAACCGTGCTCTCGAAGGGCTCAACGCCGTTGCGTTCAAGCACGTCGATGAAGTAGCCGTTCTTGCGGTTGCCGAGCCCGCAGACCGTCTCCACATCTGGTGGGTCGCTTGGGGTGCCCTCCGGCAGCGTGATGTCGCGCGAGGCAAGGAAGCTGCGGACGCCGTCGTATCGGGCCTTGCCGTCGACGTAGACGCGATAGTCCCTATCGATATCGAAGGGAGTCCACTCCAAGTCCGCGGCGGCAGCCCGCTTCTCCAGAAAATCGTCGAACAGCTGCCTCCAGGCGGCGGCGTGCACCGCTGCGGTGCGGGTGACCACCCCGTCCATGTCGAAGACGACGGCGTCGATCGTCGTCCGATCGATGGCAAACGCAGCTTCGTCCTCGGTCACGTCGATGCACCCATTCTCGAGCCAGCAGATCCGGAGAGTCCGCTGAAGCCCTGCCCCTCCATGTTGAGAGAAGACGTGGGTTCGTCACGCGGGGTCACTGCGCCGTCGCGGACGCCGCAATACGGACACACGGCGACGCCAACCGTCTCCACGAACATCGTCTGGTACGAGAACTCCTTGCCGCAGCCTTGGCACACCACTGTTGCGTTGTGCAAGGGCACCTCCCCCGAGTGCTTGCACTGCCGGTTCTCGGCGCCGCCGTGGGCAAGCGGTGCCGGTCATGCCTTGGTGCGATGGAGAGAAGCGTGGCATCAATCGCCGGGCGAGACGGCCGCCGACGCAAGATACGAGGGCAGGCGGCGCTTGCTGTACGGCCTCGAGCCGAGGGGAACTCGGGCAAACGGGGGTGCACGTACAAGATGCGCATCAACGGCTACAGCTCCGTATGACTGATCGTCGATGGCCTTGATGGTTCTGCGTACCCTAGGAAGACAGTAGCGCATCCTCTTAGCTTGTGCCAGTGCCACGGCTGCCTCAAACCGAGCCTCGACCGCCGCAGGCACCTGGTGCGGGCCGGTGTGGCACAGGCGGTGGTGGCGGAGGCCATCAAGGAGTTCAAGGAGTTCCCGCCGCGCCAGAAGCCGGCGTCGTTCAGCCCGGGTCGTGTGCTGGAGAAGCTCCAGGCGGCGCCCGGCGGCGAGAGCTGACAGGGGCTGCGCTGGCCGGCCGTCGACCGATCGCGTCCGGCCGGCGGTGCGCCCGCTCCCCGCGGAACGTCCCACGCCTCACGCGGCTCCGAAGGGCGCGGCACAGAGGCGCGCGCCCCCCCTGTGTGGCTTGCTGCCGCCGCATTTCCGACGAGACGCCTCACTACGGCGCAACACGCCTGAACAGCCCAGCACAAACGCTCCGCAGAACCTTGGACTGTGCAGCACAATCGCACACGGCCGACCACTGCTCGGCACACCTTCGGTGGGTTTCCTGATATGGAGAGAGGAATGTCAATGGGGCGAGGCCGATCCTCCCCTCCTTCCACTTCGCGACCCACTTCGCCGCTGCGGAGCGTGACGTGGAGAACTCATGCGCCACGGCCCTAGTAGGAGGACTTCCCTTGCGGAACGCCCTCTCGTAGACATCGGCGACCTTGCGGAAGTGATCCACATCGTAGAGGAGGGGACGCCCGGTCTTCGACGGCGGACCCCTCGATCGGTTTCATCCCGGCGTGGGCATGCAGTGTCCGGTCGGCTCTGCGTCGGCAGCCTTCCGGGAGACGCTGCAAACGCCCCATTGTTGAGGGCGCGACGCGATACGTGAACCTGTGACGACCATGCCTCGGGCGCGCCAGTCCGCTACTCGGCGAGCATGAAGTACTCGACGAACTCGCTGGCTCGTCCGTCGTCGGCCAGCGTCACCAGCCAGAGGTTGTGGAACACCTCGGGGCCGCTCGCGCCTCTCGTGCCTTCGGGGTACCGGGTGACGGCGCGCACCACGTAGAGGTCAGCCTGCTGCAGGCCCTGCCGGGCGACCACCTCGTAATCGAACGTCCATGGAATGCCGGACTCCTCCTGCGTCACCCAGTACGCGGTCACCGCCTCGGGGCCCTCCAACGGGGCCCGATAGGGGGCGGTGAAGTAGCGGGCTGTGGGACTGAAGAGGGCGGCAATCTCCTCGGCATCGTCCGTTGTCCACGCCCCGCGGTAGCGCGCGAGCCACTCGTCGATGGGTTTCGTATCGATCATTCTCCAGACCTCCTACGTCGCGCCCCCGCGTTCCAAGGCCGGGGCTCCTCTGTGGCTCGGCGACCGGCGGTCGACTCCTTCCGCAGCCGGCCCACATGATCGCCTGGTCTCCTGCAACGTGCCCCGGGGATCAACCATCCGTGGCGGCGATGAAGACCTTGCCCATGGAGTAGGCCGGGCCGAGAAGCTCGCCCAGCGCGAAGTAGCTGCTTGGGATGGCGAAGGCGATGGGATCGAGCTTGCGCACGTCGAGACGCCCCTTTGCGTCGAGGCAGCTCTCGTCAATCTTGACGTCCTTGATAAGGCCGATGAACTGGGTGTGCAGGCCGAGCTCGTGCACTTCGGTGAGCTCGCACTCGATGTTCAGTGGGAACTCAGCCAGGTACGGCGCATCGACGAACTCAGCGGCCGCGGCCGTCAGGCCGGTGGCCGCGAACTTGTCGACCTTGCGTCCCGAGACGATGCCGAAGTAGTCGGCCGCGGCCGCCTGTTCGCGACTCGGCAGGCTGATCGTGAATGCCTTGCGCGCCATGATGTTCCCGTGGCTGGCGGTCGCCGCCCGCAAGGAGATGCAGAGGCAGGGCGGCCGCGAGCAGGCGACGCCTCCCCAGGCAGCGGTCATAGCGTTCGCCCGACCTTCGGCGTCGTAGCTGCCGACCACCAGGACGGGGGTGGGGTAGAGCAGGGTCTCGGGACCGAGCGACTTCTTCACGGTGGCTCCTTCCGGCTGGGCGGTAGTTGGCGCCTCTACCGTATGCCCGCCAGCGGATTGGGAGAACCGGTGTACGCTACCCGCCATGCCCGCCTTCAACATCTCCTTCATGCGGGTCGTTCGCGACGAGACCCGACCATCCTGGAGAGCTTCGTTCGCGCGGTCGACTGGCCGCTCCTGCCGCGCGAAGGTGAAGGCCTCGACCTCGGCGAGGGGGGCGCCGTCACCGTGGAGAGCGTTGGCTACGACATCGACGGCTACCCGAACGCCTTCCTCGGCCGCCTCGTGCTTGACGACCTGCGAGCGGCTCAACTGCGCAAGCTGGGCTGGCGCGCCAGCCCGCTTCCCTTCAGCCGGCGCTGACGTTCGCCCGCTCGTCGCCCGGAACCCGGTATCCTGTCGGCGGGACGAAAGGGGGGTGTGAGTGGTTCCGCCAATTGCTGAGCTGTGGGAGTCCATCGAGTCTGCGGAATGGCATCGTGCACTCGAGCGGTACTGGGCCTTCGTAAAGCCAGCCAATCTCGCTCTGGAACGCGAGATGGACACTCTCGATGCCTCCGAGGTGCAGAGGCTTGATGCAGTCGGCTGGCTCGACTTCCTCATGGACGGCTACTTCAAGTGGAAGTACACCGCCCCGAACAGGTACGCGACAACCACCGCGGCTCTCAAGCGGCAGGTCGAAAGGACTGGTCCCTCCTCGCTCCTCGAGATTCGTGATCGCATCTTCCGCGTGAGCGAAGGCCCTGTGAGCGCTGCACTTGCTACCGCTTGCGAGATTGGTGGGCTCGGGCCAGCAGGCGGATCCGGACTTCTGTCACTGCTCTTTCCTCACGCTTTCGGAACAGTGGACCAGTTCGTCGTGAAGGCGCTGTGTGAGGTGCCGTCTTTGCCTGAGCGCGCCGGGGTTCAGCGGATGCGTCCCGAGGGTCTCACCGTCGCTGACGGCGTCGTACTCACACAGATCATGCGCAACAAGGCGAGATCGCTGAACGCGGTGCTGGACACGGATTCTTGGACACCGCGACGGATAGACATGGTCCTTTGGACCTACGGTCGGTGACACTGGCATCGCTGGCCTGAGGTGCTCCAGAGCAGGCGGTGAAGCGGGTCGGCGCTTCGGCGGCGAGCTCGCGGATGTGCCTGCACAGGCCGCTGGTCTCATCACCGTCCACGTCATCAAGACCTGTGATGCCTCATCTCGCCTCCGGCAGGGCTCACTCCCGCGTCTTCTCTCGTACCCCCTCACGCGAGGTAGCGTCCGCACATTCGCTACCTCTGGGGAGGCTTTGGGCGCCGGCGATGAATCCCCCTCAGGACACCCGTAAGTTCCTCCGCGCGGAAGACGCGCCGAGGCATGCCCTCCCCTAAGCTGTACACAGGCCAATTACTCTCGCAAGAGGAGGACATCATGAGCTCGATCACGACCACGCAGGGAGAGGCCGGTCGCAGCCTCGACATCGGCCTGGCCTTCAAGCGGGCCTGGGGATTGTTCGTCAAGGACATCGCCCCGCTGCTCATCGGGGCGCTCATCGCCGGCGTGCTCAGCATCCTGACGGTCGGCATCCTGGCCGGCCCGCTGTTCGCCGGCCTGTACGGCATGGTGATCGGCCGCGTCAGGGACGGACGGCCGGCGCACGTGGGCGACATCTTCGCCGGCCTGGGGCGCTTCTGGTCGTACTTCGCCGCCGCGCTCGTGCTGGTGATCCTCATCGGCCTGGCGTCGCTGACCATCGTCGGCGGCTTTTTGCTGGCCACCATCTGGATCTACGTGTTCCCGCTCATGGTGGACCGCCGCATGGGCCTGGGCGAGGCCATGAGCACGAGCAAGGACATGGTCATGAAGGCCGGCTTCTGGGAGCACTTGGCGCTCATCATCGTGGGGTTCGTGATTGCCGCCGCCGTCCCCGGCGTGTTGACGATCCTGACCACGCCGTTCTTTGTCGTGGCCGTCGCCGCCGCCTACTACCTCGTGCAGGGCAAGGACGAGGAGCTCGCCCGAGCCTGAACGGTCTTCCGAGGCGAGAGTGAACACGACGCGCGGGCCGCCACAGCGGCCCGCGCGTCCTCTACAAGGGGGTGGCCCGGCGGCCGCCCCTCCACGCGAAGTCGTGATGGCGGGGCCCGTTGCCGCGATGCAAACGAGTCGCCCCAAGCGGTAGGGGAATGTGGGAGGCGGGAAGCCCGTCGGTTCCCAGTCGGCTGGGCGCAGAGGAGACCAGCTAGCTATCGCCTTCCAAGGCTCGCACGGGTTTTGAAGACCTGCGGCAGAGCGCCCGTAGCCGCTGAGGTTTGGTGAGTGCGGCACGCTACAGCTGCGACAGGTGCGCAGCGTCACAAGTGGTTATGCGCTCTGCGCGCATTCGATGCCGCGGCGCGCCACGTCGTCGAGACTCATGGAGGGGTGGTTCAGAAGTTCGTGGGGGATGCCGTGACGGCGGTGTTTGGGGTGCCCGCCCTGCACGAGGACGACGCCGAGCGGGCCGTGCGCGCCGGCCTAAGGCTCGTAGAGCAGGCCGGCGCGTTCGCCGGGCCGGCAGGAGGCGCGAGCGACGTTCGTGTCGGCGTGCATAGTGGCGAGGCGCTCGTGAGCCTGGACATCGAGCCCGCCTCCGGCGAGGGTCTCCTTACCGGCGACGTGCTGACCGTGGCGGCTCGCCTGCAGTCGCTGGCACCGGCCACCGGCGTCGTCGTGAGTGAGTCGACCCACGAGCTCACCGCGGAGTCCTTCCAGTACGAGGCGCTCGAGACGGCCGCACCGGCCGGCGTCGCGCCCGCTCTCCCTGTGTGGCTCGCCAAGGCCCCCCGCCGGCACACAGGCGGCCGACCGGAACGCACATACCTGACGCCCCTGGTCGGCCGCGAGACCGAGCTCTCCTTCCTTGAGGCGCTCTTCGAGAAGGCGGCCGGCTCGTCGTCGCCTCAGGTCGCCCTCATCGTCGGCGAGCCGGGCATCGGCAAGTCGCGCCTCGTGGCCGAGCTCTTCGGTCATGTGCAGTCGCGCGGCGACAGGGTAACCTGGTGCCAAGGCCGCTGCCTGCCCTACGGCGAGGGCGTGACCTATTGGGCCCTGGGCGAGGTCTTCAAGGCGCAGGCCGGCATCCTCGAGACCGACGACCTCGCGACGGTGGAGGCCAAGCTGGGCGCCATCGTGCCCGAGGGGCCGGACCGTGAGTGGCTGCGCAACCGTCTGCGCGCCCTGCTCGGCCTCGAGGCGCCGGCGGCGAGCCGTGAGGAGAACTCCACCGCCTGGCTGAGGCTGCTCGAGGAGCTGGCCGCGGCCGGCCCGGCGATCGTCGCGATCGAGGACCTGCACTGGGCCGACGAGGCCCTGCTGGCCTTCATCGAGTACGTCGCGGGCAACGTTGCGGAGGTCCCCTTGCTCGTCATCGCCACGGCGCGACCCGAGCTCTTCGAGAGACAGCCGTCGTTCGCAGCCGCGATCGGCCGCGTGAACCGCATCGCCCTCGAGCCTCTCTCTTCTGCCGAGACGGAGCGCCTGGTCGCGGGTCTGCTCGAGACGGCACGCATCCCCGGCGAGGTGCGGGACACGGTCGTGGCGCGCTCGGAGGGCAACCCCTTCTACGCCGAGGAGTCGGTGCGCCTGCTCAGGGACCGGGCGGTCGCCGAGGCGTCGCACCTGCTCGACAGCGTGGGTGCAGAACGGCGCTCACGGGAGGGGGAGACGGCGCCGATGCCGGGCTCGGTCCAGGCCGTCATCGCGGCGCGTCTCGACACGCTCCCGCCGCAGCACAAGGCCGTCATCGCCGATGCGGCCGTCATCGGGAGCGTCTTCTGGAGCGGCGCCGTGGCCGCCCTGGGCGAAAGTGAGCCGGGTGAGGTCGATGAGGCGTTGCGCGACCTGATTGCCAAGCAGCTGGTGCATCGCGTCCGGGAGTCGTCGATGCAGGGCGAGAGCGAGTTCGCCTTCGGGCACGCTCTCGCCCGCGACGTCGCGTACGGCCAGCTGCCACGCGTCGTGCGTGCCAGGAAGCATGCCGCCGCGGCGGCGTGGATCGAGGGCAAGGCCGGAGAGCGCGCCGAGGATCTCGCCGAGATACTCGCCCACCATTACGGGACGGCGCACGATCTGGCCCGCGCCGCCGGCGATGATGAGCTCGCCGACTCCGTCCTCAGGCCCGCCGTCCGCCTCCTGACGCTCGCCGGAGACCGGGCGTTGGACGTCGCGGCGGCCGAGAGCCAGTACGCTCGCGCTCTGCAACTGGCCGGCGCGGACGGCCCCGAGAGGCCCGTCCTCCTCGTGCGATGGGGGAAGGCGGTCATCCAGCGTGGGCGGCCCATGGAAGCTCTGGCTGCTCTGGAGGAGGCGATCCGCGGGCTGCGAGCTGCTGGTGAGACCCGCGCAGCTGCGCTCGCACAGATGGAGCTCGGGTATGCGCTCGCCGACGTCGACGCGGAGCGTTGGCATCGGCTGCAGACCGAAGCGGTTGCGTCACTCGAGGCGGAGGGACCCTCACCAGAGCTTCTCGTTGCGTTGAACGACCTGGTGGGCAGCACTTGGGGCCAGGCGGACCCGCGGGTCACGCTCGGCACAGCGGAGCGTGCCGTCGCCGTCGCCGAGCGGCTCGGCCTGCCTCCGGATCCTCGGGCCATCGCCTATCGCGGCTGCGCGCGCTGTGACATGGGTGATGCGGGCGGCCTCGACGACCTGAGACTCGCTCTAGAGATGGTTCGCATCAAGGGTGCGTGGGAGGAGGCTGGCACCGTCTATTGGGCCGTGGGCGCCGAGGTCTACATGTGCGAAGGCTTTCGGTCTACGCTGGAGACCCTCCGGGAGGGGCTCGAGTATGCGCGGCGTCGCGGCGACGTTGATACGGAGCTGCAGCTGCGCGGTTTGCTCCTCTCGTCCTGGGAGCCGTTGGGCGAGTGGGACGCGGTACTCAGCGAGGCTCTCGCCGTGGAACCCCTGCTCGAGGCGGCATCATCCATCTGGATGCTTGCCGTTGTACGATTTACCCACCTGCAGGTCCTCGTGCAGCGTGGCCGCGCGGCCGAGGCCGAGCAGCTGGCTTCGTTGGTCGCAAGAGACGCCCATCGCGAGTCGGGGCACATGGCCGCTGCGTGTGCCACTGCGGCGGCAGCGGCACGGTTGGCGGCGGGAGAGCGCGATGGCGCGCTGGAGCTTCTCGTCCTAGCCGACGCAGCCTATCGGAGGCCAGGGGGGTTCTGGTGGTGCGGCGCGCTACCCTTGGCGGTGCGGACGGCAGCGGCGGCGGGTGACGGTGCGCTCGTACAGAGGCTGGCCGAGAGCATCGATGAGCCGCTGCAGCCCATCACCCGGCACGCCGTCGCCACCGCCCAAGCGTTCGCAACTGAGGCGCGCGGCGAGCACGAGGCGGCGACGGTCGGCTTCGCCGACACCGCCGCCCGCTGGCACGAGTTCGAGCTGCCCTACGAGGAGGCGCACGCGCTGCTCGGTCAGGGCCGCTGCCTGGTGGCGCTTGGCAGAGCTGCCGAGGCGGCGCCTGTACTCGAGCAGGCGCGAGAGATCTTCGAGCGTCTGGGCGCCAAACCAGCGCTTGCCGAGGCCGAGCGGCTGATGGCGTCGAGGAGAGGCGTCCACTAGAACGCGCGCGAGGTGTCTGCCGACGGATTGCCGACGAGACGCTGGGTCACGGCCCATCACGCCTGAGCACGGCCGAGCGCAGAGCCCGCGCAGAACCTTGGACTGTGCAGCACAATCGCGCATCGCCGGCGATAGGCAGTCACGCCTGCCGTGTGTTTCCTTAACCTGTGTGCACTATGTGCCGCCGCGGGCATCGAGACCTCCTCGGTGCCCGGTGAGCAGCCAGCCTTGCTGGTCGGACCATGGCTGCCGCTGCTCCGGGCCGGGCGACGCTCGTGACGTCCGCCGCCCGCTGACCGGGAGTCCCGTCGGTAGCCGGTTTGAACAGCCTTGGAAGTGCCTGCCCCCGTCTGTTTCCTGTGACCCAACACGTCGTGAATACCCCATCGCCGCCGCGGTCTCTTTCGCTTGCGTGGCAGCCGGGTATGCTCAGTCGCGATGAAAACATTCTGGCGCATCACGGCCTTTCTCGCCGACTACAAGCTCCTCGTCGCCGTCGCTTTCGGCACGGCGCTGGGGCAGATGGCGCTCAGCCTCACGATCCCACTGTTCACGCGCGCGGTGATCAACGACGCGCTGGTGGCGCAGCACTACGAGCTGCTCGTGCCGCTCGGTCTCGCCATCCTCGGGGTCGGCGCGGCGCGCTTCGTGCTCGCCGTCGTGCGGCGCCTCGCGACCGGCCACATGAGCCTCGATATCGAGTACGCGCTGCGCAACCGCATGTACTGGCACCTGCTGCAACAGCCGGCCGGCTACTTCGACCGCTGGCAGACCGGCCAGCTGATGAGCCGGGCCATGAGCGACATCCAGAACGTGCGCATGTTCCTCGGCTACGGGCTCGTGTTCTTCACCGCCAACGTGTTCACCCTCGTCGCGGTCACGGTGCTGCTCTTCGTCCTCAACTGGTCGCTGGCACTGCTCTCGCTGGCTTTTTTGCCGCTGCTCCTCATCGTGGCGCTGCGCTTCAGCCGCAAGCTCCACCCCGTGCTGCGCGACGTGCAGCAGAAGATCGCCGACGTGACCACTGTCGCCGAGGAGAACGTGACGGGCTCGCGCATCGTGAAGATCTTCGCCAGGGAAGACGACGAGCTGGAGAAGTTCAGCGCGCGCAGCCGGGCGGTGTTCGACGCCAGCATCAGCGCCGCCCGGCTGCGCGCGTTCTACGTGCCGCTCATCGGCTTCCTGCCCAACATCGCCGTCGCCGTGCTGCTCTACTGGGGAGCGCGCGAGGTGATCGCCGGTACGCTCAGCCTGGGGTCGCTGGTCGCCTTCTACACCTACCTCATGATGCTCATCTACCCGGCTCAGGTGCTCGGCTGGCTGACCGGGCTCATGCAGCGCGCCATCGCCTCGGGGGAGCGCGTCTACGAGATCCTGGACACGCCGCTGCAGATGACCGATGCACCCGACGCCGAGCGTCTAGCCGACGTCTGCGGCGAGGTCCGCTTCGAGGGTGTGCGCTTCGCCTACGGCGTCGGCGGCGAGGCGCCCGATGGGACGTCCAGCGGAGCCGGTGCCCCAGCGGCACCGGGTCCCGGCCCAAGCAAGGTGGCAGGCCCACCCAGCGCGCCCGTCCTGGCCGGCCAAAGGCCCCCGTCAGAGCGCCAGGTCTTGGGCGGCATCGACCTCGACGTGCCCTGCGGCGCGACCGTCGCTCTCGTCGGCCACACCGGATGCGGTAAGACCACGCTCACCAACCTCATCCCGCGCTTCTACGACGTCACGGCCGGAGCGGTATTGGTCGACGGCCACGACGTGCGCGCCGTGACCCGCGAGAGCCTGCGCGAGCACATCGGCATCGTCAACCAGGACCCCTACCTCTTCTCGACGACCGTCGCCGAGAACATCCGCCTTGGACGCCCCGAGGCGAGCGACGACGAGGTGCGCGACGCTGCCCGCCGCGCCCAGGCCGACGAGTTCATCAGCGCACTGCCCAACGGCTACGACACTGTCATCGGCGAGCGCGGCTACACACTCTCGGGAGGACAGCGGCAGCGCATCGCCATCGCGCGCGCCCTGGTCATGAACCCGCGCATCCTGATCCTCGACGACGCCACCTCGAGCGTCGACACCGCCACGGAGTTCAGGATCCGCGAGGCGCTGATCGAAGTGATGCGCGGACGCACGACCTTCATCATCGCCCACCGTCCGTCGACGATCGCCCTGGCCAAGGAGGTGATCGTCCTCGACGAGGGCCGCATCGTGGAGCGCGGCAGCCACGAGGAGCTCATGGCCGCCGGCGGCCTCTACGCGCGCATGTTCGGCGCCGCCGAGGCCGAAGGACGCACGCTCGACGTGGCCGGCCTCGGCGCGGACGGGGACGGACGGGGGAACGGCGCCGAGCTCCTCTCGTCACAATCGGACGTCCAGCGGGGGGTGGGCGATGGCAGCCGCTAGAGTGCGCGGGCCGCACGGGGAGGGACCGGCCCTCGAGGACATCCAGGGCTGGCGCGTGCTGCTCCATCCCGTGCACGAGCTGCAGCTCGTGCGGCTGGCCGCGTTCGTGCGCCCGTACCGGGCGCAGGCCGCGGCCAGCCTCGTCGCCATGGTCGTCGTCACGCTCACGGCCCTGGCGGTGCCCTACCTGGTCAAGATCGCCATCGACTCCGGCATCGCCGTGAAGGACATGCGTGTCGTCGAGGTGGTCATCGTGGCCTTCCTGGCCCTGGCCGGCCTCAACCTGGCCGCGAGCTACCTCGAGACCTACCTCGTCAACTGGGTCGGCGAGCGCGTCATCCTCGACCTGCGGCGCGCGCTGTTCGCGCACATCCAGAAGCTCTCCCTCGACTTCTTCAGCCAGCAGAAGACGGGCTGGATCGTCTCGCGCCTCACCAACGACATCGACGCCCTCGACCAGCTCGTGACCGACGGCGTGACCACCCTCGTCACCAGCAGCCTGACGCTGATCGGCGCCGTCATCCTCCTCTTCGTGCTCGACTGGCGCCTGGCGCTGGCGACGATGGTCATCCTGCCGCCGGTCATCCTCGCGACGGTCGTCTTCCGCTCCAAGTCGGCCCGCTCATACGCCAAGGTGAGGGACAAGATAGCCGGGGTCAGCGCGCACCTGCAGGAGTCGATCGCCGGGGTGCGCGTGGTGCAGGCGTTCAGGCGCGAGCAGTCGGACTACGAGCGCTTCGCCGAGGCCAACGCCGCCTATCGGCAGGCGAACTGGGAGACCGTCGTGCAGAGCGGCTTCTACTTCCCCTTCGTCGAGTTCATGTCGGCCGTCGGCATCGTCATCGTGCTTTGGTACGGCGGCGTGCTGCAGTCGCACGCCGCCCTCGAGATCGGCGTCCTGGTCGCGTTCGTCGGCTACCTGGCGAGCTTCTTCGACCCGATCCAGCAGCTCTCGCAGCTCTACAACACGTTCCAGGCCTCGATGGCAGCGGTGCGCAAGGTCTACACCGTGCTCGACACGGAGCCCGACATGACCGATGCGCCCCACGCGCACCCCTTGCCCGAGGCGCTGGGCGAGGTGCGCTTCGAGCACGTGGACTTCGCCTACGGGCAAGGGAGGGACGCGACGCCCCTCGTTGTCCCGGGCGAGCGGCAGCTGCCGGGCCGCCCGCGAGCCGCGGCTGCCGGGTCAAAGGCGAGCGCGCCAGCGTCCGCCGAGCCGGCGGCGCCGAGCGGGCGGCGCACGACGTGCTCCACGACGTCGACTTCGAGATCGCGCCGGGGCAGACCCTCGCGTTGGTCGGGCCGACGGGAGCCGGCAAGTCGACGATCGTGAAGCTGCTGGCGCGCTTCTACGACCCTCGCGCGGGCCGCGTGCTCATCGACGGCCACGACCTGCGCGACGTCACGACCCGTTCGCTGCGCGAGCAGCTGGCCGTCGTGCCGCAGGAGGCGTTCCTCTTCTCGGGGTCGGTGCTCGAGAACGTGCGCTTTCCACGGCCGGACGCATCTCTCGAGGAGGTCCAGCGCGTGGCGCGCATCGTGGGCGCGCACGACTTCATCGCGGCGCTGCCCGACGGCTATGAGACCGACGTGCAGGAGCGTGGCGGCGGTCTCTCGACCGGGCAGCGCCAGCTCATCAGTTTCGCGCGCGCCCTGCTCGCCGACCCGCGCATCCTGATCCTCGACGAGGCCACCTCGAGCGTCGACGCCGAGAGTGAGCGGCGCATCGAGCACGCCATGAACGTGCTCTTCAGCGGCCGCACCTCCGTCATCGTCGCCCACCGCTTGAGCACGGTGCGCCACGCCGATCAGATCCTGGTCGTCGACGACGGGCGCATCGTCGAGCGCGGCACGCACGACGAGCTCATGTCGCTGCGCGGACGCTACTGGGAGCTCTACCGCGAGTGGGAGGAGACGGGGCTGCCGCTCTAGGCGTCGGCCGAGTCCGCCGCCGGCGGCGAGGGCTCGTCGCCTCTCTCCGGCGCGGGCGTGCCCCACGTCAGCCGCCGCACGTCGCGCACCAGAAGCTGCCCGACACTGATCACGACGGCCATCGCCGCACCAAGCCACAACACCCCCGATATGCCGAGCACTCTCGAGAGGGGACCGGCCAGCACGAGGCCGGCGGGGTAGAAGGCGAGGGACCCCAGGTAGTCGTAGGACGACACGCGCGAGAGAGCCTCGGGGGCGACGTGCTGCTGCACGCACGTCATCCAGAACGTGTCGAACAGGCCCCACTCGATGCCCATGAGGGCGAAGGCGACGAAGAGAGGCGCGACCGGAGCGCGCACGGCGAGGAGTGCCAGAGGGATCGCCGTCAACGACATGCCGGCCGCGACGATGAGCAAGGGCCGCACCGGGCGCCAGCGCATAGCCGTCACGGCGCCCGTGATCTGCCCGAGACCCATCGCGGCCATGATGAAGCCGAAGGTGCTGGGGCCGTTGTAGGAGGCCTTCGCGACGACCGGCCCCAGCACCCCCGCCGGGGCATCGACGAAGAAGAGGAAGGCCGAGGCCCCGGCGACCATGACCCACAGCCAGGTGTGGCTCACGAACTCGCGCCAGCCGGCGGCCAGATCGCGCGCGAAGCTCTGGCCGGACGTGGCGGCTGCGGCCGCGGCCCGCGGCCGCGGCCGCAGCCGCCACAGGAACGCCGCGCTGACCAGAAACGTGAGGCCGTCGAGCCCGATGGCCCAGCCGGCGCCGACGGCGGCCACGATCACCCCGCCGAGTGCGGCGCCCACCGTGAGCGATAGGTTGTTTGCGACGCTCAGTAGCCCGTTGGCCTGCTGCAGGCGCTCGGGTGAGACGGTCTGCGGCACCAGACCGGTGTGCGCGGGGCGGAAGAAGGCCTCGCACGTGCCCAGGGCGATCTGCAGAAGGACCAGGTGCCAGATGTGGGCCGTCCCGCTCACCAGCAGCGTCGCGGCGACGACCTGGAGCGCGGCCCGGCAGAGGTCCGCCACGAGCATCACGCGTTGCCGCGGCAGCCGGTCGGCCCATACCCCTCCCACGAGCAGGAACACGAGCAGCGGCACGAGATTGGCGGCGGCGACGAGCCCGATGTCGGTCGCCGAACCACCGAGATCGAGCACGGCGAACGGCAGCGCCACCATGGTGAAGACCGTCCCCACGACCGACACCGCCTGGCCGACGAAGAGCTTGCGGTACTCCGGTTCGCCCAAAACCCCGAGAGCGGCGCCACGTGTGCCCTGTTCGAGTACCATCTAGGCGTCCCTCTTCTGCCGGACGACCGGCTCGGCCGATCGCTCGGCCTCTCCCGCTCGCGCCGCCCTAGCTGCTCGCGCCGCCTCCTCCATCGCCGCCCGACTTGGCAGGTTGCGCATACTGGGCACCGCCAACCCGATCAGGGCCAGCAGGAGTATGGTCGCGGCCGAGACCCACAGCGTCTCAGAGACGCCGATCAAGCGCGAGACCGGGCCGGCCAAAACGAGCCCGAGTGGGAAGAAGACGAGCAGGCCGAGCCAATTCCAGGCCGTGCCGCGCGCCGCCTGCAGCAGAACGATCTCCGGCACGGTCGCGCGACCGCTCAACAGCAGCAGCGCCAAGACCGCCTGCGCGGCGGCGCGCGCGAGATCGGCGCCCATCATGACTCGCTGGCGCGGCAGTCGGTCCGCCCAGATGCCCCCCAACAGCAAGAAGAGCACGACGGGCACGACGCCGGCCGCGAGCACGATGCCCACGTCGGTGGGCGAGTCGGTCATGTCGAGGACGGCGAACGCGAGCGCCACGGGGATCATCGCCTCGCCGGTCGTCGAGACGACCTGACCCGTCAGGAGCCTTTCGAACTCGCGCTCCCGCAAGGCGCCGAACACCTCCGTCCAGCCCCGGTCGGCCATGACCACAGTCTACGTTGCGGCCCGCGGCCCGACGAGCCTGGCGCCGCGGGGGGAGCCAGGCCCCGGCGGAACGGAGCGAGATGGCCCGCTAGCCCTCCCCGATCGTCGGCAGCACGCGGTCGAGCCACTTCGGCATCCACCAGTTCGCCCGGCCGAGGATGCGCATGGTGGCCGGCACGAGCAGGATGCGGATGATCGTCGCGTCGAGAGCGATGGCGACGGCAAGACCGACGCCGATGGCCTTGGTGATGAGGATGCTGGTGAAGGCGAACGAGCCGGCGACGATGACGATGATGAGCGCGGCGCTGGTGATGATCCGCCCCGTCTTGGTGAGTCCGAAGGCCACGGCCCGTCGGTTGTCGTGCGTCTCGAGCCACGACTCGCGCATGCGCGTGAGCAGGAAGACCTCGTAGTCCATCGAGACGCCGAAGATGGTGCAGAACATGATGATGGGCAGCGTGGCGTCGATCGAGCCGGTGCCGGTGAATTGCAGGACCCCCTCCAAATGGCCCTCCTGGAACACGAACACGAGAGCGCCGAAGCTGGCCAGGATCGAGAGCGTGTTCATGAGCACGGCCTTGAGCGGCAGCACCACGCTGCGCAGCAGGATCAGCAGCACGATGTACGAGACGACGAAGATGTAGAGGACGACCCAGGGGAAGCGACTGTAGAGGGCGTTGAGGAAGTCGTGCACGCCGGCGGAGAGGCCGGCCACGTGCGCGGCCATGCCCGGCGGCGGCTGCAGGCCCCGGACGGCGACGGTCAGGTCCTGGGCCGCCGACGAAGTCGGGTCGCTCGCCGGCGCGACCGAGAACATGACGGCGCCGGGGCCGGTCGTGGCCTTGGCCAGCTCCGCGGCGGCTTTCAGCTGAGCGGGGGGCACGGTTGGCCGCGCGGGCAAGGTCAGGGGTGAAGCAGGCGTCTGAACGCCGGGCCGCGAAGCGGCCTGCACCGCTTGCCAGAAGCCGATCGCCGTCTGCGCCGAGTCGAGGCCCGGCTGATTGACGATGGAGGACACCGAGGCGGCCCCCGGTAGCCTCGCCAGCTCCTGCCCGTACGCGTACAGGGAGGCGAGATTGGCGGGGCTGAGCGCATCCTGGTCGCCGGCCTCCCACGTGAGCATCACGGCGACCGGCTGCAGCGCGCCCCGATCGAAGCGCGACTGCAGGATGTCGTAGCCCTTGCGCGACTCCTGGCTCTCGGGCAGCGAAGTCGCCGTCGGCACGTTGACAACGATGTGCAGGAAGGGCCCGGCGAAGATCAGGATCACAGCCACGGTCGCCGCCATCACAAGCCACGGGTGGCGCATGACGCCGTCCGACCAGCGTTGCCAGAAGTGGCCCTCGCGTCGCCGTCGGCCCAGGATGCGCAGCGCGTCCACGCGCGGGCCGAGGATGCCCAGGAGGGCCGGCAGCAGGGTCAGCGCCGAGGCCACCGAGAAGAAGACCACGATCGCCCCGCCCCAGCCGATGGAGCGCAGTGACATGTACTGGAAGGTCACCAGGCCGAACAGGCCGATCACGACCGCGATGCCGCTGAAGAAGATCGAGCGGCCGGCCCGGGCGACGGTGGTCTCGACAGCTTTCGCCACCGTCGCCCCGCCGGCCAGCTCCTCTCGGAAGCGGCCCACTATGAAGAGCGAGTAGTCGATGCCGACGGCGAGGCCGAGCATCGACGCGGTGTTCATGACGAAGATCGACATGTCGAAGCGCTGGGCGAAGAAGTAGACGACGCCCAGTGTGATGGTCACCGCCATGCCTCCACCGATCACGGGCAACGCCGCGGCGACGACGCTGCCGAAGACCAGCAGCAGCACGATCAGGGCGAAGGGGAGCGCGTACGACTCGGCGCGGCGCAGGTCCTCGGAGGAGAGGTTCTCCAGATCGGCGTAGACGGCCGGCTCGCCGGTCACATAGGCGTTCAGGCCCGCGGGCTGCAACAGCGAGCGGATACGCGGCACCTGCTTCTGCGCCTCTTCGAGCGGCACGTCGAACACAAGGACGGCCACCGATGCCTTGCCGTCCTTCGAAATCAGCGTCCCGTCGCCCGTGGTCGCGTAGGTCTGCACGGTCTGCAGTCCGGGCAGCGACTCCGGCGTGATGCGGCCGAGGGCGCGCGCCTCGGCCGCCTGGAAGGCGGCCCCGCGCGCGCCCTCACCCGCCGCGCCGGAAGAGGGGCTCGCAAAGACGACCGACACCGTGGCGAGACCCGTCTGCAGCTTGGCGTTCATGAGGTCGAGAGCCTGCTGCGCCGGAGAGTTCGGGTCCGAGAAGCCGCCGCCCTTGAGCTCCGACGACAATCTCGTCGTCAGGAGAAGCCCGACGAGGAAGGCTAGAACCCAGACGATCACGACGGGCCACCGGTAGCGGTACGAGAAGCGGCCGATCGCTGCGAACACGCGAGAGACCTCCAACAAGGAAACGGGGACGGGCGGGGTAAACCTTATACCGTGAGCACCGAGGTCAGACACCGGACATCCTCGGGAGGCGTCGTCGTGCGTCGCGACGGCGGCCTGGAGATCTGTCTCATCAACCCCAGCGGGCGGGGCACCTGGGCTCTGCCGAAGGGCTGGATCGAGCCTGGCGAGACGCCCGAGACCGCCGCGCTACGCGAGGTGCGCGAGGAAACCGGGCTCGACGGCGTGATCGAGGCCGAGCTGGGCACGATCGAGTACTGGTTCTACTCGCGGGAGGAGGAGGTGCGCGTGCACAAGATGGTGCACTTCTTTCTCATGCGGTACACGGGCGGCGACACCGCCGACCACGATCACGAGGTCGCCGAGGCGCGCTGGCTCCCCGTCGAGCGCGCCCTCGACGTGATGACCTACCCCAACGAGCGCGAGATCGTGCGGCGCGCGCTCATGATCCTCGAGAACCGCGCCTAGACACCCGGGGCGAGACGGGAAACCCGGGGCCGCACCCGGACGCTCGGCTAGCGGACCTGCCGTGGCTTCAACACCCAGTAGACGAAGACGCCCAGAAACGGCGCGACTATGACCACGACGACCCAGAGCACACGCTGGAACACCGTCAGATCGTGGCGGCGGTAAAGGTCTCGCACCGTATACACCCAGAGGAAGACCGCGCCAGCCATAATCGCCCCTAGGAGGGCGAGTCCCAGGTACGCCACCGGCTACCTCAGATCTACGCTGGCCGCAAACCGCATCCGCTACAACCAGAGCACGTAGCGCTCGCCCGAGCGCACCTTGCGCGCGCCGCGCCGGAGCTGGTCGAGGATGTCGGGCGGCGCGACGTCGACGACGTCGAGGTGCAGCAGAGCGAAGAGGAAGCGCACGATGTCGGGCCGCCCGTCCTTGTCCTCGAGCTGTCGACGCAGGCGCTCCATGGCGCTGGCGAGTCCGCTACGGCTGACGTCGGGGAGCACGGCGATGAACTCGTTGACCTCGAGGCGGCCGATGCTGTCGTAGCGGCGCAGGCTCTCGCGCAAGACGGCTCCCACACGCCGCAGCTCGGCATCGGCCGCCTCGCGCCCGTCGCGCTTGGCGAGGTCGGCGTGGCCGTCGACCACGAGCGCGGCCACGCCCAGCGAGAGGTCCATACGCTGGCAGCGGTTGATCTCGAGCACGAGCTGGCTCTCGAGCTCGACCGGCTTCATGGTCCCCGTGAGCACGTCGACCGGCGACAGGCTCTCGATCTGCTGCGAGAGGGCATCGACACGTTCTTCGAGGCCCTCGGCGTAGCCGACGCCAGCGCGGACCATCGACTCGCCCTCGAGGCGCAGGAGGCTGCCGGCGATCTCCTCGGCGCGCGCCGTCTGCTCCCGTGAGAGCACGGCGCTGCGCAGGGCCTCGATGCCGCCCTCCAGGCCCTCGAAGACGTCGCGCAGGCCGACGTCGCCGGCTTGCCCAAGGAGCCGCGATTGCGCTTCGACGGCGGCGAGGAAGCCGGCCGGCTCGCGTGCCTCCACAGCGGGCACAAGGGGGTCGAGGAGCGGTTCCCAGAGGGTGCGGTACGGTTCGTCGAGCGTCACGGTGCGGGCTGCGTCTGCGAGCAGTGAATCCATCGGATCCCCTCCGGCCGCTCAGGGCGACGGCTCCCGAGGCGGCCCGTCGGCGACGGCCACCGTCGTTAGCATTTTAGCAATTCGAGGGATGCTTCTGCCGTATAGCGGCTATTCGCGACGAAAAGCAGCGGGAGCCTCACCGAACATCTGGAGAACACCATGCCGAGATCGATCTGGAAGGGCGCTATCAGCTTCGGGCTGGTCAACATTCCCGTCGCGCTGTACGCGGCCGAGAGCCGCCAGGAACTGCGCTTCAACCAACTCGACAAGTCCACCGGCCACCGCGTGCGCATGCACCGCGTCGACGAGGAGACGGGCCAGGAGGTGGACTGGCAGGACATCGTCCGCGGCTACGACATGGGGGATGGCCACTACGTGATCCTGAGCGACGACGACATCGCGAGCGCCAACCCCAAGGCGAGCCAGACGGTCGACATTCTCGGCTTCGTCAAGGCCGACGAGATCGACGTCGCCTACTTCGACAAGCCTTACTACCTGGGGCCGATCGGTTCGGGCAAGAAGGGCTACGCACTCTTGCGCGACGTGCTGCGGGCGACCGAGCGCGTGGCGATCGCGACGGTGGTGATCCGCACCAAGCAGTACCTGGCGGCCGTGTTCGCGAGAGGGCCGGTGATGGTGCTCGAGGTCCTGCGTTACGCCTACGAGCTGCGCGACCCTGCCGACATCGACGTGCCCGGCGACGACCTCGCCGCGCTCGGCCTCAAGAAGCCCGAGATCGCCATGGCCCAGCAGCTCGTCGACGCCATGACCGAGACCTGGGAGCCGCAGCAGTACCGCGACACCTTCCGCGACGACGTTCTGCGCCTCATCGATGAGAAGGCTGCATCGGGCGCGCCCGCAGCGACGGCACCGGTCGCCGAGGTGCCGGCACCCGGCGAGGGCAAGGTCGTCGACATCATGGCGCTGCTCAAGCGCAGCATCGCCGAGGCGCACGGGCCGCAGGGGACCGACGAGGTCGCAGCCGAGGCCGAGGAGGCCGCGACGGGCACCGACGGCAAGGCGTCCCGGGCGGCGGCGAAGCCCGCCGCGAGGAAGCCGGCGGCGCGCAACACTCCGGCGCGCAAGCGAAGCAAGAGCGCGTAACCGCGCGGACGGCGGCATGGCGCTCGAGGAGTACCGCAAGAAGCGCGACTTCACTGAGACGCCCGAGCCCGGACCCCAGGTCAAGTCGAGCGGCGAGGGCAACCTCTTCGTAATCCAAAAGCACGCCGCTCGCGCCTTGCACTACGACTTCAGGCTCGAGCTCGACGGCGTGCTCAAGAGCTGGGCCGTGCCGAAGGGGCCGAGCCTCGATCCCGAGGTGAAGCGCCTCGCCATGCAGGTCGAGGATCATCCGCTCGACTACGCCGACTTCGAGGGCGTGATCCCGAAAGGCGAGTACGGCGGCGGCACCGTCATGGTCTGGGACCACGGTCACTGGTACCCCGAGGCTGAGTCGGCGGCCGACCCCGAGAAGTCCTGCCGTGAGGGGCAGCTCAAGTTCCGTCTCGAGGGGGAGAAGCTGCGCGGCCGCTGGATGCTCGTCCGCCTGCGCCCCCGGCGCGGCGAGGAGGACGACAAGAAGAGCTGGCTGCTCTTCAAGGAGCGCGACGACGAGGCGCGCGAAGCAGGCGAAGCTGACGTCGCCGGGCGGCGTCCCGAGAGCGTCAAGAGCGGCCGATCGATGGAGGAGATCGCCGCCGAGGCCGACCGCGTGTGGAGGACGGACGGCGACGCGCCCGGCGAGCAGCCGCCGGAGGTCGTGGCGCGCCTCAAGGCGCAGCAGGCGCAGGCCGCACGGCCGGCGCCCAAGAGGCGGCGCCTCGAGGCGCTCCTCGATCCGGCGAAGATCCCCGGCGCGCGCAGGGCGCCGCTCCCCGACCGCGTCGAGCCCCAGCTCGCCACTCTGGTCCCCGAGGCGCCCGTCGGCGACGGCTGGATCCACGAGATCAAGTTCGACGGCTACCGCGTGATGAGCCGCCTCGAGGGGGCCAAGGCCACGCTGTTCACGCGCCGCGGGGCGAACTGGACCGATCACTTCCCGACACTGATCGACGCCGTCGAGGAGGTGCCCGCCAGGCGCGCGCTGCTCGACGGCGAGGTCGTGTACGTGAAGCCCGACGGGCGCACGAGCTTCCTCAAGCTGGCCAGCGCGCTGCAGAGCGGCACCGACCCCGAAGGGCGCATCGTCTACTATGTCTTCGATCTGCTCCACCTCGACGGCTACGACCTGACCAAGAGCCCGCTGTACGCGCGCAAGGAGGCGCTCAGGCGCCTCCTTGCGCGCTTCGGCGAGACTGGTCGCGTGCGCTATGTCGATCACGTCGAAGGGCGCGGGGACGAGTTCTTCGCGCAGGCGTGCCAGTTTGCCCTCGAGGGTTCGATCGCCAAGCGCCGCGACGCGCCGTATCGGCCCGGCCGCGGGCGCGACTGGCTCAAGGTGAAGTGCCTGCAGCGCCAGGAGTTCGTGATAGGCGGCTTCACCGAACGCGCCCAGACGACCGGCGGCGTCGGCGCGCTCCTGCTCGGCTTCCACGAGGAGGCGGCCGGGCCGCTGCGCTACGCCGGGCGCGTAGGCACGGGTTGGGACGAGAAGTCGATGCGCGAGCTGCGCGCGCGGCTCGACCAGCTGCAGCGCGACGAGACGCCGTTCATCGACGCGCCGCAGGGCCGCGAGGTCGCCGGCGTGCAGTGGGTGCGTCCCGACCTCGTGGCCGAGATCGAGTACCTCTCGTGGAACGGCCGCGGCATGTTCCGCCACCCGTCGTTCGAGGGTCTGCGTCTCGACAAGCCCGCCAGCGACGTTGTGCCCGAGAGGGCGGCGGCGCGAACGGCTGCCCTGCAGCCGTTCGCGCCGCCGCCCGACGCGTTGCCGAGGGCAGAGGCGACGGCCGTCGAGAGCGCAGGGCGACGCGCTCCCCAGGCGACGGGCAAGAAGCGGCCGGCGCAGAAAGAGCGGCCGCGAGCGGCCGCGAGAGAGGCGCCGGCCGGCAAGAGGACGCCCGGGGAACGTCCCCCGGCGGGGGAGTCGCGCAAGACGGCCGAGCCGGGCGCTCCCGCCGGCGAGCCCATCCGCACACGCAGGCTTAAGAAGGGCGAGCGCTACGAGGTCGTCGGTGGCGTGGCCATAACCAACCCCGAGCGCGTGATGTATCCCGACATCGGCCTCACCAAGCTGGAGGTAGCGCGCTACTACGATGACGTGGCCGAGTTCATGCTCCCCTACGTTGCGCGCCGGCCGCTGACGATCGTGCGCTGCCCCGAGGGCCGTGCCGAGGCGTGCTTCTTCCAGAAGCACGCCGCACCAAGCTTCCCGGAGACGATCATGCGCCTGCCGATCCGTGAGGGCGGCGAGCTCGTCGAGTACCTCGCCATCGACTCGCTCGCGGGCCTGTTGTCGCTGGTGCAGATGGGAGCGCTCGAGTTCCACATCTGGGGCTCGCGCATCGAGGCGGTGGAATCTCCCGACCAGCTCTGCTTCGACCTCGACCCCGACCCCGAGCTGCCCTTCGCGCGCGTCGCCGAAGGGGCGCGCTTGCTGCGCAGTCTGCTCGGCGGCCTCGGCTTGCGGAGCTTCCTCAAGACGACGGGCGGCAAGGGGCTGCACGTGGTCGCGCCCATCGAGCCGACGCTCCCCACGGACGAGGTCAAGGCGTTTGCCAAGGCGCTCGCCGAGGCGATCGTGAGCGCCGACCCCGAGCACTACGTCTCCACCATGGCGCTCAAGAAGCGCACAGGCAAGATCTTCATCGACTACCTGCGCAATGGCCGCGGCGCCACCTACGTCACCGCGTTTTCGACCAGACGCCGGCCGGGCGCGCCGGTCTCGACCCCCCTGCGCTGGGAGGAGCTTTCACCGAAGCTGCGCCCCGACCAGTACACCGTGGGCAACATGCGCCGTCGGCTCGCCAACCTGGAGACTGATCCCTGGCAGGGTTTCAACGAGGTCCGCCAGACGATCACCGACGACATGGGGGGCGCCGTAGGGATGTAGGCAAGCCGAGGACGTGACAAAAGAGCTTCCCCGCCCCGTTCGCGGCTATGCTGACTCGTAGACCTGCGTGAGCCAAACGGAAGCCCGGCTGAAGCCGTCGCTAGAAACTCGGGCACAGAACGGCCTAGAGCCCCGACTTACGGCCCCCGGGTGTGCCCAATGCCGTGAGCCGAAGCCTGACCGCCGCGGACCTCATGACCAAGGTTCTCACTTGAGGCCAGCGTGCCGGGAGCTTCCAGAGATCGGCGCCCAACTAGTTCATCGACGTCGAGCATGCGCTGGGCCGATGACTGGGCAGGATGCGGTCCGTGCGTTCACGGCAGCCGCAGAGGGTATAGGCATGCAGTTCCTGCTACGAAATACCATGACCCAGGAGGCGCACCACGTGAGACTGACCATGCTGGGCACGCAAGGGTGGATCCCCACACAGCGCCGCGAGACGACCAGCATCGCGGTCGAGGATGGCGAGCGACTACTCATCTTCGACGCCGGCACCGGCCTCGGTCGCCTGGTCGAGCCGCCTGCCTCGGCGATGCTGCAGCGCGCCAAGGAGTTCCACCTCTTCCTCACCCACTACCACCTCGACCACGTCTGCGGCCTCGCCTACCTGCCGGCGCTCTTCGCCGGACGAGTCCTGCACATCCACGCTCCCGAGGCGTCCGTCAACGGCGTCGACATCGAGAAGGGCGTCGGAGAGCTCATCCGGCATCCCTACAACCCTGGCTCCTTGGATCTTCCGGGTCTCACGCTCGACTCCCTGAAAGAGGGCGCCAACGACGTCGCCGGCCACGAGGTCCGCGTGCGCCAGCAGTGCCACCCCGACACGACGGTCGCCTACCGCGTCGACGACGCCTTCGTGCTCGCCACCGACACCGTCTACGACCCCGCCACGGCCGAGTTCGCCAAGGGCGTCCGCCTTCTCCTGCACGAGACCTGGATCGACGGCGTGGAGGACAAGCAGCCGGGCAAGGAGGAGTTCGTGGCGCGCGCCTACAAGGCGCACAGCTCGGCTCGCCAGGCGGCGCAGGTCGCTGCCGATGCCGGAGCAGGCGAGCTCTTCCTCATCCACCTGAACCCGCTCATGGACGAGGCCTACTACCAGCAGCAGCAGGCGTCGGCGCGCGAGACCTTCGCGGGAGCCTCGGTCGTACCCGACCTCTACTGGCGGGAGCTCTGAGGGACGTCGGAGCGCTGCCTCGAGGGGCGCGCGGCGGGGCTGCCACACGGCAGCCCCGCCGCGCGCCCCTCGTTTGACACGTTCCGAAGCGATGACGAATACTCCGGTCGGGAGGAGCCGCGTATGTTCCGAAGCCGCAGCCGCGCGTTCTGGGTGCTCGTCATAGTCGTCGTGGCGGCGATCGTCTTCTACCTGCCCTCCCTGGTCGCCTTCCGCTACACGGCCGCGAGCCAGAACCGCTCCTTCCTCACCCATCCATGGCGGAGCTGGGCCTTCATCTACACGGCGCTCACCGTGCCCGGCGATTCACAGCTCAAGACATCGGGCCAGGCCCTGCGCAGCGCCATCTCGCTCTTCGCCGGATCCGGGGTCGACCCCCACGAGGTGCGCCTGCTCTTCCTTCCCAAGGGCAAGCCGTACACATTCACCCACGACGTCGGCTCGCAGTCGGTCACGACCACCATCACGCCTCCGTACCGTTTCGTCTGGCAGGTCTCGGGCAGCATCGACAAGCCGGACCCCAACCAGACGACGATCGTCGCCATGCTCGACTACCACAGCGGCGAAGTCCTCTACGACGTGCGAGACGACATCCCGGGGGGTGGCGGCGGCGAGCCCTCAGCGGAGCCCACTCCGTCACAGTCCTCGTCGCCCTAGAGCCGACATCACCGTGCCGGTGAGCGCCTCGCTGCCCAAAGGTGGGTGGAGGAGGGGTCGGCCCGACTCCTGAAGGTTGCCCCAGCGTGCCGCTCACGGCCTGCCTTGCCGCTCACGGCCTGCGTCATCGCACCTATAGGATTGACCGGCCTGAGGACCGACGCGAAGAGGACGAGGAGTTCATGACCGACGGCTCCATCGAGTCCGAGAGCGCGCACGCCGAGGCGGCCGCCGGCGATCGCGAGATCGCCGTCGTGGCCGCCTCGCCCTACTCGCTCAAACGTGCCCTGGTGGTCGCCGGCCTCGCGCGCCTGCTCACCTTCGCGGCCGCAGGCGTCGCCGTCACCCTCCTTGGCGTCAACCCCGCCTCCTGGGCGCTGCGCTATCCGCGCCGGGCCGAGGTGTTCCACGGCATCCTGGGCGACTTCCTCAACCCCTGGGCGCACTGGGACGGCGTCTGGTTCATCAAGATCGCGGTCAACGGCTACGCGAGCAACGACGGCAGCGTCGCCTTCTTTCCCCTCTTCCCCCTCCTGCTGCGCTGGGTCGGCGTGGCGTTCAACAACAACCTCGTTATCGCCGGCATCGTCTTCTCGCTGGCGTGCTACGTGGGTGCCATGGTGCTTCTCTACAGGCTCGTCGAAGCGGAGTTCGACCACAGAACGGCGTACCTGTCGGTCTTCTACATCTCCCTCTTCCCGACCGCCTTCTTCTTCCAGGCCGTCTACAGCGAGTCGCTGTTCCTGCTGCTGGGACTCGCCTGCTTCACCTGGTCGCGCTCCGGCCGCTGGAGGCTCGCCGGTCTCGCCGGTCTGGCCGCCACGCTGACGCGCAGCACCGGAGTGATGCTGCTGATCCCCATGGCCCTCTACTACTTCCGCGGCCGCGGCTACAGCCTACGGGGGACCGACGCCAAGGCAGCGTCGCTGCTCATGATCCCCGAGGGCCTCATGGTATGGATGGCCTACCTGAGCCTTGGCTTCCACAGCCCGCTGCTGTTCGCGCGCGTCCAGGACCAGTGGCGGCGCTTCATCGCGCCGCCCAACTTCGCCCTCTGGCAGGGCGCCGAGGCAAGCTTCCGGGGCGTGATCAGGCTGCTGTGGGGGCCAGGCGCGCCCCTTCTCTGGCCGGCGCCGAACCCGGGGGCGGAGGTACCGCTCGCGGTGGCGAACCTCGTCGCCCTGGGCGCCGTGGCCTTCGCCATCTTCCTCCTCTGGAAGGGCACCACGCGCCTGCCCGTGCCGTACACGGCGTTCGCCCTGGCGATGGTCGTCTTTCCGCTCTTCTTCCCCGCTCACTACCAGCCGCTGATGTCGATGCCGCGCTTCGTCCTCGCCGCCTTCCCGCTGTTCATCACCTTGGCGCTACTCACGCGCGACCGGCCCCGGGCACACGCTTGGGTGACGGGCATCTTCATCGCCGGCTCGATCCTGCTGGCGGCGAAGTTCGGCATGTTCAGCTGGGTGGCGTAGGTGTTCGGCGCGGGCGAAGGTGCGCGGAAGACGATGACCCAACGTGCGCGAGGTAGGCCGCTCCCGGTCGGGACGACGTGGCTGGGCGAGCCCTTCGTTCTCCGCTGAAAGGGCCGGCCTCAGCTCTCTTTGCGTGTCAGCGTGCGCAGTCCGGCCGCGTCGGCGACGATCACCTCGTCGGTGAGGTCGAGGAAGAGACCGTGCTCGACGATCCCCGCGCGCCGCTCGAGCTCGGCGGCGAGCGCGCGGGGATCGTCGATCGGCCCGAACCGCGCGTCGAGGATCAGGTTGCCCTGCTCGGTAAGGAACGGGGAGCGGTCGCGGTTCTCGCGCAGCGTCACGCGCGCCCCTAGTGACTCCAAAAAGAGAGCCTGCGCGCGCCAGCCGAAGGTCGCCACCTCAACCGGCACCGGACGTGTCGAGCCCAGCCGCTCGACCAGCTTGCCGCCGTCGACGACGATCACCTCGCGCCGGCTCGCCTGGGCGAGGACCTTCTCCCGCAGCAGCGCTCCCCCGCCTCCCTTCACCAGGTCGAGGCGCGGATCGACCTCGTCGGCGCCGTCGATGCTGAGGTCGACCCGCGGGCGCTGCTCGAGCGTCGTCAGCGCCAGCCCGAGATGCAGGGCCTCGTCGGTCGTGACGCGCGACGAAGACACGCAGAGCACATCGTGGAGCTCGCCCGAGTG
The DNA here is from genome assembly GCA_963725665.1 of uncultured Actinomycetes bacterium. Lineage (GTDB taxonomy): Bacteria > Actinomycetota > Thermoleophilia > UBA2241 > UBA2241 > CAVRZA01. The sequence continues at coordinate 362,320 of CAVRZA010000011.1, read as the reverse complement.
CAGCCGCTCCGCAAGGCGGCGCACCGCGTAGAGCACCGTCGTGCCGCCGCCGAGGCCGACGACGGTGGCGGACTCGACAAGCTCGGCGCCGGCCTCGGCGGCGGCCTGCTTAAGGCGCTCGACCTCGGCAGGGTCGGCCGCCGGGCCACGGCCACCTGCACCGATACCGTTCTGATCGCTCACGGCGACACCGCCTCCTTCAGGCCTGCGGCCGCGGCGGCATCAACGAGCCAGCGCAGGCGACCGCCGGCATGCGGCGCGATGGCCTGGGCCGGCGTGACGTTCACGTCGCGCCGGCCCTCGAGCACGCGCCGCAGCACGGCCGCCTTCTCGGCCCCCGTCACGATGAAGGTGATGGCAGCCGCGGCGTTGATGGCCGGCGCCGTCAGTGTCATCCGCCACTGGCCCACCTCGGCCACGTACTCCGCGACGACCCAGCGCCTCGTCTCCCGCACCGCGCAGAGGCCGGGGAACAGGGAGGCGGTGTGGCCGTTGGTGCCCAAGCCCAGCAAGACGAGGTCGAAGGTGCGGGGCGGTTCGACGTCTGCGGTGGTGCCGCCGCTCTGCGCATTTGGGTCGGCGGCAGCGCCGCCGACGGGGGCGGCCGCCGCGAAGAACGAGCGCAGCTCGCGCTCGTACGCGGCGGCCGCCCCCGTCGCATCGTCGGCGCAACGCATGGGGTGGATGTTCTCTTGCGGCAGCGCCGCCCGGTCGAGCAGGGCGACGCGCGCCATGCGCTCGTTGCTCTGCGGATCCGACGCCGGCACGCAGCGCTCGTCGCCGAAGAAGACGTGCACGCGAGGCCAGTCGATGCGGCGCGCGTACTCGTCGGTCGCCAGCAGCTCGTAGAGCGCCTTCGGCGTCGAGCCGCCCGACAGGGCGACCGCAAACCGTCCGCGCGCCGCGACCGCTGTCGTGGCCGCCTCGACCACCTGCTCCGCCGCCGCGAGCATCACCGCCGCCGGCTCGGCGAAGACCTCCACCTCGGCCATCGCAGCGTCCATCCCTCCCCTCCGGCCGGCCGCCCGACCTACTCCCCTAGCCCTTCTTCTCGACGTGCCCCCCGAACTCGAGGCGCATGGCCGAGAGCAGCTTGTCGGCGAACTCGGCGTGCCCGCGCGACGAGAACCGCTCGAAGAGCGCGGTGGCCAGAACCGGCGCCGGCACGCCCTCGTCGATGGCGGCGTGCATCGTCCAGCGCCCCTCGCCCGAGTCGGCCACACGCCCGCCGAACTCCTCGAGCTGCGGGCTCTTGAGGAAGGCGGCGGCGCTCAAGTCGAGGAGCCACGAGGCGACCACGCTGCCGCGCCTCCAGGCCTCGGCGATGTCCTTAAGGTCGAGATCGTAGCGATAAGCGTCGGGGTCGGAGAGCGGTGCCGTCTCGGCGTCGACGACGGCCTCCTCTTTGCCGATGTTGGCGTGACGCAGGATGTTGAAGCCCTCCGCGTAGGCGGCCATGAGACCGTACTCGATGCCGTTGTGCACCATCTTCACGAAGTGCCCGGCGCCGTTGGGACCGCAGAGCAGGTAGCCCTGCTCGGCCGTCCCGCCTGCCTGCTCGCGGCCGGGGGTGCGCGGCGCCGCGGCGGCGCCGGGGGCGAGAGCCGCGAACACGGGGTCGAGACGCCGGGCCACCTCGGGCTCGCCGCCGATCATCTGGCAGTAGCCCCGTTCGAGGCCCCACACCCCGCCGCTGGTGCCGACGTCGAGGTAATGCAGGCCCTTCGCTTTGAGCTCTTTGGCGCGCCGGATGTCGTCGCGATAGTAGGAGTTGCCCCCGTCGATCACGGTGTCGCCCTCCGAGAGGAGCGGCGTGAGCAGGTCGAGCGTCGCGTCGACGGAGGCGGCCGGCACCATCAACCACACCACGCGCGGCGGCGTGAGCATGGAGACGAGCTCTTCGGGCGAGTGCGCCCCGCGCCCGATGGCCCCTTCATCCAAGACGCGCTGCACCGTCTCCCAATGACGCGCGTAGCCGACGATGCCGTGGCCGGCGCGCGTAAGCCGCAAGGCCATGTTGGCGCCCATGCGGCCGAGACCCATCATCCCGAGTTCCATGCCAAGGTCCTTTCAGGTGGTTTGGCCTAGATTCTCCCCGCACCCACGAGTTCTACACGGGTAGTGGGGCGACTGGAGGGGCGTCGCAAGCTGGAGAACAGCGGGCGGGGGCGAGCGCTACTTTACGCGCTTGAAGACGTAGACGCCGTCAAGCGCGTACACCGACTGGTAAGCCTGGTTGAGCACCAACTGCCCCAGCGCCTGGCTGTGCAGCGCGGCGTTCGGCTTGTCGAACCAGAAGGGCTTCCTGTCGTCGACGACGATGTACTTCGCCTCGTCCATGTAGGGGAAGACGTAGATGACGCGCCGGTCGGAGAGCTGCGAGCCGGCGTCGTTCTCCGCGCTCACCGTCACTCCCCTTGGGATCATGCGCACGGCTCCGGTGAGGGCCTTCGCGTGGCTTGGCACGCGGTAGGCGGCGCCCGAATACCTCGCCCCCGGGAGCGAGAGCGGCAGCGGTCCCATGAAGTAGTTGGCGGCCACCGAGACCACAAGGACGACGAGGGCGAGGCCTTCGACGCCGATCAGGGACCGCCGCTGCTCTGGGCTCTTGCCGTCCCGCTCCTTGACCTTCCACGGGCCCACACCGCGCACGAGCCAGCGGTGCAGGCGGGCGATGCCGAGCACCGCGGCCGCGTAGAGGAAGGGCACCTCGGCGGCCACGTAGTGGAAGGCGATCGAGCGCTGGTAGGTGACCGTGGAGAGTCCGTTCAGGAGGTACTCCGGCAGCGCGATCAGCGCCGTGAGAGGGCTCAGCACCGGCATGAAGGCGAACGGCCAGAGGAGCTGCAGCAGGTAGTGGACGTTCGACCAGCCGAAGAGCTTGCCCGCCGTCGTCGTGGGGTGGCCCAGCAGCTCGCGCACCACGTCGCCCGGGGTCGAGCCCGTCGGCGTGTAGCGGTTGATGAACGGACTCCCCCCGGGGTTGTAGTGGGGGATCACGACCAGTACCGCGAGGAGGAAGTAGGCGGCCGCCGCCGCGCTGATGAGGAGCGGCCACCAGGCACGTTTGCGCAGCGCGAAGTAGCCGCCCATGAGGACGATGACGAGGGGCACGTCCTCCTTGCAGATCGCCGCGAGCACGAGGAAGGGCAGCGCACGCCACACCCGGTCCTCCTCGAGGTAGAGGAAGGCGAAGAGAAGCAGTGGGATGACCAGCGTGATGGGGTGGAACTCGTTGAGCACAGTGAACTGCAGGGGCGGGTAGAGGAGGAGGGCGGCGGCGCAGAGCGCCGCCGCCCTCACGTCCTTCAAGAAGCGCAGCCCCAGACGGTACGCCGGCCACGCGCTAGCAGCGACGATCACGGCCTGCAGCACGAGCAGCATCTTGGGGCTCGGCCAGACGAGCCAGGGCAGGGCGAAGAAAGCGAGGATCGGGTCGACGTGGGCGCCCAGGCGCGTGAACTGCTTGCCGTCGGCACCGGTGACCTCGAGCACGTGCCCGTGCGCCGTGTTGTAGACCGCCTGCACCATGTTGCCCATGTCGTAGCGGCCGAAGGCGAAGCCGTTGTAGAGCTGGATCGAGAGCAGGCTCAGGACGGCGGCGACCGCGAGAGCGAACGCGAGCACGCACCAGCCGAAACGGCGCACCTCGGCGGAGTCGAGAGCGGCGCCGTCGGGCGCGTCGTCGGCGACCGCCGCGGTGCCGGAGGGGGCGATGGCGGCGGGCGCGCCGCCGACGCGCCGCGCCGCCATCGCCCCCGTCCTCTTCGTCACGCCGAGTCCTCTCGCCGTTGCGTCACGTCTCGCGTCCCCCGGGTTCGACGAGCGTCTGCTCCTCGGGCGTCGTCCCGTCCTTGAAGCGCGCAAGACCGGTCGCCAGCGCCACGAAGACGAGCTCGACGACGGTCTGCCAGAGACGCAGGAGCAGCGCCCACGCCAAGGCTACCCCGGCCGGCAGCGAGCCCGCCAGGGTCGCGGCCAGCACCGCCTCGCGCACCCCGAGTCCGCTGGGAAAGACGAAGGCCACCATGCCGGCCACGAACCCCAGCGCGTACCCGGCCGTCACCGGCACGAGAGCGTCGCGCCCCGCGTCCGTCACCCCCGCCGCGAACGCGTACGCCGCGGCGCCGGCGACGAGCCAGACGACGATGTAGAGACAGAGCAGCGCAAGCACGGTGCCATAGGGCAGCACGACCTCGAGCGCGGGGCGGCGCAGCATGCGCAGCACACGGCCGACGACCGGCGAGAAGACGCGCGGGTGCAACGCCACGAGGATCACCGGGATGCCCACGAGTCCCCAGAGTGCCGCCGCCGGTTCATCGTGGGCGAAGGGGAAGAGCGCGGCCGCGGTCACAAGCGCGGCCGCGAAGGCGAGCGCCTGCTCGTAGATCATGGCGGCGCCGATCGGCTCCAGAGCGAGACCGCGACGCTGGGCGAGCAGGGCACGGCCGACGAACATGAAGACGTTGCCGGGTACGTAGCGCGCCAGGATCGACTGTCCCCACACGGCGACGCTGTCGTGCAGGCCGGCGCGCAGGCGGAAGCCGCGCACGAGCAGCCACCAGGCGAGCCCGTTGAGCCAGTAGAAGACGAGGAACAACGCGACGGAGGCCGCCAGAGGCGCGGCGCTCAGGCGCCACGAGTAGGTGGTGACGGTGTCCCACGAGCTCGCCAGCCGCGCGACGATGAAGGCCGCGACCACCGCGAAGACGGCGGCCTGGGCGAGCCGGAGGAGGAATCGCCTGTTCACCGGGGATCCTCCGCCGCCGTGGGACGCGCGGCGGCGGGCGAGCCGACGACGAGCTGCTCCAGGCGCGTCAGGAGGTCGCCGCCGATCGCCTCCGGCGTGAAGCGCTCGCGGTAGAGAGCCAAGGCGTTGCGGCCCAGATAGAGGCGCTCACCGCGGGCGCGCAGGCGCCTCAGCACCGCGGCGAGCGCCTCCGCCGAGCCGGCCGGCACGAGCAGCGCCGACTCGCCGCCGACGAGCGCCTCGCGCGCCGCCGGCGAGTCGGCGGTCACGATCGGGCGGCCGGCTGCCAACGCGTCGTAGACCTTGTTGGGCACGACGCGCGCCGCCTTCTCCGTGGCGCCGAGCACGCCGATGCAGACGTCCGCGGCGAGCGTGCGCGCGCGCAGCTCGTCGGCGGGGAGCATGCCCGTCCACTCGACGTTCTCGAGCCCCGCACCGCCGATGCGCGCACGCAACTCCGAGGAGAGCTGTCCCTCGCCGGCGAGCACGAAGCGGAACGGCTCGTCGCGCAACAGCTCGGCGGCTCCGACCACGACGCCGGCGCCGTGCAAGGGGCTCCACTTGCCGTACTGGAACACGACGAGGGGCTCGTCGGGCCCGAGGTCGCGGGCGCTGCCGGTGGCCCCGGCCACCGGCAGCGCCCCGACCGGCGCCACGGCGAGCCCACGCTCCGCCCGCCCGAAGGCGCCGGCGTAGAAACGCGCGTGCGCCGCCGTGTCGGCGAGCACCAGGTCCGGGAGAGCGAAGGCGAGGCGATCGACGGCGCTCGCGGCGCCCGCCGCCAAGCCGGCGCCGCCGACCAGCCGTCGATCGCCGACGAACGTGTCGTGCAACGAGACGAGCGGGTCGAAGACGAGTCGGGCGCGGCGCACACGCGCCACCGCCCAAGCGAAGGGCACCACAAGGTGGCCGGGATAGCCGACGAGCACCACGTCGGCCGACGCCCAGTCGGGGTGCATGCGCGCCAGACGCAGGTGGGCGCGGCCGAGCTCGACGGCGAGCTCGCCCGCGCCCGCGACGCTCGCGAGACGCGCCGCCGTCAGTTCCGCCGACAGCGGCGCGTCGTACTCGGTCACCGTGGCGCCGGCGGCGCGCAGTCCCTCGATGAGCACGCGGTTGCGCGGGTAGGCGGGGTCGTAGGTGCCGAAGTAGGCGACGCTGACGGGCATCGTCAGGTGGCGCCGCGAGAGGTCACGGCGGACATCGTCAGACCGTGTGCCGGGGACCGGCGTCGAAAAGCCTGGCGGCGCGCAACGCCACCGTCAGGCGCCGCCGGAGCGCCTCGCCCGCGGCGCGTCGCCCGGCTGTGACGCCGCCGACGCCGGCTTCGCCGTCGGCGGCGTCACGCCGCCCTCCGCCAGCGTGCTGCCCGACGGGAGCTGCGCCGGCGTGCTATGCACGCCGGTCGTGTCCTCGAAGACGGTGCGGAAGTCGACCTCGCGCGCGACCTCGTAGCGCTCGCGCCCGGAGCGCGCGCGCCCGCTCGTGATGAGCTCACTGAGCAGGCCGAGGGAGAGCAACTGCACGCCGACCACGATGAGCAGATTGCCGAGCACGAAGAGCGGCCGCTGGCCGATGGCGTGCCCGAAGGCCAGCTTGTCGACGGTGAGGTAGATGTCAATGAGCACGCCGATCACTAAGACCAGGGTGCCGAGGCCGCCGAACAGGTGCAACGGCCGGTGCTGGTAACGACCGAGGAAGAGTACAGTCAAAAGGTCGAGGTAGCCGCGCAAGTACCGTCGCGCGCCGTACTTGGAGCGTCCCGCCGAGCGTCGCCGGTGGGCCACCTTGACTTCGCCCACCCTGAAGCCGCGGTCGCTGGCGACCACGGGGATGTAGCGGTGCAGCTCGCCGTAGACGTTGATGTTCTGCACCACCTCGCGGCGGCACGCCTTGAGGCCGCAGTTGAAGTCGTGCAGCGGGATCCCAGTCGTCTTGCGCACCGTCCAGTTGAAGAAGCGCGAGGGGATCGTCTTGGTCGGCGGGTCCTGGCGGCGCTGCTTCCACCCCGAGACGAGGTCGTAGCCCTCGTCGAGCTTGGCGAGCAGCTTGGGGATCTCGGCGGGGTCGTCCTGGCGGTCGCCGTCGAGCGTGACGATGATCTCGCCCCTCGCATCGGTGAAGCCGTGCGCTAGAGCCGCGGCCTTGCCGAAGTTGCGCCGCAGCTTGAGCGCGCGCACGGTGGGATTCGCCGCGGCGAGCTTCTCCATGACGGCGAACGAGCCGTCGGTCGAGCCGTCGTCGACAAAGACCACCTCGAACGGGTGACCCGTCGGCGGCAGAGCCGCGGCGATCTCCTCCATGAGAGGCTCAAGGCTGCCGGCTTCGTTGTAGACCGGTATGACGAGCGATATCAGTCCGGGCATGGCGCGTCTAGGATACAACGCCGTCCGAGTAACGCTTTCTCCGGACGCGCGTCCGCCCCTGCAAAGCACTGTTTCGGTCGGGTGTCGGCGAGGCCCTTGCGACGCAGTTCAACCCGCATCGCCGCCGGGAGGCCGCGATCCTCATAGATCCTCTAGGACAGGACCGGGAGCCGGCGCGGCCCCGGCTCCTTGGAGCCGGGGCCGCGCCGGTCGCATCACCGGGGCCGGCCGCCGTTCGGTGGCCGGCCCCGGCCCCCCACACCGCACCCCAGGTGCGGCTGCCTTACCGCGCGGAGGCGCGAGATGAGCGCCTCGTCCTCCCCAGGATCCTCCGCCTCGAGGAGCCCCTTCGTCCTCCGCACGTCCCGCCCAGCCCTCGTCGGCGTCGCCGTCCTTTTGCAGCGCCACCGTCGGCGGGCTCTCGACGCTTGCCCACCGACACCGCATGACGCGGTGTCGGTTGTGGTCCTCGTCCCTCTCCTGCCGGACCCTTCGTCTCCAGCTATCGTCAGTGGGAGGCACAGGCTTTCTGGAACAAGCGTCTAGAGCGCGGCAAGAGGGCAACGGCACAGTGTTGGACTGGGGCCCGCCGCTGCTGTAGCATCGCGGCGTAATGCGAACAGGCGCGCGGCTACGGTGCCCTTCGGACAAAAGGGAAGCCGGTGCGAATCCGGCGCGGTCCCGCCGCTGTGACCGGTCGCGTCCGTCGCTAGTCCTCTGTAGAGGAGCCACTGGGCCGTAGCGCCCGGGAAGGTAGCGACGGCCGACGCCGGGGGCTGTTGAGTCTCAGGTGCGACCGGGAGCCAGAAAACCTGCCAAGCCGCCATGCGAAGCTGCTCCCCACGCGGATGGGTTCTCGAGCGCACGGCAGGTACGAGATGGAGGACCCCGTCGCGAGAGCGGCGGGGTCTTTGCGGTTCCAGGGGAGCTTCGTACGGAGGAGAGGGAGACATCCCGCGCCCGGAAAGGAGCTCACATGGCACCACGCACAGTTCTTCTAGCGACGATCCTGGTCCTTCTCGCAGGGCTCACGATCGTCCCCGCCGCCTCGGCGGCGGTCAAAGCCTCGATTCGCGTCGAGGCCAGCGCCTACCAGGTCGCGCCTTGGACGGCCGTATCGGTGCCCTCCACGGGCAGCATCACCGACTCGGCGACCCCCGCCAACACTTACCCGGTCACCCATGCGAGCGCCCTGGGGGCCCTGGCCAAGGTGGCTCAGCCCAAGGGCTTTACCTTCGTCACCGGCTTCGGCGGCGACTACGTGTCGGCCATCGCCGGCCTCGACTCCTGGATGTACGCCGTCAACGGCGCCGGCTTCCCCAACATCGACGTCGGCGCCTTCACTTTCACCTTGCTGGCCGGCGACAAGGTCGTCTTCTACCAGAGCCCGGTCTTCACCCCGGACAGCTACCTGCTCGTCGTGCGCGTCGCCCCCTCAAAGGCACTGTTGCCCGGCCAGGCGGCTACGTTCACCGTCGTCGGCGACGCGCTGAGCGCACCGAACAGCAACGCAGACGCCGACCGCTTCAAGGTCTCCCCGAGTACCGTCGTCGCGCCGGCCGCGTTCCCGGCCATTACGGGCGCCACCCTCCACATCGGCAACCAGGTGTACGTCGACGGCGCTGACGGCGACGCGCTGGACGGCACCATCACGGTCGACGCCGTTCCGGCCGGCACCACTGGTGTCTGGGCGGAGAAGGCCACGGACGCGCAGTTCACGTACGTGCGCTCGACGCGCGTCCTCGTCAACGTCTCCGTGGCACCCAAGCTCTCTCGCGTCGTTGCCCGGCCCAACCCATTCGTGCCTGGCGTCGACGCGGTGCACGTCGCATTCGATCTCCCGAAGGCAGCGCACGTGCGGCTCACAGTCCGCTCACGTTCCGGTGTCCTTCTGGCTGCCGTCAGCGCGGCGAAGAACGCCGGAAGACGGGTCATCGCATGGAACGGGCGCACCTCCGGCGGGCGTCTCGTCCCTGCTGGCACTTATCGCCTGCGCCTTACCGCAACCGACGGTTGGGGACGCTCGGACACGGTGCCGTTGATGGTCACCGCTCGCTGACGTCCGGGTACACGAGGAAAGCAGCGCCCCGGGTGGCCGACAGGTGAGATCGCGATGGAAGACACGTCGGAACGCTTTTGCGCTCGTCGTGCTGCCGGCCCTGCTCGCCGTGGCCGCATCGGCTTGCGCCGGCGTGCGCTCCGGATCGACCGAGACCGCGTCTGCGGCGGCCGCGGGCCACCGGCCCGCGGCCGCCGAGGTGCGCCTTGTAGTCACGCGCGACTTCGGCGCCTCGGTGCTCGTCGACACCGTCGCGCCGTGGAAGAAGGACATGACCGTCATGCGCCTGCTGGCCGAGCACGCGACCGTCGACACGGGCTACGGAGGGCAGTTCGTCAGCGGCATCGATGGCCTGCGCTCGACCTTTGGCTCGGTCTCCTCGGCCAACGCGGCCGACTGGTTCTACTGGGTCGACGGCGTCATGGCCGACGTGGGCGCCGACGCCTGGCGGCTGCGCGGCGGTGAGACGGTGTGGTGGGACTACCACCTCTGGGCCGGGGCGATGTTCATCCCCGTCTCGCTCGACGCCTTCCCGGCGCCCTTCGCCGGACATCCGCTCCGGGTCGCCTCGACGGACCCCGCCGGTCTCGGCGCGCCCATCGTCGCCTGGCTGCAGTCGGCGGGCCTGCGCACCGCAAGCCAACAGACGCCGAATGGATCGTCGTTGAGCGCGTCTCCGCCTCGGACTTGGGCCGTCATCGCCGCCACACCCGACGCCGCACTGCGTCTGCCGTGGTTGCGCACCATTCTCGACTACGGGCCGTCGTCCGGTGTCTTCGCCAAGGTCGCTGGGGGACGGATACTGCCCCTCGCGGCGTCCGGGGCCGCCGGGACGCCGGCAGCGGGTGTGGCGTTCGCGACGGCGAACCCGGCGCGCCCTGAAGCAAAGCTGCTCGTCCTCCTCGTCAACGGTCCGCAGGATGTGCCGGCGCTTCTGAACGGCCTGACTCCGGAGAGCCTCGCGCACCACGTGGCCCTCTACCTGCCCAGCGGAGCGACTTCCGCTCGCGGCACTCCCGATGGTGGAGGCCAAGTGACCGGTTTCGACAGCGCGGTCGCTGCGCCCCGCGTCGCCGGGCCTGCAGCTCGCCCGAGCGCGCAGCGATCCGCGCGGGTCGGCAGGCGGGCGAGGCCGCGCCCGCGGCGCGGCCTCGCCCGCCTGCACCCTGTGGCCGGCTTCGCCTACGTGGCGGCGCTGGCGGCGGCCGGCCTGGTTATCGGAAATCCGCTGCAGCTCGCCGTGCTCTTCGTCCTCGAGCTCGTCATCCTCGCCACGGCCGGCCGCCTGCGCGCCGCCCTTCCATATCTGATGATCGCTCTAACGACGGGGCTCTTCCTGGCGATCCTCAACCCGCTCTTCAGCCCCGCCGGTCTCGACGTGCTCTGGCAGTTCGATCTCGGTTTCTGGCATCCCACGGTGACCATCCAGGGCATCGCCTTCGGCCTCGGCACGGCCTTGCGCCTCGCGGTCGTGGTGCTCGCCTTCGCCCTCTACACTGTGGTCCTCGACACCGACGACCAGCTCGAGCTCCTGTCGCGCCTCTCGTTCCGGTCGGGCCTCATCGTCTCCCTGGCGACGCGGCTCTTCCCAGTGCTGAGCCGCGACGGACGGCGCATCGCCGACGCCCAGCGCTCGCGCGGCATCGAGCTCGACGCCGGCGGCAGGCGCGAGCGCATCGCGGCGCGCCTGCCGCTTCTCGCCGCCCTCTCCACGCAGAGTCTCGAGCGCGCTATGGACATCGCCGAGTCGATGGCGGCGCGCGGCTACGGCCGCCCCGGCCGCACCTTTTGGCGCCGCGATCGGCGACGGCGGTCGATCGACCTCCTCACCGGCCTGCTCGCGCTCCTGGCGGGCTGCGCTCTCGTCGGTGGTCTGGTGGCCGGCCTGTTCCGCTACGGCTACTACCCGTTGCTCGACGACCCCTGGCCGGGGCTGTTCGACCCCGTCTGGCTGTTCACGCTCGCCTGCTTCGTCCTTCCGGTCGTCTGGCTGTCACTGCCGTCGATCTGGGATCGCGCACGGGGACCATGGCGATGAGGGTGGCCGAGCTACAGCGCGTCACGTACACCTACCCCGGGCGGGAGCACCCGTCTTTGCGCGATGTCTCGCTCACCCTCGAGCCCGCCGAGGTCGTGCTGCTGCTCGGCGGATCGGGCAGCGGCAAGTCGACCCTGCTGCGTGCCCTGGCAGGCCTCGTGCCCCACTTCCACGGCGGCACGTTCGCCGGTCGCGTCGTCGTCGGCGGCCATGACACACGCGACGCTCAGCCGCGCGACCTGGCCGGCGAGGTCGGCCTGGTGTTCCAGGATCCCGAGAGCCAGGCCGTGATGACCACCGTCGAGCGCGAGATCGCCTTCGGCCTCGAGAACCTCGGCGTGGAGCCGCACGCGGTCACCCGCCTGGTCGAAGAGGCCCTGATCTCGCTCGGCCTCTCGCACCTGCGTCACGCCGAGCTCGCCACCCTCTCGGGAGGCGAGCTGCAGAAGGTCGCTCTCGCCGCCGTGATCGCGACCCAGCCGCACCTCCTGTTGCTCGACGAGCCCACATCGCAGCTCGATCCCGTGAGCTCAGAGGAGCTGCTCGCCGCCGTCCGCCGCCTCTCCGAGGACACCGGCGCCACGATCGTCCTCGCCGAGCACCGAGTCGAGCGCTGCCTGCACCTCGCCACGCGCGTGGTCTACCTCGAGGACGGCGCGCTCGTGCGCGACGACCACCCCGACGCTTTCGCCCTCTGGGCCGCCGGGCGCCGACGCGAACTGCTGCCGCCCGTCACGCGTCTCTTCGCCCAGACGATGAACGGCCGGGGACCCCTGGGAGGGCGCCTTCCCATGACCGTCAAAGACGCACGCCGGATACTCGAGGAGACGACGGCCGGCGAACAGGTGCCGCTGAGCTTCGTCGAGCCAGACGAAGCTGGCCTGGTCGCATCGCCCGGCTCCCCACACGACGCGCTCCTGGGCGTCAGAGGCCTCGTCGCGGGCTACGACCGCGATGAGCCCGTGCTCGAGGGCATCGACCTCGAGGTCGGCCGCGGCGAGGTGATCGCGCTTATGGGCGAGAACGGCGCCGGCAAGACGACCCTGGTGAAACACTTCAACGGTCTCTCACGTCCAAGCAAGGGCCGGGTGCTGCTCCTGGGACGCGACGTGCGCGACCTGACCGTCGCCGAGGCGGCGCGTTCCTGCGCGCTGTTGGGACAGAACCCGAACGACTACTTCGTGAAGGACACGGTCGCGGAAGAGCTCGACTACAGCCTCGACGCCTTGGGCGTCGGCGCGGGCGAGGAGCGCGAGGCACTCCTCGCCCGCGCCATCGTCGCCTTCGACCTCGACGGTCTGCTGGCGCGCAACCCGCGCGACCTCTCCGGAGGCGAGCGCACCCGGGTCGCGCTTGCCGCGGTGGCCGTCGGCGACCCCGCGCTGCTCGTCCTCGACGAACCAACGCGCGGCATGGACCCGGGCCACAAGACCGACTTGGGCAGGAGGCTGCGCCGCCTGGCCCAGGAGGGGCATGGCGTGCTCGTCGTCACGCACGACGTCGAGTTCGCGGCCCGCTTCGCCACCCGCGTGGTGATCCTCGGCGACGGCCGCGTCCTCGCCGACGGCCCCACCGCCGAGGTGCTCGACGGGTCGCTGTTCTTCTCGACCCAGCTCAACCGCCTCCTGCGCCACTCGCTTCCGGGCGCGCTGCACGAGGACCAGCTCCGCTGGAGGATGTCGTGAACGTGCTCGCCAGGACGCAGCCGGCCGCGTCTGGTCCGGGCGCCGGCGCGCCGCGAGGCGGGGTCGCGCCGACGGGCCTGCGCGCGTCGCTCGCGCGCCTCTTCGCCACGCTGCCCGTGCGGCCCAGCCGTCTCGTCCTGGCCGGCCTCGTCGCGCTCGCCGTGGGGCTGGCCGTCTACGCCGTTGTGAGCCCCGGCTCCGTCGACTGGGGCGCCGTATCGTTCTTCGCGGTGGCCGCTCTCGCGGCCACCGCGCTGGCCCTCTACGGCGCCCGCGACGCCTCCGCCCAGGAACTCTCGCTGGTCGCCTCGCTGGCGGCGCTCGCCACGGCCAGCCGTGTACTCTTCGCGGCTCTGCCCAACGTCAAGCCGGTTACCTTCATCGTGCTGGTCTCGGGCGTCGCCCTCGGACCGGCCCCCGGCTTCATGGTCGGTGCGACATCGGCGCTGGTGTCGAACGTCTTCTTCGGCCAGGGCCCCTGGACGCCCTGGCAGATGCTCGCCTGGGGAGGCGTCGGCGTCGCCGGCGGTCTGCTCGGCCGCGGCGGGCGCGTGCCGCACCGCTGGGAGCTCGTCGCCGCCGGCGCCGCTCTGGCGCTGGCGTTCGACTGGTTCGTCACCCTCTGGATGTACGTCGCCTTCACGGCGCACTCGTGGCCGGCCCTCGTCGCGCTCTACGCGCGGGGCCTGCCGTTTGACCTCGCACACGTGGCGGCTACTGCCGTCTTTGCTGGCCTTTTCGGCGTGCAGGCTGTTAGAATCGTGGCTCGGTTCCGCGTCCGGACCCGCGTCACCTTCGTGGGACTGGAGGACCTGTCGTGACCAGGAGAGTATGGCCGGCGCTACTGCTGGCCTTCGTTGTCTTTGCCGTCTTCCCCGCTGGCGCACAGGCCAGCCCGCAGACACGCGCGCTCGACTACCTCCACGCCAAGCAGTTCTCGTCGGGCGGCTTCGGCACGGGCTCGACCGCCGACGTGCAGATCACGCCTTGGGCGATCATGGCCATCTCGGCAGCCGGCGAGAGTCCGCAGAAGTCGCGTGGAACCAGGGCGGCAAGGACCCCATCGACTACCTCCAGGGCCTCGATCTCGAGGCCGCCGCGGGCAGCTCTTCGAGCCTGGTCAACCGACCCGCTTTCTATGCGAAGGTCATGCTCGCGTACATCGCAGCCGGGAGAGTCGACCTCATCTGGTCTGCGGGTACCAAGGGCATCGACTTGGTCGCCAAGCTGCACTCTTACCAGAATACGACGACCGGAGCTTTCTCTCCCTCAGGCTCGACTGCGACCAACCCGTACGCGACCGTGAACACCACGATCTGGGCAATCCTCGCCCTGAAGGCGGCCGGTGAGACCGATGGCGGCCTCAACGGCGCCATCACCTGGCTCGTCGCGCAACAGAACGGCAACGGAGGCTTCGGCAGCCAGCCGAGCTCGGCCAGCGACGTCGACGACACGGCGGCGGCCGTCATGGCCCTGCGGGCGTCGTTCTCCAATCGCGCCGGCATGGGCGCGTCGAACCCCGTGATCGTCGACGCCCTCGCCTACCTCAAGTCGGCACAGCGCGGTGACGGCGGCTTCCCGTCGATGCCGACCGACGGGCGCAGCTACGCCGAGTCGACGGCCTGGGCCACCCAGGCCATCGTCGCCTGCGGCCAGTCGCCGTCGTCGTGGAACAAGGGCAGCAACACCCCACTCAGCTTCCTGCGCCGCCTGCAGCAGCCTTCCGGGCTCTTCGCGCACCGCGTGGGTGCGATCTCGAACCCCCTGATGACGACGACGCAAGCCGTGATCGCCCTGGCCCAGAAGCCCTTCCCCTTCGGCCTCTCCAACAACCCGACGAACAGAGCCTTCAGGCCGCACTTCGACTCCATCTCGCCCAGCGGCCACCCGACGTTCAAGACCAGCACCGTCGACGTCAAGGCGACCTACGGCGACAACGTCGGAGGCACGGGGATCAAGGTGAGCGCCGTGCGCGTCACCGTCGACGGCGTCAACAAGACGAAGGCCGCTACCATCAAGACGAGCTCGCTCGCCCTCAGGCTCACGGGGCTCAAGAACGGCTCCCACACCGTCATCATCCGCATCGCCGATCGGGCCGGCAACAGCCTCTCGCGCACGCGCTCGTTCACCGTCAACGTGCCCGCGCCGGCGCCTTCGACTCCAAGCACGACGCCGACCTCACCGTCGACTCCGACCTATCGCCCGCCGAGCAGCTCAGGCGGGACCGGCACCGGTTCCACGCCGACGACGCCCGGCGTTCTGACGCCGACTCCGACCGCCACCGCCACCACCGGAACCTACGTGCCCGGCACCGTAACCGGCACTCCCCTCAGCCCCTCGCCGAGCGCATCGCCGGGCGCACCCCTCACCGCCGGCGCCCAGCCCTCGCCCTCGGCGAGCGTGACGGGGCAGGCAGCGGCCAACGGCCAAGGAGGAGGGTCCGGCACAGCCGGCTGGATCGGCCTCGGGCTCGTCGCCCTGCTGCCGCTCGGCGCGCTGGTCTCGTACGTCGCACACCGCCGTCAGGCGGCCGCCCTCGAGGGCGCCGGCAACGGCCGCGCCCTCCTCGGCGGCGGCACGCCGTGGGAGCAGTTCAAGGCGCGTGTCTTCGGCATCTCCAGCGCCCTGACTCTCAAACGGTAGGAGCCCCGCGCGGATGGACACCTCCGGGCTCGCGCACGACATAGAGCAGGTCATCTTCACCATCGCGAAGCTCCTGCTCTATCCGGTGCTGATCGCGGCCATCGTCTGCCTGATCTGGGTCCTGGTCGAGCTCGGTTACTTCTTCTACGAGGTCTACCTGCGCGTGCGCTACCGCGACCTCGACGCCCTCGAGATCCGCACCCTGCGCGCGCGCGAGGCCTTCGGCAATGGACAGCCGCGCAAGGCGTACCGCTATCTGCAGGAGAACAACTACTCGATGGTGGTGGTGCGCTTTCTCTTCGACCTGATCCGCAACTACCAGGGGCAACGCCTCGCCGAGAAGCCGCTCAAGCTGCTGCAGGAGTACGAGTTCTACACCATCAAGCGGCTCGAGAAGACGCGCATACTGGTGCGCGTCGGCCCCATGCTCGGGCTGATGGGCACCCTGATCCCGCTGGCGCCGGCACTCGAGGCGCTGGCCAACAACGACACGGCGACGCTTGCCAACCAGCTCGAGATCGCCTTCTCTGTCACCGTCATCGGCCTCCTCATCGGAGGCCTCGCCTTCACCATCAGCATCCTGCGCGACCGCCTCTACTCGCAGGACATCTCAGACCTCGAGTACCTGCTCGAGCTGTTGGAGGGCAGCGGCCAGCGGCTCCGCAGCGGCGGCGGCGCACGTGCCGGTGGCAAGGCGAAGTCGCCCGAGGACGAGGAGCTCGAGGCGGCGATCGCCGAAGAAGGCATCGCCGCCCAACAGGATATCCTCGTCGCCGACGTCGGCGGCCTGCTGCCCGACGCGGCCGCCGAGGCCGAGCGGCGGATGGTGCACGTCGAGCAGGCCGACGTCATCGGCGGCCGCGATCTCGAGGAGGCGACGCCGGATCCCGGGCTGGGATCGGCCGTGACGCCGCTCGACGCGAACGAAGATGCCCTCGTCGGCGCCGAGACGGAGGCCCTCGAGATCGTCTCCCCCGGCGAGAAGGCCTCCGCGCCTCGCGCCGGCTCGAGCGAGGGAGGCGACGAGGCGTGAGCCCAAACGTGCAGGAGAACGTCGTGTCCTACCCGCCGTCCGTTCTCGAGGAGCCCGGGCGCGGCCTGCGCTACATGGGTCGGCGCCGCGTGAGCAAGACCGACAAGAACGGCGACCCCCTCGACGGCGTGGTCAACCTCTTCGACGTAGCCATCATCCTCTCCGTGGCCTTCCTTCTCGCCGCCCTGGCCGGCGTCGGCCTCACCGACGTGCTCTCGAGCAAGGACATGACGATCGTCAAGAACCCGGGCCAGAGCGACATGCAGGTGATCGTCAAAAAGGGCGATTCGGTCATGCAGCTCAACCTGCAGCCAGGCCAGCAGGTCAGCGGCGTCGGCACACTCATCGGCCAGTTCTACCAGCTCGCCGACGGCACCACGGTGTACGTCCCGACCGGCGCCACGGCGCCCACCGGCTCGGTGCCCACGACGGGGACCACGACCCCGCCCGTTACGGGGGTGACCCCGACACCAGGCGCAACGGTGAATCCCGGCACGGTGCCGGGCACCCTCCCCGGCGCCGTGACACCGACGCCGACCGCAACGCCCTAGCGCCGGCCCGCGAGGGACGCCCCCTCGACCAACCGCATCGCAGCGTCAAGCGCCGCGATGCCCCCGATCGACTGGCCTCGAGCCGTCAGGCCTGCCTCTCGGTCAGTCCCCGCAGCAGCTCGATCAGCCGTTCCAGCTCGCGCCGGTCCTTGAAGTGGATCTCGACCCGCCCCCCGCGCTTGCCCGTCTTGATGCGCACGGGGGCGGACAGGAGGCCGTAGAGCTCGTCGGTGATGTCGCCGTAGGGGTCGTCGAAGCTGGCCGAGGCGGCCACGGCCGGCGCCTGCGGCGCCGCGGCCAGCTTGCGCACCAAAGCCTCCGTCTGGCGCACGGTGAGTCCCTCGCGCACGACGACGCGCGCCAGGCGGCGCTGCTCGGCATGGCCGACCCCGCCGAGCAGCGCCCGTGCGTGACCCTCGCTCAGGCTGCCCTCCTCGACGAGAGCCTGTACGTCGTCGGGCAGCTCGAGCAGCCGCAGCAGGTTCGTCACCGCCACCCGGCTCTTGCCCACCAGCTCCGCGATGCGCTCCTGCGTGAGGCCGAACTCATCGCTTAGCACCGCGTAGGCATTGGCCTCCTCGATGGGGTTGAGGTCCTGGCGGGCGACGTTCTCGGCTAGGGCGATCTCGAGCGAGGCGGCCTCGTCGACCGGGCGGATCACCGCCGGCACCGTGCTCAGGCCGGCGAGGCGAGCGGCGCGCAGGCGCCGCTCGCCCGCCACCAGCTCGTACCGTCCCGGCGAGCCGCCCGGTCGCACGAGCACCGGCTGCACGACCCCCAGGTTGCGGACCGACTCCGCCAAGTCGCGCAGCTCCTCCTCGTCGAAGGCCCGCCGCGGCTGCCGCCGCGAGACGTCGATCTGCTCGAGCGGGAGCTCGCGCAGATGACCCTCCTCGCGCAGCCGGCTCTCGTCGAGTCGCTCTCCGATGAGTGCGGAGAGCCCGCGCCCGAGCGCCCTGCTCCCCGACGCCGGGCGCGCCCGGCCGGAGCCCTGCTCGTCGCCGCTACCCACGGCCCACCACCTCCTGGGCGAGGTCGAAGTAGGCGTCGCAGCCGGCGCAGCGGGGATCGTAGCGCGAGATGGGGACGCCGTGGCTGGGCGCCTCGCCGAGGCGGACGTTGCGCGGCACCACCGTGTCGAAGACCTTCTCGGCGAGGTGTGCGCGCACCTCGACGGTCACCTCCCTGCCCAGTCTGGTGCGCCCGTCGAGCATCGTCACTAGGATGCCGAGTACCTCGAGCGCGGGGTTCAGCCGCTCGCGCACCAGGGCGATGGTGTCGAGGAGCTGGGCCAAGCCTTCGAGCGCGTAGTACTCCGCCTGGACCGGCACGAGCACCTCTCCCGCGGCGGCCAAGGCGTTCACCGTCAACAGGCCGAGTGAGGGCGGGCAGTCGATGAAGACGTAGTCGTAGGCGCCGACCCGATCGTGCAGCGCGTCGCGCAGCGCGTACTCCTTGTCGTCGGCCGCAGCCAGCTCGACGACGGCGCCGGCGAGGTCGGCACACGACGGCACCACGCGCAGAGCCGGGATAAGGCTCTGCACGGCGACCTCGTCGAGGCTTGCCGAGCCGGCGAGGAGTCCGTAGGTGGAGCGCTCGGCCGACGGTGCCGTGACGCCCAGCCCGCTCGTCGCGTTCGCCTGGGGGTCCAGATCGATGAGGATGACGGGGGCGCCCGCCTCAGCGAGACAGGCGGCGACGTTCACCGCCGTCGTCGTCTTGCCGACACCGCCCTTCTGGTTCGCGACGGCGATGACCCTCGTCACGCTGGCTCCCTCATGGGCGCGATGATACCGCTCAGGGTCGCGCTAGCCCAGCCACCGCGGCCCAAGGCCCTCTGTCACGCCGTCGCACCCTGTGCCGCCGTTCCCCCGAGCGGCCCCCGCCGGGTCTCAGCTAGCCCAGCGGGCGCGAGCGCGCCAAGCCCTCGCGCCGCGGCAGCCAGTCGGGAGTCGGCCCCGTCTTCTCGAACACGACGCACACCGAGTCGTCGAGGGGCGAGCGCGGCAGGGGGGCGACGCGCCGCAGGGCGAGGCCGCAGGCCGTGCCTGCGACCTCGCCCTGCGGCAGCTCCCCTTCGAGCGCTCGCCCCGTCTTGCTCGCCAGAAGCACCCCACCCGCTCTCAACAGGGGCGCGCCGAGCTCGACGACGGTGGCCAGAGGCCCGACCGCCTTGGCAAGCACGCCGGCGAACGCCTCGCGGCCCTCCGCACCGAGGGCCGCGAGGCGTTCGCTGCGTTCACAAGCGACGCTCACGCGCGTGCTCACGTCGCAGACCGCCACGGCGTGCTCGAGGAAGCGGCACTTCTTGCCCACCGATTCGATCAGAGTCAGTGACAGCCACGGCGCAGCGAGAGCGAGCGGGATGCCGGGGACCCCGGCGCCGGCCCCCAGGTCGGCGAAACGGCCGGCACCGGCGGCGGCCGGCGCGAGCTCGTCGACGTCGAGCAGCGCCAACGAGTCGCCTACGAGCCGCGCCGACGATCTCCTCGCGCCGCCGGGCGCCGGTGACGTTGGCGCCCTCGTACCCCCGGAGAAGATCGGCGAAGCGAGCCAGAGCGCGTACGGTCTCGGACTCGAGGCCGAAGGTGGGGGCGACCGCGTCGAGGGTCACGCCGAGAGGTGACTAGAGGTCGAAGCGCTTGGTGAGCGTGAGAAGGGTGCCGCCCTCGCTGAGGCGCTCGAGGGCGAAATCGTCGACGACGGCCCGGATGATCGAGAAGCCCATGCCGCCCTCGGAGAGGCTCGCCTCGTCCATCCCCGGCACGTAAGTCGTCGCCGCCCCCTCGCTGTCGTCGAAGCCGGCGCCCTCGTCGCGCACGGTGAGGACCAGACAGCGGTCGGCGACCTTGAAGCCCAGACGGATCTGTCCTTCTCCGTCGCCGTAGGCGTGCCGGATCGAGTTCGAGCAAGCCTCGGTGAGCGCGAGCTTGAGGTCGGCCACCGCATCGCTGCTGAACTCACCCTGGAGCAGCATGCCCGACAAGGCGAGCCGTCCGAGCACGACATACTCGGCTTTGGCGGGCATCTCCAATGTCACGAGTTCATCCACGAGGCAGCATCCTATCCGATACTCTTCCCACAGCGCGACGATCGATACCAGCAGAGGCCGGGGAGGGAGACGAAGGCGCTCGCCGCCCCGTCAGCTCGGCGATGGTTTGACCGTCCAGCGGACGTTGAGCTCTTCGCCGCACAGCGCACAGTGGCTGCCGCGCAAGGCAAGGTCCTCGACCTCATACCCCGTGCGCCGCGCGACGAGGCGGTGACAGTTCGGGCAGATCGTGTTCTCGGCGCCGTGGCCGGGGACGTTGCCAAGGTAGACGAACTCGAGACCGGCCTCCTCACCGATCGCCTTGGCGCGCTCGAGCGTCCTGATCGGCGTCGCCGGCAGGTGCGAGAGATCCAGGTAAGGCATGAAGCGTGTGACGTGCCAGGGCGTCTTCGGCCCGAGCTCGGCGACCACCCACTCGGCGATCGCCCGCAGCGTCGGCTCGTCGTCGTTGAGCGTCGGGATGACGTTGGTGACGATCTCGACATGACAGTCGTGCTCACGTTTGGCGCGGGCCGCCGCAGCCAAGACGGGGTGGAAGTCCTTGATGCGGCAAAGCTCGCGATAGAGCTCGTTGCTGAACCCCTTCACGTCGACACGGTAGGCATCGATGTGCGGCGCGAGCACGTCGAGTGCCTCCTCCGTGATGTACCCGTTGGTCACCATCACGGTGTACAGGCCGTTGTCGTGCGCGACCTGGGCGCCGTCGAGGACGTACTCGATCCAGATGGTGGGCTCGTTGTAGGTCCAGGCGACGCCGGCACAACCGTTGTGCTCCGCCAACACGGGCAGGTTGGTCACCGGCAGCTCACGCAGATCCCTCAAGTGGGAGGTGGCATCGGCCTGCGAGATCTGCCAGTTCTGGCAATGGCGGCAGCCGAAGTTGCAGCCGAACGTGCCCAGCGACAGCACGGTGCTGCCGGGGAAGAAGTGGAAGAGGGGCTTCTTCTCGATCGGGTCGGCGGCCACCGAGCAGGTGCGCCCGTAGATGATGGCATCGAGTACCCCGTCACGGTTCACCCGCGCCCGGCACGTGCCCGAGCGCCCCATGGCGATGTGACAGCGGTTGGGGCAGACCCGGCAGTCGACTGAGCCGTCGTCTCGCCTGTCGTAGAGGATGGCTTCGTGCACCGCGCTCACCCCGCTCTCCGCATCGCCGCACGTCTCCTCATCGCCGCTTCTCGCGCCCCTCGGCCACCGGCCGCGCCCACGCCGTCAACGAGGGAACTCCCCGCTCCGGCCCGGCCTGTAGTCGCGCAGCCCCCGTTGTACGACCTCGACGAGCCGCGCTTGCAGCTCGGAGTTCCCCGAGACGATGGAGGCCATCTGGTAGCTCGCGTCGGAGCCCAGAAGGCGGCAGGCGTCGAGGGGCTGCCCATCGGCGTCGGTAATGGGCAGCCCCGCCTCGCGGGCTATGAGATGGACGGCAGCGAGGTCGTAGGGCGAGTTGTTGAGCACCGCGCCCCAGCCGACACGCCTGAAGTCCGCCTCGGTCTCGGGGTGCGCGGTGATGATCGCCGGTCCGATGTCGACGTAGGCATCGACCTGCCCCGTCAGCACACGCGTGATCGAGTACGTGGCCGAGCCCAGATCGAACAGGGCGCCGCGCACGCTCGAGGTATCGATCAGCTCTTCGAGGACCCCCGCGAGCACGAGTGCCGGGCGGCCGCGGAAGCCAAGCGTCCAGAACAGGCTCTCGATGTCGGTGCGCCCTGTCGGCAGGAAGGGGATGGCAGAGCCGTCGGCGCGCCGCATCTCGAACCCCGCTCGAAGCTCGGCCGTGAAACGATCACCCGATTTGATCTCTTGCACCACGCCGACGATCACGTCGCCCATGGTCGGCTCTTCGACTGGAGGCACGGCGGCGGCGCTCACGCACGCCGATTCCAGACCGGCGGCGGCCGGGCGAGTCCCGTCGATGGGATCGACGATGAGCACGAGCTCCGGCTCAGTCGCCCCCTGCAGCCCGCGGTCCTCGGAATAGTAGGCCCACGTGGGCAGGCGCTCGGCCATGTAGGCCTCGAGGAAGCGCTCCGCCCGCTCGTCGATGTCGAAGGTGACGTCGCCACCGACCGCTTCACCGGCGTGCTCGCGCGCCCCGTGCAGGCCGAGGAACGGCACGACCACATCACGCAGGCGGGCGCACAGATCGACGAGCTTGGCGCGGGTATCGTCCATTGCCGGCTTCCTCTCGGCGGCGTCGCCCGTGACACGAGGGTGGCGGGTCATCCATTCTACCGCGCTATAATCGTCACGCGCCTCCGAGCGCCGCCACTTATGGACCGTCCCGACACCATCGCCTACCGCGGCAAAGAGAACATCTACCTGAACATCACCGACCGGTGCTCGTGTTCTTGTGAGTTCTGCCTGGCCGAGTTCACCCACGAGGTGTTCGGGTACGACCTCACGCTGCGGGCCGAGCCCGATGTCGACGAGATCGAGCGAGCCATCGAGCTCGCCTTCCTCGACGGGCCGGCCGACGAAGTGGTCTTTTGCGGTCTGGGCGAGCCGACCATGCGCCTCGACGATGTGCTGGCGGTGACCGAGTGGCTGCGCCTGCGACGCATCCCGTCGCGCCTGGTCACCAACGGACACGGGAATCTGCTGAACCCCGACCGCGACGTGGCGGCAGAGCTCGCCGCCGCCGGGCTCGAGGCGGCGACGGTGAGCCTCGTCGCCGCGGACCCGGCGACGTACGACGAGCTTTGCCGCCCGATGTTCTCAAAAGCACACAGGGCGGTGATCAAGTTCGCTCAGCGCTGCGTCGAAGAAGGCGTGGCCACGACGCTGACCGCCGTCGAACAGCCGGGGGTCGACCTGGCCGATTGCGAGGCGCTGGCACGGGCGATAGGAGCGCAGTTCAGAGCGCGGCAGTTGGTGGTGGCGCCGGGGCGGGCGCAGACAATCGAAGGGAGGACGGGTGGCGGTATCGAAGGCGAAGATCCTGGTCGTTGACGACGAGGAGGCTATCCAGAGGCTGCTCAGGTTCCCTCTCGAGCGCGAGGGCTACCAGGTCGTGCAGGCGCGTGACGGACAGGAGGCCCTCGACCTGTTCGCGAAGGACCAGTTCGACCTCGTCATCCTCGACCTCATGCTCCCCGGGATCGACGGCATAGAGGTCTGCCGCCGCCTGCGCGCCGAGAGTGTGGTCCCCATCATCATGCTGACGGCCAAAGCCGACGAGTTCGACAAGGTGCTGGGGCTCGAGATCGGCGCCGACGACTACATCACCAAGGACCGCTTCAGCGTGCGCGAGTTCACGAGCAGGGTGCGCGCGCAACTGCGCCGGGCCGAGATGGGCAGTCGCCGCGAGGCGGCGACGGAGGTCGTCAGCGTCGATGAGCTCGAGGTCGACGTCCTCAAGCGCAACGTCTACGTGCGCGAGACGAAGGTCGACCTCACCTACATGGAGTTCGAGCTGCTCAAGACGCTCATCTCACACCCGGGCCGCGTGTACAGCCGGCAGCTGCTCCTGCAGATGGTCTGGGGCGACTCCGAGTATCGCGACGCGCGTACGGTCGACGTGCACATCCGCCACCTGCGCGAGAAGATCGAGCGCGACCCCAAGGACCCGGAGTTCATCTTCACGGTGCGCAACATCGGCTACAAGTTCAGGGAGTTCTAGGAGTCCACGAAGGGCGCATCTCATGGGCTTTCTGCTGCGATCGGTCAGAAACTGGCTGACCCTCCTCTTCCTCGCCGTGGTGGCGGTCGCCGTGCTGACCGCCTACCTCTACATCGTGCCGCCCCTTCAGGACCGCCTCGTCAGCCGCAAGCTCACCGAGCTGACGACGGGCGCGCGCTCCCTCGACCAGCGCGTGCTGCTTCCCATCGACCAGACCGGCCGGATCGTGACCGGCCCCAATATCACACTGCAGGACACGGCCGCCTTCTTCGACCAGCAGATCAACGCCCGCATCATCTTCGTCGACGCGTCGACGAAGTACGCGCTCGGCGACTCGCGGCGCAGCCAGCCCTTCAATCCAGCGAACTACCCGATGATCAAGAGCGTGGTCGATACGCGGCAGCCCCAGGCCGGCACGACGACCATAAACGGCACTGAGTACGCCGCCGTCGCGGCGCCCGTCTTCTACCCGTGGGGCAACGAACAGAGGCTCGGCGCCGTGCTGCTCATCACGACCTCGCTGCGCGACGCGCAGACGGCGGTCGGGATCGTGAAGCGGCAGCTCGTCCTGGCCACTGGGCTCGGTCTCATCGTCGCGCTTCTCACAGGCTACCTGGCCTCCTACTTCATCGCCCGGCGCCTCAAACGCATCGAGCGCAGCGCCGAGGCCATCGCCGCCGGCGATCTCGCGGCGACGGTACGCGTGCGCACTCCCGACGAGGTCGGCCAGCTCGGCCTCACGTTCAACAAGATGGGCGAGAGGCTGCGCGAAGCGTTCTCGCAGATTGAGCGCGAGAAGGAGCAGATCGAGATCCTCCTGAACGACCTGAGTGAGGGCGTCATCGGAGTCAGCGTCGAAGGCCGGGTGCTGATCGCCAACCCGAGCTCGGCCCAGCTTCTCGCGCGGCGCGTGCCGGGCGGCTCGGCGCTCGCCGACGTGCTCCCCGACGACGCGCTGCAGGCGTGGCGCGACTCGCGCGAGGGCGGACAGGACCAGACCGTCGTCTTCGATCTCAAGGACCGCATCCTCGAAGCTACCGCCTACCCGACCAACGAGGAGGCCGAGGTCGCCTCGATCATCGTGCTGCGCGATGTCACCAACCAGGTCAAGCTCGAGCGCGCGCGCCGCGAGTTCGTCGCCAACGCATCGCACGAGCTCAAGACGCCGCTCTTCTCACTCTCCGGGTTCATGGAGCTCCTGGACGAGGGCGACCTCGATCCGGCGACCGAGCGCGACTTCCTGGCGCTGATGAAGGAGCAGGTCGACCGGCTGACCGACCTGTCGCTGAGCCTGCTCGACCTCTCGCAGATGGACTCCGGGGAGGTGCCGATCCACCCCGCCGCGGTCGACCTGGCCGAGGTCAGCGCCTCGGTGCTCTCGGAGTTCCAGCGCCGCCTCGTCGACAAGGATCTTACGGCGACCGTCGAGCCGCCAGGCGTCGCGACGGTCGCCTGGTGCGACGAGCAGCGCCTCACGCAAGTGCTGCGCGCCCTGCTCGACAACGCCGTCAAGTTCTCGCCCCGGGGAGGCCGCATCACCATCACGCTGACGAAGGAGGACGAGCACGCCGCGCTCGCCGTTTCCGACGAGGGGCCGGGCATCCCGCCGGGCGAGATCGACCGCGTCTTCGACCGCTTCTACCGCGGCTCCTCGAGCCGCGCCAAGTCCGGGACGGGGCTGGGGCTCTCCATCGCCCGCGACCTCGTCGAGCTCATGGGCGGCACGATCGCCGCCACGCTGACGAACGGCTCGGGTGCGACCTTCGCGCTTACCCTGCCGCTGAGCCCGGCCGAAGACACGTCGACTCGGCGTCGTCAAAGCTGACGGCGGCCTTTCGGCACCCTCGCAGACGGGCCTGGGAACCCTCTCTCACGGCCAACAGTGAGCGCGCGTGAGCCTGCAAGAAGGGGCGCGCCGCTGTCGGATCGACTCTTGTTAAGGGCTGCGCGGGGGAAGTATGGGATCGACAGAGGTTAACGGAGACCGCCGAAGGGCTTACTCTGAGAGCGGACGCGGGTCATCGGGCCTCGGCGCACGGCTGATCTCGAGCGACCGATGATCGGCCGGCCGCAAGGTCGCCATCGGCGTAGACGCTGACTGGCGCCGCGCTCAGTAGCGGAGACGGGAGGGACCGCCTGTGAAGACGAAAGCGTTCATATTGGGCCTCGTGGGCGGAGTACTCGGCGCCGCCCTCATCTTCGGCGTCTTCCTTCTCCTCGGAAGCCCGTTCGTGAAGACCGAGACGACGCAGATCGTGCAGAGCGCCCCGGCGACGTTCGCGAGCCCGAGCGCCGGTCTCACTCCAGAGCAGATCTACCGCCAGGCGACGCCCAGCGTCGTCGAAGTCCAGTCGACCTTCCCTTCGGTCCAGGGCTTTTTCGGCCAGCAAGGGGAAGGTCACGGCATCGGCACGGGGTTCGTCGTGTCGAGCAAGGGTGAGATCCTCACCAACGCTCA
Organism: uncultured Actinomycetes bacterium; assembly: GCA_963725665.1. Classification (GTDB taxonomy): domain Bacteria; phylum Actinomycetota; class Thermoleophilia; order UBA2241; family UBA2241; genus CAVRZA01. Next base: position 336,063 of record CAVRZA010000011.1, on the reverse strand, counting down.
CGTCGTCGTGGAGTACCAGGACGACACTGGCGCCTATCTCAGCACTCCACAGCCGGCCACCAAAGTGCAGGTCGTCTTCAAGGGCAGCGGCACCAAGACGACCACTGTCGACGCGACCGTGGTCGGCGTCGACGGCGCGAGCGATGTGGCCCTCCTCAAAGTCGATCCCGGTAAGGTGCCGAACCTCAAGCCGTTGCCGCTCGGCGACTCCAGCAAGGTCCAGGTCGGTCAGCAGGTGGTCGCCATCGGGAATCCCCTCGGCCTCGAGTTCACCATGACCTCGGGCATCGTGTCGGCCATCAACCGCCCGCTCAGCTCGCCGACGCGCGCCGCCATCGAGAACGGCATCCAGACCGACGCCGCCATCAACGAGGGCAACTCGGGCGGCCCGCTCATCGACGCCACGGGCCGCGTCATCGGCATCAACGAGCAGATCGCCACGGCGAGGAACGGGGGCAGCGGCAGCATCGGGCTGGGCTTCGCGGTGCCCATCAACACGGCGGTCACGGCGATGAAGCGGCTCGAGAACCAGACACCGTCCGCCTGGCTGGGCATCTCCGGCGTCAGCATCACCCCGCAGGTGGCGCAGGCCCTCAACCTGTCGGTCACAGAGGGCGCCGAGATCGCCACGGTCATGTCGGGCGGCCCGGCGGAGGCGGCCGGCCTGCAGGGAGCCTCCTCCGACGCAACCGTCGGCGGCCAATCCTTCCCCATCGGCGGCGACATCGTCACGGCCATCGACGGCCAGAAGGTCGCCGACATGCAGCAGCTACAGAAAACCATCGCCGGCCACAAGCCCGGCGACAAGGTCACGCTGACCATCGTGCGCGACGGCAAGACCCAGGACGTCCAGGTCACGCTGGGCAGTAAGCCAGTAGGGTTCTGATCTTCCGTCTGTGCGCCGCGCTCGCCGTCCGGCGGGCGCGGCGCGCACTGCTGACGCGAGGACGGCGGCGCCTCTGCGGCGCCGCCGTCCTCGCTCCCTGCGACTTTGCCGTTTCGGCCATCATCACGCTCGGCACTCACCGAAAGCGGGGCTGCACTGCGTCCCAGCGCCACTAAAACCGGTAGCCGCCTGACTTTTTTTGACAAGCCAAGGTCGTGAACGATATAACAAGACCGTAGGCTGCGAAGCCCGCGAGGCTTCGTCGAGGGCGGAGGTCCGATGGCACCAGTCGATCCCAAGTTGCGCGGCTTCGTGCCGCTGGTGCACGGCCTCGCGGAGATGTTCGGGCCCAACTGTGAGGTGGTGCTCCACGACCTCGCCGCGATGCCGAACTCGGTCGTCGCGATCGAGAACGGCCACGTCACCGGCCGCCACGTCGGCGACGTCCCCACCGACCTGATGCTGCGTTCACTGCGCAACGCGCAGGGGAGCGGCAGCGACGTCAGGCTCTACGTCTCGTCTCAGGACGGCAAGATCCTGAGGTCGCTCGCCGTCACGCTGCGCGACGCCGACGGTCGGCAGATCGGCATCCTGGGCGTGAACCTCGACGTCTCCGAGATCGTCCAGGCACAGCGCACGCTCGGCGCGCTCACCGCCGTCGGGCGTTCGGGCGGCGAGACCGGCCCGGAGACGCGCGAGATCTTCGCCCACGACATCCGCGAAGTCGTGGCGGGCATGATCGCCGCGATCCTCGCGGAGATGGGCAAGACTCCGGCGACGATGACCCGCGACGACAAGCGCGAGGTAGTGAAGCGCCTCGAGGAACGCGGTGCCTTCCTCGTCAAGCGCTCAGCTGAGCAGGTCGCTGAGGCCCTCGACCTCTCGCGCTACACCATCTTCAGCTATCTGAAGGAGATCCGGCGCCACGACGGCGTCGCCGAGGCCGGCGCGCTCGTGAGCGAGGCATCGAGGGCGTGACGAACATGCCCGGGCGCACCTCCATCACTCCTCCGACGCCAAGAACAGGCGAGCACGAGAGCGGGGCGGGGGCTCTCTACGATCTCGTGGAAACGAGCGGCCTTGGCGCCATCGCCGTCATCGGGCTGGTCAAGAACGCCGGCAAGACGACCGTCGTCAACAGCCTGATGGCGAACTGCGCTCGCCGGTTCGGCCTCACCTCGCTCGGCCTCGACGGCGAGCGCACCGACCACCTCACAGGCCTCGACAAGCCGCGCATCGCCCCGCCGCCCGGCACGCTCGTGGCGACGACGGAAGGGTCGCTCGCCCGCTCTCACTACAGGATGCGCATCGTCGAGGAGCTCCCCTACGTCACCTCGCTCGGACGCGTCGTCATCGGCGAGGCCGGCGGTGAGGGCGCGGTCGAGGTGAGCGGTCCGCTGACGCTGGCGGAGGTTCGCGGAACGGTCGACCGCCTGCAGGCACGGGGCGCCGAGCAAGTGCTGGTCGACGGCGCCATCAACCGCCTCGGCAGCGCCTCGCCGCGCGTCAGCGACGGTCTCGTCATGGCGACCGGCGGCCTCGTCGCCGACTCCCTTGACGAGATCGTCGAGACGACGACCGCCGCGCTGGAGATGCTCACCATACCCGAGGCCCCGCGTGAGGTCCGAGACCTGGTGGCGCCGCGGACGTTGAACACGGTTCGCGCCCTCTCGGTGGACGAGCACGGACACCAGTCGGCGCTGGAGCTCGATACGGTCGTCGGCGAGGGCGTGAGGGTCGCCCGCGAGGTGACGCGCCTAGGCACCACGACGCTCTTTGTCGGCGGAGCCCTTACGGAGGAGTTTGTCGACGACTTCACCCGCGTCCTGGCACCTCGCCACACGTTACGTGTCGTCGTGCGCGACGCCACCGTGCTGATCCTGCCGCCGGCAACGGTGGCGCGGTTCCGCCGCTGCGGCGTCGACCTGCGCGTTCTCACCTCCCTGCGCCTGCTCGCGGTGACCACCAACCCGTTCCGGCTGCCCAAGCCGTACGATCCGCAGCTGTTCTTCAGCGCGGTCGCCGACGCAGTCGGCGACCGCGCCCCCGTCTTCGACGTCGTCAACGGCCTCGCCCGGATCCCCGGCGATGTCGCAGAGCAACTCCGCGCGACGAGGAAGGTCTAGGTGGAGCACAAGATCTCGCTCAACGAGGCGATGCTGGGCCGAGCGCGCGAGGCCGCCTCAGCGATCGCCGACGACGTCTGGCAGCACATCGACGCACACACGACGGACTCCGTCGAGCGGGCCTCGCTGCGACTGCTGAGCATCGAGGGCGTCAATGAGGTGGACGTCCCGCTGGTCAACGTCGTGGTCGAGCACGCGCGCGAGCTTCTCGCCAGCGGTGTGATGCTGCCGTTCGTCGACCTCATGATGCGCGCCGGCAAGAACGCGCATGAAGCCGCCGCCGGCGTCGCTGCCGGCGACCTCGAGCTGGTGGCCGTCCCCGCTGAGCGGCGCGCCGCCGTCGAGGAGCGAGCGACCCGGCTCGCGCGCGAAGGCATCGCGCGCATAGACCGCGTGCGCGAGAGGCGCGCCGAGCTCGTCGCGCAGACGAGCGAGGCACAGCGACCCTACGTCTACGTGATCGTCGCCACCGGCAACATCAAAGAGGATGCGGTGCAGGCGAGGGCGGCGGCCAGGGCCGGCGCCGACGTGGTGGCCGTCATCCGCACGACCGCCCAGAGCCTCCTCGACTACGTGCCCTACGGCATCACCACCGAGGGCTTCGGCGGCACCTACGCCACGCAGGAGAACTTCCGCTACATGCGCGCGGCCCTCGACGAGGTCGGCGAAGAGGTCGGCCGCTACATCCGCCTCTGCAACTACGCCAGCGGCCTCTGCATGCCCGAGATCGCCACTATGGGCGCGCTGGAGCGGCTCGACATGATGCTCAACGACTCCCTGTACGGCATCATCTTTCGCAACATCAACATGAAGCGCACCTTCGTCGACCAGTATCTGGCGCGGCTGGTCAACGCGCGCGCCGGCATCATCATCAACACCGGAGAGGACAACTACCTCACCACCGCCGACGCTTTCGAGCAGGCGCACACGGTGGTCTCGTCGGACTTCATCAACGAGGAGTTCGCCCTGCGCGCCGACCTCGAGCCCTGGCAGATCGGCCTCGGGCACGCCTTCGAGATCAACCCCGCCATGCCCGACCAGGTCGTCTATCAGATAGCCGACGCCCTGCTCGTCCGCGAGTGCTTCCCCGAGTACCCGCTCAAGTACATGCCGCCCACCAAGTACATGCCGGGCGACATCTTTCAGGGGCACATCATCGACGCCATGTTCAACTTCACCGGCATCGTCACGGGGCAGGACATCATGCTCCTCGGCATGCTCACGGAGGCGCTGCACACTCCCCTTCTGCAGGACCGCTATCTCTCGATACGCAACGCCAAGTATCTCTTCGAGGGTTGCCGTCACCTCATGGGGGACGTCGATTTCAGGCCTGGGGGCATCGTCGAAACGCGCGCCAACGACGTGCTCGAGCGCGCCGTCGCGCAACTCGAGCACGTCGCCACCGTCGGGCTCTTCACAGCGCTCGCAGAAGGCGAGTTCGCCGACGTCAGGCGCGATCCCGAGGGCGGCCGCGGCCGCGACGGCGTCGTCGTCAAGGCCGCCGACTACTGTAACCCGTTCTTCGCGGAGCTGCGGGCGGGCCGCCCCAGCGGCCCGCCCGCAGCTCCGCGGCGCGTCGTCGACCGGAAGCCCGTGGCCGCTCTCGAGGGGGGACCGCTATGATCGTCAAACCCTACGGGGACACGCGCGACGACGGCATCATGCAGTTCTCGTTCACCCTGCCCATCGCCTACTCCGCCAAGGCGGCCGACGTCGGCAAGCAGTTCCTCGAGAAGCTGGGCTTCAGGGAGGTCGCGGTCGCCGAGGCCCGGGGCATCGACCCCGCGTTCACCTTCTTCGTGGCCTACGGCCGCGCCCAGGTGGGGATCGACCCCGACGAGGTGCAGGGCGACTACCTTGACGTCGAGGTGATGGACTACTACTCCGTGAACGCCTACATAAGGGAGCGGATCGGCCGCAAGCTCAGCGTCGTGGGCGCGGCCATCGAGAGTGACGCCCACACCGTAGGGATCGACGCCATCCTCAACATGAAGGGTGCCGCCGGCAACTACGGTCTCGAGCGCTATCCCGAGATCGACGCCCTCAACATGGGTTCGCAGATCCCCTGTGAGCAGCTCCTCAAGACCGCCCTCGAGCGCGAGGCCGACGCCATCCTCGTGTCACAGATCGTCACACAGAAGAACATCCACGTGCAGAACCTGACCAAGCTCATCGAGCTTCTCGAGGCCGAGGGGGTGCGCGAGCGGTTCGTCCTCATCGTCGGCGGCCCGCGCATCAACAACGCCTTCGCCAAGGAGCTTGGCTACGACGCGGGCTTCGGCCCGCGCACCACGCCCGTCGAGGTGGCCTCGTTCCTCGCCCACGAGATGAAGCGACGCCTCGCCGCGGCCAGCGCCCGATGAGAGCACGACGTAGCGAAACAGAGCGCGCAGCCGGAGCGGTATTGGCGCACCTGGCGCAGTGCAACGCACGCGCGAGATAGAGGAGGAGATAGTGCCTGACAACGACGTCGTCATCCTGTCCGCGGTGCGGACGGCGCAAGGCAAGTTCCAGGGCGGTTTCGTCGCCACGCCGGCGGTCGAGCTCGGAGCGATAGTCATGAAGGAGGCCCTCGATCGAGCCGGCGTGACGGGTGACCAACTCGACGAGGTCATCTTCGGCAACGTCATCCAGGCCGGTCTCGGCCAGAACACGGCCCGGCAGGCCGAGCTCAAGGCCGGCATCCCCGAGAACGTCCCCGCGATCACCGTCAACCGCGTCTGCGTCTCGAGCGCCTCGGCGCTCGCCATGGCCGCGGCGGCGATCAGGGCCGGCGACGGCGCCATCTACCTCGTCGGCGGCACCGAGAACATGACGCGTGCGCCCTGGGCGCTACAGAACGGCCGCAGTGGATATCGCATGGGCCTGCCGAGCGACAAGATCTTCGACACCATGGTCCTCGACGGTCTCTGGTGTGCCATCGGCAACTACCATATGGGCATGACGGCCGAGATCCTGAGCGAGCGGTTTGGCATCAGCAAAGAGCAGCAGAACGAGGTCGCCTACAGGAGCCAGCTCAACGCCAGCGCAGCGATCAGGGACGGCAAGTTCAAGGACGAGATCGTGCCCGTGGTGATCCCCCAGCGCAAGGGCGACCCCAAGGTCGTCGACACCGACGAGTGCCCGCGGGAGACCACCCCGGAGGCGCTCGAGGGCCTCAAGCCCGTCTTCAAGGACGGCGGCGTCGTGACCGCCGGCAACGCCTCGGCGATCGCCGACGGCGCCAGTGCCGTGGTCGTCACCTCGCGCGCCAAGGCCGCTGAGCTCGGGCTCAAACCCATCGCGTATCTCGCGAGCTACGCCACGGCGGCTGTGGCGCCCGAGATCATGGGCTATGGCGAGACGGTCGCGGCGCAGAAGGCGCTGGAGAAAGCCGGGCTTTCGAGCAGAGACGTGCAACTGGCCGAGCTCAACGAAGCCTTCGCCTGCGTGGCGGCCCTGGCGATCCGCGAGCTCGGCTTCAACCCGGACATCGTCAACGTCAACGGCGGCGCCGTCGCCCTCGGCCACCCACTGGGCAACACGGGTACGCGGATGATCGTGACACTCATCCACGAGCTCCAGAAGCGCGGCCAGGAGATCGGCCTCACAGGGGCCTGCGTGGGTGGAGGTCAAGGCGCCGGCGCCGTCGTCAAGGTGGAGGCGTAGCACCGATCGGCGCGCTCCGACCGGTCGTGGACTATCCGCAGAGCGGCGACCGCCAGCAGCGGTGACAGTGAGGAGGGGCTGATGAAGGAAGGCAACAAGTACGGCGCACACCGCGTTATCGAGCCCAAGGGCGTCCTGCCGCAGCCGGCGTGGAAGATCGACAACACGATGGAGATCTACGAGAACGAGATCCTCATCGAAGTCGACACGCTCAACATCGACGCAGCCAGCTTCACGCAGATCGAGGAGGCCGAGGGCGGCGACGTCAAGAAGATGGCCCGCCACAGCCTCGGCATCATCGCCGAGCGCGGCAAGCACCACAACCCCGACACCGGATCCGGCGGGATGCTCCTGGGGACCGTCAAGGAGATCGGCCCGAAGCTCAAGGACCGCGACCTCAAGGTCGGCGACCGCATCGCCACCCTCGTCTCGTTGTCGCTGACGCCGCTCAAGGTCGACGAGATCATTTCCATCAACAAGGACACCTGCCAGGTGAAGGTCAAGGGCCAGGCGATCCTCTTCGAGACCGGCATCTACGCCAAGATGCCGAGCGACATGGATGAGCCGCTCGCCCTCGCCATCCTCGACGTGGCCGGCGCTCCGCCGCAGGCGGCCAAGCTGAGCAAGCCAGGGCAGACGGTGTTCATCATCGGCGCCGGCGGCAAGAGCGGACTGCTCTGCGCCTACGAGGCGCGCAAGCGCGTCAAGCCGACCGGCAAGGTCATCTGTCTGGTCCACGGCGACGCCGGCAAGAAGCGCCTCGAGAGGGCCGGCTTCGCCGATGTCATCATCCAGGGTTCGGCGACTGACCAACTGTTCGTCTGGGAAGAGGTCAGCAAGGCGACCGACGGCAAGATGGCCGATCTCACCATCAACTGCGTCGACATCCCGAACACCGAGTTGGCCTCGATCCTCGCCACCAAGGACGACGGACTGGTCTACTTCTTCTCGATGGCGACCAGTTTCACCTCAGCCGCCCTGGGCGCCGAGGGCATCGGCGCCGACACGACGATGATCATCGGCAACGGCTACACCAAGGACCACGCCGTCATCTCCCTCGAAGTCGTGCGTGAGAGCCCGATCCTGATGGAGATCTTCAAGGACACCTACGCGACCGGCGCCGGTAACCCCGAGCCGGTGGGGCTCAAGGCCGAGGAGGCGTAGCGACCGAATCGGTCGGCCACCGGGTCTGCGAGGGGGCGCCGCGGGGCGCCCCCTGCGTGCCGACCGCATGGCTCCCGCACAGGCGGCCTGTCCCGGACGGCAGCCAGCCGCGAGGGTCGGTTTCACGTGAAACGGGGCGGGCTGCCCGAAGGACTGCCCGCCCCGTTTCACTGCCTCACATGCGGACTCCCGGCCGTGGCACGCGGCTCCGGCCGGCGCCTGTGAAAAGAGACGCCTACTACAGGCTCTGCCCCATCATGCCGCCGTAGCCGCCGCCCATCATCCCAGGGCCGTACGACGTCCCGCCGCTGGATGCACCCGGCGAGGCCGTTGCGCTCGGCGCCGGCGTACCGTTCCGCCAGCAGCCTCCACCCGCTCCTCGGTTGCCTCCGGCGCCGCCCATCATCCCGGGGCCGTACCCGCCCGGGGAGCTCCCCTGGGGTACCTTGATGCCGAACTTCTTGAAGAGCTGCTGCATGTCGTTCCAGTGCTCCTGGCGCAGCTCCTTCAGCGCCTTCTGCGCCGCAGCACTGGAAGGATCACCGCCGTACTTCTGCCACCACGCCTGCATGTCCTGGCGGTGCTCGGTGCGCAGCGCCTGCATCGCCTTTAGAGCGTCGGGGTTGCTCATCAGGGTGCGGCAAGCGCCGCCACCGCCCCACAGCCTGGGGACCGCTTTGCGCGTCGCGGCGCCCGCGCCTGTCGTGAAGAGTAAGAGCCCGACGGTCGCCGCCACTCCTGCCACGAGTATCCAGACCTTCCAGCGTCTCATTCTGCCTCCTGACCGGCCGTGACCGGCCGTTCGGACTCCTGCTCGTGAACACAGGGTAGGGCACAGTTGTGAAGACCGTGTGAACTGGGTCTGCAAAGCCTATGAACACCCGTCACCGAGGCAGGCGGTTACGCTGCCCAGGAGACGACCGCTGCCCGGCGACCCCGGCACCGCGTCTCCGGCTTCCTGCATCGTAACGGTGAGCGAAGGTCATCCTCGCGTTGCTCCCCTCGGCGTGGCAATTTACACTAGAGACGTAGTGGTTACCGCCAGACCCCGGGGCTCGGGGCACTGTCGGGGCCCGCGGCGAGCGCGACTTGCCTCTCCGCCGCCGGATGGCACAACGAGAGTGGAGGATAGTGGACGACCGAGACATCATCGCCGCATTGGCGACCGTTAAGGATCCGGAGCTCGGGCGCAGCCTCGTCGACCTCGGCATGGTGGGCGACGTGCACGCCGGCCACGAGGTCGTGCGTGCGACCCTGGCCCTGACGACGTCAGCCTGCCCCCTGCGCGACAGGATAAGGAGTCAGGCCGAAGCCGCCCTGCGCGCCATCGCGGGCGACCGTCGCGTCGAGGTGACGATCACGGCCATGACGCGCGAGGAGAGAGAAGCGCTGGCGCGCTCGTCCTCCTCGCGCCCGGCGACGCCCGGCAACCTGTTCGGCCCCGGCTCGAAGACGCGCACGATCGCCGTGGCCAGCGGCAAGGGAGGGGTCGGCAAGTCGACCGTCGCCGTCAATCTCGCGGTCGCGCTGGCGCAAGAAGGCCTGGCGGTCGCGGTCATCGACGCAGACGTCTACGGGCCCACCGTCCCCCTCATGCTCGGGGCGCCGGCCGTGCCGCCGGGGGCGCATGAGGGCAAGCTCGTCCCCCCCGAGCGCCACGGCATCAAGTTCGTGTCGATGGGGCTCTTCCTCGCCGGCGGCGAGCCCGTGGTGTGGCGGGGGCCGATGCTCGGCCGCGCCCTCGAACAGTTCCTGGCCGACGTGCTGTGGGGAAGCCCCGACATCCTTCTCATCGACCTGCCCCCCGGGACCGGTGACGTCGCTCTCACAGTGGCGCGAGCGATGCCGGCGGCCGAGATCCTCCTCGTGACCACACCGCAGGAAGCCGCGGCCAAGGTCGCCATCAAGGCCGCGCGAATGGCGCAGATGACTGGCCACCCGCTGCTGGGCGTCGTGGAGAACATGGCCTACTTCCTCTGCCCGAGCTGCGGCGAGAAGCACTACCTCTTCGGTCGCGGCGGTGCTTGCGAGATCGCCCATACGATGCAGACGCGGCTCCTCGGCCGCATCCCGCTCGATCCAGATACCCGACAGGGCGGCGACACCGGCATCCCGGCGGCCCTTCATCCCGAGACCGCGGTCGGCGGGGCTTTCGCGGACATCGCCCGCGCCGTCCTCGCCCATCGCCCCGCTCCCCCCGGGAGCACTCCGAAGCTGCGCGCCGGATCAAAGGGCCAATCCGTCGTCGGCGCCGCAGCACGCTCGCCGCGCACGGATGGCGCGCGTCACCCTGAGGAGCCCAGCGAAATCGAGTGACCCCTCTTCCCGCGCCTCGGCGGTCCCGCGCGGGTGTCGCGTGGTCCTTCGAGCCCGCCCACCCGATGCAGCGCCGCCAACCCGACCCCGAGCGCGCTCTCACGGAACGCGTGGATTGTAGGATTGGTCAAGTTCCGAGCGCGGATAGCCGATGAACGGGTGGGATGGGGCTGTCCGCCACACGTTCAAAGCGACGCAACGGCTGGCTGCGCGTCAACGACGCAGCAGATCTTCTCGGCGTCAGTTTGAACACCCTCCGCCGCTGGAGCGACACGGGCAAGATAGCCTGCTATCGCAGCCCCGGAGGGCATCGGCGCTTCCGGCGCGAAGACCTCCAGGCGCTTCTCGCCGCCCAGGAGCGGCCTACCGCATCCAAGGCGCGGCCCGACCCCGAGCGCCTCACGGTCTCCGAGCTCCGGCGTCGCGTGGCTGATCTCGGCGCAATCGTCGAGGCCGGCCTCGAAGGCGCCGAGCGCCACAGCGTCGACGACGTCTTGCGCGCCGTCGCCCGCCGTCTTGCCGATGCGACTCACTCGCCCGTAGCCGACATCTACGCCGTAGAGGACGGGAGCATCAGGGCCCTCGTCAGCTACGACAACGGCGCCTTCGACCCAAGCTGGGAGGGCAAGACCTTCCGCATCGCCGACTACCCCGCTACACGCCAGGCGATCGAGTCACTACAGGTCCGGGTGGTCGCAAGCCTCGACGATCCGGTCCTGACGCCCGAGGTGCGCACGTCGCTCGCCTCGTGGGGATACCAGTCGCAGCTCTCCCTGCCGCTCGTCGCGCACGACGAGGTCATTGGCCTCGCGGAGCTTTCGGACACGGTGCCGCGCGACTACGCCGACGACCTCGAGCTCATTCGGGGCCTCGCCGAGGTCGCCGCCCGCGTCATCGAGAACGCGCGGCTCTTCGAGCAGGTCGAGCGCCACAACGCAGCCCTGCGAGAGCTCGTCGACATCGGCAGGCTCGTCTCCCATTCGCACGATGTCGACGAGCTCCTGCGCTCGGTTGCGCGGCGCCTGCTCACGACTCTGGGCGCAACCGACTGCGACATCTACAAGATCCAGGAGAAGGGGGTCTTCACCTGCCTGGTCAGCGTCGACCGTTCCGGAGACGACGAGAGCGTGGTGGGCAAGGCGCTGCGTCTCGACCTCTACCCTTTGGCCGCCGAGGCGGTGAAGAGCGGCGAGCCCGTCATCGTGCACGATCGCACGGATCCCCGCCTCACCGCCGAGGATCTGGCCGTCTACGACGAGTACGGGTTCGCGAGTGAGCTGTGCGTGCCCCTCATGGTCGATCGCCGCGCGGTCGGCGTCATCGAGATCTACGACGACCGGCCGCGCGATTTCCGGCAGTACCTCGACTTCATGAAGGGCGCCGCCCAGGTGATCGGCGGCGCGATGGAGAAAGCTCTCCTCTACAGGCTCGCGGAGCGCCGGAGCAAGGTCCTCAAGGCCCTCGTCGACCTCGGCGCAGTGACGGCGCAGTCTCCCGACGCCGAGGACTTCCTGCGAGAGGTCACCCACCGCCTCACACTCACCATCGAAGCGGCTGATTGCGAAGTGTACCTTGCCGACGATGTGGGAACGCTGTGCTGCCGAGCCGGCTACGAGCGCGACGTCGGCTTCGACGACGAGTGCGTGGGCACGGTGCTCGACACCGAGGAGTACCCGCTCACCAGACGGTTCGCCAGTGCGGGCGAGGTGCTCGTCGTCACCAACCCCGACGACCCGCGGCTGAACTCGGCGGAGCGCGCCATCTTCGCACGTTGGGGGTACGTCAGCGAGCTGTGCATCCCCCTGCTCGCCGGCGAGCGCCTGATCGGGATAATCGACGTCTTCGACGACCGCGAGCGCGATTTCGCCGAGTACCTCGATTTCATCACCAGCGCCGGGCAGATGGTGGCGGGGGCCCTCGAGAACCGCTTCCTGCTCGATCAGGTGAACGACCGCAACCGAGAGCTCCTGGACAGCGCGCGCCGGCGCGAGGAGGAGGCGCGCAGGGTCTCGAGCCTTCTTGACACCAGCCGCGCCATCAGCTCGACCCTGGTGCTCGAGGATGTCCTGCAGCTCGTCGCGAAGCGTGCCGGTGAGCTGCTCGACACCGGGGCCTGCTACATCTACGAACTCGACGCGCAGGCCGAGGCCTTTCGCTGGCGCTGCGAGTACGAGCGCGACGCCGCCTACGCGGGCGGCGCCGACATCGGCACCGCGTACCCCTACGCCACCTGGCCCGAGTACGATCTGTTGCTCGAGTCGGCGATCATCGAGCGTCACCGGTCCGACGCGGACTTGGACGAGCGCACGCGCGCCGAGATGGACGAGTGGCACGAGACGACTCTCGTCAGCGTGCCGTTGCGCTTCGGCGACGAGATCGTCGGCCTTATGGAGATCGCCGAGCACGGCGCAGAACGTCACTTCTCCCCCGCAGAGCTCGACATGGCGCGCGCCTTCGGGGAGCAGGCTGCGGCGGCGATCCGCAACGCCCAGCTCTACCGGCGCCAGGAACGACAGACGCTGCAGCTGGCTTCGCTGCTCGATGCCAGCCGGGCGATATCCTCGGCCGCGGAGCTCGACGAGTCGCTCGTCATCGTCGCGCGTGAGGCGGTAGCCGCGCTTGACTGCGACGAGTGCGTGATCTTCGAGGTCGACGAACAGCGGCGCGAAGAGGCCGCGAGGGCTTTCTTCTCGGCACGGCGCGAGGAGTACGAGTACCTGGGTAAGCGCTTCCCGCTCGAAGAGTGGCCCAACCACGTTGCTCAACTGGCTCAGGGTGAGATCGTCGAGGACTCCCTCTCGGACCCGGCCATCCACCCCTGCAGCCGCGCATCGATGGAGCGCTGGGGCGCGAAGACCTCGCTCAACGCTCCGCTGTACTTCGCCGGCCAGCCGGTCGGGATCATGGAGCTCTTGGAACTCGACAGGGAGCGCCACTTCACGCCGGCCGAGATCGAAGTCGTGACCGCACTGGGCGAACAGGCCGCGATCGCCATCCACAACGGCAAGCTGATCGAGAGCCTGCGCGATACCAACAAAGAGCTGCAAAAGAGCCTCGGGCAGCTCGCGCTGCTGAGCGAGACCAGCATGGAGCTCTCCTCCACGCTCGCCTTGCGAGACGTCCTCCTGTCGACCGCCATGCGCCTCACCTCGACCATCGGCGTGCCCGACTGCGACGTCTACATCCTGCGTGGCAACGAGCACTTGGACTGCCTGGCGAGCGTGGTCGACGGCGCCCTCGACGAGCCGTGGCTGCGGCGGGCAAAGGCGCTCTCACTAGCCGACTGGTCGCCGATGCAGATCGTCGCGGAATCGCGACGCCCCGCCGTGCTGCGCCGCGGCGACCCCCGCGTGAGTCCTCGTGCCGCGGCGGCGCTGCGGGAGTACGGCCAGCAGGTATTCCTCGTCGTTCCCTTGATCGTCAATGACGTCGTGATCGGCGCGGTGGAACTGCTCGACCGGCGCGTAGAACGGGAGTTCAGCGAGGCCGAGATCGAGCTCGTCCAGTCGATCTGCCGCGTGGCCGCCCTCGCCATCCACAACGCCGACTTGTTCGAGAGCGCCCAGCTCCGCACGCGCGAGAACGCGCTGTTGAACGCGATCGCGAGCAGCACGACCGCCAGCCTCGAGCTGCCCGACATAGCACGCGCGGTAGTGGAGCAGCTCGCTCCGCTGTACTCCTTTGACAAGGCTGGGTTCGTGCTGCGCGAAGACGGTGCGCTGCGCGCCGTCTTCACCTGGCCGCGGCCCCTCTCCGAGATCGAATGGGCAGCCGACCTCGACGTCGATCCGGCATTCATCGCCCGCCTCACCGCAGCGCCCGTCGTCGCCCTCGACCTCCCTCGCGAAGACCCGATCCCCCAGGCAGGCTCGCTGCTCGGCGACGCCTCGTCGGCCATCGTCGTGGGTGTCTTTGACGGCGACGGCACACCGGCCGGCGCACTGGCTCTGCTGTCCGCCGCGACCCACGCCTTCGGCACCGCCGACCTGCAGCTCCTCGAGCGCGTCGGAGTGCAGCTCTCCCTCGCCGTCCGCAACGCCCGGCTCTACGACGAGATAAAGCGCCTGCACCTGAGCAACCTCAAGGGGCTGAGCACCGCCCTCACCGCCAAGGACTACTACACGCTGGGCCACGCCGCGCGTGTCGCCGCCTATGCTGTGATGCTCGGCCACGAGCTGGGCTGGCCGATCGAGCTGCTGGAGGAGGTGGAGGAGGCGGCCTACCTGCACGACATCGGCAAGATCGGCGTCTCCGACCGCGTGCTGTTGAAGCAGGGACCGCTGAACCCGGAGGAGTGGGGACTCATGCGCGAGCACCCCGTCATCAGCGCCGATATCATCCGTCCTCTCTTCGACGAGCAGCTAGTCCTCGGCGTGCGCCACCATCACGAACGTTACGAGGGCGGCGGCTACCCCGACGGCATCGCCGGCGAAGAGATCCCGCCTCTTGCCCGCGCGATGTGCATCGTCGACTCCTACGACGCCATGTCGCTGCAACGCCCCTACAAGGCGGCGCGTTCGTACGCGGAGTGCCTGCTGGAGCTGCGCCGCTGCGCGGGCAGCCAGTTCGACCCGGCCATGGTCGAGGCGTTCGAGCGCGTGCTCGCCAGGCTCACGGAACGCCACGCGTGGGCGACGGGCATCGCCACGGAGGGTGCGGCGAGGATCGACCCGGCCGAGCACACGCTCCTGCGTGAGCCAGACGACGAGCGTCGCCCCGAGTACCTCAAGATGGCAAGCATGCTGCGTGAGCTGCGCGACGCCAACCCCCCCGTGCGCTACGTGACGACCCAGGTCGAGCGCGACGGCAAGCACATGATCGTCGTCGACGCCGAGGAGCCGGAGTCTCCCGAACACTCGCACCTCGGCGAGGAGGTCAAGGCCGACGAGGAACTGCCCCTGGTGCTCGCCGGCGAGAGGGGCGACATGAACCTCATCTTCGCCGACGGGTACGGTGTCTGGGCGGCCGGCCTCGCGCCGCTGCGCGACGAGGCCGGCCGCATCGTCGGGGCGGTCGAGGTCGACATCCCCGCTCTCGACATAGTCGGCCTCACGAGCAAGATGAGGCAGCCGCAGGCCACGATGCTCGAGACCGCGGCCTCGCGGCTGAGCCGCGCCGAGATCGACGCCATCACCGACGGCCTAACCGGCCTCTACAACCACCGCTACCTCCACGACCGCCTGAGCGAGGAGATCGATCGCGCTCGCAGCGAGGGCACGCAGCTCACACTCCTCTTCTGCGACCTCGACCACTTCAAGGACTACAACGACCTCCTGGGGCACAGCACCGGCGACCGCGCCCTGCGGGCGGTGGCGCGCATCATCGAGGACTCCATCCGGCGCGTCGACCTGGTGGCCCGTTACGGCGGCGAGGAGTTCTGCGTCGTCCTCATAGAGACCGGCGCGGCGGAGGCATCGGAGGTCGCCGAGCGGATCCGTGCCGGCGTGGCCGATGCGACCTTCGAGAACGGACGGGGCGGCCTCACCATAAGCATCGGCGCGGCGACGTTCCCCGACGACGCCGACGGCAAGGAGGAGCTCCTCGACAAGGCCGACTGGTCCATGTATAGAGCCAAGCGCCACGGACGCAACAGGGTCGTGGCCTTCTCCCTCGAAGAGGTGGCCACTGCTTCCGAGCGCGTCATCCACACTCAGGGGCACGGGTATCTGTCTCTCATCGCCGAGGTCGTCGAGGCCAGGGACGCGTATGCGGCCAAGCGCGGTGAGGCCGTGGCGCGCCTGGCCGGCGGGATGGCCACAGGCCTCGGTCTACCCGAGACTGAGACGACCGTTGTCGTCGAGGCCGCTCGCCTCTGCGACATCGGCGAGATCAGCGTGCCGGAACACATCCTCAACAAACGCGGGGCCCTCTCCGGAGACGAGTGGGCGCTGATCCGGGAACATCCCCTGACCGGACAGCGCCTGCTGCGACAGCTCGGTGGTTCGAACGAGGTGGCGAACGCCATCGCCTCGCATCACGAGCACTTCGATGGCACGGGGTACCCGGCGGGTCTTGCCGCCGAGCAGATACCGCTCGCCGCCCGCGTCGTGGCCGTCGCCTGCGCGTACAACGCCATGCTTGTCGAACGCCCCTTCCGGCCGCCGCTCTCAGAACACCAGGCGCTCGAGGAGCTGCGCCGCTGCGCCGGCACGCAGTTCGATCCGGAGGTCGTCGCGGCGCTCGAGGCGCTCCTCGGCAATGCGGAGTAGGTTCGCGCCCGACGCTCCAGGCTGCAGCAGCTCTCCACGGTGGTAAGGTGCGTCATGCGCCGCGTGGCTGGCCTCGCGAAAAAGAAGGATAATCGCCACGACCACGCACTCTCCCAAAGGCTCGCCTGCGCGTGACCGTCGTCGCTGCCCACATCCTCGAGCGCACACCGCGGGCCCGGCGCGACGCAGACCATGGCTCACGAGTGGGAAGGCGGCGGCCGTGGGGCGACGGTCCTGGCTGCCCAGACTGAGGAAGGAGCGTTCGTGGATGTGAACGACGTCAGGGCGGCCTGGGAACGGGCCGCGCAGCGCGCGCGGCGTCAGAAGGCACGCGTCGAGCGGAGCATGGCTCCCATCTTGCACGGCGACGTCCCCACGTTCGCCGAAGCGCCGAGGGCCACCGGCCCCGCCGATCTCGAACGCGCCGATGTCGCCGTGCTCGGCATCCCCTACGAGGGCGTCAAGCTGCTCGACCCACTCACGTACGCGCCGCCGCTTGCCGCCCCGGCGCCCGACGATTCCGTCTACTACCGCAGCGGCGCCGACCAGGGCCCGGAGGCGATCCGCCGCTACTCCGTGCTCGCGTCGCTGCGTCACGGACGAGGCCTCATGCCCGAGGCCGACCGCGACCTGGTGATCCTCGACCGCGTGCGCGTGGTCGACTACGGCGACGTCGACGTCGTGCCCGGCGACGTCGAGGAGACGTTCCTGCGCGCGCACGCAAAGCTGGCCGACGTCGTCGCCGCCGGCGCCGTGCCCCTCGTCCTCGGCGGCGACCATTCCATCCCCGTCCCCGTGCTGCAGGTGCTGGCGGGCAAGCTCAACGGCAGGCTCGGCATCGTCGCCCTCGACTCGCACTTCGACATGAGCTTCGAGCCCAAGTACTGGGCCGGCTCGCAGTGGGCGCGAGCCTTCGAGCTCGGCATAGTCGAGCCGGAGAACTTCGTGCAGATCGGCATCCGTGGGCTGCGCGAGTCGCTTGCCGACAGGGCCGTGGCCGACGAGCTCGGCTACCACTACTACACGATGAGCGACGTAGACGAGCTCGGCGTGGCTACCGTGGCGCAGGAAGCGCTGGAGACGGCTACGCGAGGCACCGAGGCCCTGTACATCTCGCTCGACATCGACGTCGTCGACACGGCCCACGGCGGACAGAAGTACCCCGAGCCCGCGGGGCTGTCGGCGCGCGAGCTGCTGCGCGCCTTGCGCGTGCTCTCGCGCGCCCACGTCGCCGGCTTCGACCTCTGCTGTCTTGCGCCGCGCTACGACCTGCAGGGTCACCTGAGCCAGCTCGCAGCCCGCGCCGTGCTCGAGGTGATCGCCGGGATCGCCCTGCAGCGGCCGGCGACGGGCGGCCGGTCCTAGACGCTACCTCTCGAAGTCCCCGGCGCGACGGCGCGCGCAGCGATCGTCTTGCCGCGGCTCGAAGCGCTCGTTGTGCGGCCACAGAGCCGTCTCTAGACAGCCGTTCTATCGCCTTCCCAGCCCCATCCTTCGATGACTCGAAGTGGAGACGGGGTATCAGGAGGAGGGCCATGACCCGCAAGCAGCGGAACCAGATCGTCGAGCGGTTCGCGGAGCAGTACCATGATGCTGGCGCGTTGATCGTCGGCGACGACGAAGCCCTGTGCCGCCTTCTCGGGACGCTCGAGATCGGTGTGAGCGACCGCGAGCTCGGCGACTACCTCTGCTCGTTCCTCATCGCCTGAATACCTTCCCGGCGCCGCGCGAGCGGTCGCCCACAAGGGTTCGGGCGCGACGGCGACGAAGTGAGGCGGGCATCGTCGTCAGAGGAGCGCTGAGTGGCTCGCCTGCATTACCCCGTAAGGGTCCGTATCGACTACAGCCCGCGCAGCTCGCGCATCTGGGCCGTCCTCACCATCACCCTGGTGAAGTTCGTCGTCTTGCTCCCACACGCGCTGGCTTTGTTCTTCCTGGGACTGGCCGTGCTCGTCGCCTTCGTCATCGCCCAGGTAGTCGTCGTCGCGCGGGGCACCTACCCGCGGCCGCTCTTCGACTTCGTGGCCGGCGTCTTGCGCTGGCAGACGCGCGTCTACGCCTTCGCGTTCAGCCTCACGGACCTCTACCCGCCCTTCAGCCTCGCGCCCGCTGCCAACTACCCGGTCGACCTGGAGGTCGTCTACCCGCAGAGAAGCAACCCGTGGCTGGCGAGCTTCACCGTCGCCGCGCTCATCTTCTGGCTCGCCGTGGTGCTTCCCCTGGGCTGGGGCGGCTACGGCACACCGCTCTTCCAGCCCCTCGACTGGCTCTCGAACGTCCGCCTCTTCGTGCTTCTGCCCCACTACGTCGTACTCACTTTCTTTCTCCTGGCTGCGCTCGTCGTGCTCGCGGTCGGCCAGGTGCTGATCCTGATCGGCGGGTACCTTCCCCTCGGCCTGCATGCCTTCTTGGCCGGCTGGTTGCGCTGGATGGCGCGCACCTGGGCGTGGCTCTACGGCCTCGCCGACGCCTACCCACCCTTCACCACCGAGGACACTGATCTGCGCGGTTAGGCCCGTGTACGGCGGGGAATAGGCCGCGAGGCGCTGGCTCTCGCGCGAGGCCTTGGAGAGGAATCGGGCTCGCCGCTGCGAGGGCCGCGAGCCCCGGCGTCGAAACAGACGCCGTACGGGCAAGGCCGAGGGGACAGAGAAACGCGTGAGGAGGATAGGGTCGTGGACGACTACCCCGTGAAGGTGCGCATCGAGTACCCGGAGAGGAGCTCGCGCGGCTGGGCGGTGCTCACGATCCTTCTGATCAAGCTCCTCGCGCTCATCCCGCACGGCATCGTGCTCATCGCGCTGGGCATCGCCGCCGCCGTCGTTTTCGTCATCGCGCAGATAGCCGTGGTGTCGCGCGGCGTGTTTCCACCGGGGCTCTTCGCCTTCCTGACCGGCTACATCCGTTGGTACGCGCGAGTCGAGGCCTTCTTCCTCAGCGTGACCGACCGCTACCCGCCGTTCAGCCTGGAGAGCGACCCCGACTATCCTGTCGACGTCGAGGTCGAGTACCCGAAGAGCAGCAGCAAGGTCCTCGCCGCTCTCAGCCTGGTGTTCGTGGTGCTCGGCATCGTCGTCTTCGTCTTCTCCATCCGCTACGTCATCCATCACGGGACATCGAGCGGCACTTCGTGGCGGAATCCGGGCGGCTGGTCCGGTACCGGTGCCGAGAACCCCCTGGCCATCTTCCGGCTGATCCTCCTCATCCCGCATCTGATCATCGTGGCCATCCTCGGCATAGCGGTGGGCATCATCTGGTTCATCGTCCAATGGGTCATCCTCTTCGTCGCCCGGTTCCCCGAGGGCATGCACAAGTTCGTGGCGCAGTGGATGGGCTGGGCGGCGCGGATCGGCGCCTACTCCAACGGCCTGACCGACCGCTATCCGCCCTTCAGTCTCGACACGATCGAGTCGGGAGCGGCGGGGCCGGCGGCGGGCGCTCCGCTCGCGCCGCCTCCACCGCCGCTCCCGCCCGCAACGCCGGTCGCGCCGCTCCCGCCCGCGCCGGCCTCTGGCGACCAGTGGGTCGACGACCGCTTCAACTCCCAGGCCACCGCCGAGGAACGCACGACCGAGCTGCCGGAGGCGCCGCCCGCGGAGGGCCAGGTGCCCCCGGCAGCGCCCGGCGGCGAGCCCGGTGAGGCCCTGCCCAAGCCACCCGGCGAACAGCCCGGCGAGGCGGCGCCCGAGCCACCTCCCGCTGGGCCGACCTCACCGCCCGCGCCGCCTCAGGCGCCGCCTCCACCGCCGGTCCCCCAGTGACCTGATCTCGCGCCAACGAGAGCGCGAGGACGGCCGCCTGACCTTGCCGGGGGCTGCCTGAGCGGGTATAAAGAGAAGCCCCCCGCGGGGACTTCTCGGTCATCGGGGCATTAGCTCAGCTGGGAGAGCGCCTGGATCGCACCCAGGAGGTCAGCGGTTCGAATCCGCTATGCTCCACCACCTCGCCCTCGGTGACACAGCTCCGCGAGCCCGGCCGGCGCATTCGCCCCTCTGACCGGTCGCGATCCTCACTCGCCTGCCAGAGTTGCGGAGTGCGCCGGTGGTAGCATTCGGCCATGACGCCACCCCCGATAGCGCTCAGCCCGTTCAGCTTCGGCGTGCCGTGGTGGCAGATCGTGCTGCGCACGATCGTCATCTACCTCGTCTTCATCCTCGCGCTGCGCCTGTTCGGCAAGCGCGAGATCGGGCAGTTCACGCTCTCGGACTTAGTGCTCATCCTGCTCGCGGCCAACGCCGTGCAGCCGGCCATGACCGGCCCGGACACCTCCCTGGTCGGCGGACTGGTCATCGTCGCCGCGTTGTTCCTCGTGAACATAGCCCTGTCGTGGCTGCGACTGCACAACCGGCGCGCGCGTGAGTTTCTCGAGGGACACCCGACCGTGATCGCCAAGGACGGTCAGTGGTTCCCCCGTGTCATGGAACGAGAGGGCATCGACCAGGACGAAGCGCAAATGGCGCTGCGCGAACACGGGTTCGACAAGATCGATGAGATCGAGCTGGCTGTGCTCGAAGTCGACGGGACGATCAGCGTGGTGCCCAAGGACGCAGGCTCTGTGCGGCGCGGGCGCCGCCGGGTGCGCTCCCGGCGCCTGCAACAGTAGGCACGGCGTTCGGCCAGAACGGCGTTCGGCCGTCGCCGCGTGCCGGCCGTCTCGGCCGCACCGGACGCCGGCAGGCCGCGCCAGCAGGCGCGCCGCCGCCGGGCTCGTCGCCGGCTACCCTTGGGCGCTGCCCGCCTCGTCTGCGTCGTCGACGTCGATCGCCGTGAGCTGGACCATGGGCGCCTTCGGGTCGAAGCGCACCTGCGGCGAGCCGCACTGCGAGCACAGAGGCCGCGGCGCCTCCGTCATGAACTCGTCACCGCAGGCCAAGCAGAGGGCACCGGCGGGGGCCACACCGAACTCGAGAGCCGCCCCCTCGAACAACGGGTCGCCCTCCGTGAGCATGGCGAAGTACATCTCGATCGACTCGGCGCTGAAGTCGGCCGCAGGGGTGAGGACCAGGTGGAGGGTACGAACCCGGGCGGCGGACTCCTTGTGCGCCGCCTCGCGCGCGCGGTCGATGACGCCCTGCGTGATCCCCAGCTCGTGCACGGCCTCCTCCTTCACCGGCGTCGGGGCTCTCGTAGTCTACCCGCTACGCACCGGGATCCCCGGGGAGTCGACGGGCTGCAAATGCCTTCGCCGCGGCGTCCAAGCCCGCTGCGGAAGCACCGTGCAAGGCCGCATCACAGAGCTCGGCATCGTCGCACCGGATATCCTGCCGCGCGCGGTGCGCGACGCGTTCATCGCCGAGCTCGGAAGGCGCGACCTGAAGGTCTTCGGCGCTTCGAGACGCAGATCGCCTGAGGGCAGGGCGGCGCTAGCGGGCGCGGGCGGCGGCGGCCGGGGGGCCGCCGCCGCCCGCGCCCGCTAGCGCCGCTGCAGGATGCCCACGCCGTCGCCGACCGGCAGGAGCAAGTAGGAGAAGCGCTCGTCGGCGCCGAGGAGCTCGTTGAGGGCGCGGATGTCGTCGACCGACTCCTGCTTCCAGCGGTCGTCGCCCACCCCATCGGCGACACGGCCGTCCATGAGCACGTCGTCGAGAACGACGAGACCGCTGCGCTTGAGGCGGGGCAGCGCCAGGTCGACGTAGGCCGCGTACGAGTGTTTGTCGGCGTCGATGAAGACGAGATCGAACGTCTCCTTCAATGCCTGCATGCTCTCGTGGGCATCGCCGAGCAGGATCTCGACGCGCGCCCCGGCGGGGTCGCGGGCCAGGTAGGTCTTGGCCACGGACGCCAGGTGCATGTCGACCTCGAGGGCGATGACCTTGCCGAACTCCGGCAGCGCCCGGGCGAGGTGCAGCGTCGTGTAGCCGATCGCCACCCCGACCTCGAGGACCAGCCTCGCGCCGCTGGCTCGCGCCAGCATCGCCAGGAGCGCCGCAGTCTCGCGGCCGGCGATGGGCACCCCATGCTCGCGCGCGTACGCCTCCATGTCTTCGAGCACGGGATCGACTCGCGGCCGCAGGGCGCGCAGATACTCCTCCACGGTCTCTCGAAAGATCACGCTCTCCTCCGGCACTTGGTACGGCACGATTCTACCGGCAGTCTGGGGCGTTGAGCGATGGAATACTATATGAGGCATCGGCCGACAGTGACCGGAGGAGTGACCATGGGTAAGCCCTGGGTGATGGTGAACCTCAGCGACATGGAACCGGCGGCGGACGAGGGCAGCTACGCCTACTACGATCTCTCAGCCGCCCTCGGGCTCGATCAGATGCGCGCCAACGTCTTCCGCTTCCGCCCCGGCGACAGGATGGAGTACCACTCCCACCGCCGCCAGGAGGAGCTCTTCTACATCCTCGAGGGCACCGGCGAGCTCGTCGTCAACGGCGAGCGTCACCCCGTCTCAGCGGGAACCCTGGTGCGCCTCGACCCCGCGGAGAAGCGCCAGATCGTCAACGCCGGTCACGACGAGCTCGTCTGGCTCGCCGTCGGCGCGCCGGCGGTCGACAACGAGTGGGTCGAGCACCCGGAGGAGTGAGGCGCTCGCGTCGACTCGGGGCCGAGAGCGGTTAGCTGCGGGCAGGCGCATCGGCCTGCCCTAGCGACGTTCCTCTGTGAAGCGGACGAACGATCCCCATGGCAGAAGGGGACCTGCGGCAGAGACGGGAGCCAGGCGAGGGACGCGGTCCTACAACCTGGGCAAGAGTCCGACGCGTTCGCGCACCCTCGCCATCGTCCGCTCGGCGATGGCTTCGGCGCGCTCGGCGCCGTCCTTGAGCACGGAGAGGGTCTGGCTCGGATCGGCCTCGAGCGCGCGCATGCGTTCCTGGATCGGCGCCAGCACCTCGACCACCACCTCGGCCAGATCCTGCTTCAAGTCGGCGTAGCCCTTGCCTTCGTAGCGCTCCGCGATGACCGGCACCGGCTCGCCGGCCAGCAGCGCGTAGATGGTCAACAGGTTGGTGAGGGCCGGCTTGTCGGGCCCCGTGCGCACCTCGGTGCCTGAGTCGGTCACGGCGCGCCTGATCTTGCGCCTGATGTCGTCGGGCGAGTCGTCGAGGGCGATGTAGTTGTAGGCCGAGCCGGCGCTCTTGCTCATCTTCTTGGTCGGGTCGTCGAGGGCCATCACGCGGGCCCCCTCCTCGCGGATGATCGGAGTCGGCACGACAAACGTCTTGCCGAAGGCGTTGTTGAAACGCTCCGCCAGGTCACGCGTGAGCTCGACGTGCTGCTTCTGGTCCTCGCCCACCGGTACGGCGTCGGCCCGGTAGAGGAGGATGTCGGCCGCCATCAGGACGGGGTAGTCGAAGAGCCCGACGCCGACGCTCTCGCTCTCCCCGCCGCCGGTCTTGTCCTTGAACTGCGTCATGCGCCGCAGCTCGCCCATGTAGGCGACTGTGTTGAGGATCCAGGCGAGCTCGGTGTGCTGCGGCACCTGTGACTGCACGATGACGATCGACCGCCGCGGGTCGATGCCGGCGGCGAGGAAGGTGTTGGCCACCTCGAGCGTGCTCCGGCGTAGCTCCTTGCGCTCCTGGCGCACGGTGATGGCGTGCAGATCGACAACGCAGAAGACGCAGTCGTGCGTCTGCTGCATAGCGACGAAGTTGCGGATCGCCCCGAGCAGGTTGCCCAGGTGGAGCGCTCCGCTGGGCTGGATACCCGAGAAGACACGCGGGCGGCGCTCGGTGGTCACCGGGTTGTCGGGGGAGGGGCTCACGGAGACGAGATTCTACCAGAAGCCGGCGGCGGTTGAGGGCGGCGGTTGAGGGCGGCGGTTGACCTCTTCACGCGGGCGCTGCTAGATTGGCGCCGCAAGCAGCGAAGGACGCCCGACTGAACGTCGCGCGAGAGCCCACCGCGGTGAGTCTGTGCGCGGCGGGCGCCGAAGGGGCAAGGCGGTGCTGCCGCCGAAACTCTCAGGCCCAAGGATCGCGACGGGACGGGCCCCCGGACCAGCGTCGGAAAGCGACCGCACACTGGGACAGGGTGAGGGAGCTCACCCTGTCCTTTCGCCTTTCAGGCAGGAGGAGCGGCGTTTGAGCGGCAAGGAGTGCTGGATCGAGAACCCCACCGGGACGCGGCGCGTCTTCGTCACCCAGGAGCTCCCGGGGCGACTCTGGTTCGAACGCCTCGTGGCCGCCGACTGCCGTGTCGACATGTGCCTCTCGACCGAGCCCATGACCATCGACGAGCTGGTGGAGATGATCGGCGAGCGCTGCGACGGGGTCATCGGCCAGCTCACGGAGCCCTGGGGCGCGGCCGCCTTCGACGCGCTCGCGTCGGCGGGCGGTCACGCCTACAGCAACTACGCCGTCGGCTACAACAACGTCGATCTGGCGGCGGCCACGAGTCGGGGCATAGCCGTGGGCAATACCCCCGGGGTGTTGACGGCGACGACGGCGCAGCTCGCCGTCGCCCTGACCTTCGCCGCGGCGCGGCGCGTCGTCGAGGCCCACGACTACCTCGCCGCCGGCCGCTTCAGGGGCTGGCTGCCGACGCTCTTCCTGGGCGAGCTGCTCTGGCGCAAGACCGTGGGCGTCATCGGCGCAGGGCGCATCGGCGCCGCTTACGCGAGGATGATGGTCGAGGGCCACAAGATGGACCTGGTCTACTTCGACCCGCACGGCAACGAGACCCTCGAAGGATACCTCGCCGACTACGGCGCCTTCCTCGCCCGTCACGGGCAGGCGCCGGTCCGTTGCCGGCGGGCCGAGAGTGCCGATGAGGTGCTGCGCACGGCCGACGTGGTGAGCCTGCACACCGTGCTCAGCGATGAGACCGTGCACCTCATCGACGCGCGGCGGCTCGCGTTGATGAAGCCCACAGCGATCCTCATCAACGCGAGCCGCGGACCGATCGTCGACGAGGCGGCGCTGGTCGACCACTGCCGGGCGAACCCGGGGTTCTACGCCGGCCTGGACGTATTCGAGCACGAGCCCGAGCTCGCGCCGGGGCTTGCCGAGCTGCCCAACGTCGTCGCCGTGCCGCACATCGGCTCGGCGACGAGCTGGACGCGCGAGGGCATGGCCACTCTTGCGGCGAGCAACATCGCCGCCTGCCTGCAGGGCTGGCCGGTGTGGGGCCGGGACGACGTGACGCCCTTCTTGGGCTCGGCGCCGCCGCAGGCGGCGCCGAGCATAGTCAATGCCGCCGAACTCGGCCTGCCGATGTGCGACCAGCCATCCTGAGGGGAGACGACATGTCAGAGATCAAGACCGGAGCGGAGGACGACATGACGCAGATGACCATGAAGCTCGCCGATCGGGTGGCGCACCTGGGCACGGAGACGGCGTTCGCCGTATCGGCCGAGGCGACGGCCTTCGCGCAAGAAGGCAACGAGATCTTTCCCTTCCACCTCGGCGACATGAACCTGCGCACGCCGGAGAACGTCATGGCGGCAGCGGAGCGCGCCATGCGCGACGGCAAGACCGGCTACTGCCCCAACGGCGGCATCCCCCAGCTTCGGGAGGCGCTGGCGGTCGAGGTCTCGAGCACACACGGCATCGCCTACTCGGCCGAGAACGTCGCCGTGCAGCCCGGCGGCAAGCCGGTCATCGAGAAGTTCCTCCTCACGCTCATGAACCCGGGCGACGAGGTCCTCTATCCGAACCCCGGCTTCCCCATCTACGAGTCGCAGATCGAGTTCCACGGCGGTGTCGCCAAGCCGTACGGCTTCATCCCCGGAGAGCGGAACTTCCTGCTCGATTTCGATGCGATCGAGGCCGCCATCACGCCCCGCACGCGCCTGCTCATCTACAACAACCAGCACAACCCCACCGGCGCCGAGAGCCCGCCCGAGGAGCTCGAGGCGCTGGCCGAGCTGGCGCTCAAGCACGACCTCTACGTCCTCTCCGACGAGGCCTACTGGGACATCCGCTACAGCGGTAAGAGCCGGTCGATCGCCTCGCTGCCGGGCTTGGCCGAGCGCACCGTGATCCTGTACACGTTCAGCAAGAAGTTCGCCATGACGGGCTGGCGGCTCGGCGGCGCCGTGGGCCCCAAGGAGGTCATCTCCGTCATCGCCACGCTCAACGTGAACGAAGAGTCCTGCACCAACCACTTCGTGCAGTACGCCGGCGTCGAGGCCCTCACCGGCGACCAGTCGGGGCCGCAGGAGATCCTGCGCGTGCTGCAGGAGCGGCGCGACATCGCCGTGCGTGCCCTCAACGACATAGAGGGCGTCTCATGCTACTCGCCCGACGCCACCTTCTACCTCTTCCCCGACGTAACGGGGGCCATGGAGCGCACCGGCCTGACCGACTACGCCGACTTTCGCTTAGGCGCGCTCGACGCCACCGGCTGTTCCTTCTGCACCCGGCTGCACTTCGGGCGGGAGCTTCCGGGCGAGCACCGGCGCTACATCCGCATCGCCTACTCGGGCATCGACGCCGACCGCATCGCGATGGGCTTGGGCAGGCTGAAGGCCTTCGTCGAGGGGCGGTCGTTGTGACGATGGCCGGGCTTGCGCGCACCGCGCTCTTCGCACGCCATGTGGCAGCCGGGGCCAAGCTCGTCGAGTTCGCCGGCTGGGAGATGCCCGTCCAGTACCCGACGGGCATCATCGGCGAGCACTTGGCGACACGCAAGCGGGCAGGGCTCTTCGACGTCTCGCACATGGGCCGCTTCGTGCTGCGCGGCCCCGAAGCCTTGCCGTTCCTGCAGCACGTCCTGACCAACAACGCCGCCGGGCTCGAGGTCTGTCAGGCGCAGTACACGGTCGTCCCCACGCCCACGGGCGGGGCGATCGACGACGCCTACCTCTACCGCTTCCATGAGGACGAGTACCTGCTGGTCGTGAACGCCGCCAACCGGGAGAAGGACTGGGAGCACTTCACCCGCGAGCGCGGCCGCTTTGCCGGGCTTGAGCTCGAGGACGCGACGCGCCGCATCGCCATGGTGGCCCTGCAGGGGCCGCGCTCGCGCGACGTGCTGGCGCCGTTGCTCACCAAGGGCGGCCTGCCCGACGTCATGCGCAACGAGCTCAGCATCGCCACGCTGGGCGGCTTCGAGGTCAAGATCGGACGCACGGGCTACACCGGCGAGCCGCTCTGCTTCGAGCTCTTCGTGGTCGCCGAGCACGCCGGCGAGCTCTGGGACGTTCTCGTCGGCGCGGGCGCCGAGCCCGCCGGGCTCGGCGCCCGCGACACCCTGCGGCTCGAGGCCGGCCTGCCGCTCTACGGCTTCGAGCTGGGCGTCGATCCCGACGGCGTGGAGATCCCCATCTACGCCATCCCCCTGGCGAAGCTCGCCGTGAGCTTCTCGCCGCTCAAAGGCCAATACATCGGACGCGAGTCGCTGCGCCGCCAGCACGACGCCTACGTGCGCATCGTCGGCCGCGACTACTCGCTGATCGACGATCTGCCACGCCTGGTCCAGCCCATCGCGCTCGCGGAGCGCGGCATCGCGCGTTCCGGCGCTCCCGTCTTCAAGGACGAGAAGCGGGTCGGCTGGGTCAGTAGCGGCACCTCGATCCCCTACTGGCAGATCGTCGGCGAGGGTCTCGACTCGCGCCTGACCGACGAGAAGGCGCAGCGCGCCATCGCCCTGGCCTACATCGACAGCGACATCGTCGAGGACGACATCGTCGCGGTCGACATCCGCGGCAGTCGCGCGCGCGCCGTCGTCGTGCCCTATCACGCGCGCAGCGACGCCCCGCCGTACGCGCGGCCGATCGTCTACGACTACGAGCCGCCGGGGCCCGAGCTGTCGGGCGGAGACGCGCCGGCGAAGGCGCGCCTGCTGCTCGACGAGACGGTCAGCAACACCGAGTGGCGGCAGCGGGAGTGCATCAACCTCATACCGTCCGAGATGACGGCCTCGCCGCTCGTGCGCCTGGCCTCGATCATGGACCCCGCCTTCCGCTACGCCGAGCATCGGCAGGCGGAGGCCTTCTACGACGTCGATGTCTTCTACTACCAGGGCACCGGTTCATCGAGGCGGTCGAGGAGCGTCTGCGGGCCGAGATGGCCGCCTACCTGGGCTGTGCCGAGGCCGAGACGCGCGTGATCAGCGGCCAGATGGCCAACGCCGCCGTCTTCAGCGCCATGGTCGAGTACCTCAACCGCGGCGACCCCAAGGCCGAGCCGCGGCGCATCGGCATGGTGATGAACAACCACATCGCCAAGGGCGGACACCTGAGCGCCCAGCCCATGGGGGCGCTGCGCGACTACGTCGCCCGCTATCCGCGCACCGACGCGCCGGCCGTGGTCAACTTCCCCATGCGTGAGGACAACCCCTACCGCATCGACCTCGCCGAGACGTACGAGCTCATCGAGCGCTTCCGGCCCGAGCTCATCATCTTCGGGCGCAGCATGGTGCTGCACCCCGAGCCGGTGCGCGAGGTGCGCGCGTACCTCGACGAGACCGGCCTCGACGCCGTCGTCATGTACGACATGGCCCACGTGCTGGGCCTCGTCGGGCCGCACTTCCAGCAGCCGTTCGCGGAGGGCGCCGACCTGGTCACGGGCTCGACGCACAAGACCTTCTTCGGCACGCAGCGCGGAGTCGTCGGCAGCCGCTTCGTCGAGGGCGAGGAGCGCTACGACCTCTGGGAGGCGATCCAGCGCCGCACGTTCCCGGGGTCTGTCTCCAACCACCACCTGGGCACGCTGCTCGGGCTGCTTCTGGCCACCTACGAGATGATGGCCTTCAAGGACTCCTACCAGCCGCAGGTGATCGCCAACGCCAAGGCCTTCGCCCGGGCGCTGCACGGGCGCGGCGTGTCGGTCGCCGGCGACCCTGCCGTCGACTTCACGGAGACCCACCAGGTCGTCGTCAAGGTCGGCTACGGACGTGGACACGAGGTCGCCGAGCGTCTCGAGGCGAGCAACATCATCTGCAACTACCAGGGCCTGCCCGACGAGGAGGCGTTCACAGCCGCCGGCGGTCTGCGCCTGGGTGTCTCCGAGATGACGCGCTTCGGCATGAAGGAGGCCGACTTCGCCGAGGTGGCCGACCTCATGGCCGCGGTGATCCTCGAGGACGCCGACGTGCGGGAGCGCGTGCGCGAGCTGCGCGCCGGGTTCACCGAGCTCGGCTACTGTTTCACAGGGCCCGAGTTCGAGCGCGCGGCGGCAAGGCTGCGGGGGCTGGTCTGATGAACGTGCACCGCCAATGGGAGCCGGCCTAGTGGACGACCCGCGCGTCTTCTTGCGCAGTCTCTTCGAGACGGCCGTCGCCGCGGCCTCGCCCTGGGACGAGCTGGCCGCGGTCTTGCCCACGCCGCCGGCCGGACGCACCGTCGTCGTCGGCGCCGGCAAGGCCGCAGCGGTCATGGCACGCGCCGTGGAGCAAGCGTGGGGCGGCCCTCTGGAGGGGCTCGTCGTCACCCGCGACGGGCACGGCGTGCCCTGCGAGCGGATCGAGGTCGTCGAGGCGGCGCACCCGCTGCCCGATGCGCGCGGCCGCGAGGCGGCCGCGCGCATCCTCGAGCTGGCGCGCGCCCTGGGGCCCGACGACCTGCTCGTCGCCCTCTTCTCGGGCGGTGGCTCGGCGCTGCTGGCGTTGCCGGCCCCGGGGCTCTCGATGCACGACACGCAGGCGGTCACGGCGATTCTGCTGCGCTGCGGCGCCTCGATCCGCGAGATGAACTGCGTACGCACGCACCTCTCGGCGGTGAAGGGCGGCCGCCTCGCCGAGGCGGCGCACCCGGCTCGTGTGGCGACCCTTGTCGTGAGCGACGTGCCCGGCGACGACGCGGCCGTCGTCGCCTCGGGGCCGACCCTGCCCGACCCCACCACCTTCGCGGAGGCTCTCGACGTGCTGGCCCGCTACGACATCGAGGGGCCAGCAGCCGTCGTGGCCCACCTCTACGACGGGGCGCAGGGTCCCGGCCGGCGCCCGCCCGAGACGCCCAAGCCCGGTGATCCGGGGTTCGCCGACGATCTCGTGCAGGTCGTCGCCACGGCCGGGCGAGCGCTCGCTGCGGCCGCGGGCGCGGCGCAGGCAGCAGGTGTCACGGCGCTCGTGCTCGGCGGCGATCTCGAGGGCGAGGCGCGCGTGCTCGCCGCCGAGCACGCGCGCCTCGCCCTCGCCCTCGCGCACGCCACCGACGGTCGGCAAGCACAAGCCGCCCTCGAAACGGCCGTCGCCGCGGGGGCAGCCCGCCCCGCAGTGCTCACGACCCCGCCGCCCGCGCCGCCGTTCGTGCTCCTCTCGGGTGGCGAGACGACGGTGACGGTGCGCGGCGGCGGGCGCGGCGGTCGCAACGGCGAGTACCTGCTCGCGCTGGCGGTCGGCCTCGCCGGCGCCCCCGGCGTCACCGCGCTCGCCTGCGACACCGACGGCATCGACGGCAGCGAGGACAACGCCGGCGCCGTGGCCGGCCCGGACACACTCGAGCGCGCCGCTCGGGCCGGCGTCGACGCCGAGGCCGCTCTGGCGGCGAACGACGCCTACGGTTTCTTCGCCGCCCTCGACGACCTCGTCGTCACCGGCCCCACGCGCACCAACGTCAACGACTTCCGGGCGATCCTGGTGACCTGACCAGCCGCGCTCGAAGCCGTCGGCTCAGTCGCAGCCAAGGAGAGTGATCAGCGGCGTTTGGCCCTCGAGGCCGCACGGCTCCTTGGTCAGGCAGCCGGCGCGTCCCGAGGACCTACAGCCACCCCATTGTGTAGCGGCAGTAGTTGTACTCGTCAATGCGCTTCAGAAGGTCGGCGCCGGAAACGCCGGCGGACCTCAGCTCCCGGCACTGCAGCTGGGTGACCCGCATGAAGCGGAAATACAGCTCCGAATTGGAGCCCGTCTTCTGCAGCGCAAGACCGCACGCCTGCGCAATGGCGCGATCCCACAGGGGGAAGAACGCCGGCGCCAGGAGATGCAGGGCCTTTGCCGCCCCTACCGGCCCGAGAACGGACTCGAAATCGCCGAAGATCTCGCGTACGAACGCCTCGTCGTCGGCGGCGATGTCGTCGATCGTCATGGTCCGGCAGAGTTCCACGTCGGCCTGGTGGCTCTCGCATAGGCGGTCTATGTCGGCCAGGTGCTGCTCGTCGAAGGGCCGGTACTGGTAAAAGGCCCTGTTCCAGGTCTGCAGCAGCACCGCCAATGCCTCGCTGACCTTCAGCTCGCCGTCGCCGCGCAGCGCAGCTTCCACCAGCTCTCTGGCTGCGCGATAGAAGATGTCCCGTGGCTCGTGCTCCCGGAAGGCGGCGCGTGCGCGCTCGAGATCCCGCGGCTTCGGGATCGTCGCTCCCGCCGTCATGTCAGCCCCCGCAGCTCTCTGATCGCATCGGCGATGATCTTCTGCTGCGCGCGTCGGCCGAGACCTTGATGCGCAGCGTGTAGTCGATGCGTCCCTTGGCTTGCTTGAAGGGCCGCCCGTCGATGATCTCGACGGCGCCGGCGGCCTCCTCGCGCCGGATCAGCTCCTCGGTCCAGCCGCGAGCATGGATGGCCGGGTCGATGAGCTTGGCACGTGTGTCGGATTCGCTGAGCCCCGGAGTGGCGCTGATCACAGGGGGATTGTACTCCCCCGAGGGGCCCTGACCGGTCGCCCGGCGGCCACTGTGGAGTGCGGCGCTACGGTGCGGGTCCCCGCGCCGGGTCGCGCCGGCGAGGCTTACGCCTCGATCTCCTCTTCGGTGGCGCCGCTCTCGCTGACGACCATGCGCGCCACCGCGCTCACCACGTCGCCCTCGCGCAGGTGCATGACGCGCACCCCCGTGGCGATGCGGCCCTGGCGGCTGACGTCGTCGGCGCGCACCCGTATGACCACGCCCTCGCGGCTCTGCAGCATGATCTCGTGGTTCTCGCGCACCAGGCGCACGCCCACGAGATAGCCCTTGCGGTCGGTGAGCTTGATGGCGATCACGCCCTGCCCGCCGCGGCCCTGCACGCGCCATTCGCCGACCGGCGTGCGCTTGCCGTAGCCGTTGTCAGTGATGACGAACAGGTCGGAGTCGTCGCGGGCGACGTCCATACTGATGACCTCGTCGCCTTTGCGCAGTCGCATGCCGTGCACGCCAGAGGTATTGCGACCGGTAGGTCGCACGTCGCTCTCGTGGAAGCGGATGCCCTGACCCAGACGGCTGACCATGAGGATGTCGTCGTCGCCGGTCGTGTGGCGCACCGACATGAGCTCGTCGCTCTCGCGGATGTCGATAGCGATGATGCCGTCGGCCTTGAGCGGCGTGTTGTAGGAGCCGAACAGCGTCTTCTTGACGATGCCGCGGCGCGTGCCGAACATCAAGTACTTGCCCTCGGTGACGTCGAAGTTGCGCGTGGCGATCACGGCGCACACCTTCTCGTCCTGCCGCAGGGGCAGCAGGTTGGCGAGGTGCTTGCCCCGCGCCGTGCGCGCGGCCAGGGGGAGCTCGTGCACCTTGAGCCGGTAGACCTTGCCCACGCTGGTGAAGAAGAGCAGGAAGTGGTGGGTGCTGGTGATGAACAGGTGTTCGACCTCGTCCTCTTCTTTCAAGTCCATGCCGGCCACGCCGATGCCCCCGCGCTTCTGCTGCCGGTAGGTGGCGACCGGCAGGCGCTTGACGTAGCCGCCCTTGGTTATGGTGATCACCATCTGCTCCTCGGCGATCAGGTCTTCGACGTCGAGGTCGCCCTCGTCGGGCACGATCTCGGTGCGGCGGTCGTCGTTGTAGAGCCGCTTGATCTCGAGCAGTTCGTCCTTGATGAGCCGGTAGATGCTCGCCTCGTCGCCGAGCAGCTCGCGCAGCTCCTTGATGCGTACCAGCAGGCCCTCGTGCTCCTCCTTGACCCTGGAGCGCTCGAGCTGGGTCAGGCGCTGCAGCCGCAGATCGAGGATGGCCTGCGCCTGCGGACGCGTGAGCTCGAACGTGTCCATGAGCGCCTCGCGCGCCACGTCGACGTCGGGCGCCCTGCGGATGATGGTGATGATCTGATCGAGGTTGTCGAGCGCGACCAGGAGTCCCTCGAGGATGTGGGCCCTCGTCTCGGCCTTGTCGAGCTCGAACTTGGTGCGCCTGACGACGACCTCTTTCTGGAAGGCCACGTAGGCCTTGAGCATCTCGGGCAGGGTGAGGGTGCGCGGCACACCGCCGACGAGGGCGATGTTGATCACGCCGAAGGTCGTCTGCATCTGGGTGTGCTTGTAGAGCTTGTTGAGGACCACCATCGCGATGGCCTCGCGCTTGAGCTCGATCACGAGCCGCATGCCCGAGCGGTCGGACTCGTTGCGCAGGTCGCTGATCTCGGCGATCTTCTTCTGCTTGACGAGCTCGACGATGTCGTCGATGAGCGAGGCCCGGTTCACCTGGTAGGGCAGTTCGGTCACGATGATCGCCGCGCGGTTGCCCTTGAGCTGCTCGGTGTGCGCCTTGGCGCGCACGCGGATGCGTCCACGCCCGGTGCGATACGCCTCTTTGATGCCCGCCGTCCCCAAGATGACCCCGCCGGTGGGGAAGTCGGGGCCGGAGATGTACCGCATGAGGTCGTCGGCCGACGCGCTGGGGTCGTCGATGACGGCGCAGATGGCGTCGACGACCTCGCCCAGGTTGTGCGGCGGGATGTTGGTCGCCATGCCGACGGCGATGCCGTTGGAGCCGTTGACCATGAGGTTGGGCATACGGCTGGGCAGCACCGTGGGCTCGCGCCGCGTCTCGTCGTAGTTGGGCACCCAGTCGACGGTGTTGGCGTCGAGGTCGCGCAGCATCTCGGTCGCGATGCGCGAGAAACGCGCTTCGGTGTAGCGCATGGCGGCCGGCGAATCGCCCTCGACCGAGCCGAAGTTGCCTTGTCCGTCGACCAGGGGGTAGCGCATGTTGAAGTCCTGCGCCATGCGCACGAGGGTCGGATAGATGACGGCCTCGCCGTGAGGGTGGTAGTTGCCCGACGTGTCGCCGGCGATCTTGGCGCACTTGCGGTGCTGCTTCGTGGGCGCGAGCCCCAGGTCGTTCATGGCGACGAGGATGCGCCGCTGCGACGGCTTGAGCCCGTCGCGGACATCGGGCAGGGCGCGATCGACGATCACGCTCATGGCGTAGTCGATGAACGATGAGCGCATCTCGTCTTCGAGCTCGATCGGCTCTATGCGCCCTTCGAGTGTCTGCAGCTCGTCCACGGCCTACCTCGAAGAGAGGATCGCCCCACGCCGGCGGCGCAGGGCGCCCGCCTGGTGACGACCGGTGTGACGTGACCGGCGCGCGGTCGCCGTGCGCTCAGACATCGAGGAAGCGCACCTCTTTGGCGTTCTTCTCGATGAACTCGCGCCGCGGCTCGACCTTGTCGCCCATGAGCATAGTGAAGACCTCGTCGGCGGCCTGCGCGTCTTCGTTGGAGACGAGCTGCAGCGTGCGCGTCATGGGGTTCATGGTGGTCTCCCAGAGCTGGTCGGGGTTCATCTCGCCCAGGCCCTTGAAGCGCTGCAACTGGATGCCCTCTTTGGCGAGCTCGACGATCTGCACGCGCAGGTCTTCGTAGCTCGCCGCCTCGGCCTTGCGCTGGCCGAGGTGCAGGGTGAACGGCGGCTTGCCCACCATGTCTCTGACGCGCTCGTGCACGCGCCGCAAGGCCTGGAACTCGCGCCCGGCGAGCGTCGCGTAGGGGATGCGCAGGTTGACGGCCAGACCGGTGCGGCGCTCGACGAGGCGCGCGTCGACGACCTGCTCCTCGTCGCTGGTGGCCAGCACGTCGATGACGTAGCGCTTGTCGATGTCTTGGCGCAGCGCCGCGACGAGCGCCGCGAAGTCGGCGATCGGCGTCTCGACCATGGGGCCGTTCTTGAGCCAGTCGACGAGCTCGCCGCCCCACTGTTGCTTGAGCTTCTTCACCCAGCCCTCGTACTCGCCGAACAGCTTGAGGAAGCGCTGGTATTTCGTCTCGGAGAAGGTGAAGCCGGTGTCGGTGTTGTCAACCTTGATCTGCTCGAGCCGGCCGCGCAGGAGGATCTCTTCGAGTTGGCTCTCCTTGTGGATGTAGGTCTCCTGGTTGCCCTGCTTGAGCCGGTAGAGCGGCGGCTGGGCGATGTAGACGTAGCCGGCGTCGACGAGCGGCGTCATGTGGCGGAAGAGGAACGTGAGGATGAGCGTGCGGATGTGCGAGCCGTCGACGTCGGCGTCGGTCATGATGATGATCTTGTGGTAGCGCGCCTGGGTAATGTCGAACTCGTCGCCGATGCCCGTGCCCATGGCGCTGATCATCGTCAGGATCTCGTTGTTGGCCAGCATCTTGTCGATGCGTGCCTTCTCGACGTTGATGATCTTGCCGCGCAGCGGCAGGATGGCCTGGAAGGAGCGGTCGCGCGCCTGCTTGGCCGAGCCGCCGGCCGAGTCGCCCTCGACGAGGTAGAGCTCGGAGAGCGACGGGTCGCGCAGAGAACAGTCGGCCAGCTTGCCGGGAAGCGTCGAGCCCTCGAGCAGGCCCTTGCGGCGCGTGAGGTCGCGCGCCTTGCGCGCGGCCGAGCGCGCCCGCGCCGCCTGGATCGCCTTGTCGACGATCTGCCGCGCCTCGCTCGGGTTCTCCTCGAGGAACTCGGCCAGCTTGGCGTTGACCGTCGTCTCGACGAGGGTGCGGATCTCGGTGTTGCCCAGCTTGCTCTTGGTCTGACCCTCGAACTGCGGGTTGCGCAGCTTGACCGAGACGAGCGCCGTGAGGCCCTCGCGCACGTCCTCGCCGGCCAGGTTCTCCTCTTTCTCCTTGAGGAGCGCCTTCTGGCGGGCGTAGTCGTTGATGGTGCGCGTCAGTGCACCGCGAAAGCCCGAGAGGTGAGTGCCACCCTCGGTCGTGTTGATGTTGTTGGCGAAGGTGAAGATGGCCTCGTTGTAGGCCGAGTTCCACTGCATCGCCACCTCGACTTGCCCGTCGGGCGTCTCGTTGTCGAAGAAGATGATCGTGCGGTGGACGGCGTCTTTGTCGCGGTTGATGTACTTCACGAAGTCGCGCACGCCGCCTTCGTACTGGAAGGTGACGCTCTCGCCCTCGGCGCGCTCGTCGGTGAGCTCGATGCGCAGGTTCTTGGTGAGGAAGGCCGTCTCGCGCAGCCGCTGCGAGAGCACGCGGAAGTCGAAATCGACCTCTTCGAAGACATCCGGGTCGGGCATGAACGACACGGTCGTGCCCGTGGGCCCCTTCTTGTCGATCTTCTCCTTCTTCTCGAGACCGGTGACGGGGACGCCGCGCTCGAAGCGCTGGTGCCAGTGATAGCCGTCGACGAAGATGTCGAGCTCGAGCCACTCGGAGAGGGCGTTGACGACCGAGACTCCGACGCCGTGCAGCCCACCGGAGACCTTGTAGCCCTGGCCGCCGAACTTGCCCCCGGCGTGCAGCATGGTCAGCACCACCTCTGCCGCCGACTTGTCGTACTGCGGCATGATGCCCACCGGGATGCCACGGCCGTCGTCGACGACCAACACCGAGTTGTCGGGCTGGATGGTGACCTTGATGGTGTCGCAGAAGCCGGCGATGGCCTCGTCGACCGAGTTGTCAACGACCTCGTAGACGAGGTGGTGGAGACCCCGCGGCCCCGTGGAGCCGATGTACATACCGGGTCGTTCGCGGACCGGGTCGAGGCCCTCGAGGACCGTGATGTCTTTGGCGTCGTACGTCGACTGTTTCAATGCACCTCGCATGCGTCGCTCGTGCTGACCACGACGGGATCGGGCGGGGGGCGGATGCCTGCTCATAGTATAGCAGAACGAGGCCCCCCAGGAAAGCCTGCGGCGGCGCCAAAAACCCCGCAAATTGCGGCTTTTTCTGGCGCCGAGGGGGTGACTTATGGGCCGCCTTCGCGCGGCCGCTCTTCGGCCGCCGCCAAGGCGGCCCGGACAGCCGCGCGCAGCCCTTCATCGCCCAGCTCGGCCGCACGTCGCAGGGCCTCGTCGAGCTCGGTATCCGCCAGCTTGTGCCGGCCCCGTTCCAGGTTCGACGCGGGGGGCTCGTCTCCTTGCCTCACGGACGACCCGACGGCCTCAAAACGCAGGCGTTTCACCGGGTGGCCGGCGTCGACGGCGGCCATCTTCTCGAGGATGGTCGCCGTCAGGTAGGTGAGCTCGTTCGCCCACACCGACGACTCGCAGCCGACGGTCAGCGTGCCGCGCGCGAAGCGACGCGGCCTGGTGACCGCCGCGATTGGATCTCCGACGGCCCGTAGCCAAGCCGAGTAGGCGCGCGCCTGGTCCCCGGAGGTGACACCTTTGAGCGTGCCGGCGAGGACGTCGCCGAGGCGGCGCGGCTCAGGCATCGCCGGCCGCCTCGGCGACGTCACTGCCATCGTCGGGCAACCCGTGGCCGCGCACGGCGGCGCCCTCGTCGTACCCGTCGTGGCCGGACGCCGCGGCATCGCCACCGCGGGCCGCATCAGCCCCGGCTCTCCCGTAAGCGGTCCCGCCTCCCGCCGCGACGGCGTCGCCCTGCGGCTCCCCACCGCTCTGCAGGAGAGCGCTCTGTGGGAGCGGCAACTCGATCACGCGCGCGCCGGCCAGCTCCTCACCGGTGAAGTACAGGAGGTTGGTCGTCGTGATGATGCTCTGCCCGCCGTCGTTGAGCACACGCGCCAGCAAGCGGCGCCGGGCGTCGTCGAGCTCGCTCATGACGTCGTCCAGGAAGAGCGTGCCCAGGTCGCCGGTCGCCTCCTCGGCCACCGCGCGCTCCGCCAGGAGGAGGGCCAGCACGGCCGCTCGTTGCTCGCCCTGAGAGCCGAACAGGCGCAGGTCGCGCACACGCCCGTCCGCCTGGCGCTCGACGACCTGGAGGTCGTCGCGGTGGGGTCCAAACGCGCTCGCGCCGCGCGCGACCTCGCGCGCGCGGCGCGAGCGCAGGGCCGCCAGGTACGCCCCTTCGTCGAGGCCGGTCTCATCGAAGTGCGAGGCCAAGACCAGACTGAAGTCGC
Source organism: uncultured Actinomycetes bacterium (assembly GCA_963725665.1). Taxonomy (GTDB): domain Bacteria; phylum Actinomycetota; class Thermoleophilia; order UBA2241; family UBA2241; genus CAVRZA01. The sequence continues at coordinate 297,918 of CAVRZA010000011.1, read as the reverse complement.
CGCCCGCCGGGGCGAGGGCGGCGGCGAAGGGAGCGAAGCGCGCCGCCAGGCGCGCGACGAGCTCCCTTCGCCGCCGCCCGAGCTCGACGCCGACACGGGCGAGCTGGCCGTCCCACACGTCGAGGCCGGCGCTGTCGCTGCCCTCGCGCACGCGCTGGAGTTGCGCGTTGCGCTGCCTCAGCGCCAGCGGCAGCGCCTGGGCGGTCGCCTCGTACGCAGGATCGATCGTCGCGGCGAAGGCGTCGAGGTGGGCCCGGCGTCGCGCGGGGCTACCCTTCACGAGCAAGAGGCTCTCGGGAACGAAGATGAACGCGTGCGCTCGTCGTCGCAACTCGCCCAGGTTCTCCACCTCGACCCTGTCGAAGCGTATGCGCTTGCCCTGTCCAGGGGCGTAGGCGACCTCGACCGTGTGCAGCCGTCCGCCGTCGACCGGCGGCTGCTCGTCGCCGGCTGAGCGAACGCCCCCGGTTGGCGGCTCGTCGCCGACGAGCTGTCCCACCTCGGCCGCCACCCGTGCGAACTCCTCTCCCCAGGAGACGACCTTCTCCTCGCGGCTAGTGCGCGGCGAGGCGGCGCGCAAGGCGAAGAACGCCGCCTCGAGAAGGTTCGTCTTGCCGCTGGCGTTCTCGCCGACGATGACGTTGATGCCGGGCGAGAAGCGCACCCGGTTGTCGCGGTAGCTGCGGAAGTTGACGAGTCTCAGGGAGGCGACGTACACGACCGTCCGCTCAGTACCTTGGGCCTCAGGGCGCGTCGCCCCGGATCGCGATGTACTGTTCGCCGCGGAACTCCACGAGGTCACCGGGGATGACGTCGTGACCGCGCCGCAGCTCGACCTCGCCGTTCACGCGCACGGCCCCGCCCTGGATGAGACGCTTGGCCTCGCCTCCTGTGGCCGCGGCGCCACTGAGCTTGACGAAGGAACCCAACGGGATGGGGCCTTGGATCGCTATCTCGCGCGCCACGCTGACCTCCCGGCGCACTCCCGAGAGAACGCCCCCGCACGCAACGTCTGCCGCGTCGCCGCCTCTAGCTGCTGAGCCTGATTGGCATGATCAGATAGAGGAAGCCACCATCCGCCCCAGTCACGAGCCCAGGGCGCAACGGGTTGATGAACTTCAGGACGACCTGTTCGCCGCCGACGCCTTCGAGACCGTCGATGAAGAAGAGGGGGTTGAAGCCGATCTCGAAATCCTCGCCGCCGAACTCGATCGCGAGCTCTTCCTCTGCCTGGCCCACATCCTGTGTGACCGCTCGCATGGTCAGCGTACCCGGCGCGAAGCTGAGTCGTAGCGGTGCGTTCTTCTGCGCCAGTAGGCTTACCCGGCGGGCCACCGCCAGAATCTCTTCTCGGTCTACGGCGATGCTGTGGTCGAAGCTCTCGGGGAGGAGCTGGCGGTAGTTGGGGAACTGACCGTCGATCAGCCTCGTCGCCACCCACACGTCGCCCAGGCTGAAGAGCGCCTGGTTCTCGGTGACGGCCACCTGGATGTCGCCCTCACCAGTCGTCGCCGCGAGGCGCGCCACTTCGTTCAACGCCTTCACCGGCACGATCGCCTCGACCTCGTCGGACGGCCCACCCTCGAGGTGCGTCTCCTTTACGCTCAGCCGGTAACTGTCGGTCGCCACCATCTTCAGCGTACCGCCGCCGATCGTCACAAGCACACCAGTGAGGATCGGCCTCGTCTCGTCGCGCGAGGCCGCGCGCCCCACTTTCTCAAGTGTCTCAATGAAGGGCTCCCGCCCCACGGCGAAGCCCCCCTCCGTGTCGAAGCTTGAGGTCTGCGGAAAGTCGCTCGCGACCCACGAGTTGAGAGAGAACACGCCCTTGCCGGCCGACACCTTGACCGAGCCCTCGCTCGATTCGATGACGACTTCGTCGCCCGGCAGGCTCTTCACGACGTCGGTGAACAGACGTGCCGGCACGACCAGGTCACCTTCGCCCTCGACACCCGTCTCAAGGGTCGCTTTAATCGAGAGCTCCATGTCGGTCGAGTACAGCTCAAGGAGACCGTCGTGTGCCTGGAGGAGGATTCCTGAGAGCACGGGCAGCGCGCTGCGCGCCGAGACTCCGCGGGCAAGGACGTTGAGCTTCTCGACCAGCGTCGCGCGGTCACAGGTGAATCTCATCCCAGCTCCTTATCATTCTTAAGAGAGAAGTATCTCTCCTCGTCGTCGTCATAGCCCCTGTGTACTCTGTGGACCCCGGTCGTTCCGGCTGCACCTGAGGGTGAGTCGCCTCTGGAGAGTGGTGTGGACGGAACGTTCACCGAGTGCAGGCGTCTCAGCAGCTGCTTACCCCTCACCGACGCAAAGCATAGTCGGTCGGCGTGCGGTTTGTGAATGTCTCCACCACCACAGCGGCTGTTGTCAACAGCTTGTCCCCCACGCCGACGCACAGGGTCGTCAGTCGGCCGACACGAGGCCGTCAGCGCGCCGCCTTCAGCCGTGAGGTGAGGAGCTGGATGAGTTCGTGGAGCTGGCGGTCATGGTCGTCGTTGAGCAGGCGCTTGATCTTGTTGACGGCGTACAGGACGGTGGTGTGGTCGCGGCCGCCGAAGCGGTCGCCGATCTGGGGCAGCGACATGTCCGTGAGCTCGCGCGCCAGGTACATGGCGATCTGGCGCGCGTAGGCGATATCCTGGCTGCGCCGGTCGCCGCGCAGGTCGCTGACGTAGCAGCCGAACTGGCGCGCGACCTCGCCCTGGATGGCGTCGACCGTCACGGGGTGCTCGTAAGCCTGCGGCAGGAGTCCTTTGAGCGCTTCACGCGCGACCTCGACCGTCACGGGCACACCAGCGACCGAAGCGAAGCCGACGACGCGCGTCAGCGCCCCCTCTAGCTCTCGGATGTTGGTGGAGACACGTCCGGCGATGAACTCGAGGACCTCCTGCTCCTGTACCTTCAAGCCCTCCCATTTGACCTGCTTGCGCAGGATGGCGATGCGCGTCTCGAGGTCGGGGCGGCCGATGTCGACGACGATCCCCTGACCGAAGCGGGAGCGCAGCCGCTCCTCAAGCTCCTCGAGCTCACGCGGCGGACGGTCGGAGGTGATGACGATCTGCTTGTGCGCTTCATAGAGAAAATTGAACGTGTGAAAGAACTCGACCTGGGTCTGCTGCTTCTCGGCCAAGAACTGGACGTCGTCTATCAACAGGACGTCGTTGGTGCGGTACTTCTGCTTGAAGCCCTCGATGCGCCCCTTCTCCGTCACGGCGTTGATGAACTCATCGGTGAACTGCTCGACGGTGACGTACTTGACGCGCAGGGTGGCGTGACGGGCGATCGTCTCGTGGGCGATGGCCTGGATGAGGTGAGTCTTGCCGAGACCTGTGCCCGCGTAGATGAACACGGGGTTGTAGGCGGTGGCCGGCGACTCGGCGACGCTGCGAGCGACGGCCGTCGCGTACTCGTTGTGCGGACCGACGACGAAGCGCTCGAAGACGTAGCGAGGGTTGAGGCCACGGGCGTCGGTCGGCCGCGACGCGCGGAGGTCGCCGTCGCTGGAGGCCGCGGCCAGCGCGGCCGACGACCCGGCCTCGGCGGTCGCGGGGTCTTCATGCTCATGCGCACCCCGGTGCGACCCTGCGGGTCGCGGCGCGGCGTCCGCCTCGCCGGCCTCGGCGGGGCGGTGGGGGTCGATCGCGGCGGCCCGCTCGTCGACGACCACGCGTATGGTGACATCGGCCCCCAGGACCTCGGCCACGGCGCGGCGGACCTTCTCGCCGAAGCGGCTCTCGAGCCACTCCCTCGCGAACCCGTTGGCCGCGCCGATGACGAATGTCCCCTCGCTCATCGAAACGGGCACGGTGCGTTCGAACCAGAGGCGGAAGGTGGCGTCGTTGACCTGGCCTCGGAGGTGCGCTTTCGCCTCCTCCCAGACTAGTGTCAACTGATCGTCGATCGACGTCACTGCGGTCTTCCGGCTCGCTCGTGGGACGACGCGGCGATCGCTGCCGGGGGGACGTCTAGATGATGCTGTCGAGGAGGTCTATCCCGTCCTCGGTCAGGGCTCGCTTCCCGTCGCCGAGGGAATATATCAACCGCTTCTCCTCCAGTAAACCGAGGTCGCGGAACGCGGTCGCGGGCGCGACACCGAGCTCCCGGGCGATGGCCGAGGGGCCAGCCGAGCCGAGCTCCATGAGCAGCACCAGCACCTTCGTCTGCCGGTTCGTCAGCTTGACCTCGGGCTGCGCCGGGCGGCGCCGGCGCCGGGGCGCCGGCGCCGTGCGGCAGGTTGATCGTGAACACGGCGCCGCCGCCCAGGTTCTCCTCGACGCTGATGACGCCGCGCAGGAAGCTCAGCGACTCACGCGCGATGGGCAGCCCCGAGCCGACGCCCTTGATGAAGGCGCGCTGCTCGGCCGTGGCCGTGGTGAAGCCGGGCAGGAAGGCGCGCTCGGCGTCGCTCACGCCCGGGCCGTGATCGGAGATGCGGATGACCTGGCCGCCGTCGAGGATGGTGATGACGACGTCGCGGAAGTAGGCGTGGATGAGGTTCTCGATCAGCTCGCCGATGACCGTGTAGGGGACATGGCCGCCCTGTTCGCGGCAGTAGTGGTACGTCTTCTCGGCCAGGGAGGCGATGAGCGCCGGCAGATCGCCCTCCTCGACGCTGATCACGCGCGGCGGGCTGGTGAGAGTGTCGTAGACGGCGATGCGCGGAGCCGCCGGTCCCCGGGGAAGACTCCGGTCGGGCCGCCCCGCCGCCATCACGGTGGCGGCCGGCCCACCTCGCCCGTTCTCGTCGTCGTCGCCCGGCCCCGCCTGCTCTCCGGTCACCTCGGGCGCCGTCGCGGGGGCGGCGACATCACCCGCCGGCTGGGCCAGCAGCCTGTCGAGGAAGGACTCCATGGGGGCAAGCAGTATAGCAGACGCCCCGCTCCTCGCCGGCGCGTTCCGAGGTCCCCTGCGAAAAGCGGCTGAGCAGGTGAAAGGGCGGGGTTATCCACAGGGTCTTCAACATCTGTGGAGAAGCCTCGCGCCGTGCGACGCCCGAGGAGCGTCAGATGCAGCCCTTGTGGATAGAGGGCTTTCGCCGCGTCTTGTGTGGCGACGACCAGCCCGCGGCGCTCGGCGACGGAGCTCGAAGGTCCGGCGGCGGGGTTTGTCAAGGACCTTCTTGCAGACGAAGATGCCTGCACAGCGCGAATTCTGAGGGATTGTGCCGCGCCGCACGAGACGGCGCGCAACATCGGTCGCCGTCAATGCGTTATCCACTGTGGCCGCGAGCCTGGTCAGCACCGCAAACGGCGATTGTCCACAGTTTCCACAGGCGTCTCGGGGGGTCATCGGCGGGAGCTGAAACGCGACACGTTGTGGAGCGCCGCGGGGAGGGTAGAATCCGAGTACCTGCGGAGCTCCTGTGGAGAGGGGCTGAGAGGGCGCTTCCTAGCGCCGACGCGCAGTACCTGACCACCTTGAGGGTGGCGGCGCCGCCCGCGACGCCGCTGGGTAATGCCAGCGAAGGGAGATCGCCGTGACATCGTCGTCCGTGCCAGCCCCCCGAGCGCCTATCGGCGTGCGCATGCGCGCGCGGCTCAACATCGACCCGCGCTCCTGGGGCGTCCCCGCCATCGCTGAGATGGGCGTCGCCGTGGCCCTCGCTGCGGTGCTCGGCCTCGTGCGTGTGTGGACGATGCCGCAGGGCGGGTCGGTGAGCCTCGAGATGCTCCCCATCCTCTTTGTGGCCATTCGGCGCGGCCTTGGCCCCGGGGTGGCGACGGGGGCCGTCTACGGCGTCGTGCAGCTCGTGCTCCCTGGCGCCTTCGTCTACCACCCGCTGCAGGCGCTCTTGGACTACCCGCTGGCGTTCGCCGCGGTCGGCCTCGCGGGTCTCGTACCGGTGAGGACCGACGTCGCGACGGAGGAGGCCGGGAAACCGCAGGAGCTGGTTCGACGGTGCGGCTCGAGCCATCGTGTCCCTCGTGCCGGCGGTGCTGCTCGGGACCGGTGCGCGGTTCTTCTTCCACTTCCTCTCGGGCCTCATCTACTTCGCCTCGTACGCGCCGTCGTGGGAGGCTCCGTGGCTGTACTCGATCACCTACAACCTCCTGTATCTCGTGCCCGAGGCGATCGTCACGGCGATCGTGCTCTGGCCCTTGCTCAAGGCATACGACGCCGCCTTCGGGACGCCCCACATCGCCGGCGGGGCGTGGTGAGGGGCGATGCGGGGGCGGCGCCGGCGGGTGAGCCCGCCGGCGCCGACGAACGCGGACGGGGTGCCCCCCTGAAGAAGTGCCGCGCCGCGGTCTTCCTCAACGGGGACTACCCGGCGGGTCACGATGAGTTCTACACGAGGCGCTTCGCCGTGGCCGACCTGCGCATCGCCGCCGACGGCGGCTACGCGGCCCTGCGCGCTCTGGACCTGCGGCCGGAGGTGCTCGTCGGCGACTTCGACTCGCTCCCCGGCGAGGCCCTGGCAGCCGCCGCAGCGGAGGGCGTCGAGATCGTGAGGCTGCCGGTGCGCAAGGACGAGACCGACGCCGAGGCCGCGGTCGCCCTGGCGCTGGCGCGCGGCTGCGCCGCGATCGACCTCATGGGCGCGTCGGGCGGCGCCCTCGACCACGAGCTGGGCAACGTGGCCGTGCTGCGGCTCCTCGCCCGGCGAGGCGCCGCAGCACGGCTCCTCGCCCCCTCCCTCTCGGTCGCCGCGCTGTGCGCCCCGGCGCGGATCGCGCTGTCGTCGCCGGTGGGCACGCGCGTCTCGCTCCTGTGTCTGAGTGACACCGCTGTGGTGACCCTGACGGGTCTGGAGTATCCGCTCACGGAGGGCGTGTTGCGGGCAGACGTCTGCCTCGGCGTGAGCAACGCGGTGCGGCAGGCCGGCGCCCGGGTCGACGCGCTCGAGGGAGAGGTCCTCGTTGTCGTCTTCGCCTCCGACGAAGCTTTCGCCGGTCCAGCCGGGGACGCCTAGGTGGTCGGCCTCTCGTCGCACGCCAGCCGGCGCGAGCTCGAGCCCGCAGTCGATCGTCCCGCGCGCTGGATCGTGCGCAACGGCTGGGCCCTGTGGGCGGCGATCGTGCTCATCGTCTCGGTCGTGCCGGTCGGGTGGGTCTTCGGCTTCGCCGAGAGCGACGACTGGTCGTGGATGGCGGGGCTGGGGCACTTCGCCGAGTTCGGCATCTTCACGGCGCTCGTCGCCGTGGCCTGGAGCCAGAGCCGGCGGCGCGGCTGGACGGAGGGACTCCTCGTCGGTGTCGCGGCGGGCGTGGGCTACGGCCTGCTCATCGAGGCGGTGCAGTTCCCCTTGCCGTACCGGTCTGCCGACCTGCGCGACTTCGCGCTCGACGTCTGCGGCGTGGCGACTGTGGCGCTGCTCCTCAGCTGGGCTCATCGGCGTCAGGAGCGCCGAAGAGGGCGTCGCGGATGATGCGCGCCGCCACCTCGTCGGCGGGCACGTCGTAGTCGGCCTCCTGGACCAGCTCCTTGAGGCGCCGGATACGCTTCTGGCGCCGCAAGGCGTACGCCGTCGCCGGGTCAACCGGAGGTGACTGGGCCCGCTCCGGCGGGCCTTCTTCGTCCCTGCCGCGGCGGTCGGGCTCCTGATCGTTGTCTCGCTCGCTCAACACGAAGGTCTCCGGGAATGACTATCGGGGCGCGCTGAGGCGGGCTTTACGAATGCGCGTAAGCAGGCGAGACTGCGCGTTGCGCGCCCCGGATGGAGAAAGAGAGGACAGCGTGATCGGCATCGATGAGGCGGTAGGACGAGTGCTGGCGGCGGTGCGGCCGGTGGGCGACGAGGAGGTCGACCTGCTCGCTGCCCTGGGCCGGACGCTGGCCGAAAAGATCGTCGCGCGCGAGGACGTGCCGCCGTTTGCGAACTCCGCGATGGACGGGTTCGCCGTGCGCGGCGAGGACCTGCGCGCCGGCGTGCGCGAGTTCATCCTCGTCGACGAGGTGCCGGCGGGCTACGTCTCGCAGGTGCGTCTGGCGCCGGGGCAGGCGGCCAAGATCATGACCGGGGCGCCGCTGCCCGAGGGCTCCGACACGGTGGTGCAGGTGGAGTTGACGGAGGCGGCGGGCGCGACCGTGTCGCTGCGCGACACGGTCGCGCCCGCCGCCAACGTGCGCGCGGCCGGCGAGGACCTGCGCCGCGGCGAGACGGTGTTCGCGCACGGTCAGGGCCTGGGGCCGGCCGAGATAGGCCTGCTGGCCTCGCTGGGCTGCGACCGCGTGCGCGTGGCGCGGCGCCCGCGCGTGGCCATCCTCGCCACCGGCAGCGAGCTGGTCCCTCCCGGGGAGCCCGTTGGTCCGGGGCAGATCCGCAACTCCAACTCCTACACCGCCTACGGCCAGGTGCTGCGGGCCGGCGGCGAGCCGGTGCTGCTGGGGATCGCGCGCGACCACCGTGAGGAGACGCGCCGCCTCGTCGCCCGCGCGCTCGAGGAGGACGTAGCCATCACGTCGGGCGGCGTCTCGGTGGGCGAGTTCGACTTCGTCAAGGAGGTGCAGGACGAGCTCGGCGTGGAGCGCGGCTTCTGGGGCGTGCGCGTCAAGCCGGGCAAGCCGATCTCGTTCGGGACGAAAGGTGCGACCCTCGTCTTCGGCGTGCCGGGCAACCCCGTGGCCGCGATGGTTTGCTTCGAGCTCTACGTCCGCCCGGCGCTGCTCGCGATGCAGGGGAGAGCGGAGATCTACCGCCTCCATTGCACCGCCCTCTCGGAGGAGCCTGTGGCCCCAGCGAAGGGCCGCGTGGAGGCGCGCCGCTGCCGCGTCGAGGTGCGCGACGGCGCCTGGACCTTCTCCACCACCGGGCCCCAGGGGTCGGGGATCCTGCGCTCGATGGCCCTCGCCAACGGGCTCTGCTTCGTGCCGTCCGGCTTCAGCGGCGGCCCGGCGGGCACGCCGTTCACGGTGATGCTGCTGGCTGGTTCGAGCGCGCAGCGCCCGCCGTACCCCGACTGACGGGGGAGGGCGCCCCTACCTGAACGTGAACCCGGTCGACCTTCCCCAGACGATCAGGCGGCGGGCGGCGCTGTAGGGCGGGTCGCAGGTCGTCAGCACGAGGCCGTAGCCGCGGTCGGCGAGCACGGTCACGTCAGAGGAGCGCACCCGGGTGAGCTTGGTCACGCGGTAGGTGAAGCGACCGTACGGCATGATGACGACGATCTGGTCGCCGTGGCGCAGCCGATCGAGGCGGTAGAAAGGCGCCCCGTAGGTCGTGCGGTGGCCGGCGACGGCGAAGGGCTGCCCCTGCCCGGGCAGCGGCGTCACGCCGTAGTGCACGGGCCCGCCGCGAAGATAATTCACGTCGCTGCGCGGGTTGAGGCTGCCCCGCCCCGTCGATCCTTGCGTGACGATCACGTTGATCCCGAGGCGGGGGATGAGCAGGCGCCCTATCGGCTCGCCCGGCTTCGTCTGGTGGCGGTAGAGGTTCGCCAGACGCTGCATGCGCGCCTCCGGGTCCCGTTGCGCCTGGGTCGCGGCCGACGCGGCGCGCGCCGCCGTGTCGAAGGCGGCGGCGCGCGCCGCGTAGGTGCGCTCCAGGCGTCCCTGCTGGTAGCGCGCGTAGGCGGCCGACCAGAAGGGGAAGGCCAGAACGAGGCCGCCGACGACGAGCAGGAGATCGGCGGCGAGCCGCGTGCGGTGTCCGATGCGCGGGCGGGCGCTCATAGAGTGATCGTAGGCGGCCCGGTGGGGCCGTACAAGCGCATCCGCCGCGGCGGTCCGCGGCAACGGGTGCGTGTGGGTCGAACGGCCGCCGAGTGGTAGACTCAAATCCCCCACGCAAGGAGTAGGAACGACGCCCATGAGGTCGTGCACCGACGTCCACAACTTCCTGCACGAAGAGGGCGTGGCGCACGAGATCATCCATCTGCCGGCGCTGGCCGACACCGCCAAGCGCGCCGCAGATCTCCTCGGGGTCCCACTCGTTGAGGTCGTCAAGACCCTCCTCTTCTTCCTCGACACGAGGCCCGCGCTCGTGCTCGTCCCCGGCGACCGCCAGGCGAGCCCGGAGCTCATCCGCAGCGTGAGCGGCTGCTCCGATGTGGTCCTGGCCCGGCCCTTCGAGGTGTTGCAGATCACCGGCTTCAGGGCCGGCGCCCTGCCGCCGTGCGGCCTCGCCGTGGAGATCGTGACGTTCGCCGACCCCGAGGTGTTCACGCGCCCCATCGTCTACTGCGGCGGCGGTACGACGACCACTATGCTCAAGATGCGCAGCGAGGACCTGCTCCGTCTCGCGCAGCCGCTGGTCGCGTCGCTCACGCAGGCTGTGGAGCCGGCCGCGGTCGGGGGGGCTGGCGAAGGCGAGCCAGCGGAGGGTCGGACAGGCCGTGGCGCGCCCGCACGCGGGCGCGCCGGCACGTAGGCGTCGAGGCGCGCACGCGGCCCGCGTGCGGCTGCGTCGTCGGGACAGTGACCGCGAGACCACCGCGCCCTTTCGGTGACGTGCGGCTCCGACGTCTGCACATCCTGGCGCGGCCAGACCTCGAGCAGCTCGATGCGGCCGCCCTCGAGGTCCTCTCGACGACCGGCATCGCCGTCCCTTCGGCACGCGCCCGTGAGGCGGTGGCGGCGGCCGGGGCGCGCGTCGACGGCGAGCGGGTCCTCTTCCCGCCGGAACTGACGCGCGAGCTCGTGGGGCGGGCGCCCCGTCACCTTACCCTCGGCGCGCGTTCCGGCCGCCACCTGTCGACCGCCGGGGGTGCGCTCGTCACGACCGACGGCTGCCCTAGCGAGATCTACGACCTCGAGAGCGGCGTGAGGCGGGCGACGGCCGCGGCCGACGTGGCGGCCATCGCCCGCCTCGCCGACGCGCTCGATGAGGTCGACTTCTGCTGGCCGGCGGTGAGCGCCCAGGATCGGCCGGTCGAGCGCCGCGGCTTAGACGAGCTCTACCTGGCCCTGGCGAACACCGGCAAGCACGTGCAGACGGTGACCGTCGTGGACCTGGTCCAGGCGCGCGCGGCGGTCGAGATCGCCCGCGTCGTGGTGGGCGGCGAGCGCGAGGCGCGCGAGCACCCGCCAATCTCGGCCTTGTTGGGCACGGTCACGCCACTGGGCAACGACGAAGGCACTCTCGAGGCGGCGCTTGTCTTCGCCGCCGCCGGTATCCCCGTCGGCTTCGTCACCATGCCGATGGGGGGTTCGACGACGCCGATCACGATGGCGGGTTCGCTCGTCGTCGGCATCGCCGAGGCCCTCGCCGGCGTGGCCGTGGTGCAGGCGGCGCACCCGGGGTGTCCCGTCTTCATCTGTCTGATCCCGAGCATCATGGACCTGAAGACCGGCGACTTTACCGGCGGCGCCCCTGAGGACACCCTGATGGGCGCCGCCGCCGCCGACATCGGTGAGTTCTACGGGCTGCCCACGCAGTGCGGCGTCAACGCCTCAGGAGCCAAGGAGCCGGGGTGGCAGACCGCCATGGAGGATGTGACCACGACCTTCGTCTCGATGATGGCCGGCGTCGACATGCTCACCGGGGTCGGCATGGTGGCCGGCGGCCGTGTCTTCTCATACTCCGAGATGCTGCTCGGCGCCGAGATCGCCGGCCTGGCGCGCGCCTTGGTCTCCGGCGCGACCGATCGTCCGTCAGTCGCGCCGCGCCTCGTGGTCTACGCGCGAGACTTCGGGGAGGGCGCGGCCGGGCGCGCCGAAGGGTCGAAGGGACCGGAGGAATGGGTCCGCGACCTCCTTGCCACGCACCTGCCGCCGCGGCTCGACGAAGCGCTCGACGAGGAGCTGAGACGCTTGGTCGAAGGTGTGGCATAGCGGGACTTTCGCATCTTCGTGCGCTGGCGAAGGGGTGCCGCCCTGCTTGTCACATCGATCTGTGGGTGTAAGAGTCCCGCATGATGACACGCGTTGGCTGCGTCTAACGAGCGGACGCGACATCGACTCAGTGGAGTCTGGGGGGGTTCATCACCGGCAGTCCTCGCCGCGCGGACCGGGTGGAGGCATCGCAACGAAAGCAAAGGATCATGAAGAAGAGTAGGGCGTTCATGGCGGTGGCCGTGCTGGCCGGCGTCGTAGGGTCCGCCGTGGCGCTGGCGGCGTGCAGCTTGATCCCGGGCACGAGCAGCTCGCCCAAGGCAGAGGGCAGCACCGTCGAGCAGATCCTCGGCCACGCGCCGAGGGGGGCGGCGGCGAAGATCGCGCGGACCGGGCAGATCGTCGTCGCCAACGATGCCGATTATCCGCCGCAGAGCTACGAAGAGGACGGTAAGCTCATCGGCTTCGACGTCGATGTGGCCGAGAAGGTCGCCGAGCTGCTGGGCGTGCAGCTCAAGTTCGTCCACCCGGCTTGGGCCGGCGTGCCCGCGGGTCTCAAGGGTGGCAGCTTCGACGTCTCGATCGGCTCGATGACACGCACGGCCGACAATCTGAAGCAGGTGGCCATGGCCGACCCCTACTACTACGCGCAGGGCCAGGTCGTCGTGAGCCAGGGCTCTGCCGCTATCACTACCGTCGCTGCGCTGAAAGGCGCGCGCATCGGCGTGGGCGCGGCCACGACCTACCAGACCTTCCTGCAGGCGGTGGGCGGGGTGCAGATCGCGACCTACGACACCTCTGCCGGCGCCCTGCACGCCCTCGTCTCGGGTCGCGTCGATGGCGTCATGACCGCTGATCTCACAGCGCAGCGGGCGATCGCGAGCGGCAAGCCTGTGCAGCTCTCCGGTCAGGCCTTCTACTACGAGGCGATGTGCTTCGCGACCCGCAAGGGCGAGGCCGATCTCCTCGCGCTTCTCAACTACGCTGTGAAGAAGATGCGCGCGGACGGGTCGCTGACCGCGATGACGAAGGAGTGGTACGGCCTCGACGCGTCGCAGCCGCCCGCCAGCGGCGTGCCCGAGTTCGAGGAGGCCATCGCGCAGCTCACGGGGCAGTGACTCACGGCGGCGGCGCGCCCGCCCCCGCCCGGCCGTCAGCGCTGTAGCGTCGCCGACTCCTTGATGGGCAGCACGATCTTCGTCGTGCAGGAGCTCGCCCAGCCCGTGGAGACGGCCGGGTAGATGGTGTCGAACTCGAGCTCCTCGGCCAGGCGTATCGGGGGCTCCGCCTCGGTCACGTCGAGCACGAGGTGGTCGGAGCTCGCCCCTACGAGCTCGATCCCGGGGCGCGTCGGGATGAGGCTCCGCGTGCGCAGGTCGATCTCGCCCAGAGCCACGATGGCCCTGCGGCGCACGCCGCGGTCGGGCCACTCGTGCACCTCCATGAAGGCATCGGGCCCGATCGTGCCCTCGGGTGCGGAGGGTTTGTCCTGCAGCTCGACGACATCGGCGTAGACCTTGAAGGTGTCCATGTAGGGCACGGGCAGCTCGGCCCAGGTGGAGAAATCGGTGCCGGTGAGGATGGCCTCGCCGACGCGGAAGTGGTTGAAGCGCGCCGGCACGAGACCCTTCTGCACCAGGTGCAGGTTGCCGGTGTGGCCACCCGACACAAGGCGGAAGCGGACGCTCAGCTCCGCCTCGGTCTCCTCGACGATGTCGGCGAAGCGCTGCTGGTTCTCCGGCGTCGGGCAGACGCCGCAGAGGCAGTTGAGGCTCGTGCCCAGACCGGCGAGGTCGATTCCCGGCAGCTCGAGGAGCTCGCGACAGACCCCGACGACACGCTCGGGCTGCACGCCCTCGCGCCGGTCGCCCGTGTCGACCATGAGGACGACGGCGTGCGTCGCGCCGGCCCGCAGCGCCGCGTGCGACAGCGCCCTGACCGTCTCGACCTCGCTGTTGAGGCTGTAGTCGGTGAGCCTGACCACCTCGTCGGCTTCGCTCAGCGACGGGAGCCGCAGGAGCATGATGGGAGCGTCGATGCCGGCGTCGCGCATGCGCGCCACGTTGGCGAGGCGGGAGTCGGCGAGCATGGTGCAGCCCCCCGCCAGCATGGCGCGGGCCACCTCGGGCTCGCCGCAACAGCACTTCGTCACCCCGGCGACCTCGATGCCGTGCGTGGCGCACAGCTCGACGACGGCGCGGGCGTTTTGACGGATCTTCTCGCAGTCGGCGACCAGCTTCATGCCATCCTCCCGGGGGTCCTCTGGGTACTGTACCGCACACGCGTGCGGCCCGCTGACATGGTAGAGTGACGGCCGTGGTCGCCGGTTCGATCAGCCACATCTACCGCACCTTCGCCGCGTAGCGGCGAGGGCCGCCGCGCCCGGCCGTGCGCGGCGGCCGCAGCCCGTGCCCCGTTCCGACGCGTCCGCCTGTCCGAGATATGAGGTCGCCGTCCGATGACTGCCCCGAGGATCAACCCCATCGTCCCCCGCCTCCGCTGGGAGGTGCTCTCGCCGTCCGACATCGAACGCATCCACGACGCCACTCTCGAGGTCCTCGAGGAGACCGGTGTCCACTTCCCCTCGGCGCGCGCGCTCGACGCACTCGAGAAGGGCGGCTGCCGCGTCGACCGCGCGACGAGTGTCGTGCGCCTGCCGCGCGCGATCGTCATGGAGGCCGCGTCATGGGCGCCCAGGGAGTACGTGCTCGCGGCCCGCGATCGCGCCTGCGACCTGCTCATCGACGGCCGGCACTGCTACCTCTCCAACGACGCCTCGGGTGTCTTCGTGCTCGATCCGCGCAGCGGTGAGAAGCGCCCCTCGACGAAGGCCGACGCCGCCGAGTCAGCTCGGTTCGTGGACGCGCTGCCCAACGTCTCCTACTACTGGGGACCGATCGTCACCTCGCAGGACGTGCCACCCGCCACCAAGGCGTTGCACGACTCCGAGGCGGTGCTCAACAACACGACGAAGCACTATCAGGCGGTGACCACGGTCGGCGAGAAGGCGGCTCGCGCCGTGGTCGAGATGGCCGCCGCCATCGTCGGCGGCACCGACGAGCTGCGGCGGCGGCCCATCGTGAGCTTCATGCAGTGCGCGGTCGATCCCCTGGCCCACGACGGACCCAACCTCGACGCCAACCTGGTCGCGGCCGAATACGGCCTCGCCAGCGGCTTCATGCCCATGCCCCTGTCGTGCGGAACGGCGCCGGCGACGCTCGCCGGCAACCTCGTCGTGCAGAACGCCGAGGCCCTCTCAGGCGTGGTGCTCCTCGAGCTGGCCTACCCGGGCTGTCCGGCGTTCTTCTCCGGCGCCCCCAGCGTCATCGACCTCAAGACCGGCGGCTACACCGGCGGCAGTCCCGAGGACTACCTCCTTGCCGCCGCGGCGACCCAGCTGGCGCACTTCTACGGTCTACCCATGGCCATTGGCACCATGGCGACGGGCGCCAAGGAGCCCGACTGGCAGGCCGCCGTCGACGACTCGCTCTCGACCTTCGCCAGCGTCATGACGGTGGCCGACATGATGAACGGGACGGGTCTTCTGAACGGCTCCAAGATCCTCTCGTATCCGCACATGGTGATGGAGTGCGAGATATACGGCATCGTGCAGAGGATGGCCGAGGGCATCGTCGTCGACGACGAGACGCTGGCCCTCGACGTCATCAAGGAGATCGGCCCCAACGGCACCTACTTGGCCGAGAAGCACACCCGACGGCACATGAAGGACATCTGGCGCCCGGCGGTGTGGGACCGCTCGACCTACGACCAGTGGCTCGCGGCCGGCAAGGCCGGCGCCCTCGAGAGGGCGACGGCCGTCGCGGCCGACATCCTCGAGAACCACCGGCCGGAGCCGCTGCCCGACGACGCGCAAGCCGAGCTTGCGCGCATCGTGGCGCGCGCCGACGCGGAGGCTCTGGCGGCGACGTGACCGGGAACGGGTCGCGAGCGGAGACGGCGGCCGTGGGCGCGCAGGGCCGTCTGGCCCTGCGCGCCCTCGGCTCGGCGGAGCTCGCGTGGCTGCGCGCCGAGGCGCTGCGCCTGCTCGAGACACGCGGCGTCGTCGTGCCCGGCGAGCGCGCGCGCGCGGCCCTCGCCGACGCCGGCGTGCCGCTCGATCAGTTGACGGGTCTCGCCCGGCCTCCGGCGCGCCTGATCGAAGAGGCGCTCGCGCTCGCGTCGACCACCCCGGTGCTCGGCGGACGGGTGCCGGAGTGCGACGTCGTGCTCGGGCGGAGCTGCCCTGCTGGCGACCGGCGGACCGGCGGCCGAGCTGCTTGCCGCCGGCGGCGAGCGGCGGCCCGCCGAGCGCAGCGACCTCGCCGAGGCCTGTCGACTTGCCGACGGGCTGCCCGAGGTCGCCCTCGTCGCCGGGCCGCCGCTCGCCCTTGCGCGCGGTGGCGCGGCGGCGGGCGCGCCTCTCGCCGCCCGAAGGCCTGGCAGAGCCGTCGCCGAAGAGCTGGAGGTGTGCCTCGCCAACACGACGAAGCACGTCATGCTGACGACGGTCGATTCGCCGGCGCAGGCCGAGGCGGTGGCCGCCATGGCGGCGGCGGTCGCTGGCGACGAGGTGCTGCGCCGCCGACCACCCGTGTCGCTGGTAGCGCCGGGCCAGCTTGCCGCCGCGTCGGCGGTCGACGCGCTTCTCGTGGCCGCCCGGCGCGGCCTGCCGGTGGGCTTCGCGCTCGCGCTGGGCGATACGTCCGGCGCCGCAGGATCAGCTCCAGCGACGACCGGGGGCGAGGCGCTCGCCGCGGCCGGCGGCCTCGGCGAGCGCCTCGCCCGGCGGGCCGCGAGCGCCCTCGCCGCCTGCGCCGTCGTGCAGCTCGTCGCGCCAGGCACGACCTTCATCGCGAGCCCTACGGAGGACGCCCCGTGGTCGCCCCCGGCCGACCTCACCGACGCCCCCCGCGCCTGGCTCCTCGCGCTGGCGTACAATGAGCTGATGAGCTCGTTCGGGCTGCCGTCGCTGATCGCGCCGGCGACCGCAGGGGCGGCACAGCCGGGGTGGCGCTCGTCGGTGGAGACTACGTTCGCCACACTGATCACGGCCCTGGGGATCCCAGCCTTGCTGATGGGCGCGGGCCTGCTCGCCGGTGGCCGCGCCTTTTCGCCGGGGCAGCTCGTTCTGGATTGCGAGTCGCGCGCCGTGTGCGCGCGCATCGCCGAAGGCATAGAGGTCGACGAGGAGACTATGGCGCAGGAGACGATTGCCGCCGTCGGGATCGGGGGCAACGCCCTCGCGCAGAGGCACACGCGCCGCCACATGCGCGATGTGTGGCGTCCGCGCGTCTTCGACCGCAGCTCGCTCGAAGCGTGGCAGCGCGAGGGCAGGGTCGGCTCCGAGCGCAAGGCGGAGGAGCTCGCGGCGCGCATCCTTGCGGAGCACCGCGTCCCGCCCCTCGAAGCCGAGAAGGCGGAGACCCTGGCGCGCATCATCGCCACTTCCGGTCTGTGACCCCAAAGGGCCTTCGCGGCCCCTGACGACCTCTGCGTGCTGACCCACTTCTTACGCCGGCACGCCTCGTATGAGAGAGATTCGGGCCAGGGCAGCGGAGCCGAGGGCGAGGCTCCCGCGAGATAGGAGACGACGACATGGCACGACAGTGGAACGAGATCCCCCTCTTCAAGGACGTCACCGAGGCCCAGTGGAACGACTGGCGCTGGCAGGTGCGCAACCGCCTGACCATCGGCGAGGACTTCGACCAGGTGCTCGACCTGACCGACGAGCAGCGCACCGACCTCGAGGCCTGCATGGGCAAGTTCAGGGTCGCCGTGACCCCTTACTACGCGTCGCTCATGGACCCCGACGACGCGTCGTGCCCCGTGCGCCAGCAGGGCGTCCCGACGACGAAGGAGCTGATCGTCGGGGCGGCCGACATGAAGGACGCCATCGCCGAGACGATCGACTCGCCGACCACGCTGATCACGCATCGCTACCCCGACCGCGTGCTCTTCATCACCACCGAGATGTGCTCGATGTACTGCCGGCACTGCACGCGGCGGCGCATCGTGGGGGAGCACGAGGGCGCGGTGTCCGACCAGGACTACGAGAACGCCTTCACCTACATCCAGCGCAACCCCGAGGTGCGCGACGTGCTCCTCTCGGGCGGCGACCCTCTGACGCTCTCCGACGAGAAGCTCGAGTGGCTCCTGCAGCGCGTAACGGCCATCGACCACGTCGAGATCGTGCGCATCGGCTCGCGTATGCCGGTGGTCTGCCCGCAGCGCATCACCCCCGAGCTCTGCGCCATGCTCAGGAAGTACCACCCGCTCTACCTCAACACCCACTTCAACCACCCGAAGGAGATCACGCCCGACTCGGAGCGCGCCTGCGCCATGCTGGCCGACGCCGGCATCCCCCTCGGCAACCAGTCGGTGCTGATGCGCGGCGTCAACGACTGCGCCAAGGTGATGAAGCGGCTCGTGCACGGGCTCGTGAGGATCCGCGTCAAGCCCTACTACTACTACCAGTGCGATCTCGCCGAGGGCACCGCCCACTTCCGCACCTCGGTCGCCAAGGGCGTCGAGATCTACGAGAGCCTGCGCGGGCACACCACCGGCTTCGCCGTCCCGACCTACATCATCGACGCCATCGGCGGCGGCGGGAAGACGCCGGTCATCCCGACCTACATGATCTCGCAGGCCGACCATCAGGTCATCCTGCGCAACTACGAGGGCATCATCTCGAAGTACACCGAGCCCGAAGACTACCAGTTCGAGTGCCACTGCCAGGACTGCGAAGCCGAACGCCAGCGGCTCGGCGTGGCCAAGCTCTTCGATACGCCCGGGCCGACGCTCGAGGACGTCTGGGCGGCTCGCTGGCAGAAGGTCACGGACCGCAAGGCGTTGATGGCCGACATCCACACGGAGCCGTTCCATGTCGCGCATTGAGACTGCGGTGACGAGGGTCGCGGCGACAGCGGCGACGCCGTGACGAAGGTCTTCATCGAGCCCATCGGCGTCACCGTCGAGCTCGACGCCGACGAGCCCCTGCTGGCGGCCGTCACGAAGGTCGGCATCGAGGTGCCGGCGACCTGCGGCGGCCGCGGCACCTGCGGCAAGTGCCTCGTCCGGCTGGGCGCCGGCGACCTCAGCTCTCCCACCGAGGAGGAGGCCAAGCGCCTCTCGCCCAAGCTGCTCGCTGAAGGTTGGCGTCTCGCCTGCCAGGCGTATGCGCGTGGTGAGCGTGTCAGCGTCGAGGTGCGTGAAGCGAAGGGGCGGCGTCAGATCCTTACGACCTCCCGGCTGCACCACGGCGAGGTGCGCTCGGCGGTCGTCAGGGAGGCCGTGCGCCTGACGCCGCCCGAGCTCGGCTCGGCGGCCTCCGACGACGAACGCCTGTGCACGCAGCTCGGTGTAAGTCAGGTGCCGCTGACGGTGCTGCGCACGCTCCCGGACACGTTGCGCGAGAGCGACTGGGAGGCGGTCGTCACACGCTACGGCGACACACTGATCGACGTCGAGCCCGACGGCGCCGCGCCGCACGTCTACGGCGCCGCCGTCGACATCGGCACCTCGAAGATCATCACCTACCTGTTCGACCTGACGGCCGGGGCCCAGGTCGACCAGGAGGCGGTCGAGAATCCGCAGATGCGCTTCGGCGAAGACGTCATCACGCGCATCACCATGGCCATGCGCGAGGGGCGCCTCGGCGACCTGGCGCGGGCGGCGCGCGAGGGGATCGACGAGACTCTCGCGAGCCTGTACGCGCGCCAGGGGATCGAGGCGCGCCACGTCTACGACATGACCGTCGTGGGCAACACGGCGATGCACCATCTGGCTCTGGGCATCTCTCCGGTCGGCCTCGGTGGCGCGCCTTTCGCGCCCGCCGTCGATCGGCCGCTCCTCCTGCGCGCCGCCGAGCTCGGCATAGACATGAACCCCGAGGGCGGCGTCTACTTCTTGCCGCCCATCGCCGGCTTCGTTGGCTCCGACTGTCTGGCGGTGATCGCCGCGACGCACCTCGAAGCGAAACGCGAGCCGGCCGCGGCGATCGACATCGGCACGAACACCGAGATCGTGCTCGTGCACGAGGGACGTCTTGTCGCGACGAGCTGCGCTTCGGGCCCCGCCTTCGAGGGCTACCAGATGAAGTGTGGCATGAAGGCGGCCGAGGGCGCCATCGAGCGTGTGAGCTTCGACGCCGAAGGAATGCCCACGGCCATCGGCACGATCGGCGGCGTGACTCCGGTCGGCATCTGCGGCTCGGGTGTGGTCGACATCCTCGCCGGCCTTGTGGCGCGCGGCATCGTCGACAAGAGCGGGCGCATGCTCTCGGATCACGAGCGCGTGCGCGAGGCTGACGACGGGCTCGAGTACGTGCTCACCGACGGAGCCCACGGGGAGATCGTGTTCACGCAGCACGACGTGCGCAACCTGCAGCTCGCCAAGGGTGCCATCGGCGCCGGCTGGACGCTGCTGCTCGAGCACGAGGGTCTGACGCCCGACGACCTGCGCCACGTCTACGTCGCGGGGGCCTTCGGCAACTACCTCGACCTCGAGAACGCCCTCGCCATCGACCTGCTGCCTCCGGTGCCCAAGTCGCGTGTCGCGTTCGTCGGCAACGCGGCCGGTGTCGGGGCGCAGATGGCCCTCGTCGATACGCGTCAGCGCGAGCGCATCGCCGAGCTTCGCCGGCGCATCGCCTTCCTCGAGCTGGCGACGCACGCCAAGTTCCACGAGGTGTTCACGCAGGCGCTGACCTTCGCGTGACGGATGGCGGCGCGACGGGGTCCCGCTTGAGATCGCGAGGACGGCCGGGGGGTCACCGTCTGCGCGGCTTCTCAGAGGTGGGAACGGGAGCGCTGATCAACGGCGCCATCGGCGTCGTCGTGACGTGGGCGACGATGCCGGTCGTCATGCTCGTCGGCTTGCGCATGGTGTTCGCCGCCGCCGCCCTCGGCCTCGTCGTCGCGCTGCGCCACGACTGGCCCTCGATCGGCGATCGGCGTGTCGCGCTGCGGCTGCTGCTCGCTGGGCTGACGCTGGCCGCCAACCTCTCGCTCTACTTCGTCGCCATACGCGAGACTGGGGTGGCGGTGGCCATCTTCACCTCGTATCTAGCGCCGGTGTACGTCGCCTTCCTGGGACCCCGCTTCGAGGGCGGCCGCACCGAGGGCGTCGTGTACGGCGCCCTGGCGGCGGCCGTCGGCGGGATGGCGCTGATCCTCGTGCCCGGGCTCGCCGGCGACGGCGCCCGCCTCTCGGCCGGGGGCCTCGCCGCCGGCCTCGCCGCCGGCGTCTTCTACGCGCTCTACCTGCTCCAGACCAAGCAGCTGCGACGCCGCGGCCTGCACAGCACCAGCATCGTCTTCTCCCTCTGCGTGGTGACGGCGGTCGTGCTGGTGCCGTTCGGGCTGTGGCGGACGCCGGCAGCCGATTTCACGGCCCGCAACCTGCTCCTGGCCGCCCTGCTGGGTCTCGTCATGACGGCCCTGTCGTTTAGCTTGTTCCTCGACGGCATGCACTACGTCAAGGTGCAGCACGCCTCGATCATGGGCTACATCGAGCCTGTGAGCGCGCCCCTCTTCGCACTGGTGTTCCTCGGACAACGTCCCTCGGCGTGGACCGTCGCCGGCGGCGCCCTCATCATCGCCGCGGGAGTGCTCATCATCGTTTTCGGGGCACCCGAGCCCACGCCGGCGGTCGAGGAAGGCGCCTCTGCGCGCCCCCTCCTTTCGGGCGTCGCCGGCCAGGGGATGCCGCCGTGAGAAGCCAAGCGGCGGTCCAGGACGGCACGGTGACGGCGCGCGGAGCGCCGACGCGCCCCTCTTCGCGCCGCGGCTACCTCCTGGTCGCCGGATCCTGGCTGGTGGTCGGCCTCTCGGGCGTGCTGGTGCGCATGGCCGACGCTCCCGCGAGCGTCCTCGTGGTGCTCCGCATGGGGAGCGGCGTGCTCGTCGTCGCGGCGCTCTTCGCGCGCCGCCGCACACTGGCGCAGGCGTTCCGGCCGGGCACGCCGGCGCGGCTGCTCCTCATGGGCGCCTGCAGTGCGGCGGCGGTGCTGCTGTTCTTCATCGCGGTGCGCGGCACGAACGTCGCGTTGGGCCTGTTTCTCCTTTACACCTCGCCGGTGTATGTGGCGCTGCTCGCGCCGCGCCTCCTGGGCGAGCCGAGCGACCGCACGGTCTACCTGGCCCTGGCCATCGCCCTGGTGGGCATGGTTACCATCGTGCTGCCCGAACTGCTCGGCCACGGCGCGGACGCCACGACGGCGGGCATCCTCGCCGGGGTCGCCGCCGGCGCGCTCTTCGGCCTGTATACGATCCTCGTGAAGGCGCTCACGCCGCGGGTCGGCAACGCGATGCTCGTGCTGAGCGAGATGGGGCTCGACGCCCTGATCGTGCTGCCGCTCGCCTTGTGGCAGGTCGGTGCGCAGGACTATAGGCTCACCGGGCGCGATCTCGTCATCGGCCTGATCCTCGGCCTGTGCTGCACGGCGTTCCCCTACACGCTCTGGTTCGAGGGCGTACGTCACATCCCCGTCCAGCAGGCCTCGATCCTCGGCTACCTGGCTCCCGTGGTGGGGCCCTTCTACGCCTACTTGCTTCTCGGCGAGGTCCCGTCGGCATGGACCGTCGCCGGCGGCGCGCTCATCATCGCCGCCGGCGTCCTCATCGTCGTGCGCGGCGGACCAGCAGAGGAGATCCCGCCGACGTGAGCCCAAGTGCATCTTGGGGGGCGCCCGCGGCGGCGATGGTCCATAGAGCGATGGAGGTAAGAGCGCGCACGCATGGCCAGATTGGCGCACCGGCTGCAGGCTGGGTGCCGGTGCTGTGGCCACGACGGCAGACACCGCTCGGTGAAATGAGGTAGAGTCCAACCTGCCGCACGGCCGCGATCCCGGCGACCGGCGACGGCCCTGCGGCCTCCCAGAGACAGGCCTGGCGCCACCCGCTCCGCGCGGCCGCGGGAGTGGGCGCCACTAGCCAGCGCAAGGTGGATGAGGCGGGGCGCCACGAGCAATCCGATCGCCTCGCGGAAAGGAGTCTTATGGCCGAGAGAACCGTGCCCAGCGCGCCGCATCTCAAGCTCGATAGGTCGATGGCCATGCTCGAGGACGCGCAGCGCCTCACCCCCGGCGGCGTGGGCGGCATCCGCCGGCCTTACAACTTCGTCATCGGCGAGTACCCCGTCTTTATCACCCACGGCAAGGGCGGCCACATCTTCGACGTCGACGGCAACGAGTACATCGACATGCTCTGCGCCTACGGGCCGATCATCCTCGGCTACGTCGAGCCCGAGATCAACGACGCCGTCAAGGCGCAGATGGACAAGGGCTTCTGCTTCAGCCTCGTGCAGCCGGTCCAGAACGAGCTTGAGGAGCGGCTGGCGAACACGATGCCCTGCGGCGAGCAGACGATCATCGTCAAGACGGGCTCCGATGCCACCAACGCCGCTGTGCGCGCGGCGCGCGCCTACACCGGCCGCGACGTCATCGCCCGCTGCGGCTACCACGGCTGGGGCGACTGGTGCGTCGAGAACCACGGCGGCGTGCCGCACGCCCTGGTCGAGTTGACCAAGGAGTTCAAGTACGGCGACGTCGCCGACCTCGAGCGCGTCTTCGCCGAGAACCCCGACAAGGTCGCCTGCGTCATCATCACCCCGTCGGTCACCCGCTGGCGGCTCCCGTCGTCGCGCCGCCGGACGGCTATCTCGAGAAGGTCAAGGAGATCACCCACAGGAACGGCGCCGTGCTGATCTTCGACGAGATCCGCACCGGCTTCCGCGTCGCCATGGGCGGCGCCCAGGAGCGCTACGGTATCGTGCCCGACGCGACGTGCGTCGGCAAGGCGATGGCCAACGGCTACCCGATCGCCGCCCTGGTGGGCAAGCGCGAGATCCTCTCCGTCTATCTGAAGGACGCCTTCCTGAGCTCGACCTTCTTCCCCAACAGCCTCGAGATGGTCGCCGCGATGACGTGCATGGACATCCTCGAGCGCGAGAAGGTGCAGGACGCTATCTGGGAGCGCGGCACGCGCTTTCTCGACCGGCTGGGCGCGATCGTCGACGAGTCGGGGGTGCCGGTGACCAAGAGCGGCATCCCGCCCATGCCCTTCCTCACCTTCGACAAGGTCGACACGCACTACCGGGAGCGGCGCACGGAGTTCTACACGCAATGCATCCGTCGCGGTCTGTTCGTGCAGCCGTATCATCACTGGTACATCGCCTACCGCCACACCGAGGAGGACCTCACGCGGGCCCTCGAGGTGGTCGAGGAGGCGCTAGGCGTGGTCGCGCAGCGGTATCCGGCCGGGAGCTAGCAATCGCGTCGGCCATTTCGCGCAAAGGAGAAGCCATGGGGGACCTGATCATCACGGTCGCCGGCGTGGGGGCCGAGACGACCAAGCAGGCGCAGCCCAACCTCCCCGTGACTGCGGAGGAGATCGGCGTCGACGCGGCGCGTTGCCGCGAGGCCGGCGCCGCGATGTACCACCTGCACGTGCGGCGCCCCGACGGCACGCCCACACAGGACCGCGAGGTGTTCGCCACCGCCATCGCGGAGATCCGCAAGCGCACCGACATCATCATCCAGGCCTCGACGGGCGGGGCCATGGGCATGACGGCCGATGAGCGCTTGCAGCCGCTTGAACTAAGGCCCGAGATGGCCTCGCTGACGACGGGCACGGCCAACTTCGGCGACGAGGTCTTCTTCAACGACCAGGCGCTCATGAGCGAGTTCTATGAGCGCGAGCGGGCGGCCGGCGTACGTCCCGAGTTCGAGATCTTCGAGGCCGGACAGATCGACAACGCGCTGCGGCTGGTCGAGAGGCTGGGCCCGGCCGGCCCCCTGCTGCACTGGGACTTCGTGCTCGGCGTGCCGGGCTCGATGAGCGGAGAGCCGCGCAACCTGATGTTCCTCGTCGACTCGATACCCAAGGAGGGCTCGACCTGGACCTGCACGGGCATCGGGCGCTGGCATATGCCGGTGACGATGACGGCCCTCGCCCTGGGCGGCAACGTGCGTCTCGGGTTCGAGGACAACATCTTCCTGCATAGGAAGGTGCTCGCCGAGAGCAACGCGCGGCTGGTCGAGCGCGTAGTGCGTCTGGCCCGCGAGTGGAACCGCGAGCCGGCCACCCCCGACGAGGCGCGGCAGATCCTGCGGCTGGGGCGGTACACGAGCGCCTAGCGCAGGCCGCGCCTGTGAGGCGGCGGCCGTTCCGTCTCGTATGCGAGACGGACGCTCACGTGCTTGACTGCGAAGCGACTTGGTGCGAAGGCTTGCATTGAGTGGCTTACTACAGGTATGGATACCAAGGGTATCGATGGGGGCGGCCGCCAGGGGGCCCGGGGCGTGCTGCGTCATGCCTGCACCGGGGACCACGACGGTGCCGCGGAGGCTCCGGTACTGTCTGACCGGTCGCCGGTGCAGGTCGGGGTGACCGAGGAAGGGAGGCTGATCGGCTGACCTGTCGTTCCTTCGCGCACGTCGCACAGCCGTCGGACCGCTGGCTGCGGCGGGCCGGCAAGGGGAGAACGTAGGAAGGGGGAAACGTGCCTCAAGAGTTTGCCTACGCGCGCAAGGCCAGCGGACTCGTACGCGGCCTCTCGATGATGGACGCGTTCGCCGTCGGCTTCATGAACCAGGGGATCACGCCGAGCATCTGGCTGATCTTCACGCTTGGCCTGGGTGTCTTTCTGGGCGGCAACCTGGTCATCGCCGCCGTCATCTCGCTCATCATGGCCGGTATCGGCTTCCCCATCGTCTGGGGCGTCCTGGGCGGCAGCATGCCGCGCTCGGGCGGCGAGTACATCTACAACTCGCGCATCATCCATCCCATCTTCGGCATCGCGCAGAGCTTCGGCGACGCCGTCATCTGGCTGATGTGGCTCTACGTGCTGGCGCCGCTCATCGCCAACACGGGCCTCTCCGTGATGTTCAGCTACATCGGCTGGACGAGCGCGGCCGACAAGCTCGCCAACAGCAATTGGCTGATCTTCGTGGTCGCCAGCCTCTTCAACTTCGTGGGCTTCCTGTTCGTCGTCTTCGGCATCCGGATCTTCGCCATCACGCAGAAGTTCGTGATGTTCTTCTCGATCGGCGGCGCCGTCGTCATCGCCCTGGTGTTCACCTTCACCAGCAAGGCCACCTTCATCGCCAACTGGAACGCTGCCGCCGACGCCACGCAGTCGCCGCGCTACGCGGAGTTCATCAAGCAGATCGGTGACGCGGCCGGGCAGGCCATGCCCACCAGCTGGAGCTGGGGGGCGACATTCGGCACCATGGTCGTCATGAGCTGGCTGTTCGCCTACGCCTACTCGATCTCGTTCATCGCCGGCGAGGTCAAGCGCCCCGACAAGACCATCATCTGGGCCAACGTGTTCGCCATCGTGGTGCCCTTCATCTTCATGTTCTGGACCGCAATCGTGGTCAACAAGACGACCGGCTACCAGTTCATTCAGGCGGCCTCGTGGATGGACAACAACGGCGCCATCGACACCTACAACATGCCGTTCGCGAGCGACTTCATCTCGCTCGGCGTCTACTGCCTCGGGGCGAGCTCGGCGGCGCTCGGCGCTTTCGGCAAGGTGCTGGCCGCGTGGATGGCGCTCTCCTACATCGGCTTCACGCTGTGGTGGCTAGCGCTCTCCTATCTGGCCTTCCCGCGCATCCTCTTCGCCTGGGGCATGGACCGCATGGGGCCCAAGTGGTTCACCGACATCAACCCACGCTTCGCCAGCCCGGTGAAGAACCACATCCTCTGCCTCGGGCTGAGCCAGATCCTCCTGGTGATCTACTCGTTCTCCAGCTTCGCCGTGATGCAGAACGTCGTGGTCACGGGGCTGCAGGTCACCTCGGTCTTCCTGCCCACGGCGTTCGCCGCCCTGCTCTTCCCCTACATGAAGCGGGCGCGCGGCATCTGGGACTCCTCGCCCTACCAGAAGTGGAGCTTCCTCGGTCTGCCCGTGATCGTGTGGGGGGCGCTGGTCGACATCGCCTACCTGCTCATCCTGCTCTACGTGTTCATCTTCAACGAGGCCGCCCGCCAGTTCACCACGGAATCGATCTACCTGTTCGTCGGCGTCTGGGTGCTGGGCGTCATCTGGTACTACATCTGGAAAGCGCGCAGCCGCTCCGTCGGCGTGGACCTCTCCATGACGTACGGCGAGTTGCCGCCTGAGTGATCTCGTGATCGCGAGGGGCCGGGAGCCAGGGCTCCCGGCCCCGTCGAGTGGCTGCAGCTAGCACAGGGCTGGACACGATGGGCGCCTTTTCGATCGAGGCGCCGATGGACGCCAGCAGCAGGCGCGCCGCCGACGGGTCGCTCGGCAGCGACGTGAGGTCGGGGAAGGATACGCAGAGGTTGAGCGCGCAGTTGGCCATCGTGGGTGCTCTCGGCGCAGGTCGGAGGCCCGTCGGTGGCCCGCGTGGTGGATATAAGGAGCAGAGGGGACAATGGTGAGGCTGGTCAGGCCGCAGTCGGCGTTGGCCGACATCGCGGCCTACGTGCCCGGTCGACCGGTCGAAGAGGTGCAGCGGGAGCTCGGTCTCGGCGACGTCATCAAGCTGGCCTCCAACGAGAATCCGATGCCACCGGCGCCCAAGGCCGTGGCGGCGATGCAAGCAGCCTTGCCGCAGTTGAACTCCTACCCTGACGGCGAGTGCTATTACCTTCGCCATGCCTTGGCGGCACACCTCGGATTCAAGCCGGAGCAGATCGCGGTGGGCAACGGCGCGGACGGGTTGATCATGCAGACCTGCATGGCGTATCTCGACCAGGACGACGAGGTCATCGTCAGCCGCTCGTCCTTCCCCGTGTACGACGTCTTCGCGACGGCGATGCGTGCTCGGCTGATCAAGACGCCGCTCAGGGACTACCGGCTTGACCTCGATGCGATGCGGGCGGCGATCACGCCGAGGACGAAGCTGATCTTCGTCTGCAACCCGAACAACCCAACCGGCACCGTGGTGACGGGGAGCGAAGTGGAGGCGTTCATGGGGGCGGTGCCCGAGGACGTGCTCGTCATCTTCGACGAAGCGTACTACGAGTTCGTGGACTCACCCGACTACCCGAAGACCACGGAGTACGTGCACGCCGGGCGCAAGAACGTGATGGTCATGCGCACCTACTCGAAGGTCTACGGACTGGCCGG
Organism: uncultured Actinomycetes bacterium; assembly: GCA_963725665.1. Classification (GTDB taxonomy): domain Bacteria; phylum Actinomycetota; class Thermoleophilia; order UBA2241; family UBA2241; genus CAVRZA01. Next base: position 270,102 of record CAVRZA010000011.1, on the reverse strand, counting down.
CGTCCGCTTGGGTTACGCGATCGCCGACCCCGACGTGCTCGCGCCGCTGAACAAGATCAAGGAGCCCTTTGCCGTCAACATCCTGGCGCAGGCGGCGGGGGCGGCAGCGTTGCAGGACGCGGAGTACGTCCAGCGCTCGATCGCGTTGAACGCCGCTGGACGACGATACCTGTACCGCGAGTTCGACCGCATGGGCCTGCGCTATGTCGAGAGCCACACCAACTTCCTCCTGGTCAGAATCGGACCCGAGGCGGAGAGGATCGCGCAGGCGCTACTCGCCAGAGGGATAATCGTGCGGCCGTGCGACGGCTACGACCTGCCCGAGTTCCTGCGCATCACGGTCGGTGATGCGGCACAGAACGCGCGTCTGATCGAGACGCTGGAAGGCGTGTTGCAGGCGGCGGTCTGAAGTCCCCCCGCGATCGGCTGCGTCGCTATGCGAGCGACGCGTCGGCGAGGCCCTCGTCGGCGTAGTAGGGGTTGTTCTTCGCGATCCTCCAGGGATTGGTCTGGAAAGCCATCCGCAGGGCTTCGCCCAAGGCCATGAACGCCGATTCCCAGACGTGGTGCGGGTCCCGACCAGTGAGCAGGTCCAGGTGGACGGTGGCCGGGAAGCCTTGGGCGAAGCCCTCGACGAAAGCGACGCAGTCGGCCGATCGCATGTCCTCGACGGACTCGAGGCGGCCACCGGGGCAGTCAGCGGCCACAGTGATGAACGAGTTCCGTCTGCCCTCTACGCCCACCATCGCCCTCGCCAAGGCTTCGTCGAGGCCAAAGACGGCCGAGCCGCAGCCGTTGATGCCCTCCGCGACCATCCTGCGATAGAAGAAGCTCTTGAGCGCCGCTCCGATGGTCTGCCCAGCGTCCTCAGCTATCGTGTGGGTCGAGCGCCATCGCCCTTCGGCGACCGTGCAGCCCACCGACATGCAGAGGCCCCAGGCCAGGGTGGCGACGAGGTGGTCGAGGAAGTCGATGGTCGTGTGCGGGCCGAGATGCGGGTCGAAGGCAGTCGACACGTCGACCGTGATGTCCACTTCCTGGATCTGCCTCTGCAGTTTGATGTGCGTCTCGCTTTGCTCGTGCAGTGTGAACAGCTGTGGCATGGCACTCACCATCCGGGTCGCAGGTGTAGCGGGGTGCTGGCTCTGAGGCTGTGCGACGACATGTATCGCGGTCGTTGGGGCGGGTCGCGGCGTGCGCCAGACACAGTCTCGAAGCTGGCCCACGCCGTAATGCCGCTTTCGTCTCAACCGCTGCGCGTGTTGACGGCCTTGGTCGCCGTCTCGATCACCTCCAGACTGCGGTCGACCTCGGCCATCGTGTGCGCGGTGCTGGCGAAGAAGCGCTCGAAGTTGAAGTTGTGGAAGTACACGCCGCGCGCTTGGCACTCGGTCTGAAGGTGGCTGAAGAAGTCGGTGTCGCTGGCCCGGGCTTGGCGATAGCGGGTGACTGGGGCCTCGTGCCCGAAGAACACCTGCCACATCGGCCCGACCTGACCGATGTAGGCGGGCACACCGAGCTCGGCGAAGATGCCGCGCATGCCCTTGACCATAGCATCGGCGATCGCGTTGAGGTGCCCGTACACGCGCTCGCGATCGTTGATGAGGATGTCGAGCGCGGCGTTCATCCCCGCCAGGGTCATGGGGTTGCCGCTGTAGGTGCCGCCGTGCAGCACCACACCCTCGGCTTCGAGCTCCATGATGTCCTTGCGACCCCCGAAGGCTGCCGCCCCGGGTGTGCCCCCGCCGACCGCCTTGGCTACACACGTGATGTCGGGGGTGACGCCGTACAGCTCCTGGGCGCCCCCGAGCGCCACGCGGAAGCCCGTTATGATTTCGTCGAAGATGAGCAGGACCCCGTATTCGTCGCAAAGGCGACGCAACCCCTCGAGAAAGCCCGGCTCCGGTGGAATGATGCCGGCGTCTGCGAGGATGGGCTCGCTGAGCACAGCGGCCAGCTCGCCCGCGTTCCTTCTGATGAGTTCCTCGGCGCTGTCGAGGTCGTTGAAGCAACCGACGATCACGGTCTCCTCGACGGCTCTTGGGATGCCAGCCATCGACGGCAGCGTGCGGGGGAAACGTTCCGTGCTCGCGGCCTCGAGCGCCGGCATGTGCGAGAAGGCGTGGCAGTCGAGGAAGCCGTTGTAGCTACCTTCCCACTTGAGGATCTTGTCCTTGCCGGTATAGGCGCGAGCCAGACGGATGGCCGCCTGTGTGGCTTCGCTGCCGGAGTTGGCGAAGCGGACCTGGTCGATGCCGGGCACGGTCTGCACGATCTTGCTGCCCACCTCGTAGTCGAGCTCGTGCGGGAACGTGTAGAGCATCCCGCCCGAGGTGATCTGCGCGATGATCGCATCGAGGATGGGCTTGGGCCGGTGCCCGAAGATCATCGGTCCGTAGCCGAGACACCAGTCGATGTAGGCGTTGCCGTCGACGTCGTAGAAGCGGGCTCCTTCGCCGCGTTCCATCACGATCGGACGCGTGCCGATCAGTCGCGCGTAGCTGCTCTCGCCGCCCGAGACGACCTCCTGGCACTTGGCGAACAGCTCGCGCGTCCTTTCGAGGTGGGCGTCGTCGATGAGATGATCCAGCGTCAGTGCGTCCGTCATGGTGCTCATGGCTCCTTCGCGATCGGCCCGGACAGCGCCGGCCCACGAGAGCCGGCCGGTCACTCCAGCGTGATCTAGAGAACGGAGTAGTCGACCCCGGCCTCGGACACCTTCTTCTTCATCTTCCGATAGACATCGATGTACTCGTCCAGCGGCCTGACACGCTCCAGGTCGTAGAGCTCCGTGAAGGTCTTGCCGAGGGGCGCCCTGGGAATGTCGGCCACGTAGCGGCTGGCGAGCTCCTTCACCACGTCGTTTGCCTGCGCGCGGGTCATCCTCATGGCCGCGACCGCGTGCGCCGTCTCGGCGCCGAGCCTCAGCTCCAGCGTCGACACCCGTTCGGGGTACTTGTCGCGCGCTATCCCGCCCTGGACGTGGTTCGCCCCAGAGACCGTGTGCGCGATGGCGCCGGCGGCCATCTCGTAGAAGAGCATCTCGCTCGACGGGCCGCCGGCCGCCATGGTGGTGCAGATGTTGAGCATCCTCGAGTTGCGGGCGATCGCCTGGCAGTACACGCTGACGAGCCACAGCAGCGGCACCGTCGTGCTGCACGTCTGATTGATGTCGATCGGGAAGCAGATGTGGTACTCGACGTTGTAGGCGAGCAGGCCGAGGAAGAAGTGGGCTATCTGGACGAGCATCGTCCCTTCGGGACCGCCGGCGTACCCGCCCATGAGCGGCCCGTAGAGCCCGGCGAGCCCGATCCCGCACTCGCGTTCGAAGGCGACCTTGTTCATCCGCTCGTAATCGACCTTCAGCTCGGCGATGGCGCCGACCTGCGGCACGTCTCTCGGCAACGCTCCGAACGCCGGGTGCGACGCGGCGATGATCGAAGCTGTGCTCTCGCCGACGGACACCATCGCGTAGAGGCCCAGGCCCGGCCGTCCAGCCAGTCGGGCTGCCTCGCGGCGCTTGGTGACGTCCCACATGCACGCGGCCACCTCGATGGGATGTCCCGACTTGATAGGGATGCCGCGGAAGGTGTCGTGCAGTGACACGCAGCAGAAGGCGTCGGCCAACGGCTCCGCCGCGATCGCCTGGCAGACCTTCGGGAACACCGCCTCGTCGACTGGTACGCCCAGGCCCGAGAAGATGCAGGTCGGCGGCCGCTCGTCCTCGACGACCCGCGGTCGCATGGTGTGCTGGTCTCGCCCCTCTCCAAACGTGTAGGACGTCTTGGCGTGCCGGACGGCCTCCTCGACCTCCTCACGCGAGAATCGCACCGCCCGCTGTGTGCTCGTGCAGTAGAAGCCGGTGGCCAGGAACAGCTCCAGGGCTGCCTGATAGGCCCTGTCGGCCAGGCCGTCGTCGCTCGGCACGGGCGTTTCACCGTCGAAGTGGATGTCGTACTTCTCGGTCAGCGCTCGCACGTTCTCCCACAGCATCCTGTCGAAGTCGGACTCCGACATGCGCTCGCCGCGGTCGCAGCGCTCCACTACGTCCCAGAAGGTGATCACTTCGTTGCTCCTCCCATCAGTGCTGATGCCGGATGGTGCCCGCCTCAGCGCGCGCGGCGTGGACATCCGGTCGTCGCATCAACGGCCGAAACGGCCGCGTCACTTCACCAGCTGCTTGGCCAGCTGGACCGCGGCGAAGGCGTCCTTGGCGTACCCGTCGGCGCCGATCTCCCGCGCCCAGGCGTCAGTGACCGGCGCGCCACCCACCATGACCTTGAACTCCTCGCGGATCCCCGCCTCGGAGAGCTCCTCGAGCAGCTCCTTCATGTACATCATCGTCGTCGTCATCAAGGCCGATGCGCCGATGATGTCTGCCCGCTCCTCCCTCGCCCGCGCGATGATGGTCGCCACCTTCACATCGCGGCCGAGGTCCACCACGTCGAAGCCGGACGTCGACAGCACGATGCGCAGGATGTTCTTGCCGATGTCGTGCACGTCGCCCTGGACGGTGGCGACGACGGCCTTCGCCTTTCGCCTTCCCTCGAGTTCGTTCGCGGGCATCGCCGCCTCGAGGACGCTCACTCCGGCTGTCATAGCCTCGGCTGCGAGTATCATGTCGGGGAGGAACAGGCTTCCTTCTTCAAACCCCCGGCCCACGACCTCCATACCCGGGGCGAACCCCTCCTGGATGGCCTGCTGGGGATCGACGCCGGACTCGACGGCTTTTGTCGCCAGGTCGATGCACGCCTGGCTGTCCCCCCTGACCACCGCATCCTTCATTTCGGTGAAGAAACTCACTGCGACGACACCTCCATCTGACGCCTGCCGATGAAACGCGGTCGCCGCCTGGAGACTGCCGGTGGGCGATCTGCCCGTGCCGACGTCGCTTTGGCGACCGCTCCCGGTCGCACTCAGCCAGCCGAGACCACGTGGACGTGCGGTGGATGCCCTGGGTGGCCCTCACCCCCTCTCCGCTCGGGGTACTCTTTGCGAGCGCCCCGTCTGCTCACGGCTCGTTGCGGTCGGGCTCGTTGTGGGCCCGTCGAGCATCGAGGGCCTGGGCGGGCTTGTCGCCCGCGATGGCCGGGCTGTGCCAGACCCAGACAGCCCGAGCCGGGATATCGCCCGCGTTGGAGAAGCGGTGCGGGGCGCTGGAGTCGAAGGCGATCGAGTCACCAGCTTCGAGAACGAACTCCGCGAAACCAATGGCGCCCTTCAGCCGTCCCTCGAGTACCAGGCCGTACTCCCAACCGTTTCGTCTGAAGAAATCGTCGCCGTCGCGACCGCCGACCTCGTAGACGTACTCGACGAACTCAAAGCCTTCCTCGACGGCGGGGATGAGCATCTCCCACTTGACACCGCCGGGCAGCGCGATGCAACGGCGGTCGGCAGAACGGACGATGCGCCCCGGCCACGGTCCGATCTCCCCCGTGCTCGGAGGTACCATGTCCGCCGACGCCGCGACCAGCAAGTCGTCGAGCGACACGCCCAGCTCTCTGACCATGCTGAAGAGCGTGTGCACTGAGGGGCTCGTCACGCCGCGCTCGACCTGGGAGACGTGGCTGGGGGAGCAGCCCAGTCTGCTGGCCATCTCCCGTACGCCGATGCCAGCGGCTTCACGCGCCCGGCGTAGGACACCGCCCAGTGCCCCCAGAGGTACGTCCGGAGCGACCGCGTGGTTCGCTCCCGTTCTAGGTGGTGTCTGTTCGCCCATGGTGCACATCTTTCTGGTGAGGGCGTGATACGTCAAGCGACAGAGAACGCACCATGCGCGTGGGAGGGACACCCCGTTCTTTGGCAGGCGACACCCGCACTGGGCGCCGTGACCGACGCCGAGGACCGTGACGCAGGCCTTTGAGTCCGTTCACACAATGCGTGCCGTGAAGAAGCCCGTCCGGTATCCTGGATGATAATGGAGTCGGCTTGCTGTCTGGTGGAGGGGCACGGTGAGATGAGGCCATGACGAGGCGGCTCATGCTCGGCAACGAGGCCATCGCGCGCGGAGCCTACGAACACGGGGTGCGGGTCGCGGCTGCCTACCCGGGCACCCCCAGCAGCGAGATCCTTGAGAACATCGCTCGTTACGACCCGGTGTACGCGGAGTGGTCCACCAACGAGGCGGTGGCCTACGAAGTGGCCTTCGGCGCCGCGGTCGGCGGCGTGCGGGCCCTGACCGCGATGAAGAGCCCCGGCGTCAACGTGGCCGCCGATCCCATGATCAGCTCCGTGTATACGGGAGTGAACGGCGGCCTAGTGGTCGTCTGCGGCAGCGACCCGGGCATGGACAGCTCGTCGACCGAGCAGGACGATCGCTACTTCGGCCGGCTCGCAGGCATCCCGATACTCGAACCCTCAGACAGCCAGGAATGCAAGGACTTCGTCGGCATCGCGCTCGAGCTCAGCGAGACCTACGACATCCCGGTGATGGTGCGCGTGACGACCGACATCGCGCACTCGAAATCCCTGGTCGAGCTCGGCGAGCGCGTCGAGCGTGAGCGCAAGGACCTCGAGAAGAACGCCGCCAAGTACTGCCTGGTCCCGGTGTTCTCGCGGGAGCTTCATCGCGGGTTGGCCGCGAGGCTGGCCCGCCTGTGCGAGTATGCCGAGGGACCCCCCCTCGCCCGGGTGGAGCCGGGCGTAGGCGATCTCGAGAGACTCGGCATCATCACCTCCGGGGCGGCCTACCTCGCCGCCAAGGAGGCCGTGCCGGACGCCGCTTTCCTCAAGCTCGGTCTTGTGAACCCGCTCCCGATCGGCGCCGTTCGGCGGTTCGCGCAGCAAGTCGAACGCCTCTTCGTGGTGGAGGAGCTTGAGCCTTTCCTCGAGGAGCAGATCCTCGCCGACGGCATCGCCGTCGAAGGAAAGGCGTTCTTCCCAGCGCAGGGGAAGCTGACTCCACAGGTCGTCGGCCGTGGCCTCGACGAGGCCGGTGTCGCTCTGCCGCGGTGGCAGAAGCCTCGCGTCGCGCGCGACACGAGCGTCATCCCGCGGCCGCCGATCTTCTGCGCCGGCTGCCCGCACCGCGGCATGGTGACGGCCATCAAGCGTCTCGGCCTCTACGTGAACGGTGACATCGGCTGCTACGACTCGTGTTGTCTGCCGCCCATGTCGGCCATGCACACCGTCGTCGCCATGGGCGCCAGCATCGGCATGGCGCAGGGGGTCGGGCGGGCGGGGGGCTACGAGAAAGGCTCCATCGCTGTGATCGGGGACTCGACCTTCTTCCACTCAGGTGTCTCGGGTCTGCTCAACGCCGTCCATCAGAAGACGAACGTGACCCTCCTGATCCAGGACAACAACATCACGGCCATGACCGGAGGGCAGACGCACCCCGGCTCCGAGCGCAACCTCTCGGGCGTCGAGACACCCCCCGTCGACTTGCCGGCGCTGTGCCGGGCGCTCGGCGTGAAGAGCGTCCAGACCGTCGATCCGTATGATCTCGACGCCTGCACGGCCGCTCTGAGGGCCGCTCTGGACTTCGAGGGACCCTCGGTCGTCATCACCAACCGGCCGTGCGTCCTGTTCCCGCGCAAGGTAAGGGCCGACGAGGTCTACGAGGTGGACGAGGAGGCCTGCACCGCCTGCCAGCAGTGCATGAAGCTCGCCTGCCCCGCCCTCCATTGGACCGACTCCATGGTGAAGAACCGGCACAAGATCGCCATCGACGCCAGTGCGTGCACGGGTTGCTCGATATGCGCTCAGGTCTGCCGGCCTCAGGCGATCTCGAAGGCGAGGGCGTGATGGGCGACGGACACGCGGACATCCTGATCGTCGGTGTCGGGGGCCAAGGCGTCATACTGGCCGCCACGATCGTCGCCGAGGCGGCGCTTCTTCACGGGGGTCTCGAAGTCAAGGAGAGCGAGACGCACGGGATGTCGCAGCGCGGCGGCAGCGTGCAGGCGCACGTCAGGATCGGCACGAGGGTGATCGCTCCGGCCATCACCCCGGGAGAGGTCGACTATCTCCTCGCGTTCGAGATCGCGGAAGGGCTGCGCTGGGCTCCTTCCGTCGCCGACGATGGCGTGGCCATCGTCAACACCGAGAGGATCGTCCCCCCGATAGCCGCGACGGGCACACACTCCTACCCCGACGCCGCGCTCGAACGGATGCGCGGTCAGAGCTACCGCCTGATCGCGGTGGACGGCAACAGGCTCGGCGAGGAGGCCGGGAGCGGCAAGGTGGCAGGGGTCGTGCTCTTGGGCGTGCTCGCCAACCACTTGACCTTCGCAGACGAGGCATGGCGACGGGCGATCGAGAACTCGGTGAACACGGACTGGCTGCAGGTCAACCTGGCGGCGTTCGCGGTGGGGCGGCGGTCAGGGCTCCCGCCCGCACCCGCACGTGTCTGATCGGATGAGTACCGTAGGGGATCGGGGATTCGTATGAGACAGGCGATCGGCAACACCGAGGAGCTGCGGACCTACTTCGATTTGCGGGCTGAGACGCTCGACGTTCGCGCGCTCCGGGAGCTGCAGTTGGAGCGACTCAAGAGCAGAGTCTCCACGGCGTACGAGCGCAGCGCCGCCTACCGGGACCTGTGCCGCGCAGCGGGCGTCGAGCCCCGGCACATCACGGCGCTCGAGGATGTGCGCAAGTTGCCCTTCCTCGAGAAGCAGACCGCCCGCGAGGCGTATCCCCACGGCCTGATGACGTGCGAGCGGAACGAGGTCCTCGAGGTGCACACCACGTCGGGGACCACCGGCAAGCCCATCCCCATCTTCGCCACGCGGCACGACATGGACGAGTGGGCCTCGCTGAACGCGCGCTCGCTGTGGATGGTCGGCTTGCGTCCGGGAGACCTTCTCCAGAACTGCTTCTCGTACGGGCTGGCCACCGGGATCGGATTCCACTACGGCGCCCAGAAGATGGGCGTCGGCGTGGTCCCTGCCGGCATCGGCCGGTACGAGCTGCAGATCGACCTGATCGTCGACCTGGGTGTCACCGCCATCGTCACGACGCCCTCCTACGGGCTCTACCTCGCAGACAGGGCGCGCGAGCGCGGCGTCGATCTCGCCAGGGACTCGAGCCTGCGGGTGGGCTTGTTCGGCGCCGAGCCCTGGCCCGAGTCAGGGCGCCGACGGCTCGAATCGTGCCTGGGCGTTGAGGCCTTCAACGAGTTCGGCATGGGCGAGTTCCTGGGGCCCGGCATGGCCTGTGAGTGCCCGGAGAGGGACGGCATGCACGTGTGGTCAGACTCCTTCCTGGTGGAGTGCATCGATCGCGCGACGGGCGAATGGGTGGATGACGGCGCGCCGGGCGAGCTCGTCTGGACCTCTCTCTCGAGCGATTCCATGGCGATGATCCGCTTTCGCAGCCACGACCTGTCGTCGCTAACGTGGAGCCCGTGTGCCTGCGGCCGCTCGCATCCAAGAATAGGCAAGATCACCGGTCGGAGTGACGAGGCCCTGTCGATCGGCGCGTACGTCGTGTTCCCGAGCCAGATCGAGGAGGTCCTGGCGCAGTTCGACAAGGTCGGCAACAACTTCTGCATGGTCCTCGAGACCTCGATGAACCGCGACCAGCTCACTCTTCAAGTGGAGATCTGCGAGCTCAGCGAGCTGGACGAAGAGGCGCGGGAGAAGCTCTCGCAGAAGCTTGCCAAGGCGACGAAGGGGACCATCGGCGTCACCCCGCGTATCGAGCTGGCGGAGCCGATGTCGCTGCCCAGGATGACCAGCGGAGACGGCAAGACGGCCTGCCACCGGGTCGATGACAGGCGCTGCCGATGAGAGGCATCGTCGATCACGGGCGAGACCTATGACCACTCGCTGGTGGTGAGGGGTGTGCGAGCAGGCGCGAAGTATGCAGCCGGAGGATGACTTCGCCGAGAAGGTGACGCTCGGCGCACGTCCGCCGGGCCGGGCAGCAGAGGGAGGGAGCGAGATGCAGACCCAGGAGATCCGATCGCGGCCGCTCGATCGCGACCGCGTGGGACAGTTGAGTGCCCGCGAGCTGACGCGCTTCAACGACAGCACGCCCGGATCGGCGGCGATGTACGAGCGTGCGCGGAAGTCCCTCGCCAAGGGCATCGGGTCGTCGTACCACTGGCGCGACCCCTGGCCGATCTACATGAAAGACGGGAAGGGATCGCGCATCTGGGACGTCGACGGCCACGAGTACATCGACTATCTCAACGGCTTCGGCTGCATGGTGCACGGCCACGCGCATCCCGCCATCGTCAAGGCGATACAGGAGCAAGTGACCCACGGCACCCAGTACTGCGAACCCACCGAGGCGGGGGTCGAGGTCGCCGAGGAGCTGGCCCGGCGCTGGGGGCTCCCCAAGTGGCGGTTCACGAACTCAGGATCCGAGGCGACCATGGACGCCATCAGGATCGCACGCGCCCTCACCGGACGTGACACCGTGATGAAGATCTTCGGTTCCTATCACGGCCATCACGACTATGTGATGGTGTCGGTGCCGGGCAACTACGGCGACCTGGGCCCACGTGATGCGTACTTCTCGCTCCCTTACGGCGAAGGGATCCCGCAAGCGGTCGTCGACATGACCGTCGCCGTGCCCTTCAACGACGCCGACGCGATGGAGAGGCGTCTGGAGACGCTGGCGGCGGAGGGGCGTGTACCGGCCTGCATGATCATGGAACCGGCGATGATGAACATCGGCGTCGTCTTGCCCGAGCCGGGCTACCTCGAGCGGGTGCGCGAGCTCACGAAGAAGCACGGCGTCGTGCTGGTATTCGATGAGGTCAAGACAGGTCTCACTGTCGCTCCGGGAGGCGGGACCGAGTACTTCGGCGTGCTGCCCGACATGGTCACTCTCGCCAAGAGCCTCGGCGGCGGCGTGCCTTCCGGCGCTATCGGTGGCAGCGATGAGGTGTTCGCGGTCGTCGAGAACGACAAGGTGTGGCAGGTCGGAACCTTCAACGGCAACCCGCTGACGATGGCGGCGGCCCGCGCGACGCTGTTCGAGGTCTTGACGCCCGAAGGGTACGCGCAGCTTGCCGGCGTGCGCGAGCGGCTCAAGCAGGGTTGCCAGGAGGTCATCGACGCGCACCGTCTTCCCGCGTATCCGGTGGCCATCGGCGCCAAGGGGTGCATCACGTTCTCCGACACCAAGGTGACCGACTACGAGAGCTACGTGATGCACCAGGACGCGGAGGTGATGGACCTGGCCTGGCTCTACCTCGCCAATCGCGGCATCTTCGCAGCCCCGGGACGGGACCAGGAGTTCACGATCTCGGTGCAGCACACGCTGGCGGAGGCCGACAGGTACGTGGAAGTCTTCGCCGAGATGGCGGACGAGCTGACCGCCTAGGCGCGCCTTGGTCCTGGCGGACCGCGCCGGGACTCCCGGTCGCGGAGCGAGCGACGGAAGGGATGTGAGGGGGCGGGGGAGCGCGCCGGGAGGGCCCGCTCCCCCGCCCCCTCGCCAGTAGGCAATCCAGACAACTCTCGTTACGGCGGCACTCCTTCTCACCCTGCACGCGGGGGTACACTAGAGGCGAGCGAGCTCGTTTCAGGGAAGGCGGAGCCCTGGTCCATCTCTTCTTCAAGGAGCCGAAGCCGCCGGACGACGGCGGCGCGCTGCTCGCCGGGCTGGGACGCCTGGGCGAGGAGTTGCGCGCGGGTTCGCGTCTCGGTGACGTGGTACGCGCCATCGTGGCGACGACCGTCGACGCCTTCGGGTTCAACGAGGCGTCGATCTACCTGCTCGAGCCCGAAAAAGGGGTCTTTCGCGCCTACGCGACGGTGGGGCGGTTCCCCGACGTCGACCGCAAGGTGCTCGAGACGCCCGTCCCCGCCGAGGTGTTCGAGCGCCTCATGTCGGAGCGTTTCCAGGTGGGCCGGGCGTACTTCATCGACCACCGCGACTACTCGTGGAGCCCCGAGGACCTGCGCTACTTCCCCGTGCCCGATCTGCAACCGTCGGAGGACGAGGGGGAGTGGCATCCCGACGACAGCCTCTTCGTGCCGCTCCACGACAAGCAGGACAGGGTCATGGGCGTCCTGGACCTGTGGGACCCGCAGGACCACAAGATCCCGACGCTCGAGCACATCAGGCCGCTCGAGGTCTTCGCCGCCCACGCGGCCCTGGCGGTGATCAACGCCAAGCACTACGAGGAGCTCGAGGCGACGACGAGGCAGCTCGAGCAGCAGCTCGAGGTGCGCCACGACCTCTTCGATCTCTCCGAGGTGCTGCTCTCGACGCTCGATCAGCGGGCGGTGCTGGAGCAGGTCGCCGAGATGCTCAAGACGCTCGTCGATTACGACGCCATGGACATCCGCGTGCTCGACGAGGCGCGCGGCGCGCTGGTGGCGATCTTCGCCCGCGACACCAACGCCGAGGAGATGCTCGCCGCGAGCGTGCCGGTCGAGGGCAGTGTCTGCGGCTGGGCCGTGGCCCACAAGCAGGCGCTGCTCATCAACGACATGAACGTCGACCCGCGCGCGTATGTCATTCCCGAGACGCCGACCGAACCGCAGGCCTCGATAATCGTCCCCCTGCAGGTGATGGGCGAGGTGAGCGGGGTCCTCACCCTGGACCGCCTCGGGGGGCGCACCTTCGACGAGCGCGAGCTCGAGCTGGCGCGGCTGTTCGCCAACCAGGCGGCCATCGCCCTCCAGAACGCGCGCTCCTACATGGAGATGGAGCTGCAAGCCATCAGCGACGGCCTGACGGGGCTGCACAACTACCGCCACTTCCAGGAGTCTTTGGCGGCTGAGGTGAGCCGGGCCGAGCGCTACGACGAGGAGTTCTGTCTCCTGATGATGGACCTCGACCACTTCAAGAGCGTCAACGACACGGTGGGCCATCAGCGCGGCGACGAGGTGCTGCGCGAGGTCGCCTCCGTGCTCAAGCGCTGCTCACGCGAGTCGGACTACCTGGCGCGCTACGGCGGCGAGGAGTTCACCGTCATCCTGCCGCGCACGACGCGGACCGAGGCGCGGCCGGTGGCGCAGCGCATCTGCGACCAAGTGCGCGAGATCGAACCCGGGGCGCCGGGCGTGCGCGTGAGCATGTCGATCGGCATCGCCGCCTTTCCCGAGTCGGCCCGCGACAAGGACGCCTTGCTCGGCGCGGCTGACAGCGCCCTGCTGCGCGCCAAGGCGTTGGGCCGCGACCGTGTCTGCGACTACGGTGAGCGTGAAGCGCTGGCCGAGCGCGGCGGCGAGCATCGTCTGGCCACGCTGGGGCACGAGTTTGCGCGTTACGTCGGCATGAGCGACGAGGAGGCTACCGGTCTCGCCGCCGCGCTCGGCGTGATCGATTCGCGGGGCGCCTTAGGTCCCGACGCCGAGGCGATGCCCGGGGGTGCCGCAGAGACCCCAGGGTCACAGCACCGTCGCGGTCGCATCACGGCGGTGTCGCGGCACAGCGCGGCGCTGGCGGCGCTGCTCTCCGCAAACGAGCGCTGGGACGGCGCGGGCTATCCTGAGGGTCTGAGCGGGGAGCGGATACCGCGCGTGGCGCGAGCGTTCGCGGTCGTGCGCGCGTTCGTTCTTATGGGGAGCGGGGAGGCGGCGCGAGAGCGGCTGCGAGCGGGAGCGAGCCGAGAGTTCGACCCCCGCTACGTGGACAGGCTCCTGTCGTTCCTCAAGGACACGGAGGACGCCTGGATACCCGGCCAGCGGGCGTCTCGGGTGCGCTCGTCCGCAGCCTTCTGACCGACTAGGCCGACCGGGCGGCGGCGCCCGGCGCTGAGGTTTGCGCCGACCATCGCCACCTTGCCCCGCACTTCTGCCATAATAGCGCGGTGAGCAACGTCACCCCCTTCCCCAGGGCTCGACGGGGCCCTCCTGCTCAGGCACGGCCTCCCAGGCTGCGGCTCGGCATCATCGCCGCCGTGGTCGTCGTGGTCCTCGTCGTGCTGGCCGTCTTGTCCCGCTACTACATCGACTGGCTGTGGTTCGGCGAAGTCGACCTGAGGGTCGTGTTCTGGCGGCGCATCTGGACGTCTCTCGTCGTCGGGGTCGTGTTCGGCGCGATCTTCTTTGCCATCCTCTACAGCAACATCGAGATCGCCCGCCGCCTCGCGCCGCGCTTCCGCGCCTTCGAGGGCGTCGACCTGGTCGAGCCCCTGCGCGAGAGGGCGCAGCGGCTCACCCGCCTCGCCGGCCTGGGCGTCTCCATCGTGATCGCCATCATCGTCGGCGCCGGCTCCGCGGGCTCGTGGCTCACCTTCCTGCGCGCCCTCAACGGCGTCGACTTCGGCGTCACCGACCCCGTGTTCCATCACGACGTCGGCTTCTACGTCTTCCGGCTGCCGCTCTGGCAGTACGTCTACTCGTTCCTCTTTGGCTCGCTCGTTGCGACCCTGGTCATCTCGGTGATCGTGCACCTCATCCTCGGCGGCGTCGTGATCGAGCAGGAGCCGGGAGTCGAGGGTGCCGGCCCGCGAGCGCGCCGCGTCACCGGGTTCCACATCGAGCGCGGCGCGCTCGCGCACGTCTCGGTGCTCCTCGCGGCGATCTTCGTGGTCGCCGGGTTCGGTTACATCCTCAGGGCGTGGGAGCTACTGTTCTCGACCAACGGGGTCGTCTTCGGCGCCGGCTACACCGACCTGCACGCGCGCCTGTGGGCCATGCGCATCCTCATGGTGCTGGCCTGGGTCATCGCCGCGGCGCTCTTGGCCAACGTGTGGTGGCGTCGCAACATCCTGCCCGTCGCCGCCGTGGGGGTCTGGATCGCGGCGCTCGTCGTGCTCCTCGGCATCTGGCCGGCCATCACGCAGGCCCTCGTCGTCTCCCCTAACCAGGGCTCCAAAGAGGCGCCCTACATCGCGCGCAACATCGCCGCGACGCGGGCCGCCTACAACCTCGACCTGCTCAAGGAGACACCCTACCCGCTGAAGGGTGACCTGACCTCGGCCAAGCTGGTCGCCAACCAGACCACCGTGCGCAACATCCGCCTCTGGGACCCCGCGACGCTTACGCGCAGCTACCAGCAGTTGCAGGAGTTGCGGCCCTACTACTCGTTCGTCGACGCCGACGTCGACCGCTACAACGTGAGCGGGACCTACCGGCAGACGATGCTCTCCGCGCGCGAGCTGAACATCGGCGGCCTGCCGGCGAACGCCCAGACGTGGGTCAACCAGCACATCACTTACACGCACGGCTTCGGCGTCGCCCTGTCGGCGGTGAACCAGGTGGCCTCCGACGGATCGCCCGACTTCCTCGTGCAGGACATCCCGGTGACGAGCTCGGCGTCCTCGCTGCAGATCACGCAGCCGCGCATCTACTACGGCGAGACGGGTACGCAGTACACGCTGGTCAAGACGAAGGACCAGGAGTTCGACTACCCCGGGCCGGGTGGCCAGGACGTCTACCGCTCCTACGACGGCAGCGGCGGTATCCCCATCGGCTCATTCCTGAACCGCACGGCCTTCAACATCAGGTTCGGTACCATCAAGTTCTGGACCGCCTCGTCGATCGACTCCGACAGCCGCATCATCATCCGCAACAACATCGTGGCGCGGCTCACGGCGGCGGCGCCCTTCCTGACCTTCGACCACGACCCCTACATGGTCATCGCCGACGGCCGCCTCTACTGGATCGCCGACGCCTACACGACCACCGACCTCTACCCGTACTCGGAGCGCCAGGGCTCCATCAACTACGTGCGTAACTCGGTCAAGGCCGTCATCGACGCCTACAACGGCACGATGACGTTCTACGACTTCAGCCCCGGCGACCCCATCATCCGCACCTACGAGAAGATCTTCCCCGGCATGTTCAAGCCGTTCACGGCCATGCCGACGGCGCTCCTGGTGCACGTCCGCTATCCCGAGGACTACTTCAAGCTGCAGACGGAGCTGTTCGCGACCTACCACGTGACGGAGCCCGGTCTCCTCTACAACAAGGGCAACCAGTGGCAGATCCCGACCAACGTGTCGATCTCAGGCAGCGGGCAGATGGATCCCTACTACGTGATCATGCGGCTTCCGGCACAGACCAAGGAGGAGTTCGTGCTCATCCTGCCGTTCGTGCCCAACGGGCGCTCCAACATGATCGCCTGGCTCGGTGGCCAATCGGATCCGCCCAACTACGGCAAGGGCGTGAGCTTCGGCTTCCCCTCGAGCCTCAACGTCTACGGTCCGGCGCAGGTCGAGGCGGCCATCAACCAGGACCCCACGATCTCCTCGCAGCGCACCCTCTGGGGCCAAGAGGGCTCGACGGTCATCTTCGGCAACCTGCTCGTCGTGCCCATCACGGACTCGCTGCTCTACGTGCAGCCGCTGTACCTGGAATCGCAGCAGACGCAGCTGCCGCAGCTCAAGCGCGTCATCGTCTTCTATCGCTCGCCGCAAGGCGGCACGCTGCCCAACGGGCAGACGCAGGCCGTGGTCATGGCGCCGACGCTCGGCGAGGCGCTCACGGAGATCTTCGGCGCCTCGCCGAGCGTCGCCGGACCCACTCCGTCGCCGTCGCCCGGCCAGACGACCACGCCCGGCACGACGACGCCGTCGGCGCAGCTCAAGGCCCTCATCGCGCAGGCGAACCAGCAGTTCGAGGCGGCGCAGACGGCGATCAAGGCCGGCGATTTCGCCGAGTACGGGCGCCAGATCAAGGCTCTGCAGCAGACGCTCTCGCAGCTCCGCTCGCTGCCCTGACGTTCGCGCGAACCGCCGGCCGGCGACTGCCCGGCCTGAAAGTCGCTGCCGCCGCGCTCAGGCCGAGCCTGCCGCCACTCGCCTGAAGGCGGCGTCTCGGCGGCTCCGCGAGCCGCCGTGCCTCGACGCCGCTTCAGGCAACACAACTCCACCCCGCACCTCAGGTCGGCCACTCGCCTGCCGATATCTCTTTTGGGACTCTCCCTTGCATCGGAGGCACGGTCGCTGCATGTCGTCAAGACCGCCTACAGAAGCCTGTGCCGGGCGTCAACATATGGCGCTCAGCGGCCGATATCTATCCTGGCAGGGACGATCCCTTAGCCGACGCAGTGTTTCTGGGAAAGGGCGCACCGATCTCGGAGGCGATGCGGAGATGATCGAGCCTGTGTTGGGCGATCAGGGGGCAAGAGAGGCGGAGATGGACGGACGGGTCATGCGGGCGCCACACTCAAAGGCTGCGCTGAGCCACACCCTTGCGGCAGGCTTCAGCCTGATCGAATTGCTGATCACGCTCGTCGTCGCGGGGATCGTCTTCGCAGCCATGGTGCCGTTCTTCGTCAACGCCTTGAGCACGACGGCGCGCGACGCGCGGCGCAACGACGCCCAGCTCATCGCGCAAGACCGCATCGAACAGGTGCGCCTGCTGAACTACGCGGACATATCGCACTCGAACCTGAACAACCCCCCAAGTCCGGCGAGCGCCTTCGGTGACGGCCGCTTCGGGACCTCCTACACCCTGACGGGCCAGAGGCCCTACACGGTCCAGTACGTTGTCCAGCCACAGGTCAACGCTCAGAAGATCGCGATCAGCGTGACGCCGGCCGATCACGGCTTTACAACGACCATGGAGACCATCGTCAAGGATCCCGCGCCCGGCATCGTCTCCGTCGACACGGGGGGCCCTACAGGTCCCCTGCCGACCACCAACCTGTCGATCACCGTGTCGTTCAAGAACTGGGCGGATGTCATCCAGAGCGCCAGCAAGGGCGTCTACTGGACCCGGGTAGACACCGCTGGCAATACCGTCACCTCGACCCACATATGGCCGACCAGCAGCAGCCAGACGGTGAGCTTCACAGGGCTGACCGGAGGAGCAACCTACACGTACACGGTGACCTGCTACAGCAGCAAGTGGCAGAGCGGTAGCACCCCCTTCACGTCACCTCCGTTCCACTTGCTCAAGAGCGCCCGCCTCAAGTTCGACACCAACCCCGGCGGATCGTGAGGCGGCCATGTATCCCTCGCTAGAAGAGAAGCGTGCGTCCCAGACGGGCATTACGCTCGTCGAGCTCCTCATCGCGATCACCATCATGGGGATCGTCTCCGCCATGCTGATCATGGGGTGGATCAACCTGCAGAAGTCCTCCGTCTACGCGCTGACGTCGAATTCGGCACGCGGAACGGCGCGCGATGCGATAAGCCGCATCTCGAGTGAGCTGCGCGACTGCCAGCCCACGACCCTGCCTACCGCGACGCCCACTCCCACCGCCTCCCCGGCACTGTTCGTCACAGCCCAGCCGATGGAGGCGCTGTTCTACTCGGCGTACAACCAGCCTGGAGTCTCCAACGAGGGGAGCGGTACGGGAGCTTTGCTGCTGACCCGGATCTGGCTTGACACGAGCGGATCCAAGCCGCAGAAGACGCTGTACTGGCAGCGCGACACCAACGGCAACGGTGCGATCGACGCCGCGGACCGCAAGATAGTCCTGGGGACCAACGTCGTGAACCGCAGCATCGCGAACACCCACGTGACTCCGGCCACTGCGTACACGGCCATCTTCACCTACTGGTACCTCACCACCTCCGGCTTCACCAGGACTGACACGGTGACGGGCGGCGATCTTGTCGCCATCGAGGCGGTACAGGTGCGGGTCATCGTAGACGCCAACCTGCAACGGCCGCCTGTCGCCGTCGACCTCACGACCACAGTGCGCCTGCGCAACAGCAACTAGGGGGCAGCAATGGAGAGGCATGGGAGGGAAACGGGGGCCGCGCTCATCTTGCTGCTCGGCATCATCGCCACGCTGGCGATCATCGCGGCGACCCTCGTCATGGCCATCGGCAACCAGCAGGGGGCCACGGCCATGGAGCGGACGCGCAAGACCTCGCTGTACTACGCGGAAGGCGCGCTGGACGCCGCCGTCACGCTGGCGAAGACCAAGACCATCCCGGTGACCAGCGCGGGTGGTGAGTGGCTGCCGGAGTCCGAGGTCCAGGCCGCCCTGGTGGCCGCCGGGTTCCCGGCGGGGGCGACGCTGACCGGGTTCGCGGTGTACGACAACCTGACGCCGGTCAACACCGGTATTTGGTGGGACTCGAACGGCGACGGCATCGTCTGGGTCGAGGTCACGGTGACGTACCAGGGCAGGACGACCCGCATGCGCGTGCTCGTGCGCCAGTCGACACAGAATCGGTGGTCAAGTCGTTCCCGAAGGCCATCGTGTACAGCGACACGGGGATCTAGCTCGACGGCACAAGCGACGTGTTCGCAGTGGAGAACGATGGCACCACGCCCTACCTGCCCGCGAACTACGGCGGCGCGTGGGCGACCACCGTCATGGCGGGCGGCGGCAAGTACAGCGCTTCCGGCGCCCAGGACTTCAAGGCCAACTCGACGGCGAACCTGGCCGTGCCGAGCTCCACCGTCCAGTCGGTCAACATCGACGTGAACGGCTCTGTCACACCGACGGGCAAGTTCGCCGGGACGCTGATCGGAGGGATCGGCCTGCTCAGCGACTACTTCGACCAGGCAGCCCAGGCCGACCTGGGAGACGAGGCGCAGGTGGGCGAGTCGCACGCCGCGGCGCCGGCGGCGCCGACGGCGCCGACGGCGCCGACGCAGCCGTCGACGCCGTCGCCCACGCCTACCACGACGCTGACAGCGACAGACATCACCAACATCCAAAACTCCAGTACGACCACGGCCTACACGACCTACCAGAACACGAGTGTGAAGACCGCCAGCAGCCACGAACATCACCATCAACCGCGCGACCGCCCGCACGCTCTACTTCAAGGACCTCTACGTCACGGGTAACCTCTCCGTCACTGGCCCGGTAACACTCGTGGTGACCGGGTTCCTGCGCGTGGGTGGCACCATCACCTTCAACAACACCACGGCCACGGCCATCACGGACCAGATCTCAGGGGCCGTCTACGTGGGCAGCACCAGCGCCAGCAGCGTGGCGAACAAGGTGACGTTCAACGTCGGGTCGTCCTTCTTCACCAACGGCGCCCTCACGCTCAGCAACACGGCCACGTCGGCCGCGCAGCTGTACGTGAAGGGCAACCTCGCTGTATCGGGCAACTCGGCGGTCACCGTCGCCGGGTCCGCCTACTGCAGCGGGACTCTGACGGTCAGCGGCGCCAGCTCGGCGGTCACCGACCAGGTCGGGTCGCTCTACGTGGCCGGCACCGGCGCCAGCAGCGTGTCGGGCACCGTGACGCTGAACGTCGCGTCGTCCATCTACGCGAGCCGGAGCGCTGACGTTGAGCAACACCGCCACGACCACCGCGCCCCTCTACACCACCGGCGCCCTCAGCCTGACCGGCAACACGGCGCTCACAGCGACGTTCGTCTACGCGGGCGGGGCCCTCACCATCAGCGGCGCCACCTCGGCGGTCACCGACCAGATCAACGGACTCCTCTATGTGGCGGGCACGGGCGCCAGCAGCGTGTCGGGCACCGTGACGCTCAACGCCGCGTCGTCAATCTACGCGGCTGGGCCCCTGACGTTCAGCAACACCCTCACCCAGACCGGCCTCCTCTACGCGGCCGGCAACCTCAGCCTGACGGGCAACACCACGGCCAGGGCCACGGCTCTCGTCGTGTTCGGTGACTTCACGATCAGCGGCGCCACCTCGGCCGTCATCGACCAGTTCGGGAAGATCTGGGCGGGCGGCGACTCCGCCATTACCACCTGGAGCGGCACCGCGTCGGTGCGGACGACCGACTACACGAACGGCCTCGCGGCGCCCGGCCCGATGTGGCTCACGATCCTCGATCGCAGCGGCACGTTCAACGACGTCTACGGCGACGTGTGGTTGACGGGCAACGCCGGCACCAGCGACGTGGCGTGGCAGGTCACGGGACCGACTTCCGGCACCGCGTGCACGATCATGTGCCCGCTCCTGGCCACCACCGAGAAGACGGAGATCACCGGCAAGGTCGACTTCGGTACAGACGCGAAGCCCATGGTCTACTACATGATGTGCGACAACGACTCGCTCTACTCGAACACAATGCTTCTGGGCGACTACGACACCAGCAGGCCTTTTCTGGGCACGTTCAACGGGCTCATGGTCGTCATGGAGGCCTGCATGGAGATCTACGGCACCAACGCGAATACGCCGCAGGTCCGCGGCGCGGTGTTCAACGGGACGCCCTACAAGAGCGGCACCAGCCCGTCGGTGTACGACATCTGGCTGAGAGGCGCCGCGAGCGTCGCCTATCAGCAGTCGATCATCGACGCGGTGACGAACACCGCGATCACCACGTTAACCACCACCACGCAGATCGTCCCGGGATCGTGGCAGCAGCTGCCCTTGCACTGATCGCGGGATGACGACTGATCCGCGGGATCCGCGAGCGGGCAAAATGGGGCGGGCGGCCCGAAGGGGCCGCCCGCCCTCTTCTTTGGCCACCACGCTGCTCAGGCGGCGCTCTCGATACGCCGCAGCTGCTGGTGTTCGGTGAAGAGGCGGCCGACGACGGCGAGCCCGATGAGAGTGGCCGTGACCGCGACGGCGGCGAGCAGCATGTACATGATCACCACCTGCAGGCGCACGGCGTCGAGGGGCTGGGCGCCGGCGATGATCATCCCCGTCATGGCTCCGGGCAGAAAGACGATCCCCATCGTCTTCGTGTTGTCGACGATGGGGATCATCGCCAGCCGTATCGAGCGCCGCAGCACCGGGTGGGCCGCCTGACGCGGAGCCGCGCCGAGGGCAAGCGCCGCCTCGATCAGGGCCCGCTGAGAGGAAGAGTCCTCCAGCAGGCGCACCCCCGTCACCGACGCCACGTTCATGCTGTTGCCCACGACCATGCCGCCGATGGGGATGAGGTAGCGCGCCTCGGTCGAGATGATGCCCAGCACGACCATAAGGACCAGCGTGAGCGCCGACGCCGCGCCGATGACGCCGGTCGCGATCCAGTAGTTGTGCGGCAAGCCGCGCAGCCGGCGCCCCGACGTGAAGCCGGCGAAGACGACCATGGCCACGATCATGAGGAGCACGAGAGCGAGGCTCTCCGTGCCGAAGATGAAGTCGATGACGTAGCCGATCGCCATCAGCTGCAGGAAGGCGCGCAGCGAGGCGACGAGGATGTCGCGCTCGAGGTCGAGGCCCTGCCACAGCGAGAGCGCCACCGCCACGGCCACCATGACGATCGCCGTGGCGACGTTGAGAAAGCTGAAGTGCGAGGTGCTTCCGGGGGTGGCGGCTGCCACGTTGGCGAGCAGGTTCACGGCATCTCCTTCGCGTTCACAGCTTTCCCTCCATGAAGAGTCTCGTCGTCTCCTTCTCGGGATCGCCCATCAGGTCCACCAGGGGTCCCTGTTCGACGACGCGCCCGTCCACGAGCAGGAGAGCCGTGTCGCCGATGCGACGGGCCTGCTCGAGGTTGTGGGTGACGAAGAGGAAGGTGAGGTCGGTCTCGTCGGCGAGCTGCAGGAGCAGACGCTCGACGTGCAGGCTGGCGCTGGGGTCGAGTGACGCCGTGGGCTCGTCGAGCAGCAGGACCTCGGGACGGTTGGCGAGTGCGCGCGCCAGCGACACGCGCTGGGCCTCGCCGCCCGATAGCTCTGCGGTGGGCTTGGCGTAGAAGTCCTGCGGCAGGCCCACGCGCTGCAGCAGGTCGCACGCCAGCGCGCGCGCCGAGGTGGCATCGGTCGTCGCCGGCTCCTTGCGCAGGCGCGGACCGAAGAGGACGTTGTCGGCGACCGTGCCCTCGAAGAGCGCCGCGGTCTGGAAGACCATGCCGACGCGGCGCCGGAGCTCCTGGACGGGCAGTCCGCCGACGGGCTGCCCGTCCAGGAGCACGCGCCCAGAGGTCGGTTCGAGGAGGCGGTTGACGCAGCGCAGGAGGGTGCTCTTGCCGGAGCCCGAGGGGCCGAGGACGGTGAAGATGCGCGCCGCGGGCACGCTGAAGGTGACGTCGCTGAGGATAGTACGCGAAGCCTCACCCGGACGCGCGGCGATGTAGGTCAGGTTCTCGACGCCGACTTTGCCTTCGGCGACGGTCGGCGTCGGCGCGGCGCTCTCCTGTGACGGCTGTCCCACGGTGCCTGTAGCATCCCTGGTTCGAGGCCCCGCGTAAACCGCCTCTGCGGTCACCCTCGACCCAGCGGAACGAGTCGGCCGCGACTCTGGCCCCCTGTATAATCGGCTCCGGGTCCAAGCGCCGTCGTCGATCGGCGAGCCGCTTCGCACGGTCCCGGGGTCAGCGACGCCGCGGTCTGCAGGGCGATTAGCTCAGGGGTAAGAGCACTTGCCTTACAAGCAAGGGGTCGGTGGTTCAAATCCACCATCGCCCACCACGACCCCATGTGCGGCGGTCGCGCGTGGCCGCCTCGTCCCCCTCGCCATCCCGTATCTCACGCCGTGCGTTCGCGCGAGAGCAGCCGGCCGAGCGGTCGCAAGCGCGAGCGATCGGATTGCGGTACCCCATCGTCCGGGCGGCCGAGCTGCTTGCTCATTCTCACTGTGGTGCCCTGACGGCCGGAGTCGATGTCGACGTGGTCCATGAGCCTGTGTATGAGAAAGAGGCCCCTGCCGTGGTCTTCGAGCAGCTCCGGTTCCGCCGCTGTCACGACGGCAGCGGGCTCGAAGCCCGGTCCCTTGTCGCGTACCTCGACATCCACGACCTGCTCGAACACCTGCGCCGAGACCTCGACGACGCCGGGGGGATGGACGACGGCATTGTTGTAGGCCTCCTGCGTGGCCAGGACCACCATCTCGCCCTGGCCCTCGTCCATCTCGTGGCTGCGGAGCAGGGCGCGTAGCGCGGCGCGCAGTTCGACGGCGCTGCTCACCGGCAAGGGGATGACCACCTTGCGTCCCAGTGTACGTTCGATCTCCTCGGTCCTCCCCCGCCGCCTGTCGGCGAGCACACCCAGCGCCACGGCGGCGCCCGACCAGAGGGCGATCGCGCCCAAGGTGAAGCCGATCTCAGACGCTCCCGGGAGCGACGCGAGGAAGCAGTAGAAGACGGTGCCCAGGAACAGGGCCGCCGTCAGGCCGAACAGCGGACCGGCGAAGAGGGCCACCCCCAGCACGGCGATGGTCAGGGCGGGCTCGAGGAGCTGCGCGGCCCCCACCGACGACGTGTAGTCGCGGAACAGGGCGACGAGGGCAAGATCGACCACCACGGAGACGAAGAAAACGGGCCACGCGTACGCGCGCACCCGACTGTCGAGTCGAAGACCATGCCGCCAATCGATTCCCATGACCCTTGACCGGCTTACCACCGTGTGCCGCCTCCCTAAACCTGTTGGACGCTCAACACGCCCGGGACCTGTCGATGGGCGGATGCGAGTTCGGTGACACCCCGGGTCCACTCTACGGTTCGGCCCGCGTCGCTTGTCACCTCTCGCGCGCGGCGTGGGCAGAGGAGCACCGCGCGAGATCGGAGACCGACTCGTCGAGCTCGGCGCTTGCTTAGCTTGCGTCGCCCGCGTAGGCAGCGCGCAGCCATTCGCGCACCTGGTCGTCGATCTCGTCGAGGGAGCCCAACGTGACCCTGTGCGTCGTGCGCCCACTACCGAAGGAGCCGGCCGGGCGGAGCCGCTCGGCCGGCTCGTGACCGGGCAGCACGAGCCCGAGGTCGACGGTGGCGCGCGTCGTCGGCTGCACGAGGGCGAACTGTCGTTGGCGGACAAACGAGACGTAGGTCTGGCGCATCTCGACCGACACGTCGTCGCCGAGGGACCGTGCGGTCGCAATAAGCTTCTGGGCTATGGGGAGGAGCTGGTGCTTCTCTCCAGCGTACTGCCCGGCAAGCAGCTCCTCGTCGCCGGGGGCACGTA
Organism: uncultured Actinomycetes bacterium; assembly: GCA_963725665.1. Lineage (GTDB taxonomy): Bacteria > Actinomycetota > Thermoleophilia > UBA2241 > UBA2241 > CAVRZA01. The sequence continues at coordinate 245,502 of CAVRZA010000011.1, read as the reverse complement.
GTCGTCGGGCTTCTCGGCTTCCCAGAGGATCGTCTGCGCCTGCCCGTGCCCGAGACCGTACTCGCGCTGCAGGTAGGCGATCTTCTCCTTCCGGCTCGCAAGCCGCCCTACGGCGTCGGAGCGTGCGATGGTCATCCACTCCTGGATGTCTTTGCCGGTCTTCTGCGGCAGGTTGCGGATGATGGCGGCCATCATCTCGGCTGGCGACGTGGGCATGGCGGCTCCTTGTTCGCCGGTGTGTTCTTTGTGCCCGGGGCGGCGGCGCGCGTCGCGCAGCGACGCGCGCCGCCGCCCGGCTCCGTGACAGCTGCCCGCTACTTTCCCGGCCGCGCCCCGATTTGCTACACTACCGACTCGCCTCTCGCCGCTGTCGATAGCACGGCGGGAAGGCTCCTTTACGCGGGGGCGTAGTTCAGCTGGTTAGAACGCCGGCCTGTCACGCCGGAGGTCGCGAGTTCGAGTCTCGTCGCTCCCGCCACACCCTCACCGGTCGTCTCCTCCCGCCGGGCTCTTCTCGCTCCTGAGGGTACCCGCGCTGCCGCCACGCCTTCTCGTGAGGGCCGCGCTGCCGCCACGCCTTCTCGTGAGGGCCGCGCAGCCGCCGGCAGCGTGCGATGTCGCACGGGCTCCGTTTGCGGGCCTCAGCGCGATGGAAGAGGATTAGCCCCGGGGCATGAGCCCCACTCCCGGAGGAGGACTCGTGGACGCCGTCCCTGTCGACGAGCGCGCCCAGACCAGCGGCGCCGTGCAGAGTGTCGAGCGGCTCGGCCGCGACGTGGCCGGCGCGGTCGAGCAGGTCATCGTCGGCAAGCACGAGCAGATCCGCCTGCTCCTCGTGGCGCTGCTCGCCGAGGGCCACGTGCTCATCGACGACGTCCCCGGCGTCGCCAAGACGCTTCTCGTGCGCACCCTCGCCGCCTCGCTCGGCTTGCGCTTCTCTCGCGTGCAGTGCACGCCGGACCTCTTGCCCGGCGACGTCACCGGCAGCGAGGTCTTCGACCAACGCACGAGTGAGTTCGAGTTCAGGCCGGGCCCCATCTTCGCCAATCTCGTGCTGGCCGACGAGATCAACCGGGCCACGCCGCGGACCCAGTCGAGCTTCCTCGAGGCGATGGAGGAGCGCCAGGTGACGGTCGAGGGAACCTCGTATCCCCTGCCCCGCCCCTTCCTCGTCCTGGCGACGCAGAACCCCGTTGAGCTCAAGGGGACCTTCCCACTGCCCGAGGCGCAGCTCGACCGCTTCCTCATGAAGCTGCGCATGGGCTACCCGACGCAGGAGGAGGAGGTAGCGATCCTCACACGCTTTCGCGCCGGCGACCCATTGACAGGGGTCAGGCCCGTCGCCGGCGCGGACGACCTGCTGGCGGCGCGCGATGCGGCGCGCGCCGTGCACGTCAACGCCGATGTCGAGCGCTACATCGTCGACCTCGTGCGCGCGACACGCGCGGCGCGCGACTTGTTGCTGGGCGCGAGCCCCCGCGCGGCGCTGGCCCTCATGAAGGTCGCCCAGGCGTCGGCAGCCCTGGCGGGGCGGCCCTACGTCATTCCGGACGACGTCACCGGGCTTGCCGTGCGCGTGCTGGCGCACCGGCTGCTGCTCGCGCGCGATGCCGTCGTCGCACGGCGCCAGCCGGAGGGCGTCGTCGAACGCCTGCTGGGTGAGGTGCCCACGCCCGTGGAGGCGACGGCCGGCGACTAGTCGCCGGCCGTCGCGACCGCCGTGCCGCACTCCGTGACGCTGCGCATCGTCCTCTTCCTCACGCTTGCCGGCGTGGTCGCCGGCGGCCTCGTGGGCTCTCGTCCCCTCGTGGTCGCCTCGCTGGCGGCGTTGCTCCTCGGGGTCGTCGTCGTGTACGCGCGTGCCCACGTCCTCGATCGCCTCGTGTACTCGCGCTCGTTCCCTCAGCGCGTTATCGGGTGGGGCGGCGAGATCGAGGTACGACTCGAGGTGACGAACCGCAAGTGGCTGCCCGTGATCTGGCTGCAGGTGCGCGACCGCTGGCCGGTGGCCGTCGAGCCGCTCGGTTTCTCGCTGCGTCCCTCCGGATACCAGGTGAGCGAGATCCTCGACCAAAGCTACTCGGTGCGCTGGTGGGAACGGGTGAGCCGGCGGCGTCGCGGCGTGTGTCGCGAGCGCGGTGTGCATCAGTTCGGTCCCGCCTTCGCTGAGGCTGGCGACCCGTTCGGCGTCGCCGCGGTGGACTGCGAGCTGCCCGCCGTGGATGAGCTCATCGTGCTGCCCAAGGTCCTGGAGATGCCGGGTCTGCCGCTGCTCGTGGGCCGACCTCAGGTCGACGCGCCGGCCCGTGTCTCCCTTGCACGCGATCCGACGGGGCTCGTCGGTGCTCGTCCCTATCGGCCCGGCGATCCGCTGCGGGTCATCAACTGGCGCGCTACGGCGCGCCGGCAGCGGTTGGTGAGCAACCGCTTCGAACCGACAGTGACGGCGCAGGCGCTGATCGCCCTCAACCTGCGCACGGTGCGCTATTTCTACGAGGGGTTCGACGCCGAGGTCATTGAGCTGCTCTGCACGGTCGCCGCCTCGCTCGCCGCGGGTCTTTCAGCGCTCGGCTTCGGCGTGGGGTTGCTCTCGAACGCCTACCTCACGAACGCGCCCGGCGGCGTCGCCATCGACCCCGCCCCGGGCGCGCTGGACGAGATCCTCGAGACGCTGGCGCGCGTGGTGCTCTTCCCGCCATCGCCATTCGAGGTCTTGCTCGCTCTCGAGGCAGCGACCCCGCGCGACTCGACCGACTACGTGGTGGTCACGGCGACGCTCGATGAAGCGCTCGCACGGGTCGTCGCCGCGCTGCGTGGGGAGGCGACGACACACGTCGTCTTCGTGGGCGAGCCGCCCGCGGCCTACACCGAGCTCGTCGACCTGCGCGTGGCCAGGGACCTCGACTGGAGGAAGGCGGATGAGCTCCCGCTGGCCTGACCTCGTCCGCCTGTTCCTGGCGACGTTCCTTGAGGCGCTGTGGTTGGGGGCGCTGGCGGCGCTGCTCGTGGCAGCGCCGCCGGCGCCCGTCATCCTGGTCTGCTGGTCGGTCGTGGCGGGCGCGGCGCTACTGGCGGCGGCGGCACGCGGCGCCGGCGGCGCCGTGGGCACCGCGCCCGCGCCGCTGCCCTACCGCCTGCTGCTGCTCGCCCTGGGCTTTGCCGCCGCCGCCGCCCTGATCGCCGTCGCGTCGCCGCAGGGGCTGGGGCAAGTAGTGGCCGTGGTCGTGCGCAGCACTGTCTTCATTGGTGTGTCGCTGGAGCTCGGCCTGCTCGCCGGTCGCGCCGAGATCGATCCCGAGCGGGCGTTCAGGCGCGCGGTGCGCGCCTTCGTCCTCATCTTCGCCCTTGTGCTCGTCTCGTACGGCGCCCGGGAGCCTCTGGCCGGGTCGGGGATTATCGTCGCTCTCGTGGTCCTCGCCGGGCTCGCGCTGATCGCTGTCGCGCGTGCGCTGGTGACACTGCGCGCCATCGAGGGCGGCCGTTCGGTCTGGCGCTGGACCGCGGGCGTCGTGGCCGCCGGCCTGTTCGCCCTGGCGCTGGCCGCGCTCGTCGCGGCCGTTCCGGCGGGAGGACCGTTGGCGTGGCTGGGCGGGCTCGTGCTGGTGGCGCTTCACGGGCTGCTGGACGCTGTCGGCTACGTCATCGCCGCCGTCGGCTATCTCGTCCTACGCGGGCTTGCCTCCCTCGCCAGCGTCTTCAACCTGCACCCGCACCTGCCGGAGATGCGGCCGCCGTCGACGACGGCTTTCAGGATCATCAAGCAGCCGCAGGCGCACCCACGGTCTGCGGTGCCCGAGGTCCTCGGTCTGGTCTTCTTGGTCGTCCTCGCGATGCTGGCGCTGCGTCTCCTGCTGCGCTCGTTCAGGATCGAGCGCGACACCGAGGACGAGACGGCCGTGGAGGAGCGCGAGCAGCTCGTGCGGCCGGCGGCCGAGGTGCGGGCCGCCGGCCGCAGGTTGGTCGATCGGCTGTCACGGCTCGTGCGTGGGGCCCGTCCGCGGACGCCGACAGAGGCGCTACGCGCGGAGTACCGTCGGCTCGAACGGTCGCTGCGAAGGAACGGATACGTGCGCGAGCCGTCGTGGAGCGTGCGGCGCTATCTGGGCTCGCTGCCGGGGGAGGCGGGCGACGGCGGCCTCGCGCGTGGGGCCGTCGCCCGCCTCGTCACGCTCTACGAGCGGGCTCGCTACGCCGACGACAGCGTCGACTGGCCGGAAGTGGACGAGTTCAAGAAGGGAAGGCGAGCGCTTCTTGCGGCGCTGTCGGTGTGACGGCGCTGGTCGCTCGCGCGAGACGCCGCGTAACGTTGCGCCAACGGCCTGCGTCCGCAGAGCCTGCGTCCGCAGGCCTGCGTTCCGTTGTAGGACCGTTTGGCCGCGCGTACAATGCGAGCCACGGAGGGGCGGTCGCCGGGACGGTACCTGATAGCTCCCTGCTCCGCTCGTCCGAGGACACCTGGTTCGGTACGTCCCGCGCCGAAGCGCCGTGCGGTACCCACGGCAGCCGACGGGGACGATGGACAGTCTGGGGGCCACGCATGACCGACACGCCGTTCCAGCAAGAGTACGCCGACCACCTTCTTCAAGAGGTGGTGAAGGGGCGCATGACACGACGGCAGCTCCTCGTGCGGGCTACGGTGGTCGGGTTGTCCGCCACCGCCATCGGCCGGCTGCTGGCCGCCTGCGGCGGCGGGACCACTGAGACCAGCGCGTCAGCCAGTGCCTCCGCGGTGCCCAAGGCCGGCGGCACGCTCAAGATCACCATGGCGTCGCCGATCGTGGCCGTCGATCCCACGACGATGTACGACACGGGCTCGATCGCCATCGCGCAGCAGGTCGCCGAATACCTCATCTGGGTCAACAACGACCTTTCGCTGCGGCCGGTGCTAGCCGAGAAATGGTCACCGAACGCCGACGGCACCGTGTGGACGTTCAACCTGCGCCAAGGCGTCACGTTCCAGGACGGCAAGCCGTTCGGCGCCGACGACGTGGTGTCGACGATGAACATCCTGCTCGACCCCAAGACGGTGTCGGCCGCCCTGTCGTCGTTCCAGGGGGTCCTCTCGCAGGGCGGCGTGCAGAAGGTCGACGACGCCACGGTCGCCTTCCACCTCGACCAAGCGTTCGCCGACTTCCCTTACTTCGTCGCCTCGACCAACTACGACTGCCTCATCCTGCCTTCGACCTTCAAGGCCGGCACCTGGCAGAAGAACCCCGTGGGCACCGGCCCGTTCAAGATGACGAACTACGTGGCCAAGCAGAGCGCCACGTTCGTCAAGAACCCCACCTACTGGCAGACCGGCAGGCCCTACCTCGACGGCGTCGACGTGACGTTCACCGAGGAGACCCAGGCCCAGGCGCTGGCGCTCCAGTCCGGCAGTGTCGACGTGATGCTCGTCACGCCGGTGCAGGGCGCGCAGGCCCTCTTCTCCGACCCCAACGTCAAGGTGCTCACGACGCCCTCGACGCAGAGCCGCTTCTTGCACATGCAGGTCGACAAGGCGCCGTTCACCGACAAGCGCGTGCGGCAGGCGCTCGCCTACACGATCGACCGCCCAGCGCTCGTCTCCGCCTTGTTCAGCGGCAAGGCGATCGTGGGCAACGACAACGTCTTCTGTCCGCTCTACCCGCTTGCGCCCAAGAACATCCCACAGCGCACCCAGGACATCGCCAAGGCCAAGCAGCTCCTGAGCGACGCCGGCATGCCGAACGGCGTCACCATGAACCTCAACGTGGAGGAGTACGAAGAGATCCCGCAGTACGCACAGCTCCTGCAGCAGATGGCGGCCAAGGCCGGCATCAAGCTCAACCTCAACCAGGTGACCGTCACATACTAGTACGGCTCCGGCAAGAATCAACCCTGGCTCGAGGTGCCCATGGGCATCACCGACTGGACCTTCCGCGGCGTGCCCGACGCAGTACTTCCTACCCACCAGCACTTCGAAGGGCGTCTGGAACTCGGCTCACTTCAAGAACCCGCAGTTCGACGCCGCCGCCAAGAACTACGACGGCACGATCGACGAGGCGAAACGACGCACGTACGCGGAGCAGGCGGCCTCGATCCTCACCGACGAGACGCCGTACATCATCGCGTACTGGATCAGCGTCAACCGGGCCATGAAGAAGAACGTGCAGGGGCTCACCTCCGACCCGGCCGAGTTCCTCGACCTGACGACCACGTACCTCAGCTAGCCGGGACGCGCCCGACCGACATAGGTGGTACCCTGCGTCACATGGCAGTGACGGTGGCGACATGACTCGTCTCATCGGTCGCCGCCTGTTGTTCATCATCCCGACGCTGCTGGTCGTCTCGATCCTGATCTTCCTCATGGAGGAGATCGTGCCGGGCGACATCGGCCGCGAGATCCTGGGGCCCTACGCCTCGCCTGAGGCGGTCGCCCAGCTCGACCACCAGCTCGGCGCCGACAAGCCGCTCCTGCAACGCTACGTCGACTGGCTCGGCGGCTTCATCACGGGGCACTGGGGTCAGTCGCCCATCCTGCAGGTCCCGATCTTCTCGATCACCATGCAGCGGCTCTGGAACTCGCTGCAACTGGCGGCGCTCGCGCTGGTGATCATCGTGCCTCTGTCGATCGTGTTAGGCGTGGTCGCGGCGCTGCGCCGCGACGGGGTGGTCGATCGCACCGTGACCGTGACGAGCCTGTCCCTTACTGTGGTGCCCGAGTTCGTGAGCGGCGTCGTGTTGATCGTCCTGTTCGCCGTCGCGCTGCACTGGTTCCCGTACCCGGCGACGCCGCCGGCGGGCGCCGATCCGCTGACCCGCATCCACTACATGATCCTCCCCGCCATCCCGCTCATGTTCGTCGAGCTGGGGTACATCGCGCGGATGGCCCGGTACGGCATGATCGAGGCCCTCGAGATGCCGTACGTGAGGACGGCGACGCTCAAGGGGCTGCCACGACGCCGCGTCGTGCTCATCCACGCGCTGCGCAACGCCATGGCACCCACAGTGGCCGTCATCGGTACTCAGGTCGGCTGGCTGGTCGGCGGCCTCGTCGTCGTCGAGACGCTCTTCGGCTACCCCGGCATCGGCAAGCTCATGATCGACTCGGCCACGCTCAAGGACGTCAAGACCCTCGAGGCGACCGTGCTCGTCATCGCCGCCATCTACATGTTCTCGAACCTCGCGGCCGACCTGATCGTTGCACTGCTCGACCCGCGCGTCAGGTACGGGCGGTAGGGGCCGATGGCCCTCCGAACCCCCGAGCCACTGCCCGAGCCCAGTCCCTTCGAGGACCTGGCCGCCATCGAGCTGGCCGCGGAGCCGACGGAACGGCAGCTCCGCCGCCGCTACGTGGTTCGCGCTCTGCGGCGCAGCCCCACGTTCCTCATCGGTCTCGGGATCCTTCTCTTCTGGATCTTCATGGCGCTGTTCTCGACCTACATCACGCGCTGGGGTCCGTTCGAGACCGACCTCTTCAACGTCCTCAAGCCGCCGAGCTCGCTGCACTGGTTCGGGACCGACAACCTGGGCCGCGACGTGCTCTCGCGCACGCTCGCGGGGGCTCGCACGGTACTGGTCATCGCGCCGCTCGCCACGCTCCTGGCGCTGCTCATGGGCGGAGCCCTCGGCCTGATCGCCGGCTTCTACAAGGGGTACACGGACGAGGTCACGATGCGCGGCGTCGACGTGCTGCTGGCCCTGCCGATCATTGTCGCGGCGATCGTCGTCGTCTCCGCCCTCGGCCACTCTCTGGCAGCCATCACTGTGACGATCGGCATCCTCTTCATGGCCCCGGTCGCGCGTACCATCCGCGCGGCCGTCGTGTCGGAGCGCGAGAAGGAGTACGTACAGGCCGCGCGCCTGCGGGGCGAGCGGGCCGGCTTCATCATGGCCGCGGAGATCGTGCCCAACATCCTCTCGCCGGTCATCGTCGAAGGCACAGTGCGACTCGGCTACGCGGTCTTCACCGCTGCGACGCTGTCGTTCCTCGGGTTTGGCGTCCAGCCGCCTTCCGCCGACTGGGGGCTGACCATCTCGCAGCAGAAGGAAGTGATCCAGGTAGCGTGGTGGGCGGTCACGTTTCCCGCACTCGCTCTCGCCACCCTCGTTGTGGGCGCGAACCTGGTGGCCGACGGCTTGCGCAAGGCGCTGGCGGAATGACAGGGGACGGCGCCATGACGCACATGCGCGACGTTCCTGATCCCGTGCGGCGGGCCGGCGTCCCGGTCCTCGAGATCGACGACCTGCACGTGACCTTCGTGCGCCGCGACCGCGAGCTGCCGGTCGTGACGGGCGTGTCGCTCGAGATCGGTGCCGGCGAGGCCTACGGTCTGGTCGGCGAGTCGGGTTGCGGCAAGACGACGACGGCCCTGGCGCTGATGCGCTATCTGCCGCTGAACGGGCGCGTCGACCGGGGGCGTATCACCTTCGATGGCGACGACATGTTGAGCTTGCCCGCGGAACGGCTGCGCGAGCTTCGTGGGACCAAGCTCGGCATGGTCTACCAGGACCCCGCCACCGCGCTCAACCCGTCGATCCGCGTCGGCGACCAGGTCGCCGAGGTCTACCGCTTCCACTTCGGGCTGTCCAAGCGCGACGCGCTCGAGCGCGCCCGCGGCGCGCTCGAGCGCGTCGCCATGCCCGACCCCGGCGTGGTCTTACGGCGCTACCCGTTCCAGCTCTCGGGCGGCCAGCAGCAACGGGTGGTGATCGCTATGGCGCTGGCCGGCGACCCGCGCCTGCTCGTGCTCGACGAACCCACGACCGGACTCGACGCCACGGTCGAGGCCGAGGTGCTCGACCTCATCGAGGAGCTGCGCAAGCGTATCGACGCGGCGATCCTTCTGATCAGCCACAACCTCGGCCTCGTGGCGCGACTGTGCGAGCGGGTCGGTGTGATGTACGCGGGCCGGATCGTCGAAGGTGGGCCGGCCCGCGACCTGTTCACCGACCCGCGCCACCCCTACACGATGGGCCTGCTGCGCTGCGTGCCGCGCTTCGGCGCGCGCAAGGACCAGTCGACACTGGTGCCCATCCCAGGGTTCCTGCCGCGGCTCGGCAGCGAGCTGCCGGGCTGCGTCTTCGCGCCGCGCTGCGAGCTCGTGCAGCCGGAGTGCCGCGCGCGCGAGCCCGATCTGTTCGCGTGGCCTGGACCGGCGCTCGATCCCGGGAGCAGTGCGACCGACGTGTCAGCGCGACGCGCGCGCTGCTACTTCTCGGAGCTGGTGCCGAGTATGAGAGCGGCGGCCGCCCGACCGGCGGCACCTGTGCGGCCGGCGGCAGCCGGCGCGTCGGCCGAAACGGCAGTGCCTGCCGCAGCCGCCGGGCCAGTGGCGGGACCGCCGTCCGGCGGCAGCACCCTGGTCGTCGGCGGCCTTTCGAAGGTCTTCAAGGACGGCCGTCGACGCGTCGGTGCGGTCGACGACGTCAGCATCGAGGTCGGCGCCGGCGAGATCCTGGGTCTGGTCGGCGAGTCCGGCAGCGGCAAGACCACCCTCGCCAACTGCGTCACCGGGCTCCTTTCTCCCGATAGCGGCGAGCTGCGCTTCCGCGACCATCTGTTGGCCGACAGCGTGTCGAAGCGTGGCTTCGACACGCTGCGCGCCATCCAGATGGTCTTCCAGAACCCCGATGCCACGCTCAACCCCGCGTGGTCGGCGGGTGGGATCCTGAGCCGGGCCGTCGGTCGGCTCGGCGGTCTGAGCGGGAACGAGCGCCGCAAGCGCGTCGAGGAGCTCGCCGAGCGTGTCCGGGTAGAGAGGCAGCACCTCGAGGCGAAGCCGACCGAGCTGTCGGGCGGCCAAAAGCAGCGCATCGCCATCGCGCGCGCGTTCGCCGGCCGGCCGACGCTGGTCGTTTGCGACGAGCCGGCGTCGGCCCTCGACGTCTCGGTGCAGGCCAGCATCCTCAATCTGCTCGCGGAGCTGCAGGCGACAGAGGGTGTCTCCTACATCTTCATCTCGCACGATCTGGCAGTAGTGCGCTATCTGTCCGACCGGATCGCCGTCATGTATCTCGCCAAGCTCATGGAGATCGGGTCGGCCGAAGATGTGTTCACCCCGCCGCAGCACCCTTATACCGAGGCGCTCATGTCGGCCATTCCCACGCTCGACTTTGAGCATCCCCACGAGCGCATCCCGCTCGGCGGGCCGGTGCCGAGCCTGGCTGAGCCGCCCAGTGGATGCCGCTTCCACACGCGTTGCCACCGCTTCCTGGGCGACATCTGTGTGAACGTGATGCCGCCGTGGCGTGATGCAGGCGGCGGCCATCGGTACCTCTGCCACATCCCTCCCGACGAGTTGCGCGAGCTGCAGCGCGCCGGGTGGGGCAGCGCTGAGGGGTGGGGCAGCGCTGAGGGGTGAGACGGCGCTGAGGGGTGAGACAGCGCTGGGGTGAGGCGGCGCCACACAACGAGGCGTGGGGCAACGCCGGCTCGGACGATGGACGACGGTCGCGCGGCCGCACGTGCGAAGCAGGTTCGCGATCCTAGCGCATGAGGCTCCAGACCCAGAGAGCCTCGTAGCTGACTACAACGGCGAAGGATGCGGCGAGGAGTGTGGCGGCAAGCAGCACGGCGTGATGCGACCGCAGCCGCCAGAGCAGGACTACGCCGAGGGTCACGAAGCCGATCTTGAAGGTGTACGCCGGTAGGCTGCCGGCCTGCAACAGCACCCTCATCACCCCGTTGGCCTCTTGCGCCCGGCCGAGGGCGATGGCGCGCCGCGTGAGCAGCAGGTCGGTGGCGTTGAAGGCCCAGAGGCCGAGCAGAAGCCAGAAGAGCACTCGATCGCGTGGCGTGCCGCTCACGGCGTCTCGATCTGGTTGCGGGCCGCGGCGATCAGCGTGTTCTCGCGCATCCCCTGGCTTCATCGTCTGCGTCTGCGACCTCTCTTCCAGCCGTGTCGGGTGTGAACGCTGCCGGTGTCATACGTATCGGCCTGAGGACGGCGAACGATGAGATGGGGTAGCGGTGCGTGGTCAAGGGCGCTGCCGGTTTCGAAGCCGCCATCGGCGAGGTACTCGTCTATCGAAGGAGGCCTTGCCCTGGGCGAGGCCCGGTCCGAACAGGAGGATCGATGCGCCCCGACATCGTGCCCGGTTCCGCGTTCCCCGACTTCGAGCTGCCCGATGAGACGGGCAACAGGCATCGCCTCTCGGAGATCCAGGGAAACGACCCCTTGTGCCTCGTCCTCTCGCGAGGGAGCTACTGACCGAAAGACCACCGCCAGCACGTGTTGCTGGCAGCGATGGAGCCCGAGATCGACGTGGCCTACTCGAAGATCGTCACGATCTCGTCGACCGACAGCGTGCTCGGCTGTCTGGAGTGGAAACAGAGCCTGGGCGCGCACTGGCCGTTCCTCTCGGACCTGCGCAAGGTCGTGCAGCGTGAGCTCGACATCGTCGAGTACACCGACCCGCACCACGAGCCGATCGTGCCGTACACGGTCATGCTGGAGCCGGGCCTCGTGGTGTACAGGATCTACAACGGTTACTGGTATTGGGGGCGCCCTACGCCAGAGGAGCTGCGGCAGGACTTCCGGGCGATCTCACGCCGCATCCGTCCTGACTGGGACCTCTCGGACCCGGAGATGCGCCGGCGCTGGGAGGCAGGGGAAAAGGATGAGTTCTTCCCTTATCCGGCGCACTGAAGGCCGGCGCGTCCATTTCTACGCCTTGCGCATCGTCACTCTGAACAGGCGCCGCGGGAGAGGCCCCTCTTCAAACTCGACCACGTCGACGAGCTCGAATCCCTGAGCCAGACTGAAGAAATGCACGATGAAGCCGCCGACCTCGTACATGTCCTCGCCTCTTGCGACGCTGCGGCCAAAGTCGGGATCGGCCGTGGTGCGCGCTGTATAGAGGACGAGCCCGCGTGGGCGCAGCACACGACGGACCTCGCCGGCGATGGCCTCGATCTCGCGGGTCGTGAACGCCATGCAGAAGAGCATGTGGGCGTAGCAGGCGTCGAAGCTCCCGTCGCCGAAGGGCAAGGGCGCGCGCGTCGTGCTGCAGCGACGTGATGTTCGCTTGAAGACCGGCCGTTCGCGCCTTGACGCGCACGGCCGCGACCGCGCTCTCAGCGTAGTCGAGCGCCTCGACCTGGAGCCCACTGCCGGCGAAGTAGAGGGTGTCCCGACCCTGGCCGGCGCCGAGCTGGCTAGGGTAGGGCCGAGAGAGCCCCTGAGCGTACGAGCTGGAAGAGCGGCTCGACGTCGCTCGGCATGGGATCGCCGGCCCTCATGAAGGGCACCTGCTCGCGCACCAGCTCGAGTAGGCGGACCGTGCCTCGGCCGAGCGGCGTCATGCCGCGCAGCTCGACGGCCTGCGCCGCGACCAGGAGCCCGATGGCGGCGACGCGCTCCCCGAGTTCGACCTGCTGGGCGAGCTGACGCGCCGCCAGTGGAGCCATCGTGGCACGGTCCTCGATGCCCTCGGCGCCGGCCGAGCTGGCGAGCTCGAACGATACAGGGTGGCCGAGCAGCCGTGCTTCGGCGACCAGCGCCTCGCCGGCGATGGCGTAGTGGCTGAGACCGCTCTCGGGCGGGCCGGACTCGGGCACGAGGCCGGTGGGCAGCCCCGACCAGGGCGTGTCAAGGAGCTTGAGGCTGCGCTCGTGGGCGCTGGTGAGCATCGAGGCGAAGGCGAGGCGCACGTAGTCGAGGGCGGCGGCCAGGGGGAGAACGTCGTAGGCGCCGACCGAGATGGGGCCGATCATCTCGTCGTTCGCCTCGGCGTGCGGTTCCTCGCGGAGCACGACGAGCGGATTCCCCTGGGCGGCGTTGAGCTCCACGGCGAGTTGGTCCAGAGCGTGGTCGAGCGCGTCGCGCGCGGCGCCCTGGAGCTGCACGAGGTTGCGGAAGGTGAGCGGGTCCTGCAGGTTGCGGGCCGCCCCCTCCTGCCACAGGAAGCTGCCCTCGAGGAGGGTGCGCAGGCGATCAAGCGATGTCTGCAAGCCGTGGTAGGGCCGCCGGCGGGCGATCGCGCGGTGGAGCATGGTGAGGTTGGCGGCGAAGGCCTCCAGGGCTAGCGCGCCGCCGGCCTCGACGGCGTCGACGAGGCGGCGCGCATCGTCCAGGGCGAGAGCCGCCCATCCCGTCGCGAAGGCGTTGTTGTTGAGCGTGGCGAGGGTCTCACCTGCGGCGGGGTCGAAGCCCTCGAACAGGCTGCGCGCGAGATCCGCGTTGGGCGCGAGGTCTGACTGGCCGAGAGAGCCCAGCGTGTGCACGTCGGGCAGGAAGTCGTCGTTCAGGAGCCTGATGAGGCGCTCGGCGAGCTCGGGGCGGACGCCGGGGTCGCCGGAAAGGAAGAAGTTGGCCAGTCGCAGGGCCTGGGCGCGCACGACGTCGTGCGGCGCGTGCGCGCCCTGGCCCACGAGGTGCGTGCCGATGAGACGGCGGTTGAAGGCTACCTCGTCAGCCGGATCGATGTGCGCCCGCTTGAGGGCGCCGACCCCGGTCGTCAGCCCGTACACGGACCTCCCCTCCTGTAAAGCCTCCTCCACGAGATCGCGAGCGCGCCGCATGCGCGCGAGGGCGCGCGGCGCCGGCGATACGGCCTCGCCGTGCCGCGCGACGCGCGCGACGTCTTCGATCGTGAGGCTCAGGCCGTCAAGGACGACGCTCACAACTGGCCGCCTGCGCCGGCGGTGGGGTGCGCCGTGGCGAGCTGGCAGACGGGCGGCAAGATGGGCTCGCCCATCTCGACAGTGCTGGGCGCGCTGGTCACGGTCACATCACCCGTCCCGCGAGCCAACGGCCCGGCACGAGGTGCTGTCTGTCGGGCCGCACGCTGTCCGGATCGCTCAGCGAAGGTCATAGGAGGATTCTTCCCCGAGTCCCTCGCTGCGTGCACGTCGGGAGACCGGCTGCCGTGCGGTCTGGCGTGAGATCCGGCCGGAGTCCGGGTCTGCGGTCTACGCGCCTGCTGCGCGTGGAGGCTCCGTCCCGACTAGTCTCGTCCGGCGGCGAACTCCGCGATGAGCCGGTCGATCTCGGCGGGCATGCCGTCGGGCAGCGGGGCGGGCTCGTGGGTCGCGAGCAGCTCGAGCGCCCTGCGCCGAGCGCGCTCGCGAGCGTCGAGCCCGCCCTCCTCCAGCCAGGCGTCGTAGCCCTTGCGGTTGAGCACCGTCGGTCGCCACTGGCCGTCGCGCAGGTGCCGTCGCGTGTGCTTGGTCCCCATGAAGTGGCCTCCGGGACCGACCGCGGCGATCACGTCGGCGGCGAGGGTATCGGCGTCGACCGTGATGCCGGCCAGAAGACGGCGGCTGAAGGCGATCAGCTCGTCGGAGAGCACGATCTGCTCGAACGAGCCGGTCATGCCGAAGTCGAGATAGCCCACGTCGTGGTTCAGGTTGGAGCCCGCTTGCAGCGCCAGGAGCGTCAGCTCGGCGATCTCCATGCCGGCTTGTGCATCGAGGAGTTGCGAGTCGGTCGTCCCTGCGTAGCCCCAGTTGGGGATGTCGAGCCACTTCGCCATCTCGACCGCGCCCATGTAGGCCAGCAGGTACTCGGGGGCGTTGTAGGAGGACTGCGCCGTCGCCATGTCGAGCACGGCGGGGCCGATGCCGGTAATGAACGGCGCCCCCGGCCGGCGTAGCTGGTGGATCACCAAGCCGTACAGCGACTCGGCCACGCCCTGCGCCACGTGGCCAGCCACGGTGAGGGGGGCCGTCGCGCCGGCGAGAGGGGCCGGCGAGTAGATCGTCGGGACGCCCGTGTCGGCGCACAGGAGCAGCTTCTCGAGGCTGTCGAAGGGGTGCTCGAGGGGGCTCGACGGCTGTCCGTACATGATGAAGTAGGGCTTGGCGCGCAGCTCCTCCTCGCCGCCGCGCAGCGCCGCCGCGATCTTCCACATCACGCGCAGGTCGGCGCCGTTCTCGGCCGTCACCACGATTGGCTTGACCGTGTTGGCGACCATCTGGCGGAAGCTCTCGACGTAGGCGCGGTGGGCGTCGACCTCGTGCGGATAGGCGCTCGACATGACGAAGTCGATGTTGTCGAGCGCGTCGCACAGCCGCGCCGCGCGCCCGACGTCGGCGAGCTCGCTGGTACGCCGCTGCCCGGTCTCGAGGTCGAAGAGACGCATGAGGTCGCTGCCGGTGCCAAAGACGCTCGTGAAGCCACCCAGCACGAAGGCGGGCTCACCAGCGCGGTCGTAGACGGGGAAGGAGTGCGGCACGGCGGCGAGCGCGTCGGTGACGAGCTGCCGCGGAAGGCGGGCGAGGTCGGCGCCGGCGACCTCGGCGCCGGCGTCGCGCAGCAGCGCCAGCGCCTCGGGGTGTAGGACACGCATGCCAACGCGTCCGATGATGTCGACGGCGGTGTCGAAGATCGCCTGGCGTGCGTCGTCGGAGAGGAAGGTGAGGCGGCCGACGGCCGAGGGCGGGGTTGATGCGGTCACGGCGTGCTCCTGGGGACGGTGTCAGTGAAGTGCGCGGAAGGTACCCTCTTCGCGGCCTCCTGGGCTCGGGGTCGTGGGCCGGTGCGGCGTCGCAGTGGCGGACTCGTAGCACCGGCCCGCGACAGCAGTCCCAGACGCTGCAGCGTGGCCCTGGTCGGACGGCCGTCGCTCGACCAGCCCATGCGCCGGTAGAACTCGCGGCGCATCCCGGCGATGGGGACGGTCACGCCGCGCGCGGGTCCGTCCGCGAGCGGCTGCGAGCCGAACAGGCGCGGCAGTCGGTCGTCGGCCGCGCCGGCCCCGCAGGCGAGGTTGAAGAGTCGCTCGGCGGCGACGATGCGCTCGCCCACGAGCCACAGGTCGTCGGCCGAGACCTCGAGTCCGGCTGCCTCGCGCACGAGCTCGGCCTCTGCCTCGAGCTCGTAGTCGTTGATGAGGCTGAGGGCCGGGACCTTGCAGATGCCGAGCGCATCGAGCACGGCGCTCACGATCATGCTGCGCTGCACCATCTCGGCCTTGCCGTCGGTGACCGTCGCCTCGGCGGCGCGTTCGTCGCCGTAGAGCCGCACGGCCACCTGCGGCGTCACGTCGAACTCGTGCCGCGCGTATACGTTGGCGAAGTCCGCCCCCCGGTTGGAGACCGCGTAGCCCAGGGCGGTGGCAAACGCACCGCGGGGATCGTAGGCGGTCAGCTCGAGACCCTTGACGTGGTAGGCGTAGCGCTCCGCGCCGCGGCCGATGGCGGCCGCGGCGCGCAGCGCGCCGTCGCCGAGAAGGCCGCCGAACCCCTCGCCCGATCCCATCTGCTCGACAAGCCGTGCCAGGGGTTCGACCGCGCCCCAGTGGAGGGCCAGGCCGCCGGTGTCGGACTCGTCGATGATGCCGCGCTCGAAGAGGTCAAGGGCGAAGGCGCAGGCCGCACCGGCGGAAACGGAGTCGAGGCCGAGACGGTCGCAGCGCTCGTGCAGCAGCACGACTGCCTCGGGGTCGTCGACGCCCACCTTGGCGCCCCAGGCGACGAGGGGCTCGAAGTCGGGGCGCTCCACGAGCCGTCCGGCGAGGCGCAGTTCGGCCTTGCAGCGCACAGGACAGCCGGGACAGCCGTGGCTGCCGGCGAGCCATGGGGCGAGAGCCGTGCCGTCGGTGGCGGCCGCGCCGTCGAAGACGGCGGTGGCGAAGTTGCGCGTGGCGAGGATCCCCTCGTCGTTGCACCACTTGACTGAGGCGGTCGCGCCCCATGTGGCCCATTCGGCGAACGACGGTGCGGCCATGATGCTGGCGAGATAGCGTTGTGCGGCCCCGTGCGCGCGGGTCCGTGTTTCGTCGCTTCCTCCGGAGACTCGCGCGCTGGCTCGTCCGTCGTCGCTCTCGACGGCGGCAGGTCTCCTGCGGCCGTAGGTCGCCGCGGCCGCCCGCGGCGGGACGACGACGATGGCCTTGAGCAACTTCGACCCCATGACGGCGCCCATGCCCGTGCGCCCCGCCGCATGCCCGTGCTCGGTCACCACGCAGGCGAGGCGCGCGCGGCGTTCGCCGGCCGGGCCGATCAGCAGCGCCGAAGAGCGCGGGTGTGAGCCGGCCAGCCGCTCACCGGCGCTCGCCGTATCGAGCCCCCAGAGCTCGCCGGCCGGCAGGATCTCCAGCTCGTCCTCGGAGAGCAGGAGGTACGACGGGCGCTGCGCCGCGCCGCGCACGACGATGCCGCTCGCGCCGACGCGCCGCAGCGCCCGTCCCACCCTGCCGCCGACGTTGGAACTGCCCGAGAGGCTGGTCAACGGCGAGCGTGCACCGATGTGCACGCGCGACGAGGCGGGCACGGCGGTGCCGGTGAGCAGCCCCGCGAAGACCAACAAGGGGTTGTCGGGCGAGAACGGGTCGGCCGCGGGCTGGTCGAGCAGTCCGAGCGCGACCAGCCCGCGGCCGCCGAGCACGAGGCGCGCCTGGTCGGGATCGACGGGGCGTCTCGTCACCGCGCCGGTGGTCAGGTCGACATCGATGAATGGATCGAGCTCCACGGTCTCCTTGTCGTCAGAAAGTGGCCAAAACACCAGCGGCACTGCGGGGGCGACGAGAGTGCGCGCTCACCGCCCGTCAGCGGCGGCCGATGGTTGATCCGGTGAGGGGCGGAAGGGGGGACGCGCGGGTCTTAGGTGTGGAAGATCGGCTCGCTCGTCCAGGCGTGGCAGTGAGGACGCCAGGTGTCGAAGGCGCCCCGGGCGGAGCCGGGCGCCGGCGCGCGCGAGATAGATGAGCTGACCATCGCGGCCACCCTGGTCGTCACTGAGTTACGCTCGAATGATAGATGCGCCGCACCGACTCCTCAAGCGACGCCGCCGCGGAGGCGTCGCCAGCCGGCCGTCAAGCAGCACTGCGGCGGCGAGCGCGCACGCGGCGCCGTAGGCGAAGGTCGCCCAGGGTCCGACGGCCGACCACAGGACGCCGCCCAGCGCGCTCGCCGCGAAGCCGGCGATGCCGACCAGGGTGTCGTAGAGGCCCATGGCAGAGCCGCGTTCTTCGTCGGGAGCGGCGCGGCTGAGCAGGGCCTTGGTCGTCCCCTCCGTGGCGGCGATGTAGAGGCCGTACACGGCGAAAAGGAGCGCCAGAGCCCAGCCGCCCTGGGCGACGGCGAAGCCGAGATAGACGGCGGCGAACACGAGGAAGCCGGCGGTGACGACCGGGAGCTGACCGACGCGGTCCGAGAGGCCGCCGAGCGGCAGTGAGCCGCCGGCGTAGGTGACGTTGTAGAGCACGTAGAGGAGGATCACCGCGGTCACTCCGTAGCCCAGCGTCTTGGCCCTGAGCAGGATGAAGACGTTGCTGGAGTTGCCGGCGGCGAAGACGAGCGAGGCGGCCAGCAGCCAGCGGAAGGCCGGCGAGGCCGGCAGGTGCAGACGTCGCCGTGCGCGAGCGGGCGCCTGCGGCGCCCGCTCGCGCACGGCGACGAGGATCACCAGCACGCTCACGACGCCGGGCACGACGGCCACGAGCAGCACGCTGCGTATCGACAGACCGAGGTCGACGAGGACCAGGGCGGCAAGCGGCCCGAGCACCGCGCCCAGTGTGTCGAGCGAGCGGTGCAGCCCGAAGGCGAGGCCACGGTCGGCGTCGGGGACGCCGGCGGCGAGCAGTGCGTCGCGCGGCGCGGTGCGTACGCCCTTGCCGACGCGGTCGACGAAGCGCCCGGCGAGGGCGACCGGCCAGCCGGCCGCGAGCGCGAGCACCAGCTTGCCGAGGGCGCTCAGGCCGTAGCCGGAGACGACGAAGACACGCCGGCGGCCGAGCTCGTCGGAGGCGCGCCCGAAGGGATAGCGCGTGAGGCTCGCCGTCGCCTCGGCGATGCCCTCGATGAGGCCGAGCACGGCGACCGGCGCGCCGAGCACCGTCGTGACGAACACCGGGAACAGCGGATAGACCATCTCCGAGCTCAGGTCGGCGACCAGGCTCACGATGCCGAGGGCCGTCACGTTGCGGTCGAGCGAGCGCAGGCGCGCGAAGCGGCGCATGGGAAGGCGGGTGTTCTCGCTCACGTTCGCCGTATCGTACCCCTGCTTCCGCCGAGCTGTGACCAGCCCCGGCGACGCGTTGCGATGAAGCGGGAGGTCCGGCGCGCCGATAGGGATGGTGTGAGAAGACGGCACTGGTGTTCGGCGATCACTGCGGCCGCGAGGCTGCGACGCCTGCTGCCGGCGGCGCTCGCGGCGGCGGCGCTGCTGGCGCTGCCCGCCGCCGCGAGCGCCGCCTCGTACGGCCCCGGGGCGCCCATCCCCTTCTCCCTGTTCCCCGCCGACAACGCCTGGAACACGCCCGTCGATACCCTGCCGGTCGATCCCAACTCCGCCGACTACATCGCCCGCATTGGATCCTCCGGCGGCCTGCATCCCGACTTCGGCACTGTGTGGAACGGCGCTCCGAACGGCATCCCCTACGTCGTCGTGGGCGCCGCGCAGCCCAAGGTCCCCGTCTCCTTCTACTACGCCGACGAGAGCGATCCCGGCCCCTACCCGATACCGCCCGACGCGCCCATCGAGGGCGGCCCAAACGCGAGCGGCGACCGCCACGTGCTGGTCCTCGACGCCGACAACCTCCTGCTCTACGAGCTCTTCGACGCGCACCCCAGCGGCCAGGGCTGGACGGCCGGCTCGGGCGCCGTGTTCGACCTGGGCTCCAACGCCCTGCGCCCCGACGGCTGGACCTCGGCCGACGCCGCCGGCCTGCCGATGCTCCCCGGCCTCGTGCGCTACGACGAGGTGCAGGAAGGAGTCATCGACCACGCCCTGCGCTTCACCGTCAACGCGACGCAGCGCGCCTACGTCTACCCCGCGACCCACTT
This sequence comes from uncultured Actinomycetes bacterium, assembly GCA_963725665.1. GTDB lineage: Bacteria > Actinomycetota > Thermoleophilia > UBA2241 > UBA2241 > CAVRZA01. Next base: position 225,809 of record CAVRZA010000011.1, on the reverse strand, counting down.
CGCCAGCAGCAGCAGCGACCCCGATCTGCCGCCCATGGGTCTTCGTCTGCGTCTCAAGGCCGGCTTCGATATCTCGGGCTTTCCGGCCTGTGACCAGGTGATCCTGCAGGCGCTGAAGACCTACGGCATGCTGGTGGCCGACAACGGCAGCAGTTGGTACCTGTCTGGTGCCCCCGACTCGAGGTGGGACGACGACGCCTTGCACGCCCTGAGCCAGGTGAAGGGGACCGACTTCGAGGTCGTGGACACCTCGTCGCTGCCGCGTCCCGGGGCGCTCACAGTGGGTGGCCTGGCGGACGTCCGCGTGCTCGAGGGAGGGACATACTCGCCGGCCGGTTGGTTCAAGGACGAGACGGTCGGGGCGACGAGCTGGACCGGCAGCGTCGACTACGGCGGCGGCGCAGGCGCCCAGCCTCTCGCCCTGGCGGCCGACCAGACGTTCTCACTGTTGCATCGCTATCGCCGCGCCGGGCGACACGTGGTGGTCGTGACGGTCAGTGGCGACAACGGCGGTCACGGCACGGCTCGCGCGGTGATCACCGTGGTCAACCGGGCGCCGCGCGTCTACGCCGGCGCGAACGCCAGCATTCGCGCCGGCGTCGTCTTCGCGCGGCGCGGGAGCTTCACCGACCCGGGTATCGAGACCTACAAGGCGTGCGTGACCTGGGGCGACGGCTCAGGAAAGCGCCACCTGGCTCTGAGCGGCAAGCGCTTCACGCTTCGCCACGCCTTCCCGCGCACCCGCGGTCGCACCTACACGGTGACGGTGACCGTCGTCGACAGCCACGGCGGCAAGGGCGTCGACCGCCTCCGCGTGACCGTGCGCTAGAAGCGAAAGATGCGCCGCGGGCAGCGCCCGAGGTCCGGCCAGCCGTCAGGCGCGCCGACCGACGAAGATCGTCGGCGTGATCACTCCTCGAAGATGGCCCAGAACTTGCGCACGGGCGACAGGTTCTTCCAGTACCCTTTGCTCCCCTTGGGGGTGACCATGATGTCGCCCGGACCGGCGTGGATGACCGTCCCATCCTCGATCGTCACCTCGACCTCGCCCTCGATGATGTAGGCGATCTCGTGGTAAGGGCGTTCGAAGGGACGCGCCTGCTCGTCGCGCTGCCAGAAGCCGGTGCTGAAGGGACCCGCCTCGAAGGCGGTGAATTGCACGCCCGGCGGTTCCTTCTCCTCGGGGCCGCGATAGGCCTCGCTCCAGGTCACGTCGCTCGGCTTCACGACCCTGATCGCGGTGCTGACGTCGGTGCTCATCGTGACCTCCGTTCGCTCGTTGCGCCGGCCGATGGCTGGCGGGCGTTCGCCCACTGGGTGCTCCTGTAGAATCTTCCCACGAATCCAACCCCAAGGCGATGGAGACAGGTGAGCGGCCCCTTCGACGAGCTCGAGCTCGAGGTGATCGAGGCGGCGCGCGCGGCGCGCGACGAGCTCGTCGGCTTCGCCGCGGAGCTCGTCGCGTACGACACGACGGCGCGCGACGGCGGCCAGCCGCCGCGCGACGAAGCCGCGCTGCAGGCCGCCGTCGCGCGCCGTCTCGCCGCGGCCGGGGGCGAGATCGACCTCTGGGAGGCCGAGACCACGGAGGCCGGCGACCCCTACGGCCCGGCCGGCCTCGATTTCGTGGGGCGGCCGCAGCTCGTCGCTCGCTTCGCGGGCGCCCCGTCCGGCCGCTCCCTCCTCCTTTGCGGTCACATCGACGCCGTCGACGTCGAGCCGCGCGAGCGGTGGCTGAGCGACCCCTTCCGCGCGGAGGTGCGCGACGGGTTGCTCCACGGGCGGGGCGCCAACGACATGAAGGGCCCGATCGCCGCGCTGGTCCTGGCCGTCGAGCTCCTCCACCGCCTCGGCATCCGCTTGGCCGGCGACCTCCTCGTGGCCACCGTGACCGACGAGGAGTCCTCTGGCGCCGGGGGGCGCGAGGTCGTGCGGCGCGGCTATCGCGCCGACGCCGGGCTGTGCGGCGAGCCCACCGAGTTCGAGGCGTGGGTCGCCTGCCGGGGGATCCTCAAGCCGCGCATCACGATCGAGGGGCGCGCCGGCCACTCGCAGGAACCGCAGCCCGACTGGCGCGAAGGCGGCGCCGTGAACGCCATCGAGAAGCTGGTCCCGATCCTCAGCGAGATCCGGCGACTCAACGCCGACTGGCAGGCACGGCCGGACATGCGGCACCCGCTCCTGGCTCCCGGCGACATCGTGCCCGTGCTCGTCGACGGCGGCACCTGGGACGTGACCATCCCCGCCTTCTGCCACCTGACGCTCGATGCGCACTACCTCCCCGTGCACGGCCTGAGCGGCGCCTCGATCAAGGAGGAGATGCGCGTGCGCATCGATGCCGCCGCCGAGGCCGACGACTGGATCGCCGCCCACCCGCTCACCTGGGAGTGGGAGTACGATGTGCCGCCGGCCGAGATACCGGGGGACCACCCCCTTGTGCGGCTCGCGCTCGAGACGGCCGCCGAGCTCGGCCGGCCCGGCCGCCTCGGCGGCCTCAACTCGTGGCACGACGCGGCCACGTTCACGCTCTTCGGCGACACGCCCACGTTCTCGTTCGGTCCCCGCGGCATGAACACCGCCCACGCCGTGAACGAGTGCGTGTCGGTCGACGAGCTCGTCGACTACTGCGCCATCGTCGCGCTCACCGCCATGCGCTGGTGCGGCCGCGCTGGCTGAGGCCAAAACCGCCGACAAGGAGGCTCGCGTGCTCGGGTTGAAGGACAAGGTGGCGCTGGTCACGGGTGGCTCCTCGGGCATCGGCGAGGCATGCGCGCGGCGGCTCTGCGACGAGGGCGCGATCGTCGTCGTGGTGGGACGCGGCGCGGCGCGCACGCGCGCCGTGGCGGCCAGCCTCTCAGACGACGATCGCGCCTCCTACGTGCTCGGCGACATCACGCGCGTCTCCGACTGCGCGCGCATCGTCGCCGAGACGCTCGAGCGTCACGGGCGCCTCGACATCCTCGTGAACTCGGCCGGCGTGTGGCTGGAGAGGCCGATCCTCGAGACGAGCGAGGTTGACTGGGATCTCTGCATCGACACCAACCTCAAGGGTGCCTTCTTCACCATGAAGGCCGTCCTCGCGCACATGGTCACGCGCAAGAAGGGCGTCATCATCAACATCGCCAGCGACTCGGGTCTCCACGGCGAACCGGGAGCGGGTGTCTATTCGGCCGCCAAGGCCGGCCTCATCATGCTCACCCGCTCCCTCGCCATCGACCACGGCCCCGACGGCATCCGCCTCGTCTGCGTCTCGCCCGGCGTCGTCGACACGCCGATGCTCGAGAAGGCGATCGCCGACGCGCCCGATCCGGCGGCCTACGCGGCCGTACAGGCCGACCCCTACCCGCTGGGGCGCGCCGGCCGCCCCGAGGAGATCGCGGCGGTCGTCGCCTTCCTCGCTTCCGACGAGGCGGCCTGGATCACGGGCGTGTCCTGGTCGGTCGACGGCGGCGTCACGGCCTGACGTCGCCGGGAGCGAGGCACGATGGCCGACCGGCGCGCGGCGATGCAGGCTCCCGCGCGGCTGCACCGCGAGCAGCTCGTCGCCGACCTGACGCTCTTCTCGGTAGCCGTCGTCTGGGGCTTCAACTTCGTCGTCATCAAGGACGCCATCGGGCGCATCGACCCGATGCTCTACGTCCTTCTGCGCTACGTCGCGGCCTTCGTCATGTTCGCGGCCATCGCGCCGCGCAGTCTCACCCGCAGCCGCAGGCCCGACTGGGTGATGGGCGCCGTCCTGGGCGCCTTCTACCTCACGGCGCTCGTCGTGCAGACGGTCGGCCTGCAGTACACGACGCCCGGCAAGTCGAGCTTCATCACAGGCCTCAACGTCGCCATGGTTCCTTTCCTCTACTGGCTCGTCGCGCGGCGCTCGCCCGGCCTCAGCCAGATCGCCGGGGCCATCATCGCCACCGCCGGGCTCGGCGTACTCTCGCTCAGACGGGATGTCTTCAGCGGCGGGGCCATCATGAGCTGGGGCGACGGCCTGACGCTCCTGGGTGCTCTCTTCTACGGACTGCACATCATGACGACCGGGTTCTTCGCCGCGAAAGTGGCGCCGGCGACCCTCGCCATCACTCAGATCGCCGCCTCGGCGGTGTTCGCCGCCGTCATCACGCCGTTCGTCACCGACGTCACCCTGGCGCTACCGTGGCAGGCCTGGGCGGCGATCGTCTGGACGGCCCTCTCGGGCACCATCTACGCCTTCTTCGTGCAGTCGTGGGCGCAGCGCCGCACGACCTCGACACACGCCGCCGTCCTGCTCTGCTTCGAAAGCGTCTTCGGCGCCGTCTTCGGCATCATATTCGGCATGGACTCGATCACCTGGCGGCTCATAACGGGGGCCACGCTGATCTTCTGCGGTGTGCTCGTCATCGAGCTTCTCCCCACTCGCGGGACGCGCGAGCCGGGGACGCCGGGGGACGCACTCCTCACCGTTGACGGTGGCCGGACTACGATAGACTCGGTCGGCTAGCGTCGACCGGCCCTGCGCCAACCTCGACGCCGGCACGCTGACAGAGGAGCGACCCATGCCGCGCAAGCTCTACGAGGACGTCCGCATCCAGGGCCACCTGATCGACTCACTGCTCGTCCCGCGGATCATGGACGACATCATGGATCTCGAGGGGGAGTACGAGATCCTGTCGTTCGAGGTCGGGCGCACCAAGACGGACATCTCGACCGCCGTGCTGCGTGTTTTCGGGCGCGACCAAGCGCACCTCGAGATGATCCTCGAGGCGATCCAAGAGCACGGCGCCGTCTCTGTGGAACCGCACGACGCCGAGCTCGCCGAGGCGCCGACCGACGGAGTGTTCCCCGACGAGTTCTACTCGACCACGAACCTCGAGACGTACGTGCGCCTCGGCGGGCAGTGGGTGCGTGTGGAGAGGCCGGAAATGGACTGCGGCGTCAAGGTCGATGCGGCGGGCCGCACGGCCGAGACGATACCGATGAGCGACGTGCGCCGCGGCGACCGACTGGTCGTCGGTCGCCGCGGCCTCCGCGTCGTGCCCCTCGAACGCCCGCGCGAGAGCCAGCCGTTCGAGTTCATGGCCTCAGCGGTGTCCTCTGAGAAGCCCAAGGCGCAGATCATCCACGAGGTGGCGCGGCTGCTGAGACGCAGCAAGGAACAGGAACGCAAGATCATCGCCGTCGTGGGGCCTGCCGTGGTGCACACCGGCGCGCACGGCCACCTCGCGCGCCTCGTGAAGCTGGGCTACGTCGACGTGCTCTTTGGCGGCAACGCGGTGGCGACCCACGACATCGAGTCCGCGCTCTTCGGCACCTCGCTCGGCGTCTCGCTCACCGAGGGGACGCCGGCGCCCGGCGGCCACGAGCATCACCTGCGCGCCATCAACACCGTGCGGCGCTGCGGCGGCATCCGGCAGGCGGTCGAGCAGGGCGTGCTCAAGACCGGTTTGATGCACACGTTGGTGACGACCGGCACGCCCTTCGTGCTCGCCGGGTCGATCCGCGACGACGGTCCGCTCCCGGAAGTGATCAGCGACGTCGTCGGCGCCCAGCAGGCGATGCGCCCCTACTGCCAGGACGCCGGCGCCTGCCTCATGCTCTCGAGCATGCTGCACTCTATCGCCACGGGCAACCTGCTGCCCGCCTCGGTGCTCACCGTCTGCGTCGACATCAACCCCGCGGTCGTGACGAAACTGGCCGACCGCGGCAGCTTCCAGACCATCGGCATCGTCACCGACGTCGGCCTCTTCCTCGAGCAGCTCGTGAACGAGCTGTAGGGCTCGAGGGCTGCGGACCTCGCTCGCTTCTTCCGCGCCCCAACGCAGCTTCCCTTCTGCGGCGCCGCCTCCGAGCTCGGCCGGTGGTGGTGATTCGCCGTTTCAGGTGGTTGTATATGCCAACTGCCTGAAACAGCCACCACACCCACCCCGTCCCCTACTTCTCGCAACAACCCGCATGCGGCTACGCTGGAGCGCGTGCACCCTCGCGAGCGCGACAACCTCGAGGCGATGATCGAGGCGGCGCTGACGGCCCTGGTCTTCGCCGCCGTCAAGCCCCGCCCCTACATCGTTTCGCTGCGCAACGCCGGCCTGCCGCTGGCCTTCGCGGCGTGGCGGCTCACGCCCGTGCGCTACGCCGTCCTCAACGAAATCGACATCGTCACGTCTCCGACGCCCACCCACCTGGCGCGCAACCTGCGCATCGACAAGACGACGTTGTCGCGCCACCTCGCTCGCCTGCATCGCGATCGTCTCATCTACGCCGCGCGTGACCCCAGAGATCATCGCGTTTGGCGCGTGCGCCTCACGGTCGAAGGGCTCAACGCGCTGCGGCAGATCCGGCAAGCACGCGCGTCCGATCTCAGCCTCAAGCTCGCCGAGTGGCGCCCGCACGAGCGTTGGAGGCTTGCCGAGCTCCTCTGGCGCCTGGTCGAGGCCCAGCGGCTTACACCGTGCGCGGGCGACAGTGACGGCGCGCGGTCAAGAGCGCGGGGACCCTCGGCGAAGCGTGTGCCGGGGCGCGCGTCGGCGCAGCCACCGAAAGTCGGAAACCGAACGGCCAGGGAAGGACCGAGGCGGGTGCTGCGGCGTCCCTTGGGGAGGCGTGCTCGACACGACAGCGGGTGGCGGATAGCCTAGTCCCCAGTCGCAGTCGATCCTTAGAGGGGTGCCATGAAGGCTCGCAAGATCACCGACAGGGTCTCGCTCGTCGGCGCAGTCGATTGGGATCGGCGGCTCTTTGACGCGCTCATCCCCATCCCCGACGGCACGAGCTACAACGCCTACTTAGTCTTCGGCAGCGACAAGACGGCGCTCGTCGAGACGGTCGACCCGGCTTTCACCGGGGTGCTGCTCGAGCAGCTCGAGGGCATCGACAGGGTCGACTACATCGTGGCCAACCACGCCGAGCAGGACCACTCCGGCTCACTGGCCGCGGTGCTCGAGCGCTATCCAAAGGCGAAGATCGTCTGCTCGGAGCGCTGCAAGGGGATGCTCATCGATCTGCTTCACCTGCCCGACGAGCGCTTCTCGCCGGTGGCCGACGGCGAGAGCCTTTCGCTCGGCGATCTGACGCTGAAGTTCCTGTACACCCCATGGGTGCATTGGCCGGAGACCATGTCGACCTACGTGCAGCAGGAGAAGCTCCTTCTCAGTTGCGACTTCTTCGGCTCCCACCTCGCCACCACCGACCTCTTCGCCGAGGAGCGCCGCGTCTACGAACCGGCGAAGCGTTACTTCGCCGAGATCATGATGCCCTTCCGCAACATCATCCAGAAGAACCTCGACAAGCTCGACGGCTACAAGATCAAGTTCATCGCTCCCTCGCATGGGCCCGTCTACGACAAGCCGGCGTTCATCATCGACGCCTACCGGGACTGGGTGTCGGACGAGCCCAAGAACCTCGCCGTGATCGTCTACGTGTCGATGCACGACAGCACGCGGCACATGGTCGACCGCCTCGTCGACGGGCTCGCTGCACGTGGCGTCGGCGTCGAGCGCTTCGATCTCGCGTCGGTCGACACGGGCAAGCTCGCCACCGCTCTGGTCGATGCGGCCACCGTGGTCATCGGCACACCGACGGTGCTCGGCGGCCCGCATCCTGCGGCCGCTACGGCGGCGTTTCTGACCAACGCGTTGAAGCCGAAGATGAAGTACGCTGCCATCGTCGGCTCGTACGGCTGGGGAGGCAAGACGGTCGACCAGCTCGCCGGGCTGATGCCCCACGTGAAGGCCGAGTTCTTCGAGCCGGTGATGTGCAAGGGCTTGCCGCGCACGGAGGACTACGCGGCGCTTGATCGTTTGGCCGAGGGCATCGCGGCCAAACACGGGGAGCTCTTCGGGGCGCGGGCCTAGGGTCCGCGGACGCGGACCCTAGGCCCGCGCCCTCCACCCACCCGATCCTCGACCACCGGCCGTGAGCGTGAGAATGCGATGCTGACCGTTCTGCTCGGGCTCACGACCGCGTTCAACTACGCGCTGCAGGACTTCCTTCTCATGCCCGTGGCGCGCGCGACCGCGGCGATCGCGGGAGTCCTCTGGATCCGGGTCGTCGCCCTGGCGGGTCTGGTCGTCATCTTCCTGGCCGTCGGGAGCCTGCCCTCAGGCGGCGACCAATGGCGTGCCGCCGGTCTGGCCGCCCTGGGCGGCACGCTCGAGGTCGCCGCCTTCACCGCCTGGCTCACGGCGCTCAGCCGCGGCAAGCTGTCAGTGCTCTCCCCCCTGGGCTCGCTCTCGAGCGCCTTCACCGTGGTCTTCGTGCTCCTGATCGGGCAGCCGGTCGCGCGCGCCGTGTGGATCGGCCTGCCGCTGGCGCTCGTCGGCAGTGCGCTGACCTCGCTCGAGCCGGACGCCGACGGCGGACGGCCGCGGTCAGCCGCCGCCGGGACCGGCTGGGCCGTGGCGGCGGCGGCCGCGTTCGGGCTCGTCACCATCTGTTTCGGCGAGGCCTCGGCGCTGCCGCCGGTCGGCGTGGCCCTGTTCGCCGGCTTGGCGACGGTCGTGTTGCTTCTGCCGCTGGCCATCCTGCGCGGCACCTGGAAGGTGGCGCGTCCGTTCCGCCGCCGCGTGGTCGCTTGCGGCCTCCTCGACACGGTAGCGATCCTCACGTTCGCCACCGCGACCTCGCTGGGTCCGCTCTCGGTCGTCGGCATCGTCGTGGCGCAGACGGGCACTATGGCCGTCGTCCTCGGCATGGTCTTGCTGCGCGAGCGACCGGCGCGCACTCAGTTGCTCGGCATCGCGCTGACGCTCGTCGCCGTGACGATCCTAGCCGCCGTCGCGTAGGGCGGCGGCGCTGTGCTCACCGTCGCCCTTGGCCTCCTGGCGGCCGTCGTCTTCGCCTTCGGCGACTTCTCCGCGGCGCGTGTCGTCAGGCGCGCCCCGGTGCTCTCCGTGCTGTTCTGGATCCTGGCCGTCGGCGTCGTCGTCGCACTGCCGCCGGCTCTGCTGACCGACGGTCTGCCGCACGCCGCTGCGGAGTGGCGGGCGATCGGCTCGGCGGCCGTGGCCGGTGCGCTCTACGTGATCGCCTTCGGCTCGCTGCTCAGGGGCCTCGAGCGCGGCAGCCTGTCGATCGTGGCTCCCCTGACGGCGCTCGAGGGAGCCTTCGCGGCAGCGATCTCGTTCGGTCTCGGCGAGCGGCTCGCGCCGGCGACGGCCGTCGCTCTAGCGGCGGCAGTCGCCGGCGGCGTGCTCGCCGCCAGCGAAAGGGGGCGCAGGACGGCAGCCGGGGCGCCGTGGGCGCTGTTCGCGGCGGCCGTCTTCGGCGTCACCTTCCTGCTCTACGCACACGCCGACGCCATCGCCCCGGTGAGCGCCGTGGCGGTCTCGCGCGTCGTCGCGCTGGCCGTCGTGCTGCCGCTGCTGCTGGTGCGGCGTGGGGCCCTTCTTCCCCAGCCGGGCCTGCGCCGGCTGGCGCCGCTGCCGGGCCTGTGCGAAGCCTTCGGCCTCATCCTCTCGGCGACGGCGCTGACGTCAGGCTCTGTCGCCGTGGCCTCCGTCATGATCGCGCAGTTCGCCACCTTCGCCGTGATTCTGGGGCTCGTGGTCTTTCGTGAGCGGCCGGCGGCTCACCAGCTCGCCGGCGTCGCGCTGACGATCGCCGCCGTCACAGCGCTCGGGCTGGCCTGATCTGCCGACTCTCTGGAGGCGCCGATGCGCCACCTCCGATTGGCGGCCGGAGTGCTACTTGGCCGGCAAGGCGAGGAGGACGATGCCGCCGACGATGGCCATGACTCCGAGCGCGTGCAGCGGCGAGAACGCCTCGCGGAGCACCAGCCAGCCGACCACCGCGGTGAGCGCTACCGCTGCCCCGTAGACGGTGGGGAAGACGTAGGAGAGGGAGCCGCCGCGCCCGTAGATCGTGATCAGGACGACGGAGAAGGCCGCGACGGCGACGCCGGCCACGACAGAGTAGGCAAGGCCCGAGGGTCGCGTCGGGACGAGCCGTTCGGGGCGCCCGACGCGGGTGGCCAGGTAGAAGGCGAGAGGAAGCAGCGCTCCGAGGCCGTTGAAGATGACGGAGCTCAGGCTGGCGTCGATATGGCCTCCCGCCTGCGAGTTCGAGACGGCGAACACGACGTAGAATGCGACCGCCATCACGATGAGCGCCGTCGTGCTCATAGTTGCTGACTCCCGTTCGTCTCGAAAGGCTCAAGGGGCGGGCGGCGTGTCCCTTCGGGTTGCGCCGCGCGCCCCCGCGGATCTGCCAAGCTCTCGTCTACCGGTCGCGCTGCACCTCGAAGGTCAGGCAGTGCGGCCCGCCGCCCATCTTGGTGAACTCGCGCAGCGGCGGCGCCACGAGCGCGAAGCCCTCGGCCACGAGCAGCTCGTTGACGGCCTCGTTCTCGGCGAAGGAGAGGATGCGTCCCTCACCGAGCGCGAGTACGTTGCAGCCCGTCTTCATGACCTGCTCCTCGGGCAGGGGGATGAGCCGCCAGCCGCAGTCCTTGAGGAAGCGCACGTAGCTCGCCGGCAGACCGGCCTCGCCGTACATAGCGAGCTTCTCTGCGAGCACGCGGAAGATCATGTCGAGGTGGTTCCACGTGGGGTCGAACTCCACTGGCACCACGTCGATGCCGTGCGGCTTGCAGGATCTCGGCGGCGTTCTCGATGCCCTCGAGGTTGGAGCGGTTGCCGGCGCCGATGACGAGCGTCGACTCGTCGAGCAGCCAGCAGTCGCCGCCCTCGACGGCGCCCCGAGACACGCGACCGGCGATGTCGACGCCGAGCTTCGTCAGGGCCGCGATGGCGAACTCCTCGTCGCCCCAGCGCGGCTCGTAGCGGTACTTGCCGATCAGCACCCCGGCCGGCGTGTTGACGCCGAAGTCGCGCGTGTAGACCTGCCAGGCGTGGTCGGGGTGCGGCTCCTCCCAGGCGAGCTCGATGCCGGCCTCCTCGAGGGCCCGCGCCAGACCCTCGTGCATCGGGTTCGGCGACACGCAGGTCGACGACCTCGCCGCCCTGGACCGTGCGGTGGGCGATCTCCGAGATCTCGAGCTCGCGGTAGTAGGTCGGGCGGGCAGAGCAGGAGCTTGCGCACGCGGTCCGCAGGCGTTGTACTGGCGCAGCTCTTCGCCGCGCGTCCTCGTCTCGTCAGCCATGGTGGAGCCTCATCCCCTCATGGTGAGCGCCATGACGGCCTTCTGGCCGTGCATGCGGTTCTCGGCCTGGTCGTAGACCACGGAGTGAGGACCGTCGATGACCGGCGTCGGTCACCTCATAGCCGCGGTCGCAGGGCAGGCAGTGCATGTAGAGACAGTCGCGCTTCGTGAGCTTCATGATCTCCTCGTCGGCGATCCAGCCTCGGTTGGCCTCGAAGAGCTCATCCTGGGCCTCCCAGTCGGCCTCCTTGCCGGGCCCGGCCATGAACTGGATGGCCGGCCAGCACTTGGGATAGACCACGTCGGCGCCCTCGAAGGCGGCGCGCATGTCGTCGGTCTCCTCGAACGAGCCGCCGTAGCGCGAGACGTTGTCCTTGGCCTTCGCGATCTGCGCCGGATCGAGCTCGAAACCGTGCGGGCGGGCGAAGACCACGTCGGCCCCGAAGAGCGAGCTCACCTGCATCATCGAGTGCGGCACGCTGACGGGCTTCTTGCGCGAGGGCGAGTAGGCCCAGCTCACGACGACCTTGCGTCTCTCGAGGCTGCCCAGCTTCTCCTTCATCGTCATCAGGTCGGCGATGCCCTGGCAGGGGTGGTACATGTCGTCTTCCATGTTGATGACGGGGATGTCGGCGGCCTCGGCGAAGGCGCGCATGTAGGCATTGGCCTCGCCGTGCAGCCAGCCTACGGGGTCGCCGAAGATGCGGATGGCGATCGCCTCGCCGTAGCGCGAGAGCACCTTGGCGACGTCGTCGAGACGCTCGGTCACGAAGGCCTGCTCCTTGCCCTCGACGGCCGGTGTGTAGACGGCGTTGGAGTCGAGGTAGATGGCGTGGCCGCCGAGCTGGTGGATGCCGGTCTCGAAGCTGTTCCGAGTGCGCAGGCTCTTGTTGTAGAACATCATGTAGAGCGTGGCGTCCTCGAGCAGATGGTGGCGCACACCGCGGGCCCGCTCGAGCTTGAGCTCGAAGGCCGTGTCGAGGATCGTCTCGATCTCCTCTCTGGTGAAGTCGGAGATGGCGATGAAGTCACGGCCCTTCAGTGAGGTCGTCTGCATGCTTGACACCCTCCTCGGTGGTCTCCTCTTGCGGGGTCTTCAATGGCGTCGGCTCTCGCCGCCCTGCAGCGGACATCGAGCGCGGCGCGCTCGCGAGCCGGCCGGCTCCTTCAGGGGATGATGCAGGCCATGACGCCCTTCTGCGCGTGCAGCCGGTTCTCGGCCTCGTCGTAGCAGGGCGTACCCCACTGCGGGTCGTCGAGCACCGCATCGGCGACCTCGTAGCCACGTTCGCAGGGCAGGCAGTGCATGTAGAAGGCGGTCTTCTTGGCGAGCCTCATGCGCCGCTCGTCGGCGATCCAACCGCGGTACTTCTCGAAAAGGCGTGCCATCTCGTCGTGCTGCGGCTCGGCCGTCACGGGAGGCAGCAGGTCAAGCGCCACGTAGTTCTTGGCGTAGACCACGTCGGCGTCCTCGCAGGCGGCGTCCATATCGTCGACGACCTCGTAGGAGCCGCCGTTGGCCTCGAGGTTGGTCTTGATCGCCTGCTCCGACGTCGGGGTCGATGCGCAGCTCGGGCGGGTGGGCGAAGACGATGTCGGGCCCGAAGAAGCTGGCCGCGTACATGAAGTCGTGATGCGGGGCGATGGGCTTCTTGGTGGAGGGCGAGTAGGTCCAGGAGACGCCCAGCTTGCGCCCGCGCAGGTCGCGCCCGAGGTGCTCCCAGAGCGTCATCGCGTCGGCCATGCCCTGGTTGGGGTGGTACTTGTTGTCCTCCATGTTGATGACCGGCACCTTCGAGTACGTGGCGAACTCCTCGATGATGCGCAGCGACTTCTCGTACTGCCAGTCGACGGCGCCGCCCAGGATGCGGATGGCGATGGCGTCGCCCATGCGCGAGAGCACGCGTGCGACGTCGGCGATGCGCTCCGACTGATAGGGCACGTCCTCACCCTCGAGGGTGGGCAGGCGCGTGGCGGAGGGCTCGAGGAAGTGCGCGTGCCCGCCGAGCTGGAAGATGCCGGCCTCGAAGCTGTTGCGTGTGCGCAGAGAGGGGTTGAAGAACATCATGCAGCAGCGTGCGTCCGGGCAGCACGTCCTGGTGGCGGACGCGCATCGCGCTGTCCGCCTTGAGCTTGAGGCCCACGTCGAGCATGGTCTCGATCTCGGCCCTGGTGAAGTCGCGCAGGGTGATGAAGTCGCGTCCCTTGAGCCCTTCAGTGATCATCGTCAACCCCTTTCGGGCGCCAGAGGCGCGTGCACATCGGTCACAGGGCACCCTGCGTGCTGGTGTTCACTGCCTTTTCTGGGTCGCGGTCCCTCGCGGCTCACGTGAAGACGGCGCCGCCGTTGGGACTGATGAACTGACCCATGAAGAAGTTGCCTTCGTCGGAGGCCAGCATGACCGCCGGCTCCGCGATTTCCTCGACCTCACCGAGCCGGCCGGCGAGGATGTCCTTCTCCTTCTCGATCCACTCCGGCGTCATGTCGGCGAGGATGAGGTCGGTCGCTATCGGGCCGGGCGCCAGGCTGTTCACGCAGATGCCCGGCCCCACCTCCCACTGGAGGGCGCGCGTGAAGCCGTTGATGCCGCCCTTCGCCGCGCAGTAGTGGGCCTGCGTCGGGCGACCCTTGATCGACAGCTCTGAGCTGATGTTGATGATCTTGCCGACCGGGTCGGTCTTCATGTGCGGCAAGGCGAACTTCGTCGCCAGGAAGACACCGCGCAGGTCCGTGCCGATAAGCCGATCCCACTCCTCGACGGGCATGTCCTGCACCGTGTACTCGGCGCCGATGGCGCCGGCGTTGTTGACGAGGATGTTGATGTGGCCGAAGCGATGCACCGTCTCGTCGACGGCGCGCCTGGCGTCGTCGACCTGCGAGGCGTCGGCCTGGATGGCGAGCGCCTCGTCTCCGGCGGCCTCGATCACCGCGACGACCTCGCGCGCCGCGTCTGCGCGCTTGTGGTAGGTGAATGCGACCCTGGCCCCCTCGCGAGCGAATGCCTTCGCGATCGCGGCACCGATGCCGCGGCTGCCGCCGGTGATGAGAGCCACGCGGCCTGCCAGTCTGCCTTCTGCCATTCGCGCTCCTTTCGCTGGAGGGAGTCGCCGGCGCCGGGTGGCCTTGAAGGCCACCCGGCGCCGGCGACTCCTGTTCACGTCGTGCCGCTCGTTGTGGCACGAGGGGGCGTGCGGGCGAGCCTCCCGGCTCGCCCGCACGCCCTGCGTCTCGTCGCTTGTCTAGGTCGTGTGCGTGTCAGGCGTCAATCGGCCGGATGATCGGCGAAGGCCGCGCCTTCGGCGATCTCCTCCTTGGGCGGCTCGCCCGACGTGTCCCCCTTCCTTCGGCACGACGAGGAACACGATAGCGCCGGCGACGGTCAGGACAGCCGTGATCGTGATCACGCCCCAGTTCTGGTACCAGGGGAGCGACGGCGCTGCGCGGCCACATCAGGTTGATGATCTCGAAGACGATCCAGACCGAGGCGATCCACGTGATGGGGTAGCTCCACCTGCCCAGACTGAACGGCCCGTGCGAGTGACGCTTGTTGATATGCGTCACCAACTGCGAGATGACGACGAAGCCGTACGAGATGAAGAAGCCGGCGGCCGAGATCTGCAACAGCGTCGTGAACACCCGCTCCGCGCCGATGTTGACGAGCAGGATGACGATCGAGATGGCCGAGGTGAAGCTGAGGGCCACCCACGGGAGCTTGCGGTTCTTGCTCAGGATGGTGGCATAGCTCGAGCCGGGGATCATCTTGTCGCGCCCGAATGAGTACAGAGTGCGCGAGCCCGCCATGTGCAAGGCCACCATGCTGCCCATGAAGCCGAGCGAGATCATGATCGAGCAGCGGCTTCTCGATAGCCGGTGCCGAGGTGGAAGGTGATGCGTCTGTATCACGGGGTCGGCGATGTTGCCCGTCATGGCGTCGCTGATGTTGGGGATGGCGAGGATGAAGGCGACCGTGACGAACAGCGTGATGATGCCGATGCCGACGCACACCGCGATCATCGCCCGCGGCACGTTCTTGGCCGGCTCGTGTACCTCCTCGGCGATGGAGCCTGCCGCCTCGAAGCCTAGGAACGTCCAGCCCATGAAGGCGATGGCGCCGAAGAAGCCGATCCAGACCCAGTTGAACGTACTGTTGCCGGCGGTGTTGAAGGAGTGAAACAAGGTGCTGAAGCCGTGTTCCCGGTAGCCGAAGAAGAACACCAAGGAGAGGCCGATGGTGGTCGTCACCTCCGCGATGAGCAGGATGGTCACGAATACCTTGAGGATCACACTGTGCGATGCTGTTGATGGCGAGGCCGAAGAGCACGATGACGGCCGCGACGGCGATGAACCAGCCCTTCGTCCGCGGTGTCGAAGCCGAGGCCGGGCAGCAGGAAGCTCGCCGACGCATAGGCGCAGCTCGTCATGGTGAAGACCATCGTCCACCAGTACGCCCAGGCCGAGAACCACCCGGAGGTGGCCCCCGTCTGTTCGAGTGTCCACTGGTAGATGCCGCCCTCGAGCGGGTAGCGGCTGGACACCTCGCCGAGGACGAGGACGACCAGGATCTGGAAGATGCAGGACGGCGATCATGCCCCAGAAGAAGGTGGGGCCTGCCGCCCCCAGTGCCAGCGCGAAGGAGCCGTAGAAGGCGACGATCAGCGACGTGTCGGCGAAACTGATGGCGAACGCGTGGAAGAAGCCGAACTCGCGCCTCAGCTCCTGCTTGTAGCCTAGTCTCTGAGCCTCCGCCTCGCCTGAGTTGCCCCGCGGCGGGGCCGTGATGTCACTCAATGCAGTCCCCCTTGTCTGGATTGCGACGTAAGATCCGGCGCCGGCGGCGCCGGGTGGTCGGTAGCCTTGCGAGACGATGTCAAGCGCATCGCTTACGGCACCTCCTCCGAGAGGCGGGACAACGCTCGACAAGATACCCGCTTCGGCCACCGTTTGTACCTATTCGCCGTGAGCATATGGCTCGGGACTCCATCGTGGCGAGGTGCAGGTGCCCACACTTCCTGCAGGACGCTCAGCTCCTGCACACCGCTCGTCGCCGCAAGTCGGCGGTTCACTCCGGCCGCTCGTCGCTGAGCTGCGGCGTCGGGTACCGCCAGCAGCTTGCGCGCCAGCTCGTCGGCGCGCGTGAAGGCCACGTCCCCGCACTCGTCGGCGAAGTCGATCAGCTTCTCGATGGCCTTGATGCGTCCCGGCCGGCCGCTGGCGAAGGGGTGGCAGGTGAGCATGAGCAGCGAGCCCGTCTCGCGCTCGCCTTCGAGCTCCTCGATCCATAATTGGGCGACGACGCTGGGTCGGTTGATGGTCGCCCCCATGTCGGGATCGGGCACATAGACGTACTGCTCCCAGTCGTCGAGGTACCACTGGGGGCACATCTCGGCGATCCGCCCAGAGGGTGTGTCGAGCAGGTAGGGCCGGTCGTCGTCCATCAGGGAGGAGTCGTAGCGCATGCCGTACTCACCCAGCATCTCCAGCGTGTGCTTCGACGTCTGCCACATCGGGGCGCGGTAGCCGAAGGGCTTGACGCCGAACTTCTCGAAGGCGGCGAGCCCCTTCTCGATCTCGGCGCGCTGCTCGTCGGCGGTGTTGTAGCAGGGTGGGCGATGCGTGTAGCCGTGCAGGGCGATCTCGTGCCCCGACTCGAGGATCGCCTCCATGCAGCGCGGGTAGTGCTCGGCCGTCCAGCCGGGGACGAAGAACGTCGCTGGCTTGCCGTGCCGCGCCAGCATCCTGATGATGCGCGGCACGCCGATTGTCGGCCCGTAGGCCTGGTGCGACATCGTCGAGAGGTGCTGCGTGTACTTCTCCCCCGCGGCGAGCAGCGGCGTCTCGGCGTCGACGTCGAAGCTGAGGATCGCGAGCGCCGCCGCGTCGCCCTTCCAGGCCTGCACCGGCGCGTAGCGCCACGTGGCGTTCACATCGAGCATCTGATCTCACCACCGTTCGGATGGAGGGTCTGCCCCACGTAGGCGCCGGCGGTCTCGGTCGAGAGAAAGACGACCGCGCGCGCCACGTCGTCGGGCGTGCCGATGCGACCCGCGGGGATGTTCTTGGCGTAGATGGCGTGCATCTCCTGGAGCGTGACGCCGGCGTCGTCGGCGTCGACCTGGAGCTGGGGGGTGTCGATGATCCCCGGTGCCACGACGGTCACGTAGATGTGCTCGGGCGCGAGCTCCTTTCCGAGCGAGCGCCCGAGCGCGATCAGCGCCGACTTGGTCGAGGCGTAGCCGGTGGCGTTCTCCCAGCCGATCGGTCCCCAGAGCGAGCTGATGAGGACGATCCTGCCACGGCCCAGCTTGCGCATGCCGGGGAGGACCTTGGTGATGAGGTCCATGTGCCCCGTGAGGTTGACGCGGATCTGCTCCCACCACTGCTCCGGCGGCTGCTCCAGGAAGGGCATCATGGTCATGCGCGCCGCGTTGCAGACGAGCACCTCGATGGGACCCAGACTGGCCTCCACGTCCGCGACCATGGCCCTGTTGGCGTCGGGGTCGGCGATGTCGAAGGGCGCCGGGTAACCGCCCATCTCGTCGACAACGGCCGTGAGCCGGGCGTCGTCGAGGCGCGCGTTCACCGCGACACGGGCGCCCTCCTGGGCCATGCGGATCACGATGCCCTTGCCGATGCCCTGCGCGGCGCCGGTGACCAGGCAGACGGTGTCTTCGAGCACGCCCATGTCAGACCACCGCCCCGGCGGCCGGCGTGAAGACCTGGCCGACCATGAAGTCGCCGTCCCTGATGAGGAAGGAGACCGTGTCGGCGATCTCCTCAGGCGTGACGTACCGCCGCAGCGGCAGCTCCGCCGGCGCCGGCTGGCCGGGGCTGAAGCTCTTCGCTCCCGTGCCTGTCTCGACCGGCCCGATGGCGATGCAGTTCACGCGTACCCCCTTGGGCGCCACCTCGAGCGAGAAGCTCTTGGTGAAGGCGAGGATGGCGCCGGTCGCGGCCGCGTAGTAGGCCTCGCCCGGCACGCCGGCGAGGGCGATCCACGAGGACGTCGTCACGACCGTGCCCAGTCCCGCGGCGACCATGCCGGGGACGACCGCGGCGCAGGCGTTGACCGTGCCTCCCAGGTGCGTGTCGAGCAGCCGCCGCCAGTCGTCGCGGCTCATCTCACCGAAGGCGGCGGCGGCGTGGTAGCCGTGTGCGGTGACGAGCACCTCGATGGTGCCCAGCTCCCGTGTGACTCGTTCGGCGGCGGCTCTCATCGCCTCGCGGTCGGTCACGTCGACCACGAGCGACAGGTCGCCGCCGCCGTGTCCCAGGTCCAGACCGGCAACGGTGAAGCCCTCGGCCTGCAGGCGAGCGACGACCGCACCGCCGATCACCCCCGTGGCACCGGTGACCACGGCCGCGCGGCCGTCCGATCCGCTTGCGCTCATCGACCACCTACCTCCCCAGCGGCCCGCGCGCACGGTCCGTCCGTGCCGGCCACCGGCCCGCTCGCCTGCGCCTCAGTCGTCGCGCTGCGTCGCGGCCGTGGCGTCGCGCACCGCCACTCGTGTCGTCGTCCGCAATCTAGGGCCGAGGGCCGTGGCGAACCGCACAGCAGGAGCACACTCTTCGCGCCAGGTGGTGGGCAGATGCACAATCAGAGCGTGTTGACGCTCTCGAGCAACTCGGCGGCGCGCAGGGCGAGGTAGAGCTCGAAGACGTCGTCGATCTGTGCCAGGTCGACGTCGAGTAGCTCCTCGATGCGGTGCAGCCGCTTGCCCAGCGTGTTGCGGTGGATGAAGAGGGCGTCGGCCGTCTGGTGCACCGAGAGCCGGTTGTCGAAGAACGTGCGCAGTGTCGGCATCAGCGAGGTGTGGTGCTGGCGGTCGTGCTCCACGAGGGGGACGACGAGGCGTTCGCACAGGGAGCGCAGTGACTCGTCGCTCTGGCCCTTGAGCAGGCGGAACCGCCCTCCGGCCATCTCGAAGAGCACGACCCGCTGGAGGACGGCGATCCCCTGCCCGGCGGCGCGCACTGCCTCACGCGCCTGACGGAAGGCCGCCGCCGGCCCGAGCTGGCCGCGTGCCGAGGACGAGGCGCCGAGGCTGGTGACGAGCTGCGGCAGGCGATCGCTGATCGCCTGCCGCAGCTCGACCAGCCTGTCGTGCACCTCGAGCGCCTCGAGACCGTCGAAGACGCAGAGTGCGACGACGGCCTCGCCCTTCACCATGCTGATGCAGGGGATGCGGTGCGCGGTGAGAGACGCCTCGAGGGCCGCCTGCAACTCGGTCTTGAGGCGATAGGACTCGCGCTCGCCGGGCTGCTCCTCTCCGGGTGCGAGGGCGAAGTGGTCGACCCAGCAGACGACGACGCGCCAGGCGTGGTCGAGGTCGATCCCGTGGTCTAGCAACCGCTGCGACAGGTCGCGGTCGACCTCGTCCCGCGAGAGCAGGTCGTCGAGGAGGATGGCCCGCATGCGTCGCCTCAGGGTGTGCTGCTCGCGTTCGCGCTGCAGGTCGAGCGCGATGAGACGCTGCGCGTACGAGAGGGCGAGCTCGGCGAACTCCGACGAGGCCGCCGGCTGCTCCACCACGGCGGCCAGCACGCGCTCAACGACGCCATGCACGAGCACGCGCCGGATGTGGAAGCGGCCGTGCTCGACCTCGAGGATGCCCAGCGGTCCCAGGTCCTGGGTCGAGGTGTAAGTGTTCCAGATACGCTCGATCGTGGCCTCGTCTGGGGGTTCGCTGCCGGCCCGCGCCACTACCGCGCCGCTGCTGTCGAAGAGCACCACCCGCATCTCGAGGATGCGCGCAAGACGGGAGAGGACCTCGCCGATGCCCTTCTCGTCAATGAGGAGGTCGAGGAGCTGTCCCTGCACGGCCAAGGTACGACGGAGGCGGTGCATGTCGCTCGAGGCAAGGGCGTTGTAGACGTAGGCGAAGATTGTGCGGAACGGCACACTGGGCGGGATCTCGAAGACCGCGATGCGCAAGCGGCGGGCGTGTTCGACCATCTCGAGGCAAACGTGATCGAGGTTATGCCCCGTGCCGACACCCAGCGCCACGGTGTCTTTCTCGGCGATCCTGTCGAGGAAGCGCACCGCCTTCTCGGGCGAGTCGGCGAACGGAGCGCCCGTGGTGATGAGCACGGTGCCGGTCGCCATCCACGGAGTGGGATCATCGTAGTCGGCTAGGTGGATGCCCTGCACGGCCCGCTCCAGCCCTACCTCGCCCGTGAGGAGGTGGAGCTCGAGGCCGGTCTCGGTCACGAGCTCGCCGACGGTCAGGTAGTCGCCCTGCGGCACCACGCCTCCGAACACGTCGATCGTCAGGGGGATGCGCTGCAGAGGGCAGGCTACAACCTTCGCCCGGGAGAGAACAGGGCGGTGGCGGGGCGAGGCCCGAGGGCCTCGCCCCGCCTTACGAAGGAGGGGGTCTGCCGCCCGGCCGCCTGCGAGGCGGCCGCCATCGTCCCGGCGCGTCCCGCCTCAGCGGGCCGGCGCCGGGACCGGAGTCCGCGGCCGCCTCTCCTCGGCCTTCTTGTGCTCCCGCAGGGCGTCGAGGACGCGCTCGGGCGTCATGGGGAGGTTCACCCAGACGCCGGTGGCGTTGTGAACGGCCTGCGCGATCGCTGCGGGTGCGGCGGCGATCGGCGCCTCGCCGGCCGAACGCGCCCCGAACGGCCCCACCGGGTCGTAGTCTTCTTCCCAGAGCGTCTTCGTCCACACCGGGAAGTCGGTCATGCGCGGGACCTTGTAGTCGGTCAGGTTGGCGTTCAGAATGCGCCCCTCGTCGTCGAAGGCCAGCATCTCGGACAGCGCGAAGCCCGCGCCGAGCGTCGCCCCGCCGATGATCTGCCCCTCGAAGACCTTGGGATTGATGATGGTGCCGCTGTCCTGCGCCACGAGGTAGTCCAGCAGCTTGACCTCGCCCGTCTCGACGTCGACCTCGACTTCGGCGAACTGCGCCGCAAAGTGGCGCGAGAAGGCCGTCGACGGGGGCATGGGGAAGGCCGGCCGCCCCGTGATGCTGTCGGTCGGGCCCAGGGCGTCGGAGCGGAAGTGCATCATCACGTCGGGGATCGAGATGCTGCTCACGCCGGTGCTGCAAGTGGTGCAGCGTCCGGCGTGGGGGCCGCTGCGGTCGACGTACTGGATGTAGCCTTCTCTGATCTCCAGACGCGACGGCTCGTTGTCGAAGAACTCGCGCGCCGCCAGCTCGAGGAGCTGACGTTTGGCGTCGAGGCAGGCCGCCCAGACCTTGAAGCCCGTGCGGAAGAGTGTCGTGCTGGCCAGGGAGCCTCGACTCCACGGGCAGGCGTCGGTGTCCCCGGTCTCGACCTCGACCTTGTCGATGGGGATGCCCAGGGTCTCGGCGGCGATCTGCGCCTGCGTAGTGTCGGCGCAGGTGCCGTGGCGTCCGATGGAGCAGCAGACCTTGGCGCTGCCGTCCTTCATGAGGCGCACCACGGCGTCGGTGTTGCCCTCCATCTCTTCGCCGCAGAGGTGGATCCCGGTGCCGACACCGACGGCGCGCCGCTTGGGTCCCTCTGCGTAGTAGGGCTTGGCCCAGCCGACGAACTTGTCCTTCCAGCCGAAGGCTTCGGCGCCCTTGCGCAGAATGCCCTCACTGCATCCCGAGGAGAGGTGGAAGAGCTTGGGCCAACTTTCGAGCAGCTCGGGCGGCGCCTCACGCGCCGACTCCCGCACCAGCTTGCGGTAGCCCTCCTCGTCGTGACGCATGAGGGTCTTCGCCCATGTCTGGCGCAGCGGATCGCCCGGCTTGATCTGGTTGCGGATGCGGAACTCGACAGGGTCCATACCGATCTTCTCGGCGAGCTGGTCGGCCAGCCGCTCGACGATCGAGCCCATGGTGACGTCGCCCACGCCGCGCATGCAGCCGCCGGTCACGAGGTTCGTCGAGACCCCCTGGCACTCGTAGCGGCCGCTCCTTGCGCGAGCGCCCCAGTTGTCGATGTTGAAGTAGCCGACCTCGACTTTGAAGCCGTAGGCGCCGTTGTCCATGATGTGGTAGACGTCGATGAAGGTGATCTCGCCATCCCTCATGCAGCCCATGCTGGCTCGGCAGTGCTCCTTGTGGCGCCGCTTGACGAAGGCCATGCACTCCTCGTTGGTGAGCTCGATCTTCACCGGCCGGCGGATCTTCTTTGCCAGTAGAGGCGCGACCATCATGAAGTTGTTGCTCCAGAACTCGCCGAACGAGGCGCCCAGGGGCAGCGCGACGACGCGCGTCTTGCTCTGCGGGATGCCGAACGCCTGCGCGAGCCCGTCGCGCAGCTCCGAGGGCGACTGCGAGCCGGCGTAGAGAGTCACCTTGCCGCCGTTCCACTCGGCTATGGCGGCGTTGCGCCCGATGGGCGCCATCTGCTGGCTGCCGAAGGAGACGTCGGCGGCGACGGTGAAGTCGGCCGCTCTCTTGCCCGCTTCGAGATCGCCCCACTCGTACACGTTGGGCTCGCGCGCGTTGCCGGCGGCCTGCACCTGAGGCGCGTCGGGCAGCAGCGCCTCGTCGGGGTCGAAGACGGCCGGCAGTGGCTCGTACTCGACCTCGACCAGCGCGGCTGCCTGTTCGGCCACCTCCATCGACGTCGCGGCGACGGCGGCGATCTCGTCGCCGGCGAAGCGGGCGACGCCGTCGAAGATGTGGCCGATGTAGTTGAGCCAGACGCCGTGCCAGTCGAGGTCGGGGGCGTCCTCGTGGGTGACGATGCCGAGGTAGCCCGGCAGGGCCTCTGCTTGCGCAGCGTCGATCCCCAGGATGCGGGCGTGTGGCTGCGTGCTGCGCACGATCTTGCCGTAGGCCATGCCGGGCAGGGCGAAGTCGACGGGATACTTGAGCGTGCCGCAGACCTTCTCCCTGGCATCCTTGACGGGGATCGCCTTGCCGACGACGGTGAAGTCGCGCTTGGGAGTCATGAGGGGCCTCCGTTCTGATGCGCCGCGTGGATCACAGAGCGCACGATGTGCGGGTAGGCCCCACAGCGGCAGATGTGACCGGTGAGGGCCGCAGCCGCTTCGGCAGGGGTGGGGTCGGGATTGGTCTCGAGGAAGGCTTTCGTGCTCAGGATCACCCCGGGCGTGCAGAACCCACACTGAAAGCCTTGCTCGTCGATGAACGCCTGCTGTATCGGGTGCAGATCGTCTTCGGTGCCTAGGCCCTCGATAGTCGTGACCTCCTTGCCCTCGGCCTGCAGCGCCAGCATCAGGCATGAGGTGACGGGGCGGCCGTCGAGGAGCACGGTGCACGAGCCGCACTCGCCTTCGCCGCACGAGACCCTCACCCCGCGCAGGCCGAGTTTCTCGCGCAAGACCTCGGAGAGGGTCTCGTGCGGCTCGATGTCGAGCTCGTGCACCGATCCGTTCACGTGTAGCGTCGCCATGGGTGCACTCCCTCCTAGACCGACGCCGGGACGCCGACCAGCTCTCGCCAGACAGTCTTCGACGGCGCGTCGCACGAGGACCCTGCTCACCTCGCGCCGGTACTCGTCGGAGCCGCGGATATCGCAGATCGGGCTCGTCTCCCACTCCGCCCGCGAGGCCGCCAGCTCGATGGTCTCGCGGTCGCGGTCGTTCAGGTCGAGGCCGACGAGGATCTCCTCGGCGGCATCGGAGCGCACAGGGACCGGCGCGCAGGCGCCTATCGCGATGCGCGCCCGGCTCACGGTCGTGCCGTCGTCCGTGCTCAGGCAGACCGCCGCGCTGGCCTGGGCGAGGTCGACGCTTGTGCGCGTGGCGCGCTGGTAGGAGGCCTCGGTACGGGCCGCTGGGATCGGCACGAGGACCTCCGTGAGCAGCTCATCGTCCGCCACGCCGGTCTCGTTGACACCCTTGAAGAACTCGCGCAACGGCAGCGACCTGCTGCCGCGGCTCGACTGCAGCTGTGCCTCGCCGTCGAGTGCCGTCAACATGACGGCCATGTCGGCGCAGGGCGAGGCGTGGCAGATGTTGCCGCCCACAGTCGCCAGATTGCGGATCTGGGGCGTGCCCATGCGGCGCGCGCCGGAGGCCAAGAAGCCCGGCAGGCCGGGTTCCGCCGCCGCCGCGGCGATCGTTGACAGCTTGGCCAGGGACCCGACGCGCAGGTGCTCCCCGTTCCACTCGAAGGAGTCGAGACCGGGGATGAAGGTCAGGTCGATGCAGTAGTCGAACGAGACCTGCTCGCGACGCCAGTCGTGGATCAGGTCGGTCCCACCGGCGAGGAAGCGAGCGCCCGCTCCATAGCGCGACTTGAAGTCGCAGGCCTCCTCGACCGTGGCGGGTCTCAGGTACTCGAACCTCTTCCTCATCTGCGCCTCCTCGAAGGTCCCTCTTCTCGATGGGCGGTCAGTCGAGCACGTCGATCGCCATCGGCGACGGCGCCTTGTCGTTGATCACGATGATGTCCTGGGGACAGGCCGAGAGCACGATGTAGCAGTCCATCTCAGCGCGCATGGTGACGGAGTCGCCCGCCTTCGTGGGCGCAGGGAGCCAGTCGATCGTCCCATCGGGTCGCACCGGGATGTTCATGAAGAGGTTGATCGACTGCGGCACGACGACGTCGGGAAAGCCGAAGCCGGCCATCACCATCTGCAGGTTCTCCTGACACGAAGCGTGCCAGCTTTGCACCCCCAGCTGCTCGAAGCGCGCGGGGTCGCAGGGGGCGATGAGCATGTCGTGGATGCCGGGGCTGTCGTCGGCGACGAAGGTCATGATCGGCCGGCGCAGGTTGCTCTGGAACCGCTCTCCGGGTACGGGGAACAGCCGATCGACGACGGCGCGCGTGTGGTGGGCGCTGTGGTACTCGCGTACATCGTCGGCGTTGAAGGCGAACAGATCGCCGACCTGGGAGCCCTCGAGGTCGACGATGCGGAACGACTGGCCCTTTGCGATGCGCACCCCTCTGCCTTCGCGGGCAGGCACGACGATGCGTTCGCGGGCGTCCACGCTGGTCTCTGTCTTCATCAGTTGCTCCTTGCACGTGCGAAGGGCCGACGGTGACGGGGCGCAGACTGGCGCGGCCCCTTGAGCTCAAATCGCGTCACCGCCGCCTCACGCCCAGGACGGCCATCGTGCGTCCCGGGCTCGCGTCGCGATGCCGCGCTTCTTGCGACCATGAAACACAAGAGGTCGGGGGCCCGGACCTGGGTGAATGCACACTTCTGCCGGGGGGTCGTGGGCAGCTGCACACCCGGCCGGTGGCTTGGTCGAAGCGGCGAGTGCCCCCCGGCGCCAAGGCCGGCGGTCGACGGCGAGTGTGGAGCGAGGCGGGAGGCCGGGGATCGACGGCAGAGTGCGGGATGCGGCGATGACCGGCTTCCGTTCGGCATGCCCCCGTCAGAGGCTACCGGAGCAGGGAGAGGAGGAAGGCCGCCAGGTGGTCGGGCGCGACGACTGTCTTGGCGACGCGCCGCAGCTGGTCGGGTGCGTCGCCGACCGCGACCGCGTTGCCGGCGGCCCGCAACAACGAGACGTCGCTGCGCGAGTCGCCGCACGCGACGACGCCTGCAAGGGAGATCTGAAGGTGCGCGGCAAGCAAGGCGAGCGCCGCTCCCTTGTCGGCGCGTCCGTCGAGCACGTCGATCACCGACGGGTGTGCGCGCTCTACGCGCAGGCCTTCACCCCAGCGTCTCCTGAGTGAGGGTAAGGCGTCGTCGAGCACGGCCGGCTCGCCCGTGAGGATGATCCGAGTCACCGGGCCGGGCAAGGCGGGGATCCGCTTGGGCTCGGCGGGGAGCTCGACGCGCTCATCACCGATGTAGAGGGTCACCGAGAGCCCGGCCTCCAGCGCGTCGGCAGTGACGGCGAGGACGCGTGGCTGCGGCACCGTCAGGTGCTGCAGCCACGCGTCCGTGGCCGTGTCGACGACGAGCGCCCCGTGGTAGCAGATGAACGCACGCGGGACCGCCCCCAGACGCTCGCTTCGGTGCTGCGCCGCGTACAGCGGGCGCCCACTGCAGACGGCCAGGGGCACGCCGACGGCCACCAGTGAGGCGAGCGCCTCGGGGACCCCGGCATGCGGCCGGCCGGCCTCGTCGATGAGGGTGCCGTCGAGGTCACAGGCAAGCAGCTCCGGGAGGCGGGCGCTCATGGGCGACCGCCGGGGTTGGGCGGCGGCTCGGCCAGTAGGTCCGCCAGCGGGCGGCCGGTCGCGCGCTCGAGAGAGCGTGCTACGACGCCGGCCGCCTGCAGCCTAGCAGCCGCCGCAGCCTGAGCCTCCGGAGCGCTGAAACGCGCCGCAGCCTCTCGTTTGCGCTCGTCTAGCGTCACGACCGTCTCGTCGCGCACCAGCTTGTCGGCAAGGTAGAGGAGCTCCCTCTCGCCCGGCGGGTCCGAAGGTAGTCCGGGGAGGCTCATGTGGTGACGCGCGACGCATGCCACGCGCGGGTAGCCCTCGGCCTCGAGCACGGCCGCGGCCGCCGCGGCGTGGTCGGGTCGCTCACGAGCGACGTCGTGGGTGAGCGCCGCGGCTTCCAGCAGGTGGAGATCGATGCCGAGGCCCTGGGCGTTGGCCGCGCGCGCGAGGCGCAGGGCGACGTCGCGCACGGCCCGCGAGTGGGCGACCACCGCCGGCGGCGTAGCGCGACGTCGCAGGAGCGCCTCGCAGGCGTCTGTGTCGGGCAGCCTCTCGAGCACGGCGTGTCTCTCGACACGTGCGTAGCCTTCGGCGTCGTCCATGTCGAGAAGCACGCCTTCATCGTCGACCGGCACCTCCCCGATTTCGTCGCCGAGGTCGTCGAGCAGCGTACGCAGACCGCCAGGTGGTTCACGCTTCAGGACGGCCGGCAGCAGCCCGGCCGACAGCAGTGGCGGGTGCCCGCGCCGTCCATGAGCAGTCGGGATGAGGGCGCGGGGCGGCGCGCCCTCAGGGCGCGCCGCCCCGCGCCCCGCGCCTCTGGCCGCGCGCATCAGGCGGCCGATCGTCTCGCCGCGTACCAGCGGGCAGTCGGCAGGCTGGACGAAGAGCCAGTCGCATGTTCCACCGCCGGCTTCGCCGAGCGCCCGCACTCCGGTCACGAGCGACGAGTACATGCCACGGTCGTAGTCCTCGTTGACGGCGTAGTGCAGGGCGGCGGCCTCCAGTACGGGAACGAGCTCAGCGGCTGCGAAGCCGACCACGACGAGCGGCTCGACTCCTACGTCGCCGAAGGTACTCGCTGTGCGCACGACGGCCGGGACGCCGTCGACGGGCAGGAGGGGCTTGAGCGGTGGCAAGCGTGACGAGCGCCCGCCGGCCAGCACGACGGCCGCAAAGCGCGGACCGCTCACCGGACCCGCCTTACGCTCCGACCGTCGCGGCGCTACCATGCTGTGGCGCCGCCCGTTGCAGCGATGTCATCGTCTCAAGGCCGCCTGTCGCAACTCCGCCCGCACCTTGATCAGCTCGGCGACGATGCTCACGGCCAGTTCGGCCGGCGTCTCGGCGTCGATCGCCAGGCCGACGGGGCTGTGGATGCGCTCCAGGTCCTGCTCCGTGCGCCCCCGTTCGAGCAGCGTCTCGAAGAAGCGTCTGCGCTTGCGCGAGCTCGCCATGAGGCCGATGTAGGCGGCCTCAGTGCGCAGTGCCTGCTCGAGGACCGTGAAATCGTGCGTGTGGCCGCGCGTCGCGACCACGACGTAGGTGCGCGTCCCTAGCTCGACCGACTCGAAGGCGCGCTCGAAATCGGGCGGGACGACGAGCCGTGCACTGATGGGGAAACGCTCGCGGGAGGCGAACTCGGGGCGATCGTCGATGACTACGATGTCGAACCCCACTGCGGCCGCCGCCGGAGCGAGCGCCTGTCCCACATGGCCGGCGCCGCAGATCACCACCACCGGCACCGGCTCGATGGTCTCCGCATGAAGCTCGCGGCCGTCGGGCAGCTCGCGGTTGTGCACACCGGAGCCCTCGGAGAGGGACACGGCCAGGATGGCGGGTTCGAGCGACGCGCCGGCCACTACACCGCCGTCCTCCACCAGGGAACGAGCGACCAAGCACCCTCCTCCGCAGCCGGCGGGGCCGAACACAGTGACCAAGTGGGCCGGCCGACCCGCCTCCAGAGCAGCCGCAAGAGCGGAGCAGATCCGCGACAGCTCGCGGTCACCCGCGGGCACGAATGAGACGAGCAGCTGGGCCCGGCCCCCGCAGAGCATCGCCGCGTCCTGGACGTTCTGGCCGGTCAGCTCGACGGTGATCGCCGTCGAGCGCCTCGTCTCGATCGCCACGCGGGCCTGCTGCATCGCCGTCGCCTCGAGCAGTCCCCCTCCGACGGTCCCCGCGATCGAGCCGTCCACGCGCACGAGCATCTCGGCGCCGGCGGCGCGCGGCGTCGACCCTTCCTCGGCGATGAGGGTCACCAGGGCAAAGGGCTCGCTCTCTCCCAGTAGGGCCTGCGTCTCGCGAACGATCTCCTGCATCTCTCCCTCGGTCTTCGATGTCGTTGTCGTTGTGCCCCGCAGTTCCACCGACGCGGCGTCTCTTCTATCACGGTACCGCCTAACCGCCCTCGGGACCAAGTTGACAGGCGATGCGGCCGGGGGATCGCGTGCGCTTGACGTGCTCGCCGTGAGGCGCAGAAGCTAGCTCCGTACAACCGCTTCGTGGAGGGGACTGATGCAGCCTGACCTGTACGGCTACCGGGCCCGGATAGGGCTCATCTACACCTCGACCAGCACCGTCATGGAGCCGGAGTGCTACGCAATGACGCCCGAGGGCGTGTCTATCCACACGACACGCGTCGAGCTTGCGCGCGTCACCGTGGAGGAGTTGCGCAAGCTCGCCGAGCGCACGGCCGAGGCGGCGCGGGTGCTCGCCATGGCTCCCTTGCACAGCATGGTCTTCGGATGCACCAGCGGCAGTTTCGTCGAGGGCAAGAGCTACGACGAGCGCATCATCGAGACGATGCGCGCGGCCACCGGCGGGCTGCCGGTGACCACAACGGCCAGCGCTGCGGCGAACGGCCTGCGCGCCGTTGGGGCGCAGCGCATCGTGCTCGCCACCCCGTATCTCGAGGAGGTCACCGCGCGCGGCGCCGCGTACTTCGCCGAGCAGGGCTTCGAGGTGCTCGCCACGAGCAGCCTCGGCTTCGCTGACGACCACGACATCGGTCGCACCTCGCCCGAGCGCGTCTACGCGCAGGCGCGCGACCTCGACCGTCCCGACGCCGACGCCGTCTTCATCAGTTGCACGAACCTGCGCACGGCGGCGATCCTCCAGGAGCTCGAGGAGGACCTCGCCAAGCCGGTCGTCTCGGCCAACCAGGCGTCGTTCTGGGAGGCGTTGCGGCTCGCCGGCATCGGTGAGCCGGTGCTCGGGTTCGGGCGGCTCCTGCAGCTGTAACGGGAGAGGGGCGGGCGGTGCGGCATGCACCGCCCGCCCCTCTCCTCCGCCTCACCGGCCAAGGTGTCGGCTGGACGAAACGTCGCCCGGATGGCTCGTCATCCCGGCGACCCGGCGTCGAGCAGGCTTCGCGCCGCCCGCTCGGCTTCGCCCGCGGGCGCCGCGAACCCCAGGTCGCGCAGCACGTCCTCGAAGCCGCGCAGGCACAGCAGCACGTTCTCGGGCCGGCTTGCGTGGCCCATCAGCCCTACACGCCAGACCCTGCCCGCCAGCGGGCCCAGTCCGGCGCCGACCTCGAGGTCGAACTCCTGCAGGAGCCGAGCGCGCACCGTCGCCTCGTCGATCCCCACTGGCACTAGGATGAGGTTGAGCTGCGGCAGGCGATGTGGCTTCTCGACGGGCAGGCCCAGACCCATGGCCTCGAAGCCGGCGACGAGGGCGTCGTGGTGGCGTTGGTGGCGGCCCCACGCCTCCTCGAGGCCCTCTTCGGCGAGCATGAGCAGCCCCTCGTGAAGGCCGTAGAGTGCGTTGACGGGCGCGGTGTGGTGGTAGGTGCGCGTCGACGACCCCCAGTAGGCGAGGACGAGGTCGAGGTCCATGAACCAGCTCTGGCAGCGCGTCGTGCGGGCGCGCACCTTGGCCAGGGCGGCTTCGTTGAAGCTGACCGGCGAGAGCCCCGGAGGCACGGAGAGGCACTTCTGCGAGCCGGAATAGACGGCGTCGATGCCCCACTCGTCGACCGCGACGGCGCACCCCCCGAGGGCCGTCACCGTGTCGACGATGGCGAGGCACCCGTGCTCGTGGGCCAGTGACACGAGCGGGCGGGGGTCGGTCAGCACGCCGGTCGATGTCTCGGCCTGGACGAAGGCGACGAGGCGGGCGGCCGGGTGGGCGTGCAGCGCCGCCTGGAGCTTCTCCGGCGTCACGGGTCGTCCCCACTGGTCGTCGACCACGACCGCAGTGCCGCCGCAACGCTCGACGTTCTCGACCATCCGTCCGCCGAAGACGCCGTTGCGGCAAACGATCACCGTGTCGCCCCGCTCAACCAGGTTGACGAAGCATGTCTCCATGCCCACCGACCCCGGTGCGGACACGGGAAACGTGACTTCGTTGCGCGTCTGGAACGCGTAGCGCAAGAGCTCCTTGAGCTCCTCCATCATGACCACGAACGCTGGATCGAGATGGCCGATCGTCGGTCGCGCCATGGCGGCGAGCACGCGCTCGGGGACGTCGGAGGGCCCGGGGCCCATCAGGGTCCGTTCGGGCGGGTGGAAGGGGGCGATGTGCGAAGGTTCGCTGCTCATTCTGCGTGCCTTTCGTGTCGGCCCTCGACCGTGCGTTGCGCGGCACCCTACAGTACAGTG
Organism: uncultured Actinomycetes bacterium; assembly: GCA_963725665.1. Taxonomy (GTDB): domain Bacteria; phylum Actinomycetota; class Thermoleophilia; order UBA2241; family UBA2241; genus CAVRZA01. The sequence continues at coordinate 195,116 of CAVRZA010000011.1, read as the reverse complement.
GCCGACCGATTCTTTGCCAGACGGCGAAAGCGGTCGCGCATGTGCTTGGCGGGTTGGCGCTGGTTCGGCGGCGGTGAGACAGTGCGGCGAGAAGCCTGTCTCGCTCCGGCCGGTCAAGGTGACACGGCTGCTCGGACCTGAGGCGCGCGCACGGAGAGGGGGGATGCCATGATCGGTCGGCACGTGGCCAGGGAATTGACGCTGCGGCTCATCGCTGCGGCCGCCGCGGCCTCGTCTCCGGCAGCCACGGCCTCGTCCACGGTCTCGGCGTCCGACGTGGCTGCGGCGAAGCGTGTCGTCGAGCAGCTCATCGCGGCCGTCGACGACGACTTCACGCTCGCGCGCTCCCTGATGGTCGACCCCGATCACTTCTGGGGCCTCGACGATATGAAGGCGATCCGTTCTATCCGCCTCGAGAGCGTCAAGCCGATCAGCGTCGAGGGTCCCGACGCGGTCATGCTGCAGACCGACCTGACGCGCGACCCGCCGCCCATGGCCGGCAACCCCAAGTGGCCCAACTTCATGCTGCTCGTGCGCGACGCGTCGGGACGCTGGCGGGTGGCCGAGACGGCGACCGGCCCGTGACACTGCGGGCCGCCTCGAGTGGCGCGACGGGGATGAGGCAAGCGCGCGGGGGACCGTGCCGGGCGCTTGCGCTTATCGACGCAGGTGCAGCGTCAACAGGTCGGAGAGCACCGAGTAGGCCGTCTGTGGCACCAGCGCGCCCAGCTCGGCGACGACGATATCCCCCATAAGGTCGGTGTGCAGGACGGCGCCGAGGGAGGGGCCGCCGACCGGCGCCAGCGGGTGGTCGAGCGGTAGCTCGACCGCACGCACGCGCGCCGCGACGGCCCCTCCCTCGGCGCGCGCTGCGCTCGTGAGCATGCGCAAGCGCTTGCCCCCGCGCCGCGCGTCGAGGATGCGCTCGAGAGGCACGTCGCGCAGGCTCTGCTTCTCGACGCCGTCGGGGGTGAGGCGTGCGTCCATGGCGACGTTCGCCAGCGCCGCTGCCTTGGCGGCGGCGTCCCAGCCGTCGATGTCGTTGGAGGGATCGGCCTCCGCGTAGCCGTCGGCCTGAGTCTCGGCGAGCGCGTCGTCGAGGCTGCGCCCTGCGGCCATGGCGTCGATGATGAAGTTGGTCGTCCCGTTGAAGACGGCGTCGAAGCCGAGCAGCCGCGTGCCGGGGAGGGCGAACTCGAGCAGGTTGAAGACCGGCAGACCATCCATCACCGTGCCCTCGAAGCGCCAGCGGCGTCCGAGCGACTGCGCCATGTCCTGTAGGCGGCGGTAGTTGTAGGCCACCGGGCCTTTGTTGACGGTGACCACGTCGAGGCCGCAGCGGAAAGCCGACTCGACGTGCCTGGTGGCGGTGGGGGCGCCGGCGTGCTCCATCACCGTCGCCTCGACGAGCACGCCGGCGCCCGAGGCGGCTATCAGCTCGTCGGCCGGCCGGGCGGGCGAGGGCAGGCCCGCCTTCGTGCGGGCCAGCGCCTCGCCCGCCCGCAGGCCCTCGGGCTCGAGCAGCGAGCCGTGTCGTGTGCCGATCGCAGTCACCACGAAATGCAGGCCGAACTCGCGTGCGAGCTCGTCTTCCTGGGCGGCGACGAGCTCGCAGAAGCCGCGTCCGACGTTGCCGAAGCCAAGCAGGCAAAGCTTGACCTTCACGTGGTGTGCGACCGCTGCCATCGCGTCCTCCAGATCGACTCGATCCTTCTCCTGTCGTACGCGGCGACAGACCCGGTGCCGGTCCTTGAGCCGTGACGACCTCGCTCAAGATGGTCACGTCTCCCGCCGAAACAGGCAGTCATCATGCACGACTGGTGCTCCCAATGGGGCATAGTACTGCCGGTGACGCCGGCGCAGTGGCCCCTGCGCCTCCAGCAAGGACGGCAGCGTGAACGACGGCGACCAGTTTAAGCGAATCCTCGACGACCTCCACGACGGCGTCTACTTCCTCGACCGAGACCGGCGCATCACCTATTGGAACAAGGGCGCCGAGCGGATCACCGGCTACACCTCCGGCGAGGTCGTAGGCTCGCGCTGCTCCGACGACATCCTCATGCACGTCGATGCCCAGGGCTGCAGCCTCTGCGACAGCGGCTGCCCGGCGGCGTGCAGCGCCCAAGACGGCGAGCCGCGCGAGGCCGACCTTTTCGTGCGCCACCGCGAGGGGCACCGCGTGCCGGTGCACGTGCGCGTCTCGCCGCTGCTGGCGGATGACGGCGAGATCATCGGCGCCGCGGAGACCTTCTCGGACGACTCACCGCAGGTCGCCGCCCTCGAGCGTCTGCGCGAGCTCGAAGACCTCATCATGGTCGACCCTCTCACCGGGGTCGGGAACCGTCGCTACGCCGAGGCGGCCGTCAGGGCGCGCCTCGACGAGCTGCGTCGCTACGGCTGGTCCTGCGGCCTGCTGTTCGTCGACGTCGACCACTTCAAAGAGGTGAACGACGACCATGGGCACGCGATAGGAGACCGCATGCTGCGCCTGGTGGCGGCCACCCTGAAGGCCAACGTGCGCTCCTTCGACGAGGTGGCTCGCTACGGCGGCGAGGAGTTCGTCGTCGTCTGCCCCAACGTCGGCGCGGGTCTTCTGCACGAGATCGGCGAGCGCCTGCGCGCCTTGGTGGAAAAGTCCGGCTACCCTCAGCAGGCGCAGCCTCTCCAGGTGACGATCTCGGTCGGCGCGACGCTGGGCGTGCCCTCGGACACGGTGGAGTCGATTGTCGCGCGCGCTGACGGGCTCCTCTACGAGAGCAAAGCCGGCGGGCGCAACCTGGTGCGGCTCGGGTAGCGGGGCGCTCTAGGCGAGCTCGGCGACCGCGGCGAGGACGCGCTCGACCTCGTCGGCCGTGTTGTAGGGCGCGAGGCCGACGCGTACGAGCCCGCTGCGGTCGCCGAGCCCCAGGAGCTCTACGAGGCGCATGGCGTAGAAGTCGCCGTCCCAGACGAACAGGCCCTTCCGACCGAGGAGCCGAGCGACATGCTGCGCGTTCCGTCCCCCGACCGTGAACGACACCGTCGAGGTGCGGGCATGTCCCGCCGGAGGCCCGTAGACGGTGACGCCGGCGATCGCCTCGAGCCCCTCGATCAGGCGCTGCGCCAGCGGCTGCTCGTAGAGCTCGGTGGCGATCATGCCGGCCACGATGTCGCGCCGCCGACCACTCAGGCCGGTCAGCCGCCCCGGCGCTCGTTCCTCGATGAAGGCCTCGTGGTGACGTCCGAGGTCGGCGATGAACTCGATCGCCTCGCCGGCGCCGGCCATGCCTTCGTGGTTCAGCGTGCCCGTCTCCCACTTGAAGGGGGGTGCGTCTTCCTGGGCGCGCAGCTTGAGCGGCCGCAAGCGCTCGCTGACCGAGCGGCGGACGTACATGATGCCCACGTGAGGTCCGAAGAACTTGTAGGCCGAGCAAAGCAGCACGTCGCAGCCGATGTCGCGCACGTCGATGGGTCCGTGCAGAGCGTAGTGCACGCTGTCGATGACCGACAGGGCGCCGGCCCGCCGGGCTACGGCGGCGGCCCGGCGCACGTCGTTGACCGTGCCGACCGCGTTCGAGGCGTAGCCGATAGCGATCACCTTCGTGCGCTCGCCGACCAGCTCCTCGAGCCCTTCCCAGTCGATGGTGCACGTGACCAGGTCGACGGGCGCCTCGCGGATCACGACGCCATGGTCGTTGAGCTGGTCCCAGGGGCCGCGGTTCGCCTCGTGGTCGAGCTGCGTCACAAGGATCTCGTCGCCCGGCCGAAGCTCGCGAGCGATCGCCTGGGCGAGCAGCAGGGTGAGGGTCGTCATATTGGCGCCGTAACTGACCTCGTCGCGATCGCAGCCGAGGAAGTCGGCTGCGGCGCGATGGGCGTGGTCGAGGATGGCGTCGCTCTCCTCGCTGGTCGCGAAGACGCCGTGGGTGTTGGCGTTGTGATCGACGAGGTAGCCGACGACCGCGTCGACCACCCGTCGGGGCACCTGCGTGCCGCCGGGGCCGTCGAGATAGGCCGCCGGGAAGCCGTTTATCGACCTCTCGAGGGCGGGAAACTGCCTGCGGACGTACTCGACATCGAACTCGATCACCGACGGCCACTCCTCGCGTCACGGTAGCTGGAACGCTGTCGCCCCGACGGGGCGACGATCAGCGTCAAGTCTACCGTGTCCGGTCGCTCGAGTACGGGAAAGGTCCAAGGGCGGGTCGACTTCGGGAACGCGCCTAGCCTTGCGCTGCGCTTGAGGGAGGGCTAGCGTACCCGGGCGTCGGATAGAAGGGACCAGACGCCAGATGAGCGCGACGGAGCGCGGAACAGATCGAGGGGACGGCGGATCGGCCGAGGCGTGGGCGGCCTTTGCCGCGGCCCCCGGCACCGCCGGCGGTTTCCACGAGCTCGGCCGCCTCTACCCCGTGGTCGCTTTCGATTGGCTGGGCACCGCCGTGCCGGATCCCGACGTCGACGCGAGCCCTGTACGCAGTCGCGTCGAGCGCCTGACGGCGCTCGGCGTCGACGTGGCGATCATGAGCACCGCCGCCGTGCAGGCGGTCGACGGGCAACTGCACGCACGCCCCGGCGTCGAAGGACGCCTCTTCCTGCTGCTCTCGGCAGGCTCCGAAGCCTACGTCGTCGGCCCGCGGGGGCCGCGCCTGCTGCAGCGCCGGCGGCCGACCCCCGACGAGGAGCAGAAGCTCGCCGAGCTCGCCGCACGGCTGTGCGGCGAGCTCGGCGAGCGCGGTCTCGAGGCGCGCGCCGAGGGCAGGCCGCTCAGCCGCCGCGTGGTCGACCTCCTGCCCGATGTCGACCGCGGTGAAGAGGGCGGTGCGGGAGCGGACGCACGCGGCGGGGCGTTGGAGGGCGGCGAGGCCGACGGAGCCGGCCGGCCTGAGGCCGCGGGCACGGAGCAGCGCGAGGCGTCGGCGCTCGACCGCCGCGAGATCGAGGCAGAGGCCGCCCGCCGAGTCGCGCGGGCAGGGTTCGAGGGTCTGCGCGGGGTGTTGGCGCTGGCCTCGCGCCTAGCCGACGAGATCGGGTTCGGCAAGGCGCGCCTCACGGCCGGCGACGGGCGCGTCGAGATCGGTCTCACCGACGGGTCGGACAGCATTCGCTGGGTGGCGCGCTATCTGGTCCGCGAGCGCGGGCGCGAGACGAGCGACCTGCTCGTCTGCGGCGCCGAGTTCGGCCCGCTCGACGGCGCGCCCGGCGAGGACGAGGAACTCGTCGTGCCGGAGCTCGTGCACTCGCAGTACGTCTCGGTCGGTCCCGAGCGCGGCGGCGTGGCGCCGCCGGTGCTGCACGTCGGGGGCGGACCCGAGGGATTGTTGCGCATCCTCGATGCGCAGATCGAGCTGCGGGAGCGTGTCGCGCGTGAAGGGTTCCCCGAGCCGACGGCCGATCCGGCGTGGCTCTTCAGGGTGGATGGCTTCGACCCCTTCCGCGAGCGCGAGGTCGAGACCTGGATGACCGTAGCCAACGGCGAAACCGGCACGCGCGGCTCACTCGAGGAGGGCTCGGCCGCCTCGACGCCGGCCACCTTCGTGGCCGGCGTGTACGGCGACGGCACCTCCGAGCCGCGCGTCCGCCAGCCGGTGCCGGCCCCCGACTGGCTCTGCCTGCGCCTGCTCGTGCACGGCTCGCCGTTGAACCTCGCCAACGGGGAGATCCTCGAGCACACGCGCATCCTCGACATGCGCCAGGGGCTCGTGTTCCGCGTCTGGCGGCAGCGCGACCGCATGGGACGTGAGGTGCGCCTGCGCACGGCGCGCTTCGCCTCGCTCGCCGACCGTCACCTGCTCGCCGTGCGCGCCGAGGCGACGCCCGAGAACTTCTCCGGCAGGCTCACGTGGGAGGGTTGCCTCGGCATCACCCACGCCGGTGGGCCGACCACCGACGCCGCCGTCGAGGTGCTCGACGGCGAGGGCTTCGTGGCCAGGACGCGCGGGCGCCGGGGTGGTGGCCACGTCCTAGCCGTGGCCACCACCCCGGCGCCCGGCTCGCCGGTGTCGCGGCGCCTCGAGATGTACCGCGACGTGATCGGCGGGCGGCTCGAGAGCGGCGAGCCGGCGACGGTCGACCGCCTCGCCGCCGTCGCCGCCTCGCCGCGCCAGGTACCGCCCGAGAACCGCGCCACGCGGCTGCTGGGCGAGGCGCGCCAGACCGGCTACGACGAGCTCCTGCGCCGCCATCGCGAGGCTTGGGAGGAGCGCTGGCGCGACGCCGACGTGGCCATCGAGGGCGACGACCACGCGCTCCGCGCCGTGCGCTTCTCCGTCTACCACATGATCTCGACGGCCGACCCGACGAATGCCAACGTCTCGGTGGGCGCCCGCGGCCTCTCCGGCATGTCGTACTTCGGGCACGTCTTCTGGGACACCGAGATCTTCGTCGTGCCCTTCTTCATCTACTCGCACCCGCCGACGGCGCGGGCGCTGCTGACCTACCGCTACAACCGCCTGGACATGGCGCGCCGCAAGGCGCAGCGCTTCGGCCACCGCGGCGCCATGTACCCTTGGGAGTCGGCCGACACCGGCGACGAGACCACACCGCCGTACGGCCTGGGGCCCGACGGCGAGATCATCCCCATCCTCTCAGGGATCCTCGAGCACCACATCTCCGCCGACGTGGCCTGGGCGACGTGGGAGTACTGGAAGGTGACCGGCGACGACCAGTTCTTCAACAGCATGGGGGCCGAGATGATCCTCGAGACGGCTCGCTTCTGGGTGTCGCGCGCGAGCCACGACGACGAGGGCCGTCATCACATCCGCCTCGTCGTCGGCCCCGACGAGTACCACGAGAGCGTCGACGACAACGCCTACACCAACGTCTTGGCGCGCTGGAACATCCGCCGCGGCCTCGACGCCATCGCCTGGCTTGGCGAGCGCGACCCCAAGCGAGCCGGCGAGCTGCGGCGCAAGCTGCGGCTCAGCGACAAGGAGCTGCGCGACTGGCGCCTTGTGGCCGACAACATGGTCGACGGCTTCGACCCCGAGACGAAGCTCTACGAGCAGTTCGGCGGCTTCTTCGAGCTCGACGACATCGAGCCGGAGCGACTCACGCCGAGGCCGATGCCGGCCGATCTCATCCTGGGACGCGAGGTCACACAGCACGCCAAGGTGATCAAGCAGGCCGACGTCGTGATGATGAACTACCTGCTGCCCGACGAGGTGAGCCAGGAGGTGGCGGCGGCCAACTTTGATTACTACGAACCTATCACCGTGCACGGCAGCTCGCTCTCGCCCGCGATCCACGCGGCCGTCGCAGCCCGGCTGGGCAAGATGGCCGCCGCCACCGACTCCTACCGGCTGGCGGCCGACGTCGACCTCTCCGACAACATGGGCAACGCCGCCCGCGGCCTGCACATGGCGACCATGGGCGGCCTCTGGCAAGCCACGGTGATGGGCTTCGGCGGCGTGCGCCGGCACGGCGACGCCGTCGTCCTCCACCCCCACCTGCCGGAGCACTGGAAGAGCCTGCGCTTCCCGCTGCGCTTCAGGGGAGCGCGACTCGAGGTCTGGACCGACGGCGCGACCCTCAAGGTGCAGGTCGAGGGCGCCGCGGTCGACGCCGTGATCGGCCGCACGGCGGCGCACCTCGAGCGCGGCGCGCACACATACGTCCGTGGGCGCGGGGGAATATGGAGAGAGAAGCCATGACTCTCCTGTTCGCCCTTGAGGAAGGCAGCGACTGCCTGAAGGCGCTCGCGTCTTCGCGGGCCATCGCTCTCGCCGCCGGCTGGCCCGTGCGCGTGCTGCGTGTTCCTGGCGGCGCCGGCGGCGCGGTGCCCGAGATACCCAACAAGCTGGCGCGCGACGTCGAGATCGTCGATCTCGGCGACGACCCCGTGGGTGAGATCCTCGCCGCGACGCGCGCCGACGACGTGAGCGTCCTCTCCTTCTGTCTCGCCGGCGCCTTGTGCGACGAAGGTGAGCTCACCGATCACCTGGTGCGCGAGTCGGCCGTGTCGCTTCTCGTCGGCAGGCCGGGGATACGCGAGGTGACGAACATCAAGCGTGTCCTGGTGCCGCTCGAAGGCAGCCCCTCGTCGTCGGAGGCCATGCGTCGCGCCGAGGAGGGCTTCTGCGCCAAGGGACGCGAGCTCATCGCCTTGCACGTGGTGACCTCGGACGTACCGCTGGAGCCGGGCAGCTTGCCGGCGCCGCGCATGATGGACCAGGAGCACTACGAGTGGACGTCGTGGCGCGAGGAGTTCACCATGCGTTTCTCACAGTGCCCCCAGGGCGGCAGGCACCGCACGATCGTGCGCGTGGGGGACCCGAGGGAGGTCATCCAGCAGGAGGCGCTCGAGTTGGGGGCCGACGTGATAGTCGCGGCGTGGAGCCATTCGCTCGCCGAGGGTCATTGCGAACGGGTCAAGGCGCTGCTCGAGGGCACGCCCTGCCCGCTGTTGCTGGTCCCCGCGCCGACGCCGCTGTCGATCTAGGCTTTCGCCCCCACCCTCTTGCCGGCGCCGCGCTTTGCGCGTGGCTGCGGGCCCAGACGTTCTTCCCGCAGCCGGACCTCGACGGGCGGCTTGTGCTGCTGCACCATGATGATGCCGACTCCGATGGCGACGCTCACGATCGAGAGGATCTGCGGCGCGGTCAGGCCGAAGAGCCAGACGGGGTTACGTCGAATGAACTCGATGAGAAGGCGCTCGATGCCCGACAGCACCAGGAACCAGCCGAACACGTACCAGCCGGGTTGGGGCTTCTTCGCCATGCGGTACAGGATTAGGAAGATCGGCACCATGATGAGGATCTCGAAGATCGGCGTCGGCCAGACCTCGACGCCAGCCGGCGTCGGCACGGTGCCGTGGGGGTACGCCATCCCCAGGAACGACGTCGTCGGCTTGCCGTAGTCGCCGTCGCCGGAGAGCTGGCAGCCGACTCGCCCGATGGCGTAGCCGAGGGCCACGGCCGGTCCCATCGCGTTGGCGACTAGGCCCACCTTCTGCTTGCGTATCAGGCTCCAGCCCACCACGCCGATAAAGCCACCGATGAGGCCGCCGTACCAGGTCAGGCCGAAGCCGCCGACGAGGAAGTTGAAGAGGTCTTTGCTGGCCTCACTCCAGTGCTGGACGATCCAGTAGATGCGGGCCCCGGCGAAGCCGCCGATGCCGGCGGCGAAGATGAGCTCGTAGCAGAACTCCCCCGGGACGCCGCGCGTGCGCAGGAGCCGCCACACGAAGTAGGCCGGCACGATGAGCGCCAGCGCGGCCATGAGACCGAAGCTGTAGAAGGTGAACGGGCCGAGATGGAAGAGGACCGGATACATGAGTCTGGCGAGTGTAGTCCCCGCTCGGGCGGCGTTCAAACGCCGCCGGCCGTCGCCTCAGCAAAGCTCAGGGCGCGCAACGCCTGCGAAACGCCATCGTCGACGGCGCGCTGCCTGACCGGTCTACGCCCGAGGCTCGCCGACGCTCTTGCCGGGTCGCGGCGGGATGCTACAGTTGGACGGGGTCCCTGGTGAAGAGACGACACAACTTGCCCTTGGTCCTCGCGACCGCGCTCGCGCTGGTCGCGCTTGTCATGGCCGCCGCGGGGCTCCTGCTCGCCTTCAAGGACGAGGCGGCGGGGGGCCGCTCGCCGCAGGCGAGCGGCCCCCCGCCCGTCACCGCCGCGGAGGTGCGCGCCTTCATGACCGCCGCGCTCCCCGCTCTCGCCAAGGGCGACCGCGCGGCGTGGAGCGCCGCCTTGCCGGCCTCAGGCAAGGCCAGGAAGACGCTCGACAACCTCGCGACGCGGCTGGCGCCGCTGCACTTGCGCCGCCTCGCGGTGTCGGTGACGGCGCCGCCCGGGCTGCCGGGGGCGTTCGACATCGTCATCAGCGGAGCGCCGCTCGGCGGCGGCCCACCGGACCGCTTCGTGGCCGAGCGGGAGCTTGTCGTGAAGCGGAGAGGTGGGCGTCTCGTCGTCACCGGCGACGAGACGCCCACCGCCCTCAGACCGCAAGGCTTCATGGCTTTCGACCGCCCCCGGGTGCGACGTTTCGGCGCCGCGGTGCTGGTTTACGAGTCCGCCTGGCGCTTGCGCGCCGAGCAGATGGCGAAGCTGGTGCCGCAGGCGAGGGCGCGCGTAGCCGAGGTCCTGGGCGTGCGCAGCGGCGAGCCCGTGTTCATCTTCGTCTACTCCTCGGAGCGACAGGTCGTCCAGTTCCTCGGGCGCCCCGACATGGAGAAGCGCATCAAGTTCTTCTCGGGCCAGCCCAGGCGCGTCTCCGATTCGCCGTGGTCGCCCGGCGACATCGGCATCGTCGCTCCTGAGCTGGCGGGCCGTGACACCTGGGCGCCGACGATGCTCGCCCACGAGATGGCGCACGCGCTGACCGAGAAGTGGTTCTTCGACGCACCGCAGGTGCCTCGGTTGGTCCTGGAGGGCATCGGCGTGGCGGTCGAGGGCGACCGCAGCTACGCGGCGCTCAAGGGCGAGCTCCTGAACGGCAACAAAGACGAGCCGCTGCTGCAGGCGCTTGCCTACGGCAGTCTGTGGCAGAGCAATGACTTGGCGCGCGTCGATCTGCTCTACGAGGAGGGCGGTAGCCTCGTGCGCTACATTCTGGCCGGGTGGGGCCAGCGCGCCCTGCGGCGCTTCGCCGTCGACGTGGGCACGTCGGACCTCTCGGAGTCGCCCATCAAGTACGCCGTGAAGCGCGATCTCAACGTCTCGTGGGACCGCTTCTACTCAGGCTGGCGCTCCTACGTGCTGACACTGCCTTGAGGAGGAACAGGTCCGCGGTTCGAATCCTGGTGCCACGGTCAGGGGGCTCACGTGAATCGCACAGCAAACGGCAGACTGAGGTCCACCATTCTTAAGTGGATGACCCTCGCCGCCGCGATCGTGGCAGCCGTCCTGCTCGCGTCGTGCGGTAGCGGAAAAGAGAGCGAGAAGGCCGTCGCGGCTGGCAAGCCGATGCCGCTCAAGGTGATGGAGTACAACATCGAGTACGGCGGCACCCTGGTGAGCCTGAAGAAGACCGAAGAGGCGATCAAGCTGGCCGACGCCGGCGTGGTCGGCATCGAGGAGTCCTACAACAACCTGCCGAAGATCGCCAAGGCAACAGGGTACCCTTTCTACAACGTCAGCCTGCAGATCCTCTCCAAGTACCCTGTCTACGAGCCGTCGGGGGGCGACGGCCTGTACGCTTTGATCGAGGTGCAGCCGGGCTACGTCATCGCCTTCTGCAACATCCACCTCGACTACGTCAAGGACGGCCCCACCGCGCTGCTCAAAGGCACGCCCGTCGACACGGTGATCGCCACTGAGAACGAGGTGCGCACGTCGGCGCTCGGCGAGCTGCTCCCCGTCTTGCCCCAGCTCGCCAAGCAGGGCTACCCGGTGTTCCTGACCGGGGACTTCAACGAGCCGTCGAGTCTCGACTACGTGGCCGCCACGGTGGGCCTGCGGCCGCAGATCACGGAGCCCGTCGCCTGGCCGGTCAGCCTTGCGCTCTTCAACGTTGGCTTCCGTGATTCCTACCGTGACGCGCACCCCGACCCGGCGAAGAACCAGGGCATCACCTGGCCTGCCAAGCGCCCCAAGGTCGCCGCCTGGGCCGGCAACCCGTCTCCGAACGACCCCAGGGACCGCATCGACTACGTCTACGCCGCCGGTCCCGCCAAGACGCTCGCGTGCGAGATCATGGGTGAGAAAGGTGGCCCCGACGTGTCACTCAGCGTCACCCCCTGGCCCTCGGATCACCGTGCGGTCGTATCGACCCTCGAAGTCACTCCACTGGCGATGCCGACCATGGTCGCCGTCAACGCCCGGCTGCTGACCGTCGGCGACTCGGTCACCGTTACCTACAACGCGCCCGGCAAGAGCGGCAACAAGGCCGCCATCGTGACCGCTGGGGCCGATCTCGCGTCCCCGCTCATGAGCCAGGACGCACCGGGCGAGAAGGGCACGCTCACGTTCGACACCTCGCGACTCGCCGCGGGCGGCTATGAGGCCGTGCTCACAGCCGGCGACGGCGCCGAGGTGGCGCGCGTCCCGTTCTGGCTGCGCGCCAAGCACGCCAAGGTCCAGCTCTCGACCGACAAGCTGGCGTATGCGGTCGGCGAGCCGATCACCGTCAGCTGGACCGACGGTCCGGCCAACCGCTGGGACTGGATCGGCGTCTACAAGGCGAACGCCGCCGATCCGAACGTCGACTACTATCTGATCTGGGACTACACGGGCCTCCACGCGTCCGGCACGGTGCCACCCCAAGTCGACGGCTCGGTGACCCTCGGCGACAGCTCTCAGGGAAAGCCATGGCCGCTGCCGCCGGGCAAGTACGTCGTGCACTACCTGCTCACCGACGCCTACACGTCGGCGGGCAGCGCGACGTTCACGGTCACGAAGTAGGGGGGGCGCGCGGAGCCCCGGCATCGCCGGGGCTCCGCGCGCTATCGGGACTGGCTGGCCGCTCCGGGTGGCGTGGGCCGTTCGCGATTCAGTCACCGACACCCCGATCCTCTTCACACTTCTTAACCCTGGCTGGCGAACGTGGGTGTACGATGAGGGTTAGCCTGCGGTTCCCTTGCCAACGGCGCGGGAATCATTGTTCTGGCTAGTGCTGAAAAGGAGCGTCTCGATGCCTCGCAAGGTCCTCATCCCCGTCCTCATCGCCGTAGTAGCCGCCGCCCTGACCATCGGCGTGCTGGCCTCACGTGCGCAAGGCAGCGCGACGCTTCCCGCCGTCACCCCGTCGCAGTTGCTGGCCGACGTGGCGATGAAAGCGCACGACACCAAAGCGATCAGCGGCGACGTCGCCTGGACCAACAACCTGATCGGCGACACCTCCGCCCTGAACCTGGGTGGTGCGACGACGCCGACCGGGATCGCTTCGCTCCTGCAGGGAGGCAAGGGTCGCATCTGGCTGCAGGACGGCAAGGTGCGTCTCGAGTCGCAGGGCCAGGGCGGCGACCTAGTGGTGACGGCGGCTAACGGTTCCGTCTGGACGTACTCCTCCGCCGCGAACACGGCGACTCAGTACGCTGTGCCGGTCGACGCGCAGGGCACGACGTCTCCGAACCCGCTGCCGTCGACCTCGGTCTTCGATCCGGTGACTCGGATCGAGGCGGCGCTGCAGAAGCTCGCCCCCACCGCGGACATCGCTGTGACCGGCCAGGAGAGCGTGGCCGGCCAGCAGTCCTACATCCTGACGCTGACGCCCACGGCGTCGAACACGACGCTGGGCTCGGTCCGGGTGGCAGTCGACGGCACCACGTTCGTGCCGCTGCGCATGGAGGTCTTCCCCAAGGGCTCCGCTACTGCGGCGCTCAGCGGCGGCTTTACCAGCGTCTCGTACTCGAGCATCGACGAGACGCTCTTCGAGTTCACGCCTCCCGAGGGCGCCAAGGTAGTCCACAAGACCTTGAGCGTTCCGGCGGGCCTGGGCGCTGAGAAGCCAAAGCCCGGCGCAGCGGAAAGCTCGCAGCCCGGCGCGGCGATGCAGGAGATGAAGCCGCTCACGCTGGCGCAGGCGCAAGAGAAGGCTGGCTTCACGCTGGCCGAGCCGCAGAACGCGACGCTACCTTTCACCGGCGCCGCCGTGGTCCCCGCTGAGAACGGCGGCAGCCCCACCGCGATCCTGCACTACGGCAAGGGCTTCGGCAGCGTGCTGCTCGTCGAGACGCAGGCGTCGGCTGATCAAGTCGCGCAGCTGCAGAAGCAGCTCGGCCAGTTGAGCAAGGTGCAGCTCGCGCAGCCGACGATGGTCAACGGCTCGCCCGGTCTCGAGCTCTCGACATCGCTCTTCAACGTCGTCGCCTGGCAGCAGGGCAAGCTGACGGTCGTGGCGGCCGGCATGGTGCCGCAGTCCGACCTGTCCGCCTTCGCCAACAGTGTCCAATAACGTAGAGAACGGGCGGCCCTCGCAGGCGGAGTCCTGCGAGGGCCGCCCCACCGTGCTGCAGATCGACGCCCTCACCAAGGACTTCGGCAAGCTGCGCGCCGTCGACCACCTGAGCCTCACCGTCTGCAAGGGCGACATCTTCGGCTTCCTCGGTCCCAACGGCGCCGGCAAGACGACGACCATCCGCATGATCTTCGGGCTGATCTACCCGACGAGCGGCTGGGTGCAGGTGCTCGACCACCGCGTGCCGCGGCGACCGCGAGGAGGCCTTGCGGCACCTGGGCGGCTTCGTCGAGGTGCCGGCCTTCTACCCCAACATGAGCGCGCGCCGCAACCTGACGATCATCGGCAGCGCCTGGGGGCCGGTGCAGCGAGGAGCGCGTCGACGAGGTGCTCTCGATCGTCGGCCTGCGCGAGCGCGCCGACTCCAAGGTCGGCGACTACTCGCACGGCATGAAGCAGCGCCTCGGCATCGCCTCGGCGCTGCTGCACCGGCCGGAGCTCATCATCCTCGACGAGCCGACCAGCGGCCTCGACCCGCAGGGCATGAAGGACGTGCGCGAGCTGATCCGCGAGCTCGGCCGGCGGGGCACGACCGTCTTCCTCTCCTCGCACCTTCTGCACGAGGTCGAGCAGGTGTGCAGCCGCGCCGTGATCATCAACAAGGGACGCACGGTGATCGAGGGACCGGTGTCGGCGCTGCGCCCCAAGGGCAACGCCGTCAAGCTGCTGACGAGCGACCAGGCGCGCGCCGAGCAGGTCCTGGCGGACCTGCTCGGCGCGGACAAGGTCGCTCCCGACGAGGAGTACCTGACGGTGAGCGCCGACGACGGCAGCGTGCCCGAGCTGGTGCGTCGCCTCGTCGCCGCCGAGCTCGACGTGCACGCCGTCATCCCGGCGCACGAGCAGGGCCTCGAGGACTTCTTCCTCGAGCTCACGCAAAGTGGCGACGTCGACAGCGGTCGCAGCGCCGCGACCGCCGCAGCCGCCGCCCCGGCGGCGCCGCCGGAGGGCGCGCCATGAGAAGCCTCGGGCGGGAGTTGCAGAAGATCCTCGCCCAGAAGCGCACCTACCTCGGCTGGGCAGGCCTCCTGGCGATCCCCTTCCTCGAGGTGCTGGCCCTCTACCTCTCTTCCTCGAACCCGCACAGCGAGGGCGAGGGCCCGCCCTTCCTGGATCAGGTCTTGAGCAACGGCATGTTCGTACCCCTCTCGGCCATGGCGGCGCTCTCGTTGTTTCTGCTGCCGCTGCTCGCCTCGATGGCGGGGGCGTATCCCATAGCCGGCGAGGCCGAGCAAGGGACGATGAAGACGTGGCTCTCGCGTCCCGTGAGCCGCTCGACCGTCCTCTTCTCGAAATGGGGCATCGCCATCGTCTACGTGATCATCGGCATGCTGCTCGTCTGGGGCGGCGGTCTGCTTGCGGGCGGCATCGTGTTTGGGCTGAAGCCGCTCGTGACTCTCTCTGGGACGACGGTCAGCATCCCCTACGCCGTGTGGCTCACGCTCCTTACCTACGGCCTCATCCTGTTGGGCATGATGTGTCTCATCTCGCTGGCCGTCCTGTTCTCGACGTTCACCAACTCGAGTCTCACGGCCTCCATCATCGCCATGGTGATCTTCATCGTGCTCTCGATCCTCAACGGCTTCAGCTACTTCGATTTCATGAAGCCGTACACGTTCACGGCGTACAGCACGACCTTCCTCGACCTCTTCCGCGATCCCATCTACTGGGCCCCGATCCGCAACGCCGTCCTGACCTACGCGGCGACGATCGGTGGCGTCACCGCGCTCGCCTGGTACATCTTCGGGCGGCGGGACATCCTGACCTAGCGCCCGCCGGGCGGCGGCGCGCATGGCAACCTCCGCCTGGAGATCGTCAAGGTCCTCCACCAGAAGCGCACCTACATCGGGTGGGCCGCGCTCCTGGCCGTGCCCGTCATCACCGTTGCCGCCGGCGTCCTCTCGAAGCCCGGGCCGCCCGACCCCAATGAGCCGGCCTTCGTCGCGCAGATGACCGGGCATCGCCCTCGTGCCCGCGCTCGCCGCCGTGCTGATCGCCTGGGTGCTACAACTCCGCTAGGCTATTGACGCCGCTCGCACGTCATCGAGCAGGCCGACAATGGTCAGTCGAAGACCCTCTTTGTGGATCTCCTCGGCGAACGCGTGCGCGTGTGTGTGTCGGTACAGCCGGATGACCTGTTGCCCCCCCATCAGTTGGAAGGAAAGCGCCTTCTCGGCTGCCTGCTTGTACTCTGCCTCGCTGTTCTGCTGCGCTATGTATGCGCGCTCGTGCTCCTCCAGTGGGGCAAAAGACCCCATTCTGTGCAGCGTGAGTTCCTCGGTCTCGTCTTTCCAGGGAAGCTCCGGCGTAGTGCCGACGCCTAGCCGGTGAAACACGAAGACGTCGTCGCCGAGCATGAGCACCGCCTCCTGCTCGTGGGCCAGGTGTTCGGCCAAGTCAGCGCCTCTCTCGGCGCCCAGAATGCGCCATTGCGGTCCCTCTGGCGGTTGCTCACTGTTCATGTCTCCCTACCTTTCTCCTGTGGCGTACGGATTCTTTGCTGTGAGCCCTCTTTGCGGTAGCGTCCGGGACGCCCAGAAGGGTCGAGGATGGCTGTCATGTCTCTGCCGCTCGCATGGCTCGGGAGGAATGGCCCCTCGGCCCCTTTGGACGCCCTGACCGCTGATAGAGATCGGCGAGCGATCGCTGTGTAGGGAGGTGCCGGCGGGGTGCTCCACGGGCAAGGGGTCGGCGGAAGCGAGGAGGTGGCCATGGCTGGGCTGTGGGTGGGCATCGACGCGGGCAAGGACTTCCACTGGGCGGCGGCGATCGATGAGGAGGGACGCCTCGTCTTCTCTCGCCGGGTGGAGAACGACGAGGACGAGCTGCGGCGGCTGATCGCCGAGGCCAGAGCTCAGGCCGGCCAGACGACCTGGGCTCTCGACATCCCCGGCGGCGTCGCCGCCCTCGCCCTGGCCGTGCTGTGGAGCGGCGAGGAGCGCGTGCTCTACCTGCCGGGCGTGGCCGTGAACCGCTCCCGCGACGCCTACCGGGGAGAGGCCAAGACCGACGCCCGCGATGCGCGCATCATCGCCGAACAGGCACGCACGCGCCGTGACCTTTCCGAGCTGCGCCCCAGCGAGGCGGTGCTGGCCGAGCTGGCCCTGCTGACCTCGCGGCGGCGCGACCTGGTTCAAGACCAGACACGGGCCGTCACCCGCCTGCGCGCGGCGCTGGTGGGCGTCTTCCCCGGCCTGGAGCGCGCCCTGGACCTCACCACCAAGGGCGCCCTGCTCCTCGTGCAGCGCTACCGCACGCCGGTCGAGGTACGCCGCGCCGGCGCCCGCCGCCTGGAGGCCTACCTGCGCGCCCGCGGCTGCCGGGGAGCGGCCAAGCTGGCCGAGAGCGCCCTTAAGGCGGCGGGCGCCCAGAGCGTTTCTCTGCCCGCCGAGGAGGTGAGCGCCGCGATCGTCGCCGACCTGGCGAGCGAGGTGCTGGCCACAAAGGAGCGCCTGGCGCGGCTCGACCAGGAGCTCGAGCGGCGTTTTTTCTCCCACCCCCAGGCGGAGATCCTGGTGAGCCTGCCGGGCATGGGCCCCCGCCTGGGCGCTGAGTTCCTGGTGGCGGTGGGCGAGCTGAGCAGCTTCGCCTCCGCCGACCACCTGGCCGCCTACGCCGGCCTCATCCCGGTGGCCCGCGACTCGGGCAAACGAAGCGGCAACGTGCGCCGTATGCAGGGGGGCAACAAGGTCCTTAAGCGGGTCTTCTACCAATCCGCCTTCGCCAGTCTGCGCAGCCCGCCCTCGCGCGCCTTCTACGACCGCAAGCGGGCCGAGGGCAAGCGCCATCACCAAGCCGTGATCGCGCTTGCCCGGCGGCGGGTGAACGTCATCTGGGCGATGCTTCGCGACGAGACGATGTTCAGGTCCGCCGCGGCGGCTTGACATCGTCATAGAGATTCCTCCTCTGGGTCCTGTGGGAGAGATTGGAGGACAAGAAGAGGGCGCTCACCACGTTGGGCCCACGGGGTGAGCGCCCTTCGTCTCTGGGGGTCCCGTCAAGGACCAACAGTTGCTCCAGTGTAGGCCGCATGGCGCGGCTTTCAAGTGTTGATGAACAGCGTGCGAAGTGGGGCGAGTACGGCCTACGGCCATCGACGGAGGAAGCCGTCGTGGGAAGTGACAGAATGGCGATTATGGTCATGCGAGACGCCAAGAGAAGGCCTGCCACCGTTGGCGGACGAACCTGCCGGAGGAGGCGACCGTGAGGGCGGTGTTGCTGCGCACACCGCGGGCGGTCGAGGACCGGCCGCTCGAGCTGGTCGAGCTGCCGAAGCCCAGGCCGGGGCGCGGTGAGCTGCTTATCGCCGTGCGCGCCTGCGGCATCTGCCACACCGACTTGCACACCGTCGAGGGAGAGCTGCCGCCGCACAAGTCGCCCGTCGTGCCTGGTCACCAGATCGTGGGCGAGGTCGTCGAGGTCGGCGAGGGGGTCGATGCCCGCCGCGTCGGGCAGCGCGTCGGCGTGCCCTGGCTGTGGCGGGCCGACGAGACCTGCCGCTACTGCCGGCGCGGCCAGGAGAACCTGTGCGAGAACGCGCTCTTCACGGGCTACGACGTCGACGGCGGCTACGCCGAGTACGTCGTAGCCCGGGATGCGTTCAGCTACGCGCTGCACCAGGCCATGGACGACCTCTCCGTGGCGCCCCTGCTCTGCGCCGGCATCATCGGCTACCGATGCCTGCGGCTCGTTGGCGTGACAGGCGAGCCGACGCTGCCGAGCCAGGAGATGTCGGCGGAGGATGCAGAGGAGCTCGGCGAGGACGCCGCCAGGGCCGGCTGCGGCATGCCGGGCGACGCGGTCACTCCTCCCTCCGTGACGGCGGCCGAGGAAGGCGACGCACGCGGCGGCGGCGCCGAAGCCGGCGCGGGCCCGAGCCGGAGGCTCGGCCTCTACGGCTTCGGCGCCGCCGCCCACATCGCCACGCAGGTCGCCACCTACCTCGGTTGGGACGTCTTCGTCTTCACGCGGGGAGAGGAGCATCGCCGCCTGGCGCGCGAGCTCGGGGCCGTGTGGGCCGGCGCCGCGGGCGAGGCGCCGGGCGACGATGCCGCCCTCCGTCTCGATGCGGCCATCATCTTCGCTCCCGCCGGCGAGCTCGTGGTCGCTGCCCTGAAGGCGCTCGACAAGGGCGGCATCGTCGCCCTCGGCGGCATCCACTCGAGCCCCATCCCCTCGATCGAGTACCCGCTGATCTACCAGGAGCGCGTCATTCGCAGTGTGACCAACAGCACGCGGCAGGACGCCCTGGAGCTGCTGCGGGTCGCAGCCGAGATCCCGGTGCGCACCGAGGTGCAGGCGTTCCCGCTCGAGGAGGCGAACGAGGCCCTGCTCGCCCTCAAGGAGAGCCGCATCCGCGGCGCGGCGGTGCTGTCGGTTGGGGACATCGGGACTTGACCCTCCGCCGCCTGCGGTGGTCTGATTCGCCCATCGTGCCCGCCCCGCCCGGCGATCACCCGGAGGTCCCCACGTGTGCGCTCGCGAACCGCAGCCCCAGGTCGTTGCCGTCATCGGCAGCCCTCGCCGGCGCGGCAACACCGTCGCCCTCGTCGACGCTGTCCTCGAGGAGCTCGAGCGCTGCGGCTGCCGCTGCACGCGCATCATGCTGGCCGATCTGCGCATCGACGCCTGCGACGGGCACGGGAACTGCGGTGAGCGCGCCGCGTGCCCCCACGACGACGACATGCCCGGCGTCCTCGAGAAGGTGTACGCCGCCGATGGCCTCATCCTCGCCACGCCGGTCTACTACGAGAACGTCTCGGGCCAGATGAAGACGTTCATCGACCGCAACGCGACCCGTTACTACCACGACCAATGGTTGGCCCCGAAGGTCGCTTGCCTGATCGCCGTCGCCGCGGAGACCGGCCTCGACGACACCCTGGCCGCCATGCGCCGCTTCGTGGCCCTGTCGAACCCGCAGGAGGTGCCCGTCTTGAGCATGGGCGCCTGCGCGGACAAGCCCGGCGACGCCGCCGCCGATGCGCAGCTCACGGCCGAGGCGCGGGCGCTGGGCCGGGCCATGGCCGAGCGGCTCAGCCTCAGTCCCCGATAGCAGAACGTTGCCTCGCTTGCGTGCCAGGCATCTGAAGCCAAGCCGGCCCCGCAGGGAGGACGATACGGCGCGAGGGCGAATGGGTAGCGCGACCCATTCGCGCAAGGTAGCCGTGGGAGGCGTACGTGGTCGACAAGACAGATGACGCCTGGGGGCAGCCGAGCGGGCAGAGAAAGAGCAAGGATCTCACCCTCTCCGAGGTAAAGGCCCTGGGTCGGAACGCAGGGTGGCGCAGCGGCACCGGCGAGTGCTACTGGTACTTCCGCCCCGAGGGAGGAGATCCGTCCGGCTTCTGGTTCTTCAGCATCCATGAACAGGGGTGGCGACAGGTCGTGGACATGCGGGAGTTGCCGGAATTCCCCTGGCGCCATGAGCCTTTGTGTGACTGTGGGCAGTGCACGGAGTACCAGGAAGTCGAGGAGTTGTCGCCCGAGTCGCGAGGGGAGTAGCGGGTCGTCGCCCGTCCACTCGAGCTCCATCCCCTCGATCCACTACACTCTGATCTGCCAGGAGCGCGTCGTCCCGCTGCGTGACTACCAGCACGCGCCGCGACGCCGAGGAGCTGCCTCGTGGCGCTGAGATCCCCGACGCACCGATGTGCGGTCTTCACGCTCGAGGAGGCCAACGAGGCGCCGGTAGCGCTCAGGTAGAGCCGCATCCGCGGGGCCGCGGCGCTGTCTATCGGCCTTCCTCTGACGATGCTATCAAGCTCTGTGCCGTCAGCGAGCCCGGGAACTCGGGTTCAGTGTCGAGCCCCTCACGCGCATTCGGCTCTCCCATGCCCGGCCGTGGCTGTGTTCTCAAGCACATCGTCGAGACGGACGGTAGGCATGCTGTCAGGGAGTTGTCAGGAAGGTGTAAGACGTCTGCGAGCAGCCATGGGCGACCGGGTGACTCGCCATCGCTGCCGGATGATAGGGTTCAACGACGTCGGCTACGGGAGGCTCGCGTGCCGGTCAAGTCCACCGTCGGCCGTTCCAATGCAGCGGTCTTCACGCTGCTGGGGCTGGCCTCGGCCATGTGCGTCGCCCTCGTGGTGGCGCGCACGGCCTACAGCCACACGTCCAACTTCCAGTTCCTGGTCTGGAACCTATTCCTCGCCTGGATCCCCCTGGTGCTGGCGGCGCTGGCCTACCGGATGGCCACCAGGCGCAGCGCCCTATCGCGCCTCCTCGTCGTGCTCACGGCGATCGTGTGGCTGCTGTTCTTTCCCAACGCGCCGTACATCGTGACCGACTTCGTGCACCTCGGTGAGTTCCACGACAACGTCCCCGGCTGGTACGACGTGATGCTCATCGCCTGGTATGCCTGGACCGGGCTGCTGCTGGGCGTCGTGTCTCTGCGCCTCATGCAGGAGATCGTGAGCCGGGCGGCGGGGAGCGTGGCAGGCTGGCTGCTCGTGGCGCTCGTCACGGCGCTGGGCAGCGTCGGCATCTACCTGGGCCGTTTCTTAGGCTGGAACAGCTGGTATGTGTTCCAGGCTCCGCTGGCGCTGGCCGACAAGGCCTGGGACCGGGCAAACCAGCCCAACGCCAACGTGCGCATGCTCGGCTTCACGTTGCTGTTCGCGTTGCTGTTCCTTTTCGTCTACGTCGCCGTGTACCTGATCGGCACGCCAAGAGGCGAGCGGACGTGACAGTGGCCGCGGGGCGCGGCTACCACCGGGCAAGACACGGTGTTGCCTGTCTCGACAGCGAGCCGCTGACACAGCGGTGTCCACTCGAGGTGCGGGACCGGCTCAGTTGGCGATGAGCCGGCCTCCCGCCACTCCAGGATAGAGGCGGGCGATGTGGTCGGTCGGCAGCCCGCACTTATAGGCGGCGCAGGCCAGCAGGATCCGTGCCAGCAGACGCAGGGCCCCCTGGCGCTCGAAGGCGCGCGCGCTGCTGACGACTGGGCCTGGCAGCATCACCAGTCGTCTCTTTTCGCGCGCGCCTGAAGGCCCCCGCGACTCCCGTAGGCGGCGGCCGAGGTCGACGTCTTCCATGATCGGCAGCTCGCGGAAGCCGCCTGCGGCTTCGAAAGCGTCGCGGCGTACGAAGACGCCTCGGTCGCCGAAGAGCGAGCGGCCCGTGCGGTGGTAGAGGTCCCCACCCCAAGCCACGAGGCGGCAGAGGGGAGAGCGGCTGTCGAGGCGCATCGTGAAGCAGCCGCCGACGACGTCGTCACGGCTGCCCAGCAGCGCCTCGACAGCCGCGAGCGCCCCCGGTGGCAGGCAGGAGTCGGCGTGCAGGAAGAGCAGCACGTCGCTCCGAGCGCGGCGCGCCCCGAGGTTCATTTGCAGACCGCGGTTGGCGCGCGGGCTGCGCACGACCAGCGCCCCGGCGCTCTCCGCGAGGTCGATCGTCCGGTCGTGGCTGCCGCCGTCGACGACGATGAGCTCGTGCTCGATCTGGTCCTCGAGCGAGGCCAGGCAGCGTGGCAGGAGGAGCTCCTCGTCGAGGGCGGGGATGACGACGCTGATCATTCCTCGGGACTTCTCGTCCGCTTCCTGTGCCCGGTCCACGACCGCGCCCGTCAGTAGCCTCATATGCAGTCGAATAGGGTGAGATCAGCCTCGCCGGCGCCGCGCTGCCCCCTGAGCACGGTCACTTCATCGGCGCTGCACCGCCCGCCCAGAACGGTGACCTCGCTGGCCTCCTCGGCGCTGCGGGCCAGCTCGCGCAAGAAAGGCCGTACCAGCCCGCAGTAGGGGAACTCGGCGCCGAAGCCGCCGGCGCGCCCGCGGGCGCGCGCCGCGTAGTGCGCCTGCATCCAGCACTCGCCGCCGCAGGCGTCGACGACGTCGCAGGCGGCGCACGCGGCGCGGTCGCGGGCGCGCGCGGCCCGCAGCAGTCGGAAGGCGGGCGAGTGGCGCCAGATGTCCTCGAGGCTCTGCTGACGCGTGTCACCGGCCACGAAGGCAGGGTCGCCGCACGTGATAGCGCACGCATAGACGAGGCCGGAGGGATCGATGGCGATGTCCTTGCAGCCGGCGTTGCAGAAATCCTGCGGCGCGCGCAGCCGCCGCTTCCAGGCAACCAGGTTGTCGACCACGACGCCGGCCTCGGCTGCCGCGGGCAGCAGCTCCTCGAAGGCGGTCAGGAGCTCCTCGCCGCTGGGCGCCATCTCCAGGTGCTCCTCGAGGCCACCGCGCTGGTGGGGCAGGATCAGGTGCAGCCTTCTCACGCCGCGCTCGCCGACGGTGCGCGCCAACTCCGGCAGCCCCGGGAGCACCGGCCGCAGGGCGACTGTGTTGAGGACGGGCTGCAGGCCGGCGGCCTGCAGGCTCTCGAGCGAGCGCATCGCGGCGTCGAAGTTGCCCGCTCCGCGCAGCTCGTCGTTGATGGCCGGTGGCCCGTCGAGACTGAGCAACGGCGTCAGCCGGCCGCGTCCCACGGTGGCCAGGCGCCGTGCCGCCTCGGGTGAGAGCTCACGGTTGAAGAAGACACGCGCCTTGCGCTGCAGCGGCCCAGTGACGTGATCGATGAGCTCCAAGATGTCCCGGCGTGCGAACGGGTCGCCGCCCAGAAGGACGAAGCTGCGCGCACCGAGGGCGGCCGCCTCATCGATCACCCTCCGCCACTGGTCGGTGGCGAGCTCCTCGGCGGTGTCGTCCTTCAGGCGCGCATAGCAGTGGGGGCAGCGCGTGCCGCAGCGGTTGGTGACGTGCAGGAAGACCTCACGCAACTCGACGAGCGGCTCACCTCGCGGGTGGCCTTGCGGGGCCCATCCGGTCTGGGGGAGGAGACGACCGGCCAGGGCCAGATCGGTCTCGTCGTCGACGTCGACCCAGAAGGGGAGCAGTCGCGAGCGCAGGCCTTCTTCGCGGAGTGCCGCGATGACGCTCTCGAGCGCCTCGCTCGTGCCCATCGGCCCGCGCGCCAGTGCGGCTTTGACGGCGCGCCCGTGGCGCAGCCATGCCGGGCGCGCCACGGCGACGAGGTAGAAGCCGCCGTCGGGCGTGGGGCCGAAGACGACTCCGGCGTGCCCGTCGCCGTTGCCCTCCGACAGCCAGCGGCCCGTCGTCTCGAGGTACTCGACCGGCAGGCCGGGGCTGTCGCTGTTGACGATGACGGCCTGCTCGTAGCCGTGCGCGAAGAGATCCTCGAGCAGGTTGCCGAGGCGTTCGCCGAGGTGGGCGCCACGCTGGGAGAGGACGGTCCAGGTGTCGCCGTTCGGGAGGCCAAGGAGGCGGAGTGTGTCCTGCCCCGCGAGAGGCATCTGTCCATCGCGGCCGGGAGCGAGCGCCAGGAAAAGGTCGTCGCCGTCCAGTCGCGCGAGCGAGGCCATCGTCTCGCGCAGGAGGGTGAGGTAGACCTCGCAGGCGCGCTGTTCCCCGAGCGATTCGGCGAGCCGTGTCTTCACCAGTCCGGGGATCGGCGGGCGTGCGACGATGGCGACGGCGAGCTTGCGTTCGTCCAGTGCCACGATAGGACTAAGGATACTCCACGCGCGTGGTCCCGCCGCCTGCGTCGTGTGCTGCTGCGGCGAGCTCGTCGTGGGGTAGGTCTGTCTCGCCGCTCCTTCTCCCGTGGATCCAACGGAGAAGGCTCGGGACGAGCGTCAGGAGCGGCAGGTAGGTCACAAGCGCCGCCCAGCGCTTGAAGCTCGGGTAGGCGAAGGCGGCGTAGCCGAATGGCGCCGCGAGGCCCAGGAACAGGGGCAGGAGCACGCCGCCGGCGATGCCGAGCGCCAGCGGGGTGAGCCAGTACCACGGCTGGGCAACCGGCAGCAGCAGGACGAAGAGGGTGGCGGCCCAGGCGAAGGCGGGCGCCGTGCGCGCGCGCCCGCGCAGCCGGCGCGCGATCAGCACGGCGCCCGCCACGAACAGGGCCGCCGCGACGGCCACGGCTGCTCGGTAGGGCAGCACCAGGTCGAGGAGGCCGAAGAGGGAAGGGTTCGACTGCGGCTGCGCTCCCGTGTCCTGCAGCGAGCCGAGGGCGCCCCCCGTGAGCAGGTAGGGCACGTAGGGCAGGGCGAAGGCGAGGATGAAGGCTGGGATGAGGCGGCCGGGCTTCGCCCGGCCGCCGACGAGCGCCGGGATGAGGAGCGCCGCCGGGGTAAGCTTCACGGCCGCTCCCAGCCCGAGCGAGAGGCCGGCCCAGCCGTCGCGCCCGCGCGCGACCAGTGCCGCGGCGAGCACGGCGAACAGAACGGCGACGATCTCGACGTGGCCGGATCCCCACGTCTCCTGGATAACGAGCGGGCAGAGCAGGTAGAGGGTGAGCGCCTCGCGTCGCCTCTCGGCCGGCGCGAGAAGGGCCAGCGCGCCGGCCGTCAACAGCCCGGCCAGTCCCACGAGCAGCTTGAGCGCCACGATCCCTCCGCCGAGAAGCGCCGCGGCGGCGAACAGGAGCTCGGCGAGGGGCGGGTAGATCGTGCGCACGCCGGGGTGGTTGATGAGGCCGCGCTGGGCGTAGGCGACGTCGTTCAACGCTGCGCTCGCCGGCGCCTGCAGGTAGGGGTTGTGTCCGGCAAGCTGCACGCGGCCGTCCCAGACGTAGCGGTAGATGTCGTCGGAGAGGCTCGGCGTGCGCGGCAGCAGGGCGAGGCCGAGAAGGAGCGCCGCGCTCACGACGACCCACAGGGGCAGGGAGCGCGGCGCCGAGACGATCAGCAGGTAGCCGGCCACGGCCAGCGCCCAGCAGGTGAGGTACAGTGCCATCTGCTGGCGTAGGTCGCCGGTGGCGGCGATCGCGAGCAGGCCGGCGCAGACGAGCAGGAGACCGATGAAGGCTCTCGGGCGTGGACCCATCACAAGCAGAGCGTAGCAGGAAGACCGGCTTCGGGACGGCCCAAAAGCCGACGCCGTGGGTGGTCGTCATCCCGGTCCTGGACGAGGCCCCGGCGCTGCCTGGCCTGCTCGCCGAGCTTGCGGCCGAGCCCGGGCTCCTCGAGCGCGCGGTCTTCGTCGACAACGGCTCGCGCGACGGCAGTCGCGAGCTACTCGAGAGGCGCGGCGCGCGGGTCGTCGACGAACCGCGGCGCGGGTACGGCTATGCCTGTCTGACGGGCGCCGGCGCCGCGCTGGCGCGCGGCGCCGGCGCCGTCGTCTTCATGGAGGGCGACGGCAGCGACGACCCGCGCGACCTGCCCCTGCTCGTCGGGCCCCTGCTACGCGGCGAGGCGGACCTGGTGATCGGCGTGCGTGGGCATGCCGCTCGCGGCATGCCCACGCACCAACGCCTCGGCAACCGCCTCGCCGCCGCGTGTCTGCGCCTGCTCTTCGACCTCGACGTGCCCGACAACGGACCCTTCCGTGGCATCGACGCCGGCCTTCTGCGCCGCCTGAACGATGGAGCCGCGCCCGTTCGCCTGGACCACGGAGATGCTCGTCAAGGCCCACCTTGCCGGCGCCCGCATCGCGTTCGTGGAGGCGCACAGTCGGCCGCGCGCCGGGCGCTCGAAGATCGCCGGCACGGCGCGCGGCACGGTGGGGGCTTTCGGCGGCATCTTCGTCACCCTGGTCCGCTTGTGGCTACCGCTGCGGCTTCGACGGGGGCACCCGCGCCCGCCCGAGACGGTCGGAGAGCTAGTAGAGCGGCAGGCCGGGGCGAGGATTCCTGTCGGCGAGCCGGGCGTCGATGCCCCACGTGCGTCCTGCCTGGGCCAGCCCGACGAGAAAGCCGAGCACGACGAGCAGTCGCGTAGGTCCCCCACCAGTCCCCCGTGCCTCGCGTCGCCAGCAGCAAGTTGAGCGCGAACAGCCCGGCGACGACGCCGGCGACCGGCGTAAGGAACCCCACGAGCAGGAAGAGCCCGATGATCACGAGCTCGGTGAACATCTGCGCCTTGCTGAAGAAGGCGGCGTGGGGGATCACGACCCTGTCGAGGATGGTGGGGTAGAGGGGCAGCACGTTCTTGTCGGCGTAGTTGCGGATGAAGTCGGCGTAGCCGTTCGTCCAGTACAGTCCCTTGACCAGGTTCTCGACCCAGGTCTCCAGGAAGAGCACACCGAGGAAGATGCGCGCCAGCGCGAGCAGGTACCCTCGTCGCTCGGCGATGTATGAGGCTGGAGGCACCTACCCCCTCGCTCCTCGGATTCCACGGGGCTCGTACTAGACCTCTCCTTATTCCCAGCGGCCCGGTGGTCTATGCTGCTGAGGTCGGGCATGCACGGGGATGTGGAAGCCCGACGTTAGCGATAGCAGCGTCTCTGGCTTCGTGGGTACGTTGGTGGTACCGTTAGTCGTGTCCTAGGAGGTATCGTCAATGGCTTCAGTACCGAATATCGTGCCCATCTCCGACCTACGCCAGGACGCCGCCGGCGTCATCAAGCGGGCCGCGAGCTCGCACGAGCCCGTGTTCATCACGCAGCGCGGCCGGGCGGCCGCCGTCATGGTCAGCACGCAGACCTACGCACGCACGCAGCACGAGCTTGAGATCCTGCGCCTCCTGGCCCGCGGCGAGGCCGAGATCGAAGGCGGTGGCGGCTACGACCTCGAGGTCGTGCTGGCCGAGGCTGACGAGCTGCTCGGCAGGCCGTGAGACGAAAGGTCCTGTTCACGCCCACCGCTCGGGCGCAGTTCCTCGCGGCCCTCGCCTACATCCGCGCCGACAACCCGGCGGCAGCCGCGGCTATGCGCACGCAGGCCGAGGCGTCGCTGTCGCGCTTGCGCAAGTTTCCCGAGTCGGGGCGCGTTCTGCCGGAGTTTCCCGACCTGCCCTTCCGCGAGATCGTGGTCGCGCCCTACCGCTTCTTCTACCGTGTGAAGTCGGAAACCGTGTGGATCGTCGCCGTCTGGCACTCAGCGCAGCTGGCGGGCGACCCGCAGGGTGGGGGGCGTGGCTAGTGCCGGTCTCCCCCTATTCGGGGAGGCGTGAGCCGGGAGAGCTCCTACGTGTCTTCGGGACGCTCTTCAGCCCAGGCGCCCAGGCTCTCCAGGCGCGCCTTAAAGCCGGTCTCCTCCATGATGGTGCGCACCTCGGCGACGGCCTTCTCGTTGGGGAAGAGCGGCCCCAGGCCGAGCCCCTCGCGGAACTCGAGCAGGTGCTCCATGTAGTCGCGGTATTTGGGGCCGAAAGCCTCCATGATGTCGGGGAAGAAGAGGTGCGGATCTCCGCCCATGCCGTCGTCGTAGAAGCGCTGGCACCAGGTGACGAACGGCTGCACGTGCGGTGCACCGTGGCCGTGCTCGACCTGATAACCGCGGATCACCTGGTTGATGACCGCCACGCTGTTCTTGCGCGGGCAGCGACTCTGGCACGTGTAGCAGTAGTAGCAGTACCACACGGAGTCGTCGGTGAGGAGCGTCTCGTCGCCGTCGAGGGCCCTGCGGGCGATCTCGCGCGGCGAGTAGTCGGTGAAGCGCGCCGCCGGACAACCCGACGTGCAGATGCCGCACTGGATGCACGACTGGAAGCCGTCGGTGTGTCCGACCATGCGCGGGTCCTCGAGGATCATGGTGACGATGTCCTTGCGCTCGGCCGAGCGAGGCTTGAAGGCGTTGGCGGCGGGAGCGCCGTAGGGATTCTCCTTGCGCGTCTCCTTCGCGGGGCTGGGTGTCTTCTCGGTCATCGGGCCTCTCCCTTGGCGGTCGCGGTCCCCGCCGCCTGAGTGCCGTTCTGCGGCGCTGCGGAGAAGAACTCGGGCCAGAAGTGGATGTCGACGGGCGTGCGGCGCCGTCTCGCCGCCGAGCGCAGGTTGTCACGGCACAGCAGACAGGTGGTGACCACGGGCGCCTGCCTCTGCGCGGCGAAGTCGAGCAGCCTGCGGGTCGTGGTCGTCTCGCCGCGATACATGCCGCCCAGCGCGCCGCAGCAGCCACCGTGCAGCGAGGGGAAGGACTGGTGCACCGTGGCGCCGGCGAGCGCGGCCGCGTCCGCGAGCGAAGCGAGCGCGCGGTCGCGCTCGCCGAGGCAGCCGACGTAGGGCACGAACGTGGGCGCCGCGGTGAGCAGCGCGCGCTCGTCGCGCCGGGCGCGCGCGACCAGCGCCTCCCAGAGAGGCGTCGTGTCGATCTGCGCCTCGCGCAGGCTGGCGTCGCAGGCCGGGCAGGCGGTGAGCACGGGGCGTCCGCTGGCGTACTTGGCCGCCACCTGGCCGCGCGACGGATGACCGCAGCAGCCTGCCGCCGTCTCCTCGACGAGGGGAACGCCCAACGACGCGGCCACGCCCAGCGTGAGCCGGTGCGCCTCCGCGTCCTGGGGCAGCGAGCAGCCGCCGTAGAACGGCTGGGGTGCGGTCTCGGGATCGGCGTCCGTGGCGGTTGCCGCGGTCGCCGCCGCCGCTCCGGACGAGTCCGGCGCGGCCGAGCCCTCGCGTCTGGCGAGGCCGCGCAGCCTCTCGGTGACGATGCTGCCGAATGCCTCCGCCGCGCCGACGACGTCCTTGGGGACGTGGCCCTTGGCCGCCATCGCCACGCCGAAGGTGAGGTTGTCGATGCGCTCGTGACGCTGCAGGTGGCGGGTGGCGATCTCGGCCGCCTGACGCTCGGGGCAGGCGCGGGCGCCGTGCGCGCGCTGCAGCGCGCGCACGGCGCCCATCATGTCCTTCACCGGCACTTCCATGGGGCAGGCGTCGGTGCAGCTCCCGCACTCGCTGCAGCGCCAGACGTCCTCGTTCTCGAGCAGCGCCTCGGTGTCCTCGGTCAGAATGAGGCGCACGACGAGCCGCGGGCCTTCCTCGAGCTCGAACCCGCTCGGGCACGCCCCCACGCACTGGCCGCACTGGTAGCACTGGCGGCACTCGTCCGCCAGCCGGCGAACGGTCTCATGTGCCTCGCTAGTAGCGAGCTGCAGGCACTGCTCTCACCTCCCTCGCAGGCCGCCTCGCCGGCGACCACCGTCACCAGCTCGCGCGCACCGCGCTCCGTTCGCTTGCCGGGGCCGTCGTTAGCCGGGTCCCCATCGTTCAGAGCCTGGTCGCAGAAGCGGCGGATGCGACGGCCGACGCTGGCGCCGTCGACGGCGCACAGGTGCCAGAGCTCGATCGGCAGCCGCTGTCCGGCGTCCTCGAGCAGTTCGGCCGCCAGGCGCGCCTGCTCGACGGCGCTGGAATCTCCCGTCCGATACTGGCAGCGCCCCTCGGCGCAGCCGGCGAGGAACACGCCTTTGGCACCGAGGCGCGCGGCCTCGGCGATGTGCAGGGCGCTCACTCGCCCGAGGCAGGGCAGCTCGATCAGCCGCACGTTGGGCGGGTAGCTGTCGTGGCGCAGGCCGCCCAGGCTGATGGCGGCGCCGGCGCACTCCTTGCAGTAGAAGCCGACGATGGGCTCGTCGACGCCCTCAGTGATGATCCGCAGGCGGCCGAAGAGCGCCTCGTCGGCGAGGTTGTGGCGGATGGCGATCTCGGGGCAGTTGGCGGCGCAGATGCCGCAAGCGTGACAGGCCTCCTCGTCGATGACGGCCAGCTTGCCGTGATCCTTCACCTCAGCCGGACGCGGCGCGTCGGCCGGCCGCTCCACCAGGGAAATGGCGTTGAAGGGGCAGGCATCGAAGCAGATGTCGCAGCCGACGCAGATCGCCGCGTCGACGACGGAGGCGGGCGCGCTGCGGCGCCCGGCGCTGGCGAGGAAGTTGTGGATCTCGCTGGCCACCGCCGAGGCCTCCGTGTTGCACTCCACCAGGGCCTTCGGGCCCGCCGCCGATCCGGCGACGAAGACGCCCTCGCGCGTGGTCTCCGTGGCCCGGTTCTTGCGGTCGAGGATCTCGATGAAGCCGTCCTCGTCGCGCTCGATCTGCAGAGCCTCGGCGATGCGCCGCGTGTCGTTCGCCGGGACCATGCCGCTCGAGAGCACCACGAGGTCGGGGCGCAGGGTCCTCTTGCGTCCTGCCGACATGTCGTCGACCTCGATCACCGGTCGCCCGTTCTCGTCGAACTGCACCTCCGGCGGCGTGCCGCGCAGGAACTCGACCCCGGCACGCCGCGCCTCGAGGTACCAGTTCTCGTAGCCGATGCCGGCGGCGCGCAACTCGAGGTAGCAGATGGTCACCTTCATCTCTGGGAACAGCATGCGCAGGCGGATGGCGTGCTTGAGGGCGATCATGCAGCAGAGGCGCGAGCAGTAGGGCAGGCGACGGCGGTCGCGTGAGCCGGCGCACTGGATCATGACCAGCTCCTTGGCCGGCGCGCGTCCCTCGGCCGACTGCGCCTCCCAGTCGTCGAGAAGCTCGGCGAGCTCGGTCTGCGTGACGACCGGCTCGTGGCCGTAGCCTAGGTGCGTGACGAGCTCGGCTGGCGCCGGCTCACAGCCGATGGCTGTGAGGACGGCGCCCGCCTGCAGCGTCATGCGCTCGGGCGACTGGTCGAAGTCGATGGCCTCGACGGGACAGGCCTCGACACAGGCGCCGCAGAAGCTGCACGTCTCGAGGTCGACCGTGCGCACCACGCGGCCGTCGTAGAACTCCGTGTAGATGGCCTTGTTCATACCGTCGGCGCTCATCTCGGGACAGACCGTCTCACACGCGCCGCAATTGATGCAGGCGTCGGTGACGATGTTGGGCAGGCGGCGCACGACGACCTCGAAGTCGCCGGCCCCTCCGTCCACCGATTCGACCGAGGCGCGGCGCCAGATGTGCAGCTTGGGGTCGTCGATGGCGAGGTTGCGGTGGAAGCACTTGCGCACGCCGGCCTGGGCGTCGGTCGTCGGCAGACACTGGCCGCAGTCGTTGGTCGGGAAGACGGTGCCGATGCGAGCGGCGCGGCCGCCGAGGAAGGGCCGCGTCTCGACGAGGTCGACGTGGTGGCCCATCTGGGCCAGCTCGCAGGCGGCCTGCGTGCCGGTGACGCCGCCGCCGATCACGAGCACCGAGTCGCGGCGACGCTCGCGGGCGAGGCGGTCGGCCGCCGGCGCGGGGTACGTCAGGGCGGCCTCGATGATGCGCGCCGCCTTGTCGCTCACAGCGGCCATCTCGTCGAGCGGCTGCTCCGTGCCGCGCACGGCTCCGTGCGCCCACGAGCAGCCCTCGCGGATGTCGGCGACCTCGAGCTCGAGCCCGCGCATCATGAGACGGTGGAAGCGCCGGTTGGCGAAGTCCTTCGAGCAGCCGGCGAAGACGAGCTGGCGACCATCGCCGGCCTCCATCAGCTCGAGCAGACGGGCCTGGCCCTCGCGGCTGCACCAGTGACGGCCGCTCAGCACCTCGGCGCGTTCGGCGAAGGCGTCCTCGAGGCCGGCGAAGTCGATGTTGGGCATCGTCCCAGCGCACTCGCAGAGGATGAGCACCGGCGACTCGCCGCCGGCAACACCGGCGGCGCCGTGTACGCTCGGGCCCGTCGCAGCCGTGTCGGCGGGGGCGACCGACGCCCCGTTGTTGCCGTTCGTGCCGACGGCGCTCACGACGTCACCCCCGTCGTCGCCTCGGCCGGCGCGGCGGTGCCGACTCCGGCCTGTGGAGCGACGTTCGGCGGCAGCGCCTCGATGGCATCGGCCGGGCAGTTGCGCGCGCAGGTGCCGCAGCCGAGGCACGCCTCGGCGTCGTAAACGATGGTGCGAAAGACGGTGACCCGCTCGGGCACCTCGATCTCGGCCGCGGGGGCGTGGCGCGCCAGGCGCCGCAGCGCGGCGCCGAGCGCGCCACGCCTCGTTCCCTCGGGGGCGTCGAGGAGCTGGTTCACGTCGAAGGTCGCGCCGCGCTCGCTGGCCCCCGTGGGGCAGTTCTTGGCGCAGGTGCCGCAGCCCACGCAGAGTTCCTCGTGGCGCACGATCTCGCAGCCGATGTTGTGTCCGCTGTGAAAGGACGCGCCCGGCACGCGCACGAGGATCTCGCGTCCGCGGTTCGTCAGCGGCATGCTTCTCAGGCCTCCTTCATGGCGTCGCGCTGCAGCGGCGGAAGGCCACCGATCACCCTGTCCATCTCGCGCACCGCGGCCACGAACTTGGGCGGCTCGCCGGCGCTCATCGTGAACATGCGCACGCGCTCTGGCTCGACGCCTACCGACTCCAGCAGACGGGCCGTGAACGCCACCCGGTCGACGGCGTTGAAGTTGCCCTCGCGGTAGTGACACTGGCCGAGCAGACAGCCGGCGACCATGGCGCCGTCGGCGCCCTGGGCGAGGGCGGTCAGCAGGTGCAGCGGCGAGACTCGGCCGGTGCAAGGCACCAGGACGAGACGCACCGAGGGCGGCAGCGGGGTGCGCGCGTTGGCCGCGGCGTCCGCCGCGGCGTAGGCGCACTCGCGGCAACAGAAGGCGACGATCGTGCGCTCCGCCGCGCTCGCCGCTGCCGCTTGAGCCTGCGCGGCGATCTCGCCGTCGGCGTGCGACTTGGCAACGGTCGCGACAGGCGTGCACCCCGCAGTCGCGACCGCCGCTGCACCACTAGTCGTCGTGTCCGTCGCGGCGGCACTCACAGCCGCACCTCGGCGAGGATCTCGTCATCGGAGAAGCCGCCCAACTGGATGGCCCCTGAAGGACACTCCGCCGAGCAGATGCCGCAGCCGCGGCAGATGTTGGCGTCGACGACCGAGTGCGCGTCGGGACCGACCGTCAGCGTGACGGCGGCCTGCGGGCAGACGGTCTCGCAGACGCCGCAGCCGATGCAGATCTCGGGGTCGCTCGCGGCGACCTGAGCCGGCGTGAGCACGAAGCCGGTGGAGAGCATCGAGACGACCCGCGCCGCGGCGGCCTTGGCCTGGGCGATCGAGTCGGGGATGCTCTTGGGGCCCTGCGCCGTGCCGGCGACGAACATGCCGCTGCGCTGCGTGTCGACGGGGCGCAGCTTGGGGTGGTACTCCTTGATGAAGCCCGCCGCACCCTGCTGCAGACCGGCCACGCGCGCGAT
This sequence comes from uncultured Actinomycetes bacterium, assembly GCA_963725665.1. Lineage (GTDB taxonomy): Bacteria > Actinomycetota > Thermoleophilia > UBA2241 > UBA2241 > CAVRZA01. Next base: position 161,480 of record CAVRZA010000011.1, on the reverse strand, counting down.
CTGCGTCGTGCCCGCCGAGGCCTCGAGGCCGGCCGAGAGCACGACGAGGTCGTAGGTGTCCTCCACCTTGGTGCCGGTGAAGCTGTCCTCGAAACGCACCGTCAGGCGCTTGTCGCGCTCCTCGAGGATCTCACCGACGCGCCCGCGCACGTAGCGCACGCCCCGCTCCTGCACGAGGCGGTAGTACTCCTCGTGCGCCTTGCCGGGCGCACGCAGGTCGGTGTAAGCGATCGTCACCTCGGCGTCGGGGAGGTGCTGCTTGATGAGCGAGGCGTGCAGCGTGGCGAACAGACAGCACACGGCCGAGCAGTGCTCGTTGCCGGTCGAGGTGCAGTCGCGCGAGCCGACGCACTGGAGCATGAGTATCTTCTTCGGTTCGGCCCCGTCGGAGGGCCGTGTCAGCTCCCCGTCGGTCGGGCCCGACGCCGAGAGGAGGCGTGCGAGCTGGCTCTGCGTGAGCACGTTGTCGTAGCGGCCCCAGCCGAGGGGGATCTTGCGCGAGGCGTCGAACTCCTGGTGCCCGCTGGCGATGACGATCGCCCCGACGGTGACCTCTTGTTCGGTGGCCGTCTGGCTGAAGTCGATGGCGCTCGCCGGACAGGCGAGCTCGCAGGAGCGGCACTCCGAGCAGACGGCGCAGTCGAGGCAGCGCTTGGCCTCGGCGACGGCGTCCTCCTCGGTGTAGCCGATGCGCACCTCCTGCCACGTGGTGCGCCGCTCGAGCCCCGGCAGCGTCGGCATGACGCGCCGCGCCTGCGGCTCGAGCGGCGCCAGCTCGGTCTGCGGGATCTTGACCTTGTCGGCCTCCTGGTCCCAGACGCGCACGAGCTGCTCGCCGCGCAGGAAGTCGTGCATCGCGCGGGCGGCGCGGCGGCCGGCCGCGATGGCCTCGATGGCGGTCCAGGGGCCCTGGGCGGCCGCGTCGCCGCCCGCGAACACGCCCATGCGCGACGGTCATCATCGTGTCGGGATCGATGGCGATCTGCCCCCTCTCGAGGGTCACGCCGTCGGCGCCGGCGAGGAAGTCGTCGACCAGAGCCTGGCCGATGGCGAAGACCACGGTGTCGGCCTCGATGGTGACGTAGTCGCCCTCGACAGGCAGCGGCGGACGCCACCCGCGCTCGTTGGGCTCGCCCAGCGTGCAGCGCTGCAGCTTCACTCCGGTCGCCCTGCCGTCGGCGCCGAGGATCTCGACCGGCATGAGCGAGTACTCGACGTGCACCTGCTCCTCGCGTCCCTCCTCGAGCTCCTCCTCCGTGGCCGGCAGGGTGCGCTCGTCCTCGATGCAGGCGAGGGTGACCGTGGTGGCGCCGCAGCGGAAGGCGGTGCGGCCGGCGTCGAAGGCGACGTCGCCGCCGCCGACGACGACCACACGCTTGCCGGTGGTGGGGCTCTCGCCCAGCGTCTGGGCGCGCAGGAACTCGACGGCTTGCACGACGCCTTCGAGCTCGAGCCCCGGCAGCGGCAGCTCCTTGCTCTTGTGCAGTCCCACTCCCAGGAAGACGGCCTTGTAGCCGCCGGCGAACAGCGAGTCGACCGTGAAGTCCTCGCCGCAGCGCCTGCCCGTCTCGAGCTCGACGCCGAGGGCGAGGATGCGCTCGATGTCGCGATCGAGCACGGCCTCGGGCAGGCGGTACTCGGGGATGCCGTAGCGCAGCATGCCGCCTGGCCTAGGTAGCGCCTCGAACACACGCGCCGCGTAGCCGAAGCGCGCCAGCTCGCGCGCCGCCGCCAGGCCGGCGGGACCGGCGCCGACGATGGCGACCTTCTCGTCGTAGACGGGCGGCAGCCGCTGCGGGAGCTCGCCCGGCGCCGCGTTGTCGGCGATGAAGCGCTTGATGCCGGCGATCGCGATCGGCGCCTCGACCTGACCGCGCGTGCACTGCGTCTCGCACACGTGGGTGCAGATGCGCCCGCAGACGCCCGGGAAGGGATTGGGCTCACTGGCGACGCGAAAGGCCTCCTCGAAGCGGCCGGCGGCCGACGAGGGCCGTGTATCCCTGGGCGGAGGTGTGCACGGGGCAGGCGCTCTTGCAGGGCGCCCAGCCCTTCTTGTCGATGGCGAACGTGGCCGGCACGGCGTTGGCGAACGGACGCGAGATGGCCGTGCGCTCGACGACGCCGAAGTCGAACTCGCTCTTCACCTTGACCGGGCAAACCGGCACGCACTCGCCGCAGCCGACGCACTTCTCGGTCACGTAGCTCGGCTTGGTCTTGATCGTGACCCTGAACTCACCGGGAGGCCCGCTGATGCCCGTGACCTCGGAGAGCGTGTGGATGTGGATGCGCGAGTCGGTGGCGGCGTTGGTGAGCCGTGGCGCCAGCGAGCACATCGCGCAGTCCTCGGTCGGGAAGGTCTTCGAGAGGCGGGCCATGTAGCCACCCAGGCTCTGCTGGCGCTCGACCAGGTGCACCTCGATGCCGGCCTCGGCCAGCTCCTCTGCCGCGCTCATGCCGGCGATGCCGCCGCCGACGACCAGCGCCGAGCGGTGCAGGAAGGTGCGTTGCCGCGGCAGGTCGCTCTGACAGGCGGCGCGGTTGACCGCCGCCGCGAGGATCTTCTCCGCCTTCTTCTGCGCCGCCGGGGGGTCGTCCCGGTGGATGAACGAACACCCTTCGCGCAGGTTGGCGAAGCTGACCGCGTTCTCACCCAGGCGCAGCTCGCGCGCGACGCGCTCGAAGGTGGGACCCTGGAAGCGCCGCGAGCAGGAGCCGATGACGAGGTGGTCGAGGCCGCGTTCCTCGACGGCCTCCTCGATGGCGCGCCGCCCCTCGGTACCGCACATGAACTGCTTGACGGCGACGGCGACGACGCCGTCGCCGCCCTTTGCAGTCTCGCTGAGCGCCTCGAGGTCGAGCACGCCCGAGATGTTGCCGCCGCACTCGCAGAGGAAGACGCCGCACCTCATCGCGGACCCCCACTCATCGCCACCGCGACCTTCTCGCGAGCCCCGATGCGCTCGAGGAAGGGCTCGACGTTCTGCGAGTGAGAGGCGACGCCGCACACGCCGTCGGCGTCGGCGCCCAGCGCCAGTGCCAGGAGCTGCTGCACGTGCAGGTGCACGAAGGGGTACTCCTCGCCCGAGCCCTCGCTGATGATGTCGTGGAAGCGGTCGAACTGCACGGCGCAGTTGGGGCACATGTGCACCAGCACGTCGACGCCGAGCTCGGTCAGCCGGCGCAGCTTCTGCTGCGTCACCGCGACCGAGATCTGCGGGTTGACGAAGCGCTGGCGAAAGCCGGCGCCGCAGTGGGTCGTCTTCTCGTTGTAGTAGCCGGTCGACACGACACCGGCCGGCTCCAGCAGGTCCTCGGGGATCATGAAGTTCTCGGCGTCGCCGACCACGTCGTCGGGGAAGACCTTGCAGTAGTGGCAGGCGGGGTGGGTGGCGACCTTGACGCCTTCGAGCCGGCGCCGGATCAGCTGCGGCATCGACTCGTGCGCGCTCCAGAGGATCTCGAGGGTGTGGCGGTGATCGATGGCGGCCGGCGACGCGGTCGTCGTAGGCGCGGTCGATCTCGGCCAGCACGCGGTTGGTCGCCTCGCGGTGCTTGGGGACCTCGAGGACCTTGTGCGCCTTCTTGTTGATGGCGTAGCAGGTCGAGCACAGGTAGCTCATCACGGGGTGCCCGTCCTCGACGGCGACGCAGGCGTTGCGGGCCGCCATGGCGGCCGTGGTGGCGAAGGGCATCAGGTCGGAGTAGTAGCCGAGCCCGGTACAGCACGTCTGCTCAGGGTGCACCGTGTACTCGATGTCGAAGCGCTCGAAGAGGTACTTCGTCGCCGCCTCGACGCCGGGATACTCGGCCGATATGAGACAGCTTCTGAAGAGCAGCACCCCGCCGGTGACGCGCGGGATGTCGGGAGTCGTGGTCGCCATGGCCTTCCCCTTGCATCGGGCGTTGTCCAAGAGGGTAGTATCGATAATCGGGAGTTATAACTCAAATAAAATCCTATTATGATAGGGCGGGAAGGCATAAGGCGGGGGCGGCGCCGGCCGCGGGCCGGCGCCGCCCCCGCCTTGGGCGTCGCCTGAACGCGCGCGCCTCGCGGGTCCGCAGAGACCCGCGAGGCGCGCGAGACAGGACTCAGCGCGCCGTCAACGGAGTAGCTAGCGTGAGGCGCGAGAGGGCTCAGTACACGGTCACCTTGCGTACCGAGGTGTAGGCCCTCAGATAAGGCGGGCGCGCCGTGTAGCGCGCGACGTACCACGTGGTGCGCGTGGGGTGCAGATAGCCGGTGTGGAAGGCGCCGAGACCAGTCGTCGCGAAGGAGCCGACCTTGCGCCAGCCGCGCGTCGTCGCATCCCATGCCGTGGGCGGGCTGCTGGCGGCAGTCGTGCGCCGGTAGATGGTCACCGTGACGGGAGCGCCCGGCTGGGTGCCTGCGTGGCCTGAGACGGGGACCACGCCGCTGAGCTTCACCGCTGCGCCGCTGCGCACCGAGGTGTGGCTGGGGTTGAGGGTGCAGACCTGAAAGCGGACCGAGAGGTCGATCCAGACCGGGTTCTCGGGGCGGTACATCTCCACCGTGTAGGCGTATCCCGGCTTGACCGTGCTGGGCACCGTGACCTTGGTCACGGTCTCCTTAGTCCCCGCCGACGTAAGGTGCTTGCCACCGAAGGTGGTGGCTGTCGCACTGGGCGGATAGCCCGGCGCACCGAGGAAGCGCGCCGCCGTGCCTGCCGGCCAGCCCGAGTAGTGCAGCTCGAGCGAGCTGCCGGGCTTGCCCGACCACCAGTACGGCTTGGCGATCCACATCCTGAAGGCGGAACCTTCCTTGAAGGCGGCCGTGACCCCCGCGTCGGCCCCGGGCGTCACCGACGCGGCAGAGGGGAAGCGGTACTCCGCCGCTTCGTTCGACCAGTAGTAGGCGACTGCGTAGCTCACGTCAGGCGCCATGGCCCAGGCGCTGCCGTTCACGCCGGCGGTCGAGATCGTTCGTGCCTCGCCCTCGCTGCCCGCCGTGTAGACGGCCAGGGAGGTCCAGGTGCCCCAGCCGCTCGTCACGCGCGTCGTGGTGAAGCCAATCGTCCCTGGGCGCAGGTCGAAGGTGCTCGGTCCGGGGTCTGCGAAGGTCAGGCCCTTCCTGAGGAAGTAATCATCCGACGCGAGCGTAGCCTGGACGACGCCGAGGCTCGTGGCCGGCACGCCGGTCACCGAGTAGAACCCCGAGGCGTCGGTCGACACCGGATCAAGGAAAGTAGAGGAGTCGCCCTCGCGCCAGCCGGCGTAGACTTGTGCCGCCTCGATTCGACTGCCGTCGAACGCGTACACCGTGCCGTTGACGGCGCCGGCGCCGCCCTGCGCCGCAAGCGCAGTGATCCCATGCGGGACCACGGCTCCGCTCTCGTCGCCAGCGTGCGTGATCCTCGGGAGGAGGAGCGCCTGCTGGTGTGAGGCGAACGCGGGGCCGGCGAACGTCGCTCCGACAACGCCGCTCAACACCAGGATCACGAGCGCCATGGCGCACTTCATGGTCGACCTCCCGCTGCCCACACATCCGCCTCCGGCTCGCGGCGCAGTCGGTCGGATCATGCGCCGCAAGCCCGCTTCAGCCGCCCTCCTTCTTATGTCGGCCCATCGCCCCGTGCTCTTTAGGCGCGTCCCGTGCGCCGCTCCCCGGGGATGGGCAACGGTGGCGTTACGGTGTGGACCCCGCCGGGAATATGGCTGCTCAACGTGTCACGGGGAGACCCGACGGACGTTGCTTTCGGCCCCGAGAAGGAGGAAGTGATGGCGCAGGGCGTCCCGCTTCCGTCACCCGGTGATCGGCCTCGCTCGCACGATCGCAAAAGACACCTCGAGGTCGTTCCGGCCCCGGAGAGCTATCTCATCCACTGCTCGCTGTGCGGTCGTCCCCTGGACCGCGACGTGCGTCGTTTCACCCTAGTGTCGCCGATCCGCGGCGGCGAACACGTCACCGTGTGCTCCACCTGCCACAGGGCGGCGCTCGGCGAGGGATACCGACCCGCCCTCTGACGCAGTGGTCAGAGCGCACCGGCAGGGTGGCCGGCGGGAGCCGTCGTCGTGCGCGCCTGCGTGCGAGAGGCTACAATGAGCGTCCGGCCCGTCCCTGCGATCGCGTGAAGAGCTGCCCGTGCGCTTCCTCGAAGCCTGTGCCCGCCGCCCCGTCGACGCCACGCCCGTCTGGCTCATGCGCCAGGCCGGGCGCTACATGCCCGAGTATCGGGCCATCAAGGAGAAGCTCTCGTTCATGGAGATGTGCCGCCGGCCTGATGTCGCCGCGGAGGTGACGCTACAGCCGGTCGCCGCCTTCGACCTCGATGCGGCCATCATCTTCGCCGACATCTTGCTGCCGCTCGAGGGCATGGGCATCGGCTTCCACTTCACCGACCACGAGGGCCCCGTCATCGAGCGCCCCGTCCGGGAGGCCTCCGACCTCGACCAGGTGCGCGCCGCCGACCCGCGGGAGGACCTGCCCTACGTGCTCGATGCCATCCGCCTGGTGCGGGCTGAGCTCGCTGGCCGGCTGCCGTTGATCGGCTTCGCCGGGGCGCCGTTCACGCTCGCGAGCTACATCGTCGAGGGGGGGCATTCGCGCTCCTACGCCCTCGTGAAGGGCCTCATGTACTCGGACCAGCTCGCCTGGGGCCGCCTCATGGAGGTTGTCGCCGAGACCGTGTCGCGCTATCTGCTGGCCCAGATCGACGCGGGCGCGCAGTGTCTGCAGCTCTTCGATTCCTGGGTCGGCGCGCTGGCGCCGTACGACTACGAGAAGTACGTCGCGCCCTACACGCGCGCCGTGCTCGCTCGTGTGAGCGGGCACGGCGCGCCGGTGATCCATTTCGTCAACGGGGCCGAGGGCATGCTGCCGCTGGTCCGCGCGCAGGGCGGCGATGTGATCGGCGTCGACTGGCGCATCGACCTCGACCGAGCTTGGGACGAGATCGGCCACGACGTGGCCATCCAGGGCAACCTCGACCCCGTGGTGCTGCTCGGACCGCAGGCCGGCATCGAGGAGCGCGCGGCCGACATCCTGCGCCGCGCCGCGGGACGCCCGGGACACGTCTTCAACCTGGGCCACGGCATCCTGCCGCAGACGCCGCCCGACAATGTGCGTTTCCTGGTCGACACGGTGCATCGTCTCTCGTCGCGAACGGCCGATTGAGATGGCGGCGACGGGCTCGAGCGCGAGCGGTTCCGTCCTCGACGTCGCTCTGCTCTCCTTCGGCGGTCCCCGCAACCTCGAGGAGATCCCCGCGTTCATGGTGCGGCTGACGGGCGTCGAGGCCCCGCCCGAACTGCTGCGCGCGGTCGAGGAGAAGTACGCCGCCGTGGGCGGCGCTTCACCGTTGATGGAGATCAGCGAGCGCATCGCCAAGGCTCTCGAGGCCGAGCTGGCCCAGCGGCTGGGGTTTGTCGTGCGCGTGCGGCCCGGATATCTGCACGCCCCGCCGAGCGTCGCCGAGGCCCTGGCCGGGCTGGACGCGCACGACGTGCTGGCGCTCTCGCTCTCGCCCTACACGTCGCGCCTGACCACCGACACGTACAAGAAGGCCCTCGCCGAGACGAGGCGCGCCGACGTGCCGCTGATCGAGGGCTGGTCGGCCGACCCGCAGTACGTGCAGGCGATCAGCGAGCACGTGGCGCGCGCCCTCGACGGACGCGAGTCGAGCGAGTACGCGTTGCTGTTCACGGCGCACAACGTGCCCGAGGAGACGATCCTCGGGGGCGATCCTTACGTGGACGAGATCCAGCACACGATCGCGCAACTCCTCCCCATGATCATGCCGGGTGACTGGCGCCTGGCGTGGCAGAGCAAGGGCCGGCGGGGCGATGCACGGTGGCTCGAGCCCGACGTCGAGGACGTCGCCATGCAGTTCGCCGCTCAGGGCTGGCGCAAGCTGCTCGTCGTGCCCGTGGGCTTCCTTTGCGACAACGTCGAGACCCTGTACGACCTGGACGTCGTGCTGCGCCGGGTGGTCGAGGAGGCCGGCATGCACTACCTGCGCAGCGAGCCCGCCAACGACTCGCGGCGCTGCATCGCGGCGCTCGCCGACGCCGTGATCAGGTACCTCGCGCTGCGGCCCCTGCCCGATCTATCGTCGCCCGCGGCGGGGTGAGCCTCATGCCCGAAGAGCAACGGCGCCGCGTCGCTGTGATAGGCGGCGGCATGGCCGGGTTGGGGGTGGCCTACGAGCTCGAGAGCCAGCGCCGCGGCGGCCGATCCGTCGACTGGCTGCTGTTCGAGAAGGACCGGCGTCTGGGCGGCAAGGTGCACACCGAGCGCCTCGACGGCTTCGTGGTCGAGGGCGGACCGGACTCCTTCATGGTCGAGAAACCCTGGCCGATCCAGCTCGCCCGCGAGCTCGGCATCGAAGAGCGTGTGCTCGACTCCAACGAGGCCATCCGCAAGAGCTTCATCTACTCCGGCGGGCGGCTGCACGAGCTGCCCGAGGGGCTGATCCTGATGGTCCCGACGCGCCTCGTGCCCTTCGCCCTCAGCTCCCTGATCTCCTGGCCGGGCAAGGCGCGTATGGGTCTCGACCTCATGCTGCCCCGCGGCGCTGCGGCGCGCGGCGGCGGCGACGAGAGCCTCGGCGACTTCGTGCGCCGCCGCCTGGGGCGCGAGGCGCTCGACAAGATCGCCGAGCCGATCGTCGCCGGCATCCACGCCGGCAACCCCGAGCTCATGAGCGTGCGCTCGACCTTCCCCATGTTCTTGGAGATGGAGAACAAGTACCGCAGCCTCACGGTGGGGATGGTGCAGCGCCGCCGGGCCCGCGCCCGCGCCGCCGCTGCGCCGGCGGGCGCGGGCCCGCCGGAGCGCCGGCGCTCCTACTTTCTCTCGTTCGCGACCGGCCTCGGCGACCTCAGTGACGCGGTCCAGGCGGCGCTGCCGGCCGACCGCCTGCGCCTCGGGATATCGGTGGAGCGACTGGACCCAACGGCTGCGGAGACGGGGCGCGGTGAGGCGGGCGTCACCGCCCGCTATCGCCTCACGCTCAGTGACGGCACGACGGAGGTCGTCGACGCCGTCGTCCTGGCGACGCCGGCCTTCGCCAGCGGCGAGCTGTTGGCGGGCATCGCGCCGCAGGCCGCAGCCGGGCTCACCTCGATCCCCTACGTGACGTCGGCCACCGTCTCGCTGGCGTTCCGCCGCGCCGAGGTGCAGCACCCGCTGCGCGGCTTCGGCTACGTGACGCCGCGCGCGGAGGGACGCGGCGTCATGGCGACGACCTGGAGCTCGACCAAGTTCAGCGGGCGCGCCCCCGAGGGGTACGTCCTTGTGCGCAGCTTCGTCGGTCGGGCCGGGTTCGAGCAGTACGCCACGTTGGACGACGGCGAGCTCCTCGCGCTGGTGCGCGAGGAGCTCGCCGTCGTCCTGGGCATCCGCGCGACACCCGTGCTTTCGCGAGTCTTCCGTTGGCCTCTCGGCATGCCACAGTACCGCGTCGGTCACGCCGACCTGGTGCGCCGCATTGAAGATGAGGTGGCGCGTGTGCCCGGCGTCGAGATCGCCGGCGGCGCCTATCACGGCATCGGTATCGGCGACTGCATCCGCGAGGGCCGCGCCGCCGCCCAGCGCGCCATCGAGCACGTCGAGGGGTTGCCGGAGGACCCGGTGCCGCCACAGCCGGTCGACGTGCCGGGCGTCGACGGTCTCATCGACTGAGGTCGCCGGCCCCCCGAGGGGCGGCCTCGTCTGGCGGCTTCAGCCCTTGGTCTTCTTCGCCCTCTGCGCGGAGGGAGCTTCGGCCCCCGTCTGGGTGCCCGTGGTCTCGGCTCCTGCGGCGGCCTGGGCGTCGGCTGCCGCCTCAGCCTTACCCGCCGGCGCTTCTTCCTCGACGCGCTCGACCTCGATCGTGCAACGCGTCGCTATGGCAGCCAGGGCGGCGATGGCCACCGCGAAGGGCGCCAGCACGGCGCCCACGACGCCGACGGTCACGGGGATATCGATCAGGACGCGCTCGTCGCCGCCCCTGATGATGATGCGCCGCACGTTGCCTTCGTGCACGAGCTGCCGCAGCTTGCCGTAGAGGTCGCCGCCCGTCACACGCAGGCGCTCGGTGCGTACCCGCCAGGCGCGTTCCTCGCCGACGCCTCCCACGGGCTCCTCTGCAGCGCTGCCCGGCGCACCGCCGCCGTTCGCTCCCGATCCACTCATGTCTGTCCTCCCCTGACTCTGTTCACCGCGGGCTCGCCCCGCCGGCTACCCCTTGGCTTCGGTCGACGCCGGCCGCTTATTGGCCTTCTTCTCCTTGGGCGGCAGCGAGGCCGCGTAGCGATAGCCCTTCGCCACCCATTCCTGCAGCGTCGCCCGATCGGCCACGAGCTTGGGCGGGACGACCACGTACTCTCTCATGGGTCGACCGGGCATCGGCTCGAAGAGCCGCGCGTCGGGGACGCCGGAAAAAGCGGCGCGGTCCTCGTCTGACAGCCGCAGGATCAAGTTGTCCTGGTGCGTGGCGAAGAACATGTTGCCCCCGGTCCAGTAGCACGGATAGCCGAACATCGGCCGGAAGTCGACGGCAGCGTCATCGGGGAGCGCGGCGCCGACGGTCTCGTGCAGCGTGTCGATGAGCTCGGGCGGCGACTTGCGCCACTTCCCTTCTTGAGCCGGCATCCTTCTCTCCTTTCGCCTGCGGCGGGCGCTGTGCGCGGGATCGCCCCGGCGCCCGGTCAGGCAGCCCGTGCCGGGATGATATCGAGCGACAGCTTCTGCGTGCGCCTGATCACCCCGAGTTCCGCTCGCGCGCCGACCTCGTCCTCGGTGAGTATGCGGTGCAGTGTATCGACATCGGGCAGTTCGCGGCCGTTGTAGGCGATCAACAGGTCACCTTCGCGCAGACCGGCGCGCTGCGCCGGACTGTCGGGCTCCACGCCCACCACCAGCACCGCCGTCTCGACGGGCAGGTGGAAGAAGCGCACGAGGCGCCTGTGGACGGGCACAGTCTGGCCGGCGATGCCGAGGTAGCCGCGGGTGATGTGGCCGTCCTTGATGAGCTTACCGGCGACGAAGACGGCCGTGTTCACCGCAATGGCGAAGCAGATCCCCTGGGCGGGAAGGATGACGGCCGTGTTCACGCCGACGACCCGCCCGCTCGAGGTGACGAGCGGACCGCCCGAGTTGCCGGGGTTCAGGGCCGCGTCGGTCTGGATCAGGTTGTCGATGAGGCGCCCGTTCTGAGAGCGCAACGAGCGCCCAAGGGCGCTGACCACGCCTGCGGTCACGGTGGTCTGGAAGCCGTAGGGGTTGCCTATGGCCACGACGAGCTGTCCCACGCGCAGGGCTAGCGAATCGCCCATCTCGGCGGCTTGGACGGTCGGGCCCTCGATGCGGATGACGGCCAGATCGGTGTCTGGGTCGTCGCCCACGAGCTGCGCCGGCGCCTCCCGCCCATCCGAAAGCGTGACGATGGTCGAGGAAGCATCGTGCACGACGTGGCTGTTGGTGAGGATGAACCCGTCGGGCGTGAACACGAAGCCCGAGCCCGTGCCTCGTTGCTCGTCGGGACGTCCCGGCAGCGGGCGCGGCCCGCGCCCGGTCGGCCGGCGTTGCGCGTGTGTCACCTCTATGTTCACGACCGATGGGCTGACGCGCTCGGCGGCGGCTATGACCGCCTCGGAGTAAGCGTCGAGCAACTCGGCGTCGGAGGCCTCGCCGGCCATCGGGCCCGTGCCCACGATTGCCGATCCGTTGGTGGAGACGAGCTTCATCGGTCGTGCCACGTGATCATCCTCTCTCGGGTCTGGGGCGGCCGCTTCCGGCCGCCTGTGGTGCAGCTTCCTTGTTCCCCGCCCCAAACAAGAGGATGCCGGGCTCGTCTGCGATCCCGGCTCCGATGCCCGACGGCTAGAATGGGGTGGTCATGGTCGCAGGAGTCCTCGTAGGCACGTCCGGCTGGTCCTACCCGCACTGGCGGGGGCCGTTCTACCCGCCCGAGGTGCGACCGGCCGACTTCCTCCCCTACTACGCGCAGCGCTTCGCCACGGTCGAGATCAACAACTCGTTCTACCGTTTGCCGTCCGACACGACCGTGAGGCGTTGGCGCGACCTCGCTCCACGCGGCTTCAGCTACGCGGTCAAGGCGACGCGGTTCATCACCCACTACCGACGACTGGCGGGCGCCGAGGAGGCGCTGGCGCAGTTCGTCGAGCGCGCGAGCGGCCTGGGCGAAGCGCTCGGGCCGCTCCTCTTTCAGCTGCCACCCTCGTTCCCGCTGCGCCTGGAGCGCCTGAAGGCCTTTCTGGAGCTGCTCCCGACGGGGTCGTCCGCCGCGTTCGAGTTTCGCGAGACGACGTGGTTCGATCCGTCTGTGTACGCGGCGCTTGAGCGCCGCGCGGCGACGTTCTGCATCTCCGACCTGCACGGCAGGCCGACCCCTGAGATCGTCACCGCGCCGCTCGTGTACGTGCGCCTGCACGGTCCTGGGCGCTACAGCGGCAGCTACGACGACGCGAGCCTGGCCGAGTGGGCAGGAAAGTGTGCCGCGTGGGCGCACGAGGGGCGCGAGGTGCGGGTCTATTTCGACAACGACCAGCGCGGCTACGCGGCGCACGACGCGATGCGGCTCAAGGCGCTGCTCGGGCAGGCGTAGGGCCGGCGCGCGGGGGGTAGAGTAGGCGCGGCTGGGGCGGCCGGAGGCGCCCGCCCCAGCCGCGCCCGATCCAATCGCGCCCGGTGACGGCGACGACCGGCCCACGGAGGATCCCAGGCATGACGACGGACCAAAGGAAGACCGCCCCTCACGGGCCGGTCGTCATCCTTCAGCACGAGGCCGTGAGCCCATCGGGGACCGTCGGCGCTGTGCTCGAGGCGGAGGGGATCGCGTGCGCCGTGCGGCACCTGTGGGCGGGTGACCCCGTGCCCTCGTCGACCGAGCTGTCGTCGCTGGCGGCGATCATCCCCCTGGGCGGCGGCATGAACACCGACGAAGATGAGCGCTACCCGTGGCTCGCGGGCGAGCGCCGGATACTGCGCGAGGCGGTGGATCACGACGTGCCGGTGTTGGGCATCTGCCTGGGGGCGCAGCAGCTCGCCGCGGCGACCGGTGGCCGGGTGTACCATCGCGAGCGTCCCGAGCGGGGCTGGGTGTCGATCGACGTGACCGGCGACGACGAGCTCTTCGACGGGTTGCCGCCGCGCTTCTCGACACTGCAGTGGCACGTGGACTCGTTCGAGGCGCCGCCGGAGGCGCTGCTCTTCGCCGAGCGCGGCGGCGGTCAGCAGGCGTTCAGGCTGGGGCGACGTGCCTGGGGCGTGCAGTTCCACCCCGAGGTCGACGATGACCTGCTCGAGCACTGGCTCGACGACGCCGACCGCGAGGATCCCGCCTTCGGGAAGCACCTGCGCGAGGTGAGGAGCGAGATCGTCGCCGGTTCGGTGCCGCTCTGCACGACCATCGTGCGCAACTTCGCGCGCTGCCTCTGACGGGGTGAGGGCAAGACTGCCGGGATCGTCGCCACCCTGTTGAACGACTCGTTCTAGAGTCAGGCGTCGCCCGAGCCAACCGGCTCGGACAGCTCCGGCAGCCCGACCCCGTAGCACTGGTCGGGCACGAGCACCTCAGGGTAGCGGTCGCGCAGGCGTGAGCGCAGCTCGTAGCAGAGGTGGCACTCGTCGGCGTAGAGGTCGCGCTCGGGGGCGAGGCCAGTCGCCCGGCTCAGCTCCCACGGACCGCCGCGCATGAGCTCCCTCACCACCGGCCTCTGCTCCGGGTCGTAGTCCGCCACGACCTGCGCCAGGGAGCTCGCGAAGATGTTCCCGGCGCTGAGGCCCTGGCAGGGCTGCAGCTCCCCGTCGCAGCCGACGTGGCAGCGTCCGGGCGCGACGAAGTCCTCGTGCGGGCAGGTGATGAGGGTGTCGGGCGGGCGGCTCGCGTGCTCGGGAGCGAGCACGCGAGCCGCCCGCCCCTTGTACATGATCTCGCCCGGGTCGCCGCAGGCGACGCCGAGGTCGGCGAGGTCTGCCGCCGCGCCGACCTCGAGCACGCCGAGCGCATCGCCCAGCCCTAGCCCGAGCGCGGCCTCCACGGCGTTGCGGATCAGGCGTGGCTCGATCACATCCCCGAAGTATGGGTAGGCCGAGACCGAGAGGTCGGCGATGCCGAGCTCGGCGAAGGGGGCGAGCCACACGGCGGCGTCCTCGACCGACTCGGCGAACTGGGAGTTGGTCACGAGGCCGAAGTCGAGGCCGCGCTCGCGGGCGTGGCGCGCCGCGCTAACGACGATTGGGTAGACGAGTGTCGGCTCGCCGCCTTCGAAGTAGACATTGTCGATGGTGCCCAGCGCGACGGCCTGGTCGATCACGTCGCGCAGTTGTGCCAGCGTCATGGTCCCATCCTGGTCGGGACTGCCCCACACGAAGCAGTGGTCGCACTGGTAGAGGCAACGGTAGGTGACGAGGAAGTGGATCCCGGTCAGGTCGAGCATCGGCATGGGGGCAGTATGCGCTGGGGAAGGGTCGTTGACTAGTGGTGACGTGGTGGTGCGGCGTGAAGGGGTGGCGTGGTCGCGGGCCGCGCGTCAGCGGAGGGCCTTCAGCCTCGACCTGAAGACGCGCACGTCGGCGGCGAGCCAGTCGGTGTGGTCGTTGCGCCAGCCGAGCCGGTCGCGGAAGTAGGGCGAGTCGTTGGCCATTGCATGCCCGATGACGTTGCGCATGCGGATCCCGTAGCGCGCCTGGAGGTAGCGCACCAGGCGCAGCGCGGCGCGCATCTGCGGCTTGCGAGCAAGGATCTGGGCGTCGGCCCAGCGCGGCCCGGACCCTCCCTCCTGGACCATCTCGATCGCCAGAGCGCGGTGGTTCAGGCCGATGGCGTGCCGCACGCGCACGTTCAAGGGAACGAGCTGGTAGATGGTCCCGCCCTTGGCGACGACGAAGTGCGCCGCGACGCCGGGCAGCTCGCCGAGGTTGGGAGCGTTCGCGGCGAACACCGCCCGCGCGCCCGCGTAGGTCGAGCCCGCCGTGTAGTGGAGGACGATGACGCGGGGGCGGAGCCGCCACGTCCGCGCGCCGTAGTGGCGCAGGGAGTAGGCGGCCATCTGGCGGCGGCGGGCGCTGCCGTAGGGGATGTAGTCGCGCACGATGGGCGGCCGGGTGATCGACGGGGATGGCGATGGGCTTGGGGTCGGCGTCGCCGAGGCCAACGCTGCCGACGACGGCGACGGTGACAGACTCGCGACCGGCGAGGCGGAGCCCGTCGCCGTGCTGGCCCGTGGCCAGCCCGCGACGAGCGCGAGAGCGACGACCACCGCCACGCCCAGCAGGGCGGCCAAGGCGACGATGAGCGCTCGTCTGTCGGGGCGCTTCATGCCGGCCATTATAGGGGGGGATCCGCCTCGCCGGGCTGAGGGTCGTCGCCCGCGATGGCCTCGAGGAACGCCGGCCCGTAGCGCGCGAGCTTGTGTCGCCCGACGCCCGTGATCTCGAGCAGCTCCTCGTCGCTGGTGGGCCTGCCGGCGGCCATCTCGAGCAGGGTGACGTCGCTGAAGACGACGTACGCCGGCACATGCTGCGCGTCGGCGAGGCGCTTGCGCAGGGCGCGGAGGCGGGCGAAGAGCTCCTCGTCGTAGTCGAGGAGCTCTTCGCCCGCCTCCGCGCCGGCCGCAGCCCTCGCCTGTTCCTCGTCGAGGAGCGCCGGGCGTCCGCCCGTGTACCAGTCGGGCACGAGGTCGAGCCGCCCGCCGCCGCTGGTCGTGTCGCCGGCTGTCGCTTCGCCCAGAGTCCCGTCCGCGCCCGCAGCGGCAGATGCCGCCACTGCGCCCGTCCGCCCAGCCCGCCGCGCGGTCGCGGCCTTCGCCGGCGCAGACCGCTTCGGCCTCTTCGTCTTCGACCTGGCCACTCGCGTGCGCGGCCGGGCCAGGGTCAGCGTCTCTTCGCCACGCAGCAGCGGTGCCGCGACCGGCGTGAGCTTGAGCACGGAGTAGGCGGCGATGTCCTGCGCGAGGTAGCCGTGGTGGATGAGCTGGCGGATGAGGCCCGCCCAGGCATCGTGGCTCTGGTCGGCGCCGATGCCGTAGGTCGAGAGGCGGTCGTGTCCGAGCTGCAGTACGCGATCGGTCTCGGCGCCGCGCAGCACGTCGATCACTTGGCCCATACCGAAGCGCTGGCGCAGCCGGTAGACGCACGAGAGCGCCTTACGCGCATCTTCGGTGGCGTCGTAGGTCTCAGGCGGATCGAGGCAGACGTCGCAGTTGCCGCAGTCGTCGCCGAGGCGCTCGCCGAAGTAGCCCAGCAGCACGCGGCGGCGGCAGGCGGTGGCCTCGGCGAAGCCGACCATGGCGTTGAGCTTGTGCGCCTCGATGCGGGTGCGCTCGGCGTTGTCGCCCATCTCGATGAGCCCGCGAGCGATGCCCACGTCGGCGAGGCCGAAGAGCAAGAGGGCTTCGGCGGGCAGGCCGTCCCGGCCTGCCCGCCCCGTCTCCTGGTAGTAGCTCTCGATGGTCTTGGGCAGGTCGTAGTGCACGACGAAGCGCACGTCGGGCTTGTCGATGCCCATGCCGAAGGCCACGGTGGCGACGACGATGAGGATCTCGTCGCGCACGAAGGCCTCCTGCACGCGCTCGCGCTCGGCTGCGGGGAGCCCGGCGTGATAGGCGGCGGCCGGCAAGCCGGCCGCCGCCAGCCGCTCGGCCACCTCCTCGGTGCGCTTGCGGCTCAGGCAGTAGACGATGCCGGCTTCGCCCTCGTGCTGCTTCAGGAAGGCGAGGAGCTGCTCCGAGGGGTGACTCTTCTCCACGACCGTGTACCTGATGTTGGGCCGGTCGAAGCCGGCCACGTAGAGGGGCGCATCGGCCAGGCCGAGGCGGCGGCGCACGTCGTCGCGCGTCTCTGGATCGGCCGTGGCGGTGCAGGCCACGACCGGCACCTCGGGGAAGAGGCCGCGCAGGCGTCCGAGGTCGATGTACTCGGGACGGAAGTCGTGTCCCCACTGCGAGACGCAGTGCGCCTCGTCGATGGCGAAGAGGGCGATGGGGATGCCAGGGTCGGTCTCGAGGCCGCTGCCGCCGTCGGTAATGACTCCGCCGTCCCGCCCGCGCAGGCGCTGGAGGAACCCCTCGGTCATGAGCCGCTCGGGCGCCACGTAGAGCAAGTCGAGCACGCCGGCGTGCAGGCGCGCCAGCACCTTGCGCGCCGGGGCCGATTCGAGCGACGAGTTGTAGAACTCGGCTCGCACACCGTTGGCGCGTAGCGCGTCGACCTGGTCCTTCATCAGCGAGATGAGCGGCGAGACCACGATGCCGACGCCGGGACGCACCATGGCCGGGATCTGATAGCACAGTGACTTGCCGCCGCCGGTCGGCATGAGGATGAAGCAGCTTCCCCCGCCGATCACGTACTCGATGATCTCCTCCTGCTGTGGACGGAACGAGGGGAAGCCGAAGACGTCGCGGAGCACGACGGCCGCAGGTGTGACGGGGAGCACTCGGCCAGGAGAAGACACGAGGAGGAGTCTACCAAGGTTGACGGACGCTGGCCGGGTCGGCGGTCCCGCTCCTTTGGGAGCTCTCGGCGCCGCTCAGCTCCTGGCCGTGATCCGCCACAGGTGATGCGCGCGTGCGGAGCGGGCGAAGTCCGGCGGCAGCGTGGCGGCGCTCAGGTCGTGGAGGTCGAGGCCGGACGAAGTCAAGGCCTCGACCTCCATGCGCAAGCGCCGCGCGTTGCCGGCGAAGAGCAGCGTGCCCCCGGGACGCAGCAGACGGCGCGCGACCACGCGGATGAGATCCGCGTGGTCGCGCGCCACATCGAAGGTCGCCCGTCCCATCCTCTTCGAGTTCGAGAAGGTGGGCGGGTCGAGGTAGACGAGGTCGTACTCGCCGCGGCGCGTCGGGCGAGCCGTCGTGCGGGCGACCGATCCACTCGAGCGCGTCGGCCTGCACGAGCCGGTTGCGGCTCGGTTTGAGCTTGTTGAGCTCGAGGTTGCGGCGCGCCCAGTCGAGGTAGGTGCGCGAGAGATCGACCGAGGTCGTGCTCGCGGCGCCGCCCTTGCCGGCAGCGACAGTCGCGGCCGCCGTGTAGGCGAACAGGTTGAGGACGTGCGCTCCTCTCGCCGTGTCTCTCAGGAGGGCGCGCGTGAGGCGGCCGTCGAGAAAGAGCCCCGTGTCGAGGAAGTCGGTGAGGTTCACGAAGAAGCGCAGCTCCCCTTCGTGAACCTCGAAGAACCTGCCTACTGTCGATTGGCGCTCGTACTGCGCCGCGCCGCGCTGTCGCCTGCGGACCTTGAGGTGGACGTTCCGCGGCTCGAGCTGGAGGACCTCGGGTATGACGCGCAGCGCCGCTCGCAGGCGCGCCTGCGCCTTCGCCGGTTCGATCTCGGGCGGTGCGGCGTACTCCTGAACGTGTGCGTGCCGGCGCCCGCGCGCCGTCTTCCGTCGTCTCGGTATCCCGGGCGTTCGCCTCCTCGTACAGGTCGATGGCGAAAGCGTAGTCGGGCAGGTCGGCGTCGTACACGCGAAAGCAGGTGACGTTCTGACGCCGCATGGTGCGGCCCCAGTGACGCGCGTTCTTGCGCAGGCGGTTGGCGAAGTCGTCGATGTCCGCGCGGCGACGACGGAAGGACCCGCGACCCGTGCCGCCGGCGCATCCTTCACGGCGCTGTTCGGCTCCGCCCGTCAAGGAGCCGCGCTCCGGCCGGAGCCCGCCCGTCTGCGTCCTTGCCGGGGATCTCGAACCGCAGCAGCGTCACTTTGAGCGCGCCGTTGTAGAGCGTGTTGAGCTTGGCGGCGCGCATGCCGAGCTGGTAGCCGAGCGAGCGGTCGCCCACGAGCACGGCTGCGCGCCAACCGGCGAAGCCGGCGCGCAGCCGCTCGCCCAGGGTGGAGTAGAGGCCGACGATCTCGGCCGTCGTGCTCTCGAGGCGCTGGCCGTAGGGCGGGTTGGTGACGACGAGGCCGGGAGGTGAGCTGACTTGGGGGGGCGCGCTGGAGCCTGCGGCGCTACCAGGCGCGGCGGTCGGTGCTGCAGCGGGAGCTGGCGGCGCGAGCGCCGCCAGCTCCCGCTGCACGACATCCACCACGCCCCCGAGCCCGGCCCGCTTCACGTTTGCCTGCGCCAGCCTTACGGCGCGCGAGTCGTTGTCGTAGCCGACGAAGAGCTGCCGGCCACCGGCTCGCGCGCGAGCGGCGCGCAGCCGGGCCAGCCCGGCTGCGCGCCGCTCGCGCGCCTCGGCCACCAGGTCATCCCACAGCGCCGGGTCGTGTCTCTTCCAGCGCACGAAGCCGAAGCGGCCGTCCGTCGCGCGCAGGAGTCCGGGCGCGATGTCGGCCGCCATCAAGGCGCCCTCGATGAGGAGTGTGCCGGAGCCACAGAGCGGATCGACCAGCGCGGGTGTCCCCTCCTCCAACAGGTCGGAGCGCCCACTGCTCACCATCTCCGGCCAGCCGGCGCGCACCAGGATCGCCGCCGCCAGGTTCTCCTTGAGCGGCGCCGCGATCTGCTCGCCCTCCTCACGGTATCCGCGCCGGTGCAGGCTCTCCCCGGAGAGGTCGAGACTCAGCGTCGCCGCAGCGCCCCTCTGGTACAGGTTCAGGCGCACGTCGGGCCGGCGCACGTCGACCGACGGCCGCTGCCCGAAGCGTTCGCGGAACTGGTCCACGACCGCATCCTTGACCCTTTGCGCGACGAAGTGCGAGTGGGCGAGCTCCTTTGGCGGGCGCGCGGCGGCGACGTCGACCGCGAGGGTGCCGGCCGGCTCGAGATGCGCCGTCCAGTCGATGCCCCGCACCGCGTCGTAGAGCTGCTGCTCATCAGCGGCCGCGAAGCTGGCCAGCGGCAACAGGATGCGGCTCGCGAGCCGCGACCACAGGCAGGCGCGATAGGCCAGGGCGAGCGGCCCGTGGAATGAGACCCCCGCGCGCTGGGCGCGGGCTGCGCCCGCGCCCAGCGCCAGCAGCTCGGCCTCGACCAGTTCCTCGGTCGCCTTGGGGCAGGTGGCGAAGAAGCTCAGGGCATCGGGCAGCATGACATCAGGGTCCATGACATCCGGGTCCATGGGAGGCAACGGTAGCACAGTGACACCGGACTACCCCGGACGGTACCATGCCCCATCGACGTCCGCCGCGTGTCGGCGTCGGGCTGGACGGCTGGGAACGGAGATCGGCGGTGAAGTACTCAGAGGCGAGGCTGGGACGCGTCCTCGTCGTGCGCCTTGAAGACGGCGACATCGTCCATGAGAGCATCGAGGAAGCCGCTCGCAGTGCGGGCATCGAGCGCGCCGCCGTGATCCTCCTCGGCGGCGCCGGCAAGGGCAGTCGGCTGGTCGTCGGCCCCGAGGATGGCGCTGCCGCTCCCGTCGTGCCTCTGGAGCGCGTGCTGCACGACGTGCACGAGGCGGCCGGCGTCGGGACGATCTTTCCCGACGACGCCGGCCGCCCCGTGCTCCACCTGCACGCCGCCTTCGGCCGCGACGACCAGGCCGTGGCCGGCTGCATCCGCCGCGGCGTCGTCACCTGGGTCGTCGGTGAGGCCATCGTCATCGAGCTCGTCGCCAGCGGGGCGCGACGCGCCCACGACGTCGAGCTGGGTTTCGAGGTGCTCGAGCCGTAGAACCCCGAGGGCCCCTGGCCATGGGGGTCGGACCTTCGCGTCCATAGGCCGAGTCGCGCAAGGCTGCGGCGGCAACGGGTTTCCTCTTTCGCAACGCAGGCAATCCCGTCACCAGAACGTGCCGGGTATCCGCAACAAGGGGGACCACCGTGGACCTGCCCGTGATCATGGCGGTCGACGACGACCTGACGAGCTTGGCGATCCTCGACCGCGAGCTGCGCAGCCGCTACGAGCACGCCTACCGCGTGGTGACCAAGCAGTCGGCCAAGGCCGCACTCGAGGACCTTCGAGCGCCGACACGAGGCCGGCCAGCCCATCGCCCTGGTGCTGGCCGACCAGTGGATGCCGGAGATGGGAGGCGACGACCTGCTCGGCCGCGTGCGTTTCATCGATCCGCTCGCCAGACGCGTGATGCTGGTCAACTGGGGCGACTCGAGTTCGCCTGAGACGATCTATCACAGCTGCGCCTACGGCCTCATCGAGTTCTTCATGAACAAGCCGTGGCACTCGGGGACCGACGAGCGCTTCCATCACGAGATCTCGGACCAGCTCTACCAGTGGTCCCGGGCGAATCAGCCGGTCTTCGAGGCGGTCAAGATCGTGGCCGAGCGGTGGTCGGCGCGAGCCCACGAGCTGCGCGACGTCCTGAAACGCAACGGCGTGCCCTACGGCTTCTACCCGGTCGACTCGTCGGAGGGCGAGGAGGTTCTTGCGGACAACGGTCTGGACCGAGCCGTCTCGTTGCCTGTGGCGGTGGTCTTCGGCGGCAAGGTGCTCGAGGACCCCTACGAACCGCGAGCTGGCCGAGGCCATCGGAGTGAGGAGCCAGCCCGAGGGAGATGGATGCGACCTTGTCGTCGTCGGCGCCGGCCCGGCCGGCCTGGCCGCAGCCGTCTACGCCTCCTCTGAGGGACTCTTCACGACCGTTCTGGAGCGTGATGCGATCGGCGGTCAGGCGGGCCAGAGCAGCCTGATCGCGAACTACCTCGGCTTCCCGGGTGGCATCAGCGGCGACGAGCTGGCGGCACGCGCCTACCAGCAGGCGTGGGCGTTCGGCACGCGTTTCCTGTTCGCCAACGAGGCGACGGACATCCGCGTCGGAGGGCGACGGGCACGTGGTCGTGCTGGCCGACGGGACTGAGCTCTGCGCCCAAGACGGTGGTGATCGCCAGCGGCATCCACTACGGCGACTCGGTATCCCGAAGCTGGACGAGCTCGCCGGGGCCGGGGTCTACTACGGCGCCGTCTCGACTGAGGCGCGCACGTTGGAAGGTGCAGACGTGTTCGTCGTGGGCGGGGGCAACTCGGCCGGGCAGGCGGCGCTGCACATGGCCAAGTACGCACACAGCGTCACCCTTGTGGTACGCAAGGAGGGTCTCGAAGACACCATGTCGCGCTACCTCACGACCCGCCTCGAGGGAGCGGCCAACGTGACGCTCGTGCCGCACAGTGAGATCGTCGACGGCGAGGGGTACGGCCGGCTGGAGCAGCTCACGATCGAGAACCTCACCACGGGCGAACGGCGCACCGTCCCGGCCGCCGGCCTCTTCGTCATGATCGGCGCCCAGCCGCACACCGAGTGGCTGTCGGAGAGCATCCTGCGCGACGAAGAAGGCTTCATCCTCACGGGATCGGACCTGCTCGAGGCCGGAGTGGCCGAGGGCGGCCGGCCGCTGTTCGCGGCCGGCCGCGCACCTTACCCCCTCGAGACGAGCATGCCGGGTGTCTTTGCCGTCGGCGACGTGCGCCACGGGTCGGTCAAACGCGTCGCGGCGGCCGTCGGCGAGGGGGCGGTCGCGGTCCGTTTCTGCCACCAGTACCTGGCCGACCTGAGGATGCGCGAGGCGGCGTAGCCGCCCCGCACCCCCCGTCACGTCACGTCGCTACGCGGACCGAGGGCCTCCGCCAGCTGCAGCGTCTCGCCGGGGCGCAGGAGCGCGACGGCGACATCGGGCGCCAGCTGAGCTGCGTGACGGCGGAAAGTGACGGGCGCCGCGGCCGCCGTTGCGCGGCCGCGGCGCCCCAGGCCTGTCCCAGGAAGCCCGAACGTCCCCCAGTGGACGGGCACTGCGAGCCGCGGCCGCAGGAGCCGCAACGCGCGGGCGGCCTGGAGGGGGCCCATGTGCTCCCCTTCGGGGAGCGTGAGCCCCCAGCCCGCGATGGGCAGCAGTGCGACGTCGAGACCGGCCCAGAGACCTTCCATCTCCGGAAACAGCGCCGTGTCGCCGGCGAAGTACGCCGAGAGACTGCCGGCGACGACGAACCCGACACAATCGGCCGCGCGGCTCAGGGGGTGGCGGCTCTTCTCGTGCACGGCCGCAGTCGCCACCACTCGCAGCGCACCGACCTCGGTCTCTTCACCCGGCGACAGCTCGTGCACGTCGGTGAAACCAAGTCGCGCGAGCGGCCGGGCGCCGCCCCTGGGCCCCACGATCGGCGTCGCGCGATCGAGCCGCCGCAGCGAGGGCGGGTCGTAGTGGTCGAGGTGCAGGTGCGAGATGAGGATCGCGTCGAGGTTCGTCAACAGCGCAGCGTGCGGCCGTGGCGAGCGCCGCACGAGAGGGCCGACGTGACGGCGCAGGACTGGGTCGGTCAACACGCGGGCGCCGTCGAGCTCGAGCAGGACGGTGGCGTGCCCGAAGTAGGTGAGCTGGTCTGCCACTTGCCTCCTCATGGCGACGGGGCGTGCGAGCGTCGCGTCTCGCCGCGTTTTGGGCGTCGATGCGACCGGCGTCCGTGTCGCCGTCGGCGCCGCTCCTCCTACAAGATACCAACATGACCGTGGGTGGCACACGATGAGAGGCGCGGCGGGGCGTTACGTGCTAGGTGTGGGCGCTGCTGGTCATGATCGGGATCCTACGCGTCGTTCCGGGCGCGTCTGCATCCGAGCGCAGGCCCGACTAGGTGGGAGTGAGCCGCCGGACGGCCTAGTCTCTCGCGCGGCTCCAGGGAAGCTCGTCCCAGCTTCTGGGCCGTCCCGGTCCCGGGAACTCGAACTCCGCGTAGGCCTCCGCCGGCGACGTCGTCTCCTTGGCGACGCCCGCCTTGTGCTTCAGGGCCAGCTCCGACACGGGGTAGACGATGGTCCTGTCCGTTGTCCGCCTGCCGGCCATGAGGATGATGCACGGGCCCTCGCCGGCGCCGACGAAGATGTGTTCGGTACCCGGCGCGCTGTGCACGAAGTCCCACGCCTTGAGCCGTCTCTCCTGGCCCTCGACGAGCAGTAGGCACTCGCCGGCGAGCACGAGGAAGTCCTCCTGGTTGGACTCGGCGTGGTAGCGCCCGTTAGGTTGCCCCGGCTCAAGGACCCGGACGTTGATGCCGAGCTGCTCGAACTCGAGGTCGGTCCCCTCGAAGTGGCAGACCGACCCGAACGTGTCGTCGTCGTACCAGATCGCATCGTGGAGGTTCACGACAAACCAGCCTTCCGATGCGGGGACGAGACCTGCGGGGGTCTCCGCTAGACGAGCTTCCTCGGTCATGCCGCTCCTTCCGTCGTCATCGCGGGGCGTTCGCCACCCGCCGCTCTTGCTCCGCCGCCATGACGCGCTCGATGCGTTTGTCGGGAACGAGCCAGACCAGCGCGACGGCGACGTAGACGCCGTAGGCGATCCACGCCTGCAAGAACGCCGCTGGTATCGCAACGGCGTAGAGGACAATGGAGATCTTGCCCTTCAGGTCGCCGCCGATGGCCTGGGCCAGCAACGAACCCTCGCCCTGGCCGGCGATGATGGCGCGCACCAGGATGTAGTAAGCGATCGCCGCCAGGAGCAGCACGACGCCGTAGAGCGCGGCCGGCGTGGAGGCGAAATGGTTCTCCCCCATCCAGCCGGTGACGAAGGGGACGAGAGACAGCCAGAACAGCAGATGCATGTTGGCCCAGAGGACGGCCCCGGTGACGCGCTCCGTCACGTGCAGCATGTGGTGGTGGTTGTTCCAGTAGATGGCAAGGTAGACGAAGCTCAGCACGTAGGTGAGGAACACCGGTACGACCGGGCGCAGGTCACTCAGGGCGGTGCCTTTCGGCACCCTGAGACTGAGCACCATGATCGTGATGAGGATGGCGATGACGGCGTCGCTGAAGGCCTCGAGTCGACTGGTAGTCAACGAGCGTACCCCCAAGGGTGGAGTCTCCACTGTCGCAGTAGTGTTCCTGGGCCTAAACCCGTCGGCTTGCCCGACCGATTGACCTTCGGGAGACGACGGCGTCTCGCGTCAGCGGGGGCGGCGGCTCGCGAAGGTCGGGACGGAGGGGATGAGCAGGCGTCTGGGCAGCGGTGTCTTCGTCGTGTGGTTCGGAGCAGGTCTTGTCTTCGACGTCGCGGCCTGGGCTGTGTGCCGTGCGCTGGGCGCCGCGGAGGTCAGCGTGACCGTCGACTGGGCGGTCGGCCTGATCGGGGCCGCCTTTGCTCTCTCGCTCCTGACGGGATTCAACCTCGGGTTGCCAGAGTCGATCCGCAACGTCGGCGGCGACGCCGGCTCCCTCGTGAGCCCGCGTCGCGGTCTCTGCCTGTTGTTGTTCTCGATCGCTGTCTTCTTCGTGGGGCCCGTGATCTCGGCCTTGCTGCAGTAGGGCCGCAGCACCTTCACGTCAGAGGAAGCGGCCGGGCGCCGTCGTACTTGCTCCTTGCATTCCGCGGGCGTGGCCCGAGCCTCTCCACGACGCGCCGATCGGGAATGGCGCCGGCCGCCGCGCTTGGCCCGCTGACGACCAAGGTCCACAGGGGAGGAGCACGAGCAGATGCATCGCACCGGTGACTTCATGGGAGCGACGTGGGCTCGACCGATCGTGTCATTGGCCGTGATCGCCCTGGCCGCGACCGCGCTGCCGGTCGCCGCGCTCGCCGCGCAGGCGGCCGCGCCGACGCTGTCTCTCACCGCCTCGCCCGCCGTTTGCACGGCCGGGCAGGCCGTGACCCTCAGCAGCACCATCGATGTGCCGGGAGCCACGCTGACCGTGAGCCGCATGCGCGCCGGTGAGGATTCGTTCACGGTCGTGCGCAGCATCACGGCGGACGTCGCCGGGACGGCCTCATTGACGCCTTCACCGCTCTGGAACACCACCTACAGGGTCGAGTACGTCGGCGATGCCGTGTGGGACGCGGCCGCGGCCGAGACCATGGTCTCGGTCCGGCCGCGTCTGACGCTCACTGCGCCCACGTGGGCGTACAGCGGCGCCACCGTCAAGTTCGCTGCGCGCGTGGTGCCGGTGCATCCCGGAGCCACTGTCGTGCTCCAGCGCCGCGTCGACGGGGTCTGGACCGCCTGGCAGACGCTCACGCTCGATCAGCAGTCGAGAGCGACATATCGCTGGCGGCCGAAGGCCGTCGGATCCTCTGCGTTCCGCCTCGCGATGGCAGCCGATGCCGACCACGCCGACGGGCTGGGGACGAGGGTGATCGTGAAGGTGAAGGACGGCAACCCCTACGACATCCCGGTGCGACCGGCGCACTTCATCGTCGCCGACAAGTCACAGTACCGGCTGTACTACCACGAGCACGGGCACATCGTGCGCGCCTTCAACTGCGTGCTCGGCAAGCCGTCGACGCCGACACCGCTCGGCCACTTCAGGATCTACGCCAAGGATCCCTCCATGAGCGGCGCCTACGGCCCTCGGCGCATGCGCTACCTCGGCCTGTTCGCCATCCACGGCACCAACGAGCCCTGGCTACTGAGCCGCTTTCCGCGCGGCTACTCACACGGGTGCACACGGCTCGCCAACGCCAACATCCTGTGGCTGTACGCCCGCTGTCCGTTGGGCACGCAGGTGTGGAACGTGCCCTGACGAGTCCCGACGGGGCTGACTGACAGCAGGTGAGGGGGCGGGGGAGCGCCGAATGGCGCTCCCCCGCCCCGTTGATGCTGGCGGAACATCTCGCGCTAGCGATTGGCAGGGCCGCTTTCGCCGCCGGCGTGGCCGGCCGTGAGGTCCTCGAGCAGCCGCCTGGCGTCGTCCTCTTCCTCGGCGGCGACCAGGAACTCTACCGGCCCGGTGATCGGATTGAAGCCGCTCACGCTCAAACCGCCGATCCCGAACAGGTTCTGGATCCCCTCGCCACGGGTCATGAACTCGATAGACGCCGATTGAAGGACGGACTTGGCAAGCGCGACGAGGGCTGGGTCGCCTGTCGCGAACACCGTGACGAGTCTGAGGTCGGGGCGAGGCGTCTCACGGGTGAAGTCCCGCCTGGCCGGCCCTTCCCGTCGAGGGGGTGCGCCGTTGCGGGCGTGCTTTGGCGGGGTCTCATCGTGCGGCAGGTGATCGACCAGCGGGACGAGACAGTCGGCGCATCGGGTGAACCCTGGTCGGTACTCGGCTCCACATCTGGGACAGAACGTCGGGGCTCCCCTCCGCGCCCGCTACCCCTCCGGCAGTGACTTGCAGGACACAGCGGACTTCGACAGCCTACGCTGTTCCGCGTGCCGGGTCACGGCAACAGAAGGGGCGGGCGCCTCTCGGCGCCCGCCCCGTTCTACCGCTGGGAGGGAATCTCAGCCAGAGCTGCCGTCAGCCGTGTATCAGTGCCGGCAGGCATCTGACGCACGCCCAGAGGCTCTGGCCCTGGTAGCGCGCGGGGAAGAGGACGGCGTCGTCCTCGGAGTTGCCGCAGCGGAAGCAGTGCTGAGTGATGCGCTCATCGGCCTTGGCGAGCGTGTGCTCCTCGGCTGAGGCCTCGTCGAAGGCCGGGGCTTCGCGCTCCTCGACCGTGAGGGCGCCCTCGGGACACACGGCCAGGCAGAAGCCGGCGCCGTCGCAGAGCTCCTCCTTCATCACCTTCGCCTTGCCGTCGATGATCTCGATGGCGCCCTCGGCGCAGGGGATGACGCACAGGCCGCAGCCGGTGCACTTCTCCTCATCGATCTTGACGATCTTGCGGACTGTCGTCGCGGTCATCGGCTCCTCGCTTTCGCCTCTTCTAGCCGCGCGCGCCGGCTCACCGGGGGCGCCGCCGAGTAATCACTACGTTGACAGGAACAACTCTACCCGGTCGAGCGCAGTCCGCGCCCTTGACTTAGGTCAAGCCTGGCGGATCGGCGACGACACCGGCCCGTGGGCCAAGTCCGGCGCATCGGCGACGACACCGGCTCGAGGGTCATGGTGGCATCGCGGCGGGTTCGGGTATCGGGTGGGCGGCGGGGCGGCCGCGGGCCGCCCCGCCGCCCGCCGTCAGGCCTTGCCGAACAGCGCGATGCCGCTCAAGAAGAGCACCATCGCCAGGCAGATGCGCAGCAGGCGGTTGGGCGTGCGGATGGTGAGGCCAGACCCAGCGACGACGCCGGGGATCGACCCGAGCAGCAGCGCGAGCACCATCCAGGGGTCGACGTTGCCGATGCTCGCCTGCGCGATCGCTGCCGCTCCGAGGAGGATGGCGGCGTGGAAGACGTCGGTCCCCACTACCCTGCTCGTGGCGAGCGGATAGGCCAGCAGCAGGAACATCCCCAAGAAGGTGCCGCTGCCGACCGAGGTGAGGCCGACGATGAACCCCGTCGCCGCCCCCAGGCCGATCGTCAGGATCTTCCTCTTCAGAGGGAGGGCGATGTTCTCGCGCCGGTAGACCTTGTCCGCGCGCACCACCGAGCGCAGCACCAGGGTGACGCCGACCGCGACGAGAGCCGCTCCGATCAGCCGGTAGAGGAGGCTGTCGAGCCGGTCCCCGTAGGCGTTCTTGAGCAGATGGATCAGGCCTACGCCGAAGATCGTGGCCGGCACGCTCCCGAGCGCGAGGTAGAACGTGAGCGGCAGGTCCACCGAGCCTTGGCGCCAGTGCCGCCAGGCGCCGAACCACTTCGTGATGGCGCCGTAGGTGATGTCGGTGCCGATGGCCAGGGTCGGTTTGAAGCCGAAGACGAAGATGAGGATGGGCGTCATGAGAGCGCCGCCGCCCATGCCGGTGAGGCCGACGAGGAACCCGATCAGCAGTCCGGTGACCGTGAGATAGGGGTTCAGCCGATCGCCGACGGTGGCGTACGCGAACGTCAGGATCACCCCCCAAGCCACAGCGGCGGCAAGCCACCAGACGTGTCGCCTGGAGAGGTCGAGGACGCTGGCAGCCGCGGTCGGCGCCGGGAGTCCCGGCAGCGCCGCGGTCTGGACCGGGGCCGTGCCCTCGTCGATCGGGTGGGGTGTCATCGCTGTGCCACGCCGCAGAGCGGCGCCGAGGCCAGAGTCCCGGCCGACTTCAGACGGGGGTTCCGACCTTCAGCGGCCGGGTGTGGATGCCGCACTCGCCGCCGCACTTGCTGGTGCCGATCCAACGGCCGTCGCGCTCGTTGATCCCCGTGGTGATGTGCGTGCAGGGCGCGCAGCCGAGCGAACGGTAGCCCTCGGCGTACAGACGGGTTGACCGGCACCTGGTAGATGGCGATGTACTGCCAGATCTCGCGCTCGTGCCAGAGGAGGATCGGGTTGAGCTTCAAGAGGCCCTCGTCGCGCTCCTCGATCTCGAGATAGTCGGTGCGCGTGCGCCCTTCGGTGCAGCGCAGGCCGGTGACCCAGCAGCTCACGCCCATCTCCTCGATCGCCCAGCGCACGGGTTGCACCTTGAGAAGATCGCAGCAGCGGTCGGGATCGGTCTTGTAGAGCTCGTCAGGGATCTCGACGTCGTTTGCGAAGACGCGCGTCTCCGGGTACCTGGCCACGAGGTCGAGCATGAACTGCTTCGTCTCGGCTGGCTTGTAGCGCGTGGTGACGATGAAGCCGCGGATGTCGGCGCTGACGCGCTTGGCCAAGTCCCAGACGACCACCGAGTCCTTGCCCAGGCTGTTGGCGACGACGAGACCGTCGCCGAACTCCTTGTAGGCGTCGTTGATGAGGTCGAGCGAGCGCTCCACCTTCTCCTTGAAGTTCAGACCGTTGACGAGGTCGTGGATCTCCTCAGGGGTCGCTGCTGCTCTCACTCGTGAACCTCCCGGTCCATGCGGTTTGCACTATGGCGATGGTGCGAGACTATAGATGCGTTTCACTCATGAAGCAAATAAGAATCCCTTATGCCAGTTCTGCGGAGACGCGGGGTTGTGCAGGCATCTCGAGGCTGTGGTCGGCAAAGGCCGCTGCGGTGACCGGGAGGACGCGAGAAGAGACCGGTGCGGCGCTGATCGCGCGCGAAAGGCTCGTGGCCGGCGGCGAGCGGACCCTATGTCGGCCCTTTGGCGCTGGGAGGGAGCTGGGCGAGACGATCGAGGCCCTCGGGATCGAGGATCTCGATCGTCTCGCCCCGCCGCTTGATGAGCCGCGACCGGGCGAGTTGCGTGAGGGCGCGGCTGAGCGTCTCGGGGACGGTGCCCAGACGGTTGGCGAGCTCGTGCTTGGAGACCGGCAGGCGCAGATCGGCCGTTCCCTGCTGCGTGGAGAGCTCGAGCAGGTAGCGCGCCAGGCGGGCCGGCACGGGGAGCAGCAGCTCCTCGACGCGTTGGGAGAGGAGCACCATGAGATGGGCCTGGGCGGCGAGGAGGTTGAGCGCCAGATCCGGACGTTCGGCGAGCAGCCTGCGGAAGGGCTCGATCCGTATGCGGTAGAGCTGCGTCTCATCCATGGTCTGGGCGAACGCGGGGTACGCGGCGGCGAAGAGCGCGGCCTCACCGAAGGTCTCGCCGGCGCCGACGTGGCGCAGGGTGACCGCGCGGCCGTCGCGCAGCACCTTGAACACGCGCACGCGTCCGTGCGACACGAGGTGGAAGGCATCGGCTTGGTCGCCCTGCGAGAAGACGACGTGATGCGCCGGCAGACGCACCGGCCGGGCGAGCGCGGCGAGCTCGGCGAGCTCATCCGGCGGCAGTGACGCGAAGAGGGGAGAGCGCTTGAGGTCTTCCTGGATCACGCTTGGAGTCTAGCAGGAAGGGAACGGCGCGGCGGCGGGCGGCGCGGCGGGCCATGGCCCGCCGCGCCGCCCGCCGCCGCTACTCCTACGCGGCCGGTGGCGGCGTATAGACGCGGGCCGCCATCTCGCTGTCGATCTGGAAGAGCGCGCCCGGGAACTCCTGCCCGAGGCGGAACTTGCCCAAGAGGAGCTCGGCGGAGGCTTCCTCCTCGACCTGCTCGGCGATGAACCACTGCAGCATCTGGTGCGTGGCGTGGTCCTTGAGCTGCAGCGCCAGGTCGGCGAGGTTGTCGATGCGCTTGGTGACAATCTGCTCGTGGTTGAGGGCGACCTCGAACATCTCGACCCCGTTCTGCCAGTCACGCGGCGGCTCGTCGATGGCGCCCAGCTTGACCTCGCCGCCGCGGCCGGTCACGTAGTCGAAGAACCTCAGCGCGTGCGAGAGCTCCTCCTGGAACTGCACGTTCATCCAGTTCGCTCCCCCCGGCATGTTGAGGGCGTGGAAGCGGGCCGACATGGCGAGGTAGAGGTAGGCGGAGTAGAACTCCCAGTTGATCTGCTCGTTGAGCGCGGCAAGCATCTTCTTCTGCAGCATGGCTTCTCCCTGACGGTCGCGGGCCTGTCCCGGCAGTCAATCCCATCACACCACGAGGTCGTTCGTAAATGGCGCCGCTCTCGAACGCCGCCCATGGAGACGGGCGACCGCAGGTCAGCCGGACGGCGTGGCGGCCGGGGACCAGTGCTCGACCGTGATGGCCGCCCGGCCCGAGACAGGGCACTCGTACTCGCACAACCCGCAGCCGGTGCAGCGGTCGACCACGACTTTGGGGAGCTGGAGGTAGTCGGTGAAGCCGGCGGCGTTCTTGCGCAGAGCGCGTTGCTTGAGGACGACCGCCTTCTTGGGCAGCGGGCAGACCTCCTGGCAGACGATGCAGGTCTTGTCTTGGGACCAGGGCAGGCAGCGATTGCGGTCGATGACGGCCTTGCCGATCACCGCCTTGTGCTTCTCGTCGAGCGTGAGTCGCGGGATCGCCCCCGAGGGGCAGACCTTGCTGCAAGCGATGCAGTCGTAGGAGCAGTAGCCCAGTCGCGGCCGCAGCACCGGCGACCAGAAGCCGGTCCAGCCAGCCTCGGTCAGCGCTGGCTGCAACCCGGAGGTCGGGCACACCTGCTGACACTCGCCGCAACGTACGCAGGCGGCCAGGAATGCCTCCTCATCGTCGGCGCCGGGCGGGCGGATCAGGCCCGGCGCCGGCACCTTCGTCCAGACGCCGGTGCCCAGGAGCAACACGGCGCCGACCCCGGCGGCGGTCGCCGCGAGGAACTCGCGGCGGCCCGGGTCGTATGCCTGCCAGGGCGTGGGCCGCAACGAGACTCCGATGGTCATCGACTCGGGGCAGGCGACGAGGCAGTCGAGGCACATGGTGCACTCGGAGGTGACGACGGCGGGCGCCGCCGGCGGGGCGGCCGCCCCGCCGGCGGCGCCCGCCGTCGTCTCGACCTCGATGGCGTCGAGCCGGCAGGCGTGCGCGCAGCGCGCGCACGACGCGCACGGCGCGCCCACGACGGGCCGCAAGACGGCGATCTTCGCCAGCAGCCCGAGCAGCGCTCCCAACGGGCAGAGCGCGCGGCACCAGAAGCGGTCGGTCGAGCGCGTTGAGCGCGACGATGGCGACGAGTATCAGGGCGACCAGCAGGCCGCCGGCGAAGAGCTGCTGCGTGGCCGGCACGACGACGCCGCGCGCGTGCGCCTCGAACCAGTCGATGCGCGGCTGCAGGGCGCCCACGTGATAGAGCACCTCTTCGAGGCGCGTCACGCCGACGTTGAGGGCAGGCAGAACGGAGACCGCCATCGTGCGCGTGAGCAGCGCCAGCGGATCAAGGACGAGCAGCGTCAGGCTACCGAGGGCGGCCATCACCACCATGACCAGCAGCAGGACGTACTTGATCTGCTTGAGGCGCGGTGGCAGGGCGTGCGCCCGCCGCCGCGCCCTCCTGAAGGTGAACCATTCGAGGAGCGTGCCCAGCGGGCAGATCCAGCCGCACCAGACCCTGCCCAGTACGAGCGTGAGCGCCATCGTGACGAGCACGAGCTCGAAGCGCGGCAGCCAGGCGCGCTGCGAGAGCATCGCCGAGAGAGCGGCCAAGGGGTCGAAACGGAAGAAGATGTCGGCCTTGGACGGAGGCGCGGTGCGCTGCCCGGCCAGCACGAGGACGACGACGAAGGCAACGAACACGCCGGCCTGCACCACGCGCCGCAGCCGGCGCGCGTCGCGCCAGCTCAGCGGGTTGGACGTACGCGCGCGCGACGGGACGGCCGCCTCCTCACCGCCGCCGGTCGAGGCGGGGCGGCTTGGAGGCCGCTCGGAAGTGCTCAAGACTCCTCAGGGGACGTGCTGGGATCCCTCAGACGTAGTAGGTGTGCACGTTGAGCCCGGTGAGGTTCATCTTGCCCAGCCCGATGGCGGCCATGGCCTTGATGTAGCCGATGTCGGAGCCGTGCATGCCGAAGAGGTGCGTGGCGCGCGAGTCGGCGGCGACGAAGTCCTTGCTCGCGATCACCGTGTTCTTGCGTCGCACGTACGAGAGGCTGCCTCCGGTCGGCCCGTTGCTCACCAGGATGCGCATGGCGTCGACCACCGTGAGGTTCGGTCTGATGAGGCTCGCCAGGTCGGCTACCTTCTGGCCGATGCCGGAGTGCAGCGACGCCGGGCTCGTGACCACGCCGAGCAGGTTCTTCGCGCCCAGCGTCAGCTTGGTGGTCCCGTGCACCTTGGCGATGGGCACGTTGATGAGCACGTCGCACTCCATGATGTCGCGGTAGACGTTCCAGGAGGAGATGGCGCGGTTGGCGTGCGACGGGATGTTGTACTTGAGGAAGCGCTGGGGGGTCATGGCGGCCATCGTTCCCCCGGCGGCCTCGACGGCGGCCTTGATGCCGCTCTTGGACCAGGCCGCCTTCTGCACGGTCACGTTCGCCGCGCCGATGGGCATGTCCATGACGCGCACGCTCTTCGCCCCGTGCGCCCTTGCAGAGCTTGACGAGGGTGGCCGACGACGACGGGGTTGGTCGTGGCCGCGTAGGCTGCGGTTCGGTACTGCGTGCAGATGTTGGGCTTGATGATGACGGTCTGGCCGCTCTTGACGAAGCGGCCCATGCCGCCCAGGCCCTTGATCGCCGCGCGCGTGCAGGCCGCGGCGTCGCTGTTGCCGCCCTTGGCGACCGTCAGGTAGTAGGGGTAGGCGGCGTCGGCCTCGTCGAGGTCGAGGCCGGCGCCGCCGAGGATGACCGCGCCCGCGGAGGCCGCTCCGATCAGCTTGAGGAAGTCTCGCCGGGACAGGTCCTTGGGGTCCATGGTCCTCACCTCACTGGAGCGTGACGCCTGCTGCCGCCGTGAGCCTACTCGATATCGAGTACGCCGGCCAACTCAAGGTATCGGCCGCAGCGGTCTCCCTGTGAGAGTTCGGCGCCTCCGAGCGCCGCCCTTCTGTCTGCTGCCGTGGCGACGGGCGGCGCCGGGCGCCTCAGCGCCCGGCGCCGCCCGTCGCAAGGCGGCCTACGAGTGCGCTCGGTCTAGAGGGCCGCGCGCAACTCCTCGGCCGCCTGGCGGTCCTGCTTGGCGGCCTTCTTGAAGGCCCGCGCGCTGGCCGCCAGCACGTCTTCGGCCGCCGCCACGAAATCCTCGTGGTAGCGGGCTGTGTCCTCCTCCGCCTGGATGAGCTGCTCGACGACCTCCGGCCAGCCCGTGGCCGCCTCGGCGTCGAGCGTCCCGAGGTAGTCGCCGCCGTCTAGGGAGTGGATCGGCTCGAGGATCATCTCGTTGACCTCTTGCCGGATGACGGTCAGCTTCTGCACCCGATCGTCGTGGGTACACACGAGCATCTCGAGCCGCTCCCGCCACGCCTCGTCGGGCGCGACCACTCCGGCCGCGGCCGCGAAGTCGGCGCACGCCGACTCGGCCTCGAGCGCGAAGCGAAAGGCGGACCCGTAGGCCACGATCTCGGGGAACTGGCGAGCCACGTCGTCTCCTTTGTCTCTTCAGTCGCCCGAGCCGCTACCAGCGCGTGATGACGACCTTGCTGTCGGTGAAGAACTTCACCGCGTCCTGGCCCTGGCCGTGCATCGTGCCGAAGAAAGAGTCCTTCTGCCCGGCGAACGGGAAGTAGGCCATGGCGGCGGCGATGCCCAGGTTCACGCCGATGTTGCCCGTCTGCACCTTGTACCAGAACTGCCGCGCGCTACGGCCGCTGGTGGTGTAGATCGAGGCGGCGTTGCCGAAGGGGGAGGCGTTGGTGATCTTGATTGACTCCTCCAGGTCCTTGACGCGGATGATCGACGCCACCGGCCCGAAGATCTCCTCCTGGGCGTGGGTCATGTCCGGCGTCACCTTGTCGAGCACCGTCGGGCCGATGTAGTAGCCGCCCTCAAAGCCCGGCACGACGATGTCGCGCCCGTCGAGGAGCACCTCGGCGCCCTGCTTGACGGCCATGTCGATGTAGTTGTGCACGCGCTCGAGGCTCTTCTTCGAGATGATCGGACCCATGTTGACCGACTCGTCAAGGCCGGGGCCGACCTTCAGCGCAGCCGCCGCGGCGACGAACTTCGCCGTGAGCTCCTCGTAGACGTCGCCCACGGCCATGAGGTTGGCACCGGCGAGGCAGCGCTGGCCGGTGCAGCCGAAGAAGCTGGCCATCATGTTGCCGGTCGAGCGGTCGATCTCGGCGTCGGGCATCACGGTGAGGAAGTTCTTGGCGCCGGCCTGGGCGATGCAGCGCTTGCCGGTCTCGCCGCAGCGGGCGTAGATGTACTTGCCCACGGGCGTCGAGCCGACGAAGGTGACGCCCTTGACGAGTGGGCTGTCGAGGATGGCGTCGACGGCTTCCTTGTCGCCGTGCACCAGGTTGAGGACGCCGTCGGGCAGGTCGGCGTCCTGCAGGATCTCGAAGGTGCGCGTGAGCGTGAGCGGCGTTTGCTCGGAGACCTTGATGACGAACGTGTTGCCCGAGGCCACCGCGTAGGGCCAGAACCAGAACGGCACCATGCCGGGGAAGTTGAAGGGGCTCACGCAGGCGAACACGCCCAGCGGCTGGCGCACGACCGTCTCGTCGATGTTCTTGGCCGCGCCATCTTCGAGGTTGTAGCCCATCATGAGACTGGTGATGCCGGCCGCCGTCTCGACGTTCTCGATGGACCGCAGCGTCTCGCCGCGCGCCTCGTCGATGGCCTTGCCGTGCTCCTGCGTGGTGATGCGGGCGATCTCCTCGTGGTACTTGTCGAGAAGTCCCTTGATCTTGAACATGTAGCGCGCGCGCACGATGGGCGGCGTCGAGCGCCAGTCCCAGTAGGCGTCGTGGGCGGCCTTGATGGCCTTGTCGGTCTCGGCCTTAGTGCTCAACGGCACCTTGCCGATGACCTTGCCGTCGGCCGGGTTGTGGAGGTCGAGGTAGCGGTCGGTCTTGGGCTCGACCCACTCGCCGTCGACGTAGTTCTTGATGGTGCCGTAGTCTTCCTTGAGCGGTTTGAGAAGGTTGAACTGCTTGGTCTGGGTCACCTCTGCCATGATGTCACTCCCCGCGCGGGGGTCTCCTTTCGAACTCGTGATCGGGCCGCTTCTCGTCGCTCACGCGACTTCAGAAGACGAGGTCGCTGGGCGCGAGAAAGCGGCATGAGCAGGCACATCGTAGTGCATTCTGCGTCACGTCTCTCAACCACGGTCGCCTCTCGTGGCCTCTGTGAGGCCGCGGGACGACGTGTGCGTACCACCTCCCAGTGTAAAGGAGCGCGTCGCGCTCGCGGATCGGGGTGTCTCGACGGCGACGGGAGCACTTCGGAGCCGCGTCGCCGGGCGAGCCGGTCTCAACGCGGGCCGGGGTACCCCGTGCCGCAGTCCACGATCAGTAAGTGTACGTGTGGTACGAGTCGCGTGCAAAGGGGGCGGGGGCGGTTAGGCCAGAATGGCCTAACCGCCCCCGCCCCCGTCTACGAGACGGAGTGCGCGACGATCCGCTCGCGCGTGACGGCCGGGCCTCGGCTCGATGTCCACGCGGCGCGCCGGCTGCGGCTCGGGCAGGCGCGTCTCAACTGTACTTCACACGCGGGTCGAGCCAGGTGTAGGCGATGTCGACGACCAGGTTCGAGACCACGACCAGCAGGGCCGCGAAGACCACGGTGCCCATGATCATCGGGATGTCGCTCGTCTGGATGGCGTTCCAGGCCTGCCAGCCGATGCCGGGCACGCCGAAGACGACCTCGATGACGAGCACACCGCCGAGGAACCAGCCGAAGTCCATGCCCAGCAGGGTGACGATCGGCGACCAGGCGTTGCGCATGATGTGGCGCCACACGACGGTGCGCTCGGGCAGGCCCTTGGCGCGCGCGGCGCGCACGTAGTCGGCGTTCAGGATGTCGAGCATGCTCGAGCGCAGCATGCGCGAGTACCAGGCGGCGCCGCCGATGCCCAGGGCGAGGCCGGGCAGGACGCCGTAGATGGGGTGCAGCCAGCCGTCGTAGCCACCTAGCGGGAAGATGGGGATCTTGAAGGCGAAGATGTACAGCATGATGAGGCCCAGCCAGAACGCCGGCGCGGCGATGCCGAGGAGGCTCACCACGGTGAAGGTGCGGTCCTGGACGCTGTACTGCTTCAGGGCCGAGACCATCCCGATGGGGATCCCAATGATCAGCTCGAAGAAGATGCCGAAGAGGGCGATCATGACTGTCGCCGGGAACCGCTGCAGGATGGCCGACATGACCGGCAGCTGGGTCTGGAAGGAGTAGCCGAAGTTGCCGTGCACGAGGTGCCAGAGGTAGAGCCCGTACTGCGTGTAGATCGGCTTGTCGAGACCGAGGTCGTGTCGGATGCGCGCCAGCACCTCGGGCGTGGCATGCGTGCCGGCGACGGCCTTAGCCGGGTCGGCCGGCACGGCGTAGGCAAGCAGGAAGGTCAGCAGGCTGACGAAGAAGAGCACGACCACCATCCAGAGCAACCGGCGGACGAGGTACTTACCCATGCTGCCTCCCGGGCCGGCCCGCGGCCGGCGCTCCGCTCGCCGCGGGCCGGCGTGTGGCGGCCCGCCCGCTGCCTGTCATCTGTCCCTCGCCTGTTCTCATCACTCGGTCGCGCGCCGTGAGGCTGCTTTGGCGGGGCGGCGGCGTCCCGCCGCCGCCCCGCCCGACGCCGCTACTTCCTCCAGTAGTCGAGATAGTTGTTGATCCACACCGGGTGGATGTAGTAGCCGCCCACGTTGTCCGAGAACATGTAGTTCTCCACCGGCTGGTACATCGGGTCGACGGCCGCCTGCTCCATGATGATCTGCTGCATCTGGGTGTAGAGCTGGGTGCGCTGCGTGCCGGCGGGCATCGTCGGCCGCCTGCTTGGACAGCGCCTCGACCTGCGGATCCCACCAGTTGCCGGCATCCATCCCACCGGGCTCCGTGGAAGCCTTCGCGAACAGGGGTTCGATCCAGTCCGACGGGTCGGGGAAGTCCATGTACCAGTCGGAGTAGCCGATGGCGATGCCGGTCGACGGCGCCGCCGTCGCGGTCCAGTAGGCCGATTCCTCCATCAGCTTGAGGTTCGCCTTGATGCCGACGGCCTGCAGGTCATTGGTGATCGACTGGGCGATCTTCGGCGCCGGGTCGGTGTTGAGGCACCAGTAGGTCGTCTTGAAGCCGTTGGGGAAGCCGGCTTGGGCGAGCAGCTCCTTGGCCTTGGTCGGGTCGTACGGGTAGTAGTCCGCATTGGGCTCGTAACCCGGCATGCCCTCGGGATAGACCTGATTCAGGACGCTGGCCGCCCCGCTCTGCAGTTTCACGAGCTTCTCGCGGTTGATGGCGTAGTTGATGGCCTGTCGCACAAGCTTGTTGTCGAACGGCTTGTACTTCACGTTGTAGAAGGTGTAGTAGAGGGCGATGTAGGGTGCGCTGGCGAGGTTGTTCTTCAGCTGCGGGTCGTTGGAGACGCGCACGAGATCGGCGGGCGCCACGCGGTTGCCCATGATGTCGATCAAGCCACGCTGGATCATGAGTACCTGTCGTGTGGGCGTCGGCGTGAAGTCCCAGACCCACTGGTCGGCGTACTGCATGCTGGGATCGAAGAAGTCCGGATTCTTGGGAAGCACCATCTTGCTGGTCGACCAGCTCTGCATGATGTACTGGCCGGTCCCCAGCGGGTGGCGGTTGAAGTGGTCACCCCATTTCGCAACCCACTCCTTCGGGAGCACGTACATGAACGGCATCGCGAGCTTGTTCAGGAACGTGGCATCGGGCTGCGTGAGGTCGAACTCGAGCGTGTAGTTGTCGAGGACCTTGACGCCTGCCACATCGCTGGCCTTGCGGTTCTCGTAGGCCTTCGCCCCCACGATGCCCTCGTAGAAGAAGGTCGCGGGCGCCTTGGGGAGCCTCATCATGCGCATAGAAGGACCACTTGAAGTCGTCGGCCGTCACCTCGCGGCTCACAGGTGCCTGGAACTTCACGCCCTGCCGCAGCTTGAAGGTGAAGGTCTTGCCGTCGGCCGAGATGGTCGGCATGGCCTCGGCGAGGTCGGGCACGATCTTGGTGCCCGCCTCGCCCGAGCCGCTGGCGTACTTGACAAGGCCGTTGTAGATCATGTTCTCGATGGTCCACGCCTCGTTCTCGTAGGCGATCGCCGGGTCGAGCCCGGTGGGCTCGCCCTGGTAGCCGATGGTCAGCGTGCCGCCCTGTTTGGGGCTGCCGCCGCCGGCGGCACTCGGGCTCGCGCCGCCGGTGCTGGTGCTGGTCGTGCCGCAGCCGGCGGCCACCAGCGCCAGCGCGGCGATCACGACCAGCGCCACGCTCAGCCAGAGAAGTCTCCTGCTCGTCATCGAGTCCCTCCCCTTTTCATGTGACCCCATCTCGACGTGCACCCCGCCATGCCGCGCCTACCTGTCGCCTCTGCTGCGGGTCGAAGGCGTCCCGGAGCCCGTCGCCCACGAGGTTGAACGCGAGCACGGTGATCATGATGCAGAGACCCGGATAGATGACCAGGTGGGGTGCCGAGAGGTAGTAGTTCTGGCCGTCGGAGATCATCTGTCCCCACGACGGCGTGGGCGGCTGCACGCCGAGCCCGATGTAGCTCAGTGTCGCCTCGAAGAGCACCGT
This sequence comes from uncultured Actinomycetes bacterium, assembly GCA_963725665.1. GTDB lineage: Bacteria > Actinomycetota > Thermoleophilia > UBA2241 > UBA2241 > CAVRZA01. The sequence goes on along the minus strand of CAVRZA010000011.1, from coordinate 122,028 downwards.
CGTCGCGATGCCGAGGCTCGTGTAGACGATGATCGGCGCCACGAGGTGCGGCAGGATGTGACGGTAGAGGATGCGCACGTTGGTGCACCCGGTCAGGCGCGCCGCCGCCACGAACTCCTTCTCCCTGATGGACAGGACCTCGCCGTGGATGACGCGCGTCATCGGCGTCCAGTAGACGAAGCCGATGACGAAGATGAGGATCCAGAGACTCGGTTTCAGGACCGAGACGAGCGCCACCGCCAACAGGTAGATGGGGAAGGCCATCATCACGTCGGTGGCGCGCATGATCGCCGTCTCCGTCGCGCCGCGGAAGAAGCCGGCCGTCAGCCCGAAGATGACGCCGAGGATGAGGGCGAGCCCGTTGGCCATGATGCCGATGACGAGCGACACGCGGGCGCCGTACATGAGGCGACTGAGCAGGTCGCGGCCGAGTGTGTCGGTGCCCAGCCAGAACTTGGCCGACGAGCCCACCGGCATGCCTTTCATGGTGAGGCCCTCGTCGTACTGAGTCGTGGGGTTGTGCGGGGCGATCCAGGGCGCCGTTATGGCGACGAACACAAGGATGCCGATCACCACGAGGCCGGCGACGGCGAACTTGTCCTGGCGGAAGCGGATCCAGACCTCTTCCCAGGTCCCGCGGTGTTCGATGATGGCCGCGTCGGGCGACCAGCCTTGGGCCAGGTCCTCGAGCTCGGCGGGGGGGCGGACGTCTTCAACGACGTAGTCGGCCGCCGCCGCCCGAGCCTCGCTGGGGTCGACGTAGAGCTCGTCCGCCATCAGACGTCACCTCCCTCGGTGTTCTCGGTCGGCGGCCCGGCGAACTCGGGTTCGATGTTCTCGGCCGTGCGGATGTTAGGGAAGTAGCCGGGGGTGATCAGGTGACAGGCGGCCCAGTGATCGGGCCGCACCTCGACGAGCGGCGGGTCTTCGGTGTCGCAGAGCCCCTCCTGCACGGCGGGGCAGCGGGTGTGGAAGTGGCAGCCCTTGGGCGGGTCCACGGGGCTGGGCACGTCGCCCTTGAGCACGACTGGCCGGCGCATCTCCTCCGCCGCCGGGTCGGGGATGGGCACCGCGCTCAGGAGCGCCTGCGTGTAGGGGTGCATGGGCGTCTCGTAGAGCACCGAGTTCTCGGCCAGCTCGACGATGCGTCCCAGGTACATGACGGCCACGCGGTCGGAGATGTGGCGCACGACGGAGAGATCGTGGGCGATGAACAGGTAGGTCAGCCCGAACTCCCCCTGGAGACGCTGCAGCAGGTTGATGATCTGCGCTCGGATGGAGACGTCGAGGGCGCTGATGGGCTCGTCGCAGACGATGAAGTTGGGCTCCACGGCGAGGGCGCGGGCGATGCCGATGCGTTGCCGCTGGCCGCCGGAGAACTCGTGCGGATAGCGGTTTAAGGTGTTGGGGTTGATGCCCACCAGCTCGAGGAGCTCGCGGGTGCGCTTCTCGCGCTCGCCGCGTGGGCAGAGCTTGTGCACGAGCAGCGGCTCGCTGACGATGTCGCCCACCGTCATGCGCGAGTTCAACGAGGCGTAGGGATCCTGGAAGATCATCTGCATGCGGCGGCGCTGGCGACGCAGCGCGCCGCCGCGCAGCACGGCCAGGTCGGCGCCCTCGTAGAGCACGTGGCCGCCCGTCAGCGGCTCGAGCCGCAGGATGGCCCTGCCGGTGGTCGACTTGCCGCAGCCCGACTCACCAACGAGGCCCAGCGTCTCGCCCGTCTTGATGGTCAGGCTGATGCCGTCGACCGCGTGCACGGCACCCACCTTGCGCTGGAAGACGATGCCGCTGGTGATGGGGAAGTGGACCTTCAGGTCCTTGACGGTGACCAGGTCGCCGTTGCCGGCCGGCGCGCTCGCCGGCGTGGCGGTGGGGCTCTGCATCGCGCTCACGCCGTCTCCGCCTCTCCCGCCGCCAGAGCTGCGCCCCGACGCGCGGGCTCGGCTTGCATGAGCTTCTCGAAGTGGAAGCAGGCCGAGCGGCGGTCGTTCATGGCGGGGAAGAGCTCGGGCACGTCCTGCCAGCACTCGCGTGTTGCGAAGCTGCAGCGCGGCGCGAAGGCGCAGCCGGGCGGCAGGTGGGCGAGGTCGGGCGGCAGGCCCTCGATCGACTGCAGCTTCACGCTGCGCGGTTCGTCGAGTCGCGGCACGGAGCGCAAGAGGCCCACGGTGTAGGGGTGGAAGGGGTGATGGAAGAGCGGCTTGGCCGGACCTTCTTCGACGATGCGCCCCGCATACATCACCAGGATGCGTTTGCACATGCCGGCGACGACGCCGAGATCGTGCGTGATCACGATGATGGCGGCGTTGTACTCGCGCGAGAGGCGCTTCATCAGCCTGAGAATCTGCGCCTGGATGGTCACGTCGAGGGCCGTTGTGGGCTCGTCGGCGAGCAGGAGCTTGGGGTTGCAGGAGAGGGCGATGGCGATCATCACCCGCTGGCGCATGCCGCCCGAGAACTGGTGCGGGTAGTCGCGGATGCGTTCCTCGGCCTTGGGAATGCCCACCAGCTTGAGCATCTCGATCGAGCGTTTGACGGCCTCGCCGTGGCTCACGCCGAGGTGGGTCTCGATGCCCTCCGTCATCTGGCGCTCGATGGAGAGCACCGGGTTGAGGCTCGTCACCGGGTCCTGGAAGATCATCGAGATGTCGCGGCCGCGCACCTTGCGCACCTCGCTCTCGGGGAGGGAGACAAGGTCCTTGCCCTCGAAGTCGATCACCCCGGTCGTGGTGGAGTTCTTCATCATGCGTACGAGGCCGAGGATCGAGAGGGCGGTGATGCTCTTGCCGCAGCCCGACTCGCCCACGAGACCGACGAGCTCGCCCTGGTCCAAGGCGAAGCTCACGTGGTCGACCGCGTGGACGGTCCCCTCCTGGCTGGCGAACTCGACCGAGAGGTCGGTGACGGTGAGGAGCTGTGCCGTGCTTCCCCCCAAGGCTCTGGGATGGTTGACGCTGTATATAAGACATACGCTCATCGGCATGGCAAGTGTAGTGCGTACTGCCTGCTAGGATGCGCGAAACCGCTGGGCGGATTGGGAAGGCGTCCGCTGCTCTGCCCGAACCCCGAGGTGACTTGGCGAAGCTGCGCTACAAGCTGCTCGATCTCGAGACCGCCGCCCCCTTCGGCATCTCGCGCTGGACGAACACGCTCTTCCGCAACTTCTATCTAGAGCTTCTCGACGACCTGGGGAACGTGGGTCGCGGCGAGGGCGCGCCGAACCTGCGCTACGGCGAGACGCGGCGCGACGACGCCGCCCGCCTCAAAGAGGTGGGCGGCGTCGTCGCGCGCCTGCAGGGTCCCGCGGCCGTCGAGGACTTCGCCGCCGAGCAGGCGGCGGCGCTGCCGGCGCTGCGCGCCGCCCTCTCCGCCGCCGCCTGGGACCTGGCGGGCAAGCAGGCCGGCCGGCCTGTGTGGGAGCTGCTCGGCCTGCAGCGTCCCGAGGCGCCGACGTCGTACACGATCGCCATCGACGAGCCCGCAGCGATGATCGCTCACGCGCGCGCGGCGATGCCGTTCGAGGTCCTCAAGGTGAAGTTGGGCTTTGACGGCGACTTCGAGCTGGCGCGACGGCTGGCCGAAGCGCTCCCCGAGAAGCGCTTCCGCTACGACGTCAACGAGGGCTGGGACCGCGAGCGGGCGGCCAGGACTCTCGAGGCCCTGGCCGCCCTCGGCGCGGAGCTCGTCGAGCAGCCGCTGCCAGTCACCGACGTCGAGGGCCAGGACTGGCTGCGAGACCGTTCCTCAGTACCGATCTTCGCCGATGAAGCGCTGCTCGGCCTCGAGCAGCTCGATGAGATCTACGAGCTTTACGACGGCGGCGTGGTGAAGCTCGACAAAGCCGGCGGCATCGCCTCGGCGTTCGGCCTGATCTCGGCCCTGCGGGGTCGCGGGCTCCAGGTGCTCCTCGGCTGCATGGTCTCGTCGAGCCTCGGCGTCGCCGCCGGCCTGCAGCTCGCCGGTCTCGCCGACTACGTCGACCTCGACGGCGCGCTGTTGCTGGCCCGCGACCCGTTCAAGGGCATCGAGGTCGACGCCGACGTGCTGCGCGCCTCTGAGGCGCCGGGGCTCGGGGTCGAGCCGGCGGTCTTGTGAGAGGCCGGGTCAGGCCGCAAGTCAGGTCAGCAGCGCCCCGTACAAGGTCGAACCTAGCCGCGAGACCGGCTCGTACCCGCCGATGCCGTCGCCCATGACGACGATCACCAGCCGCGCTTCGGGAGTCAGAACGAGCGCGGCGTCGTGCGCGCAGCGTCCCTCCGGCGCGTCGTCGCCGACCTTCCCCAGGTACGTCGCCTCCGCAGGCAGGTAGCGCGCGATGCCGTCACGGTGCTCCTGCGCCGCGAGTGACGCCTTCACCTGCGCCCGCACGCGCTCGCTGAGGACCGATCCACGCTCGAGCTCCTCGAACAGCAGGCCGAGGTCGCGGGCACTGGTCACGTTGTCGCGTCCCTCCGCCCGGGCCGCCGCGTCCATCATCCGCCGCCGCACGGCCGTGTCCTGGAGCCCAAGCTCGGCGGCGAGGTCGTTGACCGGCTCGAGGCCGACGAAGGCCAGCAGGATGTTCGCGGCGTCGTTGTCGCTCACGACCAGCGAAAGGTGGGCGAGGTCGGCGAGCGTGATGCGTGCCGCGTGCCTGAAGCCACGCAGGACGCCGCTGCCGCCGGACGCTCTGCCAGGGCTGGAACGCGTAGGGGTAGCCGGCGCTGAGCCGCTCCTCTTCGACCGCGCGCCAGAAGGCGAGGGCCAGCAGGACCTTGATGGTGCTCCAGGAGGGCACGACGACGCGCTCGTTCGCCGCCAGCGTGAGGCCAGACACAAGGTTCTTCGCGTAGTACCCGAGCACGCGGCGATGATAGCACCGGGCTGCAGCGCGCCGCGGGGCGGCGAGACTCGCGTCTCGCCGCCCCACGGCGCGCTCGAAACCCGCAACAGTTGACACTCACCCCTTTTCACCATCGTAATGCGCGAAACCGAGTGGTGCGCGGAGTTGCGCGCGGAGCTCGGGACGTGAGCAGGGGGAGGTACTGGGTGACGAGACGCAACTTCCTCTCATGGGCGATCGGCATCGTCGGAGCCGTGGCGGTGGGAGGCATCATCTATCCCATCATCCGCTTCCTCAAGCCGCCCCCGGCCGTGTCGGCGGCCATCGGACAAGCGGTGGACATCGGCCCGCTCTCGCAGTTCCCGGCGGGCCAGATCACGATGGCCGAGGCCGAAGGCAGGCCGGTGTGGGTGATCAACCAGGGAGGCACCGTCGCTGTCCATTCGGCCATCTGCCCGCACCTGGGCTGTGTCGTGCACCCTACCGGCCAGAAGCTCGACTGCCCCTGCCACGGGAGCGTCTTCTCCGACACCGGCGCCGTGCTGCACGGGCCGGCGACGCTCCCCCTGCCGCCCTACCCGGCGAACGTGCAGGGTGGGTCGGTGATCGTCGGGCGGGTCGACCTCACGAAAGCAGCCTACCCAGCCTGGTACAAGGGGCAGTTCCTGTGATCGGCCTGTCCTCCGCGCCACGCCGTTGCTCCACGATCCCCACTAGGAGGAGGTGAGGATGGCTAGTAGAGCGTCATCGGTCGTCGACTGGGTGAACAACCGCGTCGGCACTGAGGAGTTGATGGAGGACCAGTACAACCGCATCGTCCCCATCCACGCTACCAACTACATCTACTGCTTCGGCGGGATCGCCTTCATCCTGTTCCTGATCCTGCTCGTGACCGGTATCCTGCTGGCCGTTTACTACCAGCCGACCCCGGCGGGCGCCTACCAGAGCGTGGTCGACATCTCCACCACGGTGCAGTTCGGCTGGTGGATACGGTCGATCCACAAGTGGGCCGCCAGCGGCATGGTGCTGCTCGTCTTTGTGCACATGCTCCGAGTCTTTTTCACGGGGGCGTACAAGCGGCCCCGCGAGCTCAACTGGGTGGCCGGCGTCGTGCTGCTGCTCGTCACGCTGAGCTTCGGCTTCACCGGATACCTTCTGCCCTGGGACCAACGCTCCTACTGGGCGACGCGGGTCGGCACCGACATCGCCGGCTCGACACCGCTGATCGGGCACTTCCTGCTTGTCACCCTGCGCGGCGGTGAGACCATCAGCGGCGCCACCCTGGGCCGCTTCTACACGCTACACGTGCTCGCCTTGCCGGTCCTCATCGCCGTCTTCCTCGGGGCGCACTTCTGGATGATCCGCCGGCACGGCATCTCGGGGAGGCTGTGATGCCCGATATCGTCGGTCGCCCCCGCCAGCAGCACACTTCCCGCTACTACTGGGAGCGCGAGCACGAGCCGGGAGAGAAGTTCATCCCGTACTTCTGGCAGGAGTTCACCTCGCAGGTGATGATCCTGTTTCTCTTCCTGGGCATCATGGGCGGCCTTGCGCTGCTATGGCCCAGTGCGCTCGGCTCGCCTGCCAATCCCCTCGAGACACCGGCCAGTACAAAGCCCGAGTGGTACTACCTGAGCCTCTATCAAGTCCTGAGAGTCGTGCCCGAAGAGGTCGGCATCATCGTGCCGGCGGTGATCGTGATCGCCATGATCCTGTTGCCGTTCGTCGACCGCAGCCGGGAGCGCAATCCCCTGCACAAGCCGGTCACGACCACGATCGCCCTGGTGCTGATCATCGCCACGGTGGCGCTCACGATCTGGGGGTGGGTGGCGTCATGAGCGGCGAGACAAGGAGGACCCGCATGAGACCGCCGTCGCTGCTGGGAGCAGTCGTGCTCGTCGCCGCGCTCGCCGTCGCCGCCCTGGGAGTGGCCGGCTGCGCCAGCCTCGCTACGCCCGAGGCGCCGGGCAGCGGGAGCCCGACGCCCGGCGCCTCGGGTGGAGGGACTGTCGCCGTGAGCCAGCAGGTCAAGGACGGCGCCCAGCTCTACATCGACTTCGCCTGCGTGCGCTGCCACGCGCCCGATGGCGTCGGCGGTATCCCCAACCGGCTGAACAAGGGCGGCGACGACACCATCCCGCCGCTCAACAACGTCTACCGCGAGGCGGATGAGAAGTTCACCAACGCGGCGCAGATCACGACTGTGCTGCAGGAAGGCGGCGTCGTCTCGAAGAAGCCCGGCGTCATCAACATGCCGTCGTGGAAGGGAGTCATCAACGACGCGCAGATGAACGCCATCGCGGCCTACATCCTGGCCGGCTTCCCGCACACCGGTGTCGAGGTCGATCAGAACGTGGCGAAGGCATCGGACATCTACGTCGCCTACGCCTGCATCTGGTGCCACGGTCAGGTGGGGCCGAACGCCACCCCACCCCCGGCGCCCAACCCGGCCAGCGCCGACAAGGAGGTTCCCTTCTTGCGCAACCCCGACGACACCGCGACGCTGGCGGAGTTCGTGGACTTCATCATGAACGGGTCGGTGACGGAGCCCGGCGCCAAGGGCGAGCTGCTCATGCCGGCCTGGGGGCAGATCCTCTCCACGCAGCAGGTCAAGCGGATCCTGCCCTACATCCAGGACGGGCCCAAGGGTGCGAAGCTGCCGGCGCCACCGGCGGCGCCGACCCTGCCGCTCGTCGGCGGCTCGTCGTCGAGCTCCGGCGCGTCGCCGTCGCCCGAGACCTCGGGGAGCCCGTGATGAGCGGCTTCGCCGTGTCCGTCGCCCTTGTGTGGGCGCTCGTCGGCCAGATACCGCTCTCGCCGCCGCTGGGCACGCGCCTCATCGCGCTGATTGTCGTTGAGATCGTTCTGGCGGTGATCGTCGTGCTCCTCTACTTCAAGTACAAGGAGCTCAAGTCGGTGCCCCTCGACGAGTGGTGGGCGCTGCGGCTCAATGAGGCTACGCCGCGCATGCGCCGCATGATCCGCGAGTCGCAGGAGATCTACGAAGAGGAGCAGGCGGCTGCTCGAGCGGAGCAGGCTCCGGCGGCGCCCGGGGAGGGTTCGCCCGGGGACGCCCCGGCGCCGCCAGTGCAGCAGTAGGCGCGCACACTGCGACGCGCCGGCGTCGCACCACTTCGGCGCACTCGGCGCTGCGTCGGGCGCGGGAGGGCGAGCGACCGGACTACGTGACCGCGTGCGCCCCGGCGTCGACGTGCAGGATCTCGCCGGTCACGGCGCGTGAGAGGTCGCTGAGCAGGAAGACAGCGGCGTCGGCGACCTCGTCGGCGGTCACGTTGCGGCGCAAGGGCGTGTGCTTCTCCATCATGTCGAGCATCGTGCCGAAGTCCTTGATGCTGCGTGCCGCCACGGTGTGGATCGGGCCCGCCGAGACGGCGTTCACGCGGATGCCCACCCGCCCCAGGTCGGCGGCCAGGTAGCGCACGCTCGCCTCGAGCGAGGCCTTGGCCGGTCCCATCACGTTGTAGTTGGGGATCACCCGCCGGGAGCCCTGGTAGGTCATCGTCACGACGGAACCGCCGCGGCTCATAAGCCGGTGCGCCTCGCGAGCCACGGCGATGAGACTGTAGGCGCTGATGTCGTTGGCCTGGGCGAATCCCAGACGAGTCGTCTCCACGAAGTTGCCCTGCAGGTCTTCGGCGGGCGCGTAGGCGACGCTGTGCACGATGCCGTCGAGCACAGGCATCGCTTCAGCCAGCTCCTCGACCGCCCTGCGGATCGCCTTGTCCGCGCGCACGTCGCATTCGATGAGGGGGACGTCGGCGAGCTCCTGCGCCAGCTCCGCAAGGCGGCGCTTGAGCCGCTCAGCCTGATAGGTGAGCGCCACCCTGCCGCCTTCTCGGTGGACCGCCTTGGCCACCGCCCAGGCGATGCTGCGCTGGTTCGCGACGCCCATGATCAGCACATTGCGCCCGTCGAGCAGTCCCACTCGGTGACCCCCTTCGCGACCTGACGGTCGGGCGATGACTGCCGCGCCGGGAGGTACGGCGGCGGTAGTATACCCCGCTGCGTCGAAGACGGACCGCGGTCCGGCGCCGACGTCGGCTGGGTCCGGCGCCGATCCGGCTTCGCCTGAGCGGCGTGGTCTCGCGGCCCGGTGAGACCTACGCCGGCTTGCGCCCGACGAGGAGGAACTGCCGCGCCCAGAAGCTGCGGAACACGTACAGGGAGGCGATCAGTGAAAGGAGCTCCAGGGAGCGGTAGCGCGTGAAGTAGGGGCGCACGGCGGTGACCTCGAGGCCGGCGCCTTCTAGCAGGGCGACCATGTCGCGGCGAGCGAAGAAACGCAGGTGCGTGCGGTCGAAGATGCCGCTGTCCTTCTGCGGCCAAGTCTGCGCGAGGAGGTTGGCAAACACCCAGACGTGAGCCACGTTGGGGATGCAGGCGACGAGGAGGCCGCCGGGTCTGAGGAGGCCGACGAGTCGCTGAAGGACTTCCTGAGGCGCCGGGAGATGCTCGAGGACGTCGATGGCCAGGACGAGGTCGAAGGACGCCGGGCCGAGCGCCTCGAGATCGAGATCGGCCAGGTCGCCCTCGAGCACGCGATCGCAGACGGCGCGTGCCCGCTGCGCAGCGGTCGGGTGCAGCTCGATGCCGACTACCTCGGCGGCGCCGGCGCCCTTCATCAGGGCGCCGTTGCCGCCGGCGCCGCAGCCGGCATCGAGCACACGCATGCCGGCGGGATCGACGAGCTCAAGGAGGACTGGCTTTGTGTCGCTGAAGTAGCCGGCCGACGTCATCTGCTAGGGCAGACTCAACGTGTTGGGATCGACTCCCGAGGGCAGGGGCTGCACGAGGGCGGGCTTGCCGTCGACGGTCGCGGCCTGAGGGCTCGCGACCGTCGGCTGGCCGCCCGCGCCGAAGTCCCCGTTCTGGCCGGAAGGGGCTGGGGTCGCGCCGGTCGCCCCGCCAGTGCCCAGGGTCGCCTGTCCGTCTTGGGCCTTCGCGGGCGGTGAGCTCAGTGGATCGAGGTACACCACCTGCAGGCTCCCCTCGGGTACCCCCGTGGCGCTCCCGAGGTCGACCGTCAAGCTCGTCAGCGCCGGCCCTTTGAGGACGCGCACGACCTCGTAGGGCTGGCGGCCGTCCTGCACAGCGCCGGCCTGCGCGACGACCACCTGGTGGTAGCCGGTCGCCAGCCCGCCGACCGCCTTCTGCAACGCCGAGGGGATGCCCGCCGCCTCGGGGGCGGCGGCACTGTCGTCCGGCCGACGTGCGGCTGCTCTGCGTGCCGACGTCGCGCAGGTTAAAGACGCCCACGAGCAGCGCGGCCACGACGAGCAGCGCGAGGGCCGGCACGAGGAGCCGCGAACGCAGCGAGCGGCTCCGCCGTGCCGCCGGCGGCTCGAGGAAGGGCTGGAGTCGGCGCCACCGCTCATGCGAGAGGTCCGCCCAGCCTTCTTCGACGGCCGGCAGCACGCCGTGCAGCTCGGTGTCGATCTGGCGCAGGTCGGCCTCGAGGAGCTGCAGCCGCTCGCGCAGCTCCCCAGAGCGCGCCAGCTCCTGCTCCAGCTCGGGATCGTCCTCGAGCCCGAGAGCGTGGTCTATGAGGCGTTCGTCGGAGATCTCAACCACTTCTCGCCCCTGTCTCGAGCAACGCTGTACGCAAGCGCGACAGCGCGCTGTGCAACCGTGACTTCACTGTACCCAACGGCACGCCCTGGCAACGTGCGATCTCTTCGAGCGGCAGGTCGGCGTAGAAGCGCAGCGCGACGGCCTCGCGGAACTCCGTCGGCAGCTCGCGCAGTGCCTGCTTGATGGCGGGATCACCGAGCGTGGGTTCGAAAGCCGGCGTCGCGACCGACTCGGGCGCGACCTCTTCGAGGCGGCGCAAGAGGCCCTGGCGGGTCTTGCGCCGCCGCCCGAGGTCGCGCCCCGTGTTGAGGATGACGGTGTAGAGCCAGCTCAAGAACCGCTCTTCGACCGGCAGCGTCGCGCGGAACACCTTGAGGAACACCTCCTGCACCGCGTCGTCCAGATCGTCACACATGCCCTGGAGGAAGAGGATCTCGCGCGCCTGCGGCGCGTAGCGGCGAAAGAGCTCTGCCCGCGCTTCGGGCTGGCCCTTGCGCACCCTTTCCAGCAGGCCGGGGGGCAGTTCCTCTATCTCGTCCTCCGAGGTGGGAGACGCAGGCCGGGGCGCCGGGGTTCGCCGCGTCCCCAGATGAGCGACAACGGGCGATGGCGAGGCACGGCGCCGCCGGGGGTCAGTATAGCCCGGCTCAGTCGAACCCCAGCAGCGTCACCTCTTCGACCAGGTTGACGCCGCAGTGCTCGAACACGCGCTGCTTCACGGCCTCGCCGAGCGTGCGGATGTCGCCCGCCACGGCGCCGGGCAGTGCGACGAGGAAGTTGGCGTGCTTCTCGCTCACCTGCGCCCGGCCGACGGTGAAGCCCTTGAGACCGGCCTCCTCGATCAGCCGCGCGGCCGGCACCTCGCGCGAGGGGTTCTTGAAGTAGCTGCCGCAGGAGGCCCACTCGAGGGGGTGCTTGGCGCGCCGCAGCTCGGCGTCACGGGCTATCTCGGCGAGCAGGCCGCCGGGCTCCCCCTGTCGTACGGCGAAGGTAGCGTCGAGCACGATCGCCCGGCGCCCTCGCTTCAGAGCGCTCGTTCGGTAGTCGAAGCCGAGATCCGCGGCGGTCGCCCGACTCTCGCGGCCCTCCTCGATCAAACTGCACTCCACCAGAACGTCGGCGACGGAGCGGCCGTAGGCGCCGGCGTTGCCGACGACGGCGCCCCCGAATGACCCCGGTATGTTGCCGGCGAACTCCAGGCCGGCCAGCCCCCGTTCGGCGAGGTCGGTGATGACGGCGACGGTGGAGGCGCCGGCGCCGACGTGCAGCAACTCGCCGTCGAGGTCCGCCTCGCCGTTACGGGCGAGGACGACGAGGCCCCCGATGCCGTGCTCGCTGATCAGCACGTTGGTGCCCAGGCCGAGCACCGTGAGGGGCGCGGCGAGTTCGTGGGCGACGACGACGGCGCGGCGCAGCCGCGCCGTCGTCGTCGCCCTGTAGAGCAGCTCCGCCGGTCCGCCCACGGCGTAGGCGCAGTACTGAGCCAGAGGCTCGTCGTCCTGCAACCCCGGCAGCTCGCGCTGCAGAGCTGCCCTGATCTCCTCCAAGAGCATCGTCAATAGACCCAGCCGTGGAACCAGACCATGTAGCCGATGAATCCGTGCACGCTCACGATGGCAGGATCACGAACCCGTTGACCCTATGCAGCGCGAAGGGCAGCTTGAGTACACGCGTGCCGAGCAGCACCTGCAGCACGGCCAGCACGGCCAGCACGGCGAGGACCATGCCCAGCCAGATGTTGACGGGCTTCCCGAACACGAAAGGAATCGTCACCGACGTCGGCAGCGGGCTCATTCCGCCTCCTCGTCATCGTTCACACGGCGTCTTCGCCGTCGCTTTCGCGATACTACCGCGCGCAACACCGTCGCAGTCTCGCGCGAGGCGTCGTTGATCCGCCGCCAAGGCCGCCTGACGACCGCCTCGGCGGCAGGCACGAAACCATCGGCACCCGCTTGACGTGCGACCCCTCGGGGAACTAAGTTACCTCATTCCTAGAGGAAAGGGGACAAAACGGGCAGCTTCGACCCCTCGTTGCGCACGCAGTACGCCATCAAGGCGGTCGTGCGTCTTGCGCTGGCATCCGGTGCGAGGCCGGTGCACGCGCACGAGATCGCCGACTTCGGCGACATCCCGCGCAAGTTCGTGGAGCAGGTCATGCACGACCTGCGCCAGGCGGGCATCGTCACGAGCCGGCGCGGCAGGACGGGGGGCTACGAGCTGACCCGCGACCCCGGCGACATCACGTTCGCCGACGTCGTCGAGGCCGTCGAGGGGCCGTTCAACGGCGGCTTCGGGAGGAACGGGGTCGAGGCCGACAGGATCATCCAGCCGGCCTGGGACCGAGTCCGCCGCGAGGCCTGGGACGTCCTATGTACCATGTCCGTGGGCGAGGCCGCGGCGCGCGCCGCGGCCTCGCCCATGTACTACATCTGACGTCCGCTCACTAGAGAAGAGAACGAGGAATCGAGATGACCGAGACAGAACAGAAGCAGCTAGGGTTCGAGACGCTCGCCCTGCACGGCGGCCAGGTACCCGACGCCTGCACCAACGCACGTGCGGTGCCCATCTACCAGACGACCTCATACGTCTTCAACGACGCCGACCACGCGGCCAACCTCTTCGGCCTCAAGGAGTTCGGCAACATCTACACGCGCATCATGAATCCGACCAACGACGTCTTCGAGCAGCGGATGGCCGCTCTCGAGGGCGGTGTCGGCGCGCTGGCGTTCGCCTCGGGGTCGTCGGCGGTCACCTTCTCGCTGCTCAACGTCGTAGGCGCCGGCGACCACATCGTTAGTGCCAACAGTCTCTACGGCGGCACCTACAACCTCTTCGTGCATACCCTCCCGCGCTTCGGCGTCGAGATCGACCTTATCGACCCGGTCGATCCCGAGAACTTCCGCCGCGCGCTGAAGCCCAACACGAAGGCCCTGTACGCCGAGACGGTCGGTAACCCCAAGCTAGACACGCTCGACATCGCGGCGGTCGCCGACATCGCCCACGAGGCCGGTGTACCGCTCGTGGTCGACAACACGATGCCGTCTCCGTACCTCCTGCGGCCCATCGAGCACGGGGCGGACATCGTCGTGCACTCGGCGACCAAGTTCATCGGCGGTCACGGCACCTCGATCGGAGGCGTCGTGGTCGATTCCGGTCGCTTCGACTGGGCGCAGAACGACAAGTTCCCGGGGCTGGTCGAGCCCGACGCGAGCTACCACGGGCTCAAGTTCTACGAGGCCCTGGGATCGATCGCCTACATCATCAAGTTGCGCGTCAGCCTGCTGCGCGACATCGGCGCTTCGCTGTCGCCTTTCAACGCCTTCCTCTTCCTGCAGGGTCTCGAGACGCTGCCGCTGCGCATGGAGCGCCACAGCACCAATGCGATGGCCGTGGCGAGGCACCTCGAGGAGCACCCTAAGGTGACCTGGGTGAGCTATCCGGGGCTCGAGTCGCACAGCATGCACGCCCTGGCCAAGCGTTACCATACGCGCGGGCTTTACGGCGCCATCGTCGGTTTCGGTGTCGAGGGCGGTCGCGAGTCTGGGCGCCGGTTCGTCGAGAGCACCAAGCTGCTCTCCCACCTGGCGAACATCGGCGACGCGAAGTCGCTCGTCATCCATCCGGCGACGACGACGCACTCACAGCTGGAGCCGGAGGAGCTGCACGCGACCGGCGTGACCGATGATTTCGTGCGCCTGTCGATCGGCCTCGAGACGGTCGACGACATCATCGACGACATCGACCAGGCGCTGACCAGGGCCTGAAGGCGGCGGCCTCACACGGCGAGGCCGCCGCATCGTCGATACCGCCGCCGCGGTCGTTGCGAGTACAATCTGCTCGGTCTGCGCAAGGCTCAACGGTGACTCGTGACCTGCGCGGCCGCGCGAGGGGAGCGCGACAGGGGCGGTCCGAGAGGCATCATGGACGGCAAGGCCATCGACAAGCAGATCGGTGACGTGCCCATCGGCACGGACAGCGATACCGGCTCCGCCGGCGTCACGCGCACGCGCAAGGTGACGCTGGCCGAGCCGCCGGCCGCGCCCCTGCTGCTCGAGAGCGGCCGGCGGCTCGGCCCCTTCACGCTCGCCTATGAGACGTACGGCACGCTGAGTGAGGCGCGCGACAACGCCGTCCTGGTCTGTCACGCGCTCTCGGGTGACGCCCACGTCGCCGGCCGCCACAGCGCCAACGACAAGCGCGCCGGATGGTGGGACATGCTCATCGGTCCCGGCAAGGCGCTCGACACCGAGAAGTACTTCGTCGTCTGCGCGAACGTCCTCGGCGGCTGCAGCGGTTCTACGGGTCCGGCGTCGATCGACCCGCAGACCGGGCGGCCGTACGGCACGGGCTTCCCGATGATCACGATCGCCGATATGATGGACGCGCAGGTGCTGCTACTCGACCACCTGGGCATCGGCAAGCTACTGGCCGCCGTCGGCGGCTCCATGGGCGGCATGCAAGTATTGCAGTTGGCGGTCGCCCACCCCAGCCGCGTGCACCTCGCCATCCCCGTGGCGTGCGCGGCGCGCCAGTCCACGCAGGCCATCGCCTTCAACGAGGTCGGCCGGCAAGCGATCATGGCCGATCCCAACTGGCGTGGCGGCCACTACTACGGCAAGAAGTCGCCGGCCAAGGGGCTGGCCGTGGCGCGCATGCTGGGGCACATCACCTATCTCTCCGACGAGGCGATGCGCGAGAAGTTCGGCCGCCGTCTGCGTGACATCGAGGACTACTCCTTC
Source organism: uncultured Actinomycetes bacterium (assembly GCA_963725665.1). GTDB lineage: Bacteria > Actinomycetota > Thermoleophilia > UBA2241 > UBA2241 > CAVRZA01. The sequence goes on along the minus strand of CAVRZA010000011.1, from coordinate 106,872 downwards.
AGCTTCTCGGCCGACTTCGAGGTCGAGAGCTACCTGCGTCACCAGGGCGTCTCGTTCACGGGACGCTTCGACGCCAACGCCTACCTCTACATCACCAGGGCCATCGACTACTTCGACCTGACCAACGGCCAACGTAGCCTGGTCGACGTCTTCCGCGACGCGACCGCGCGCTTCCTGGTGATGGCCTTCTCGAGCGACTGGCTGCATCCGCCGTATCAGCTCAAGGAGATCGTCAGCGCCCTGCGCGCGACGCACAAGCACGTGAGCTACTACGAGGTCGAGTCGCACTACGGCCACGACGCCTTCTTGCTCGAGCGCGAGAAGATGGAGGGCATCATCGCCGCCTTCCTCGACAGCGGGTCGCGCTCGATGCGCGTGCAGCCGCGTGCCGGCGTCGAGACCGGGCCGGCTGCTCCGGGCGGCGAGTCGTAGTGGCGCAGCGCGTCGACTACCAGATCATCGAGGACCTCGTGCCCGACGGCACGACGGTGCTCGACCTGGGCTGCGGCGACGGGGAGCTGCTCGACAAGCTGATCCACGAGAAGCACGTGCGCGGCTCCGGCGTCGACATCTCGCAGGAGGCTGTGCGTGCCTGTGTGGCGCGCGGACTTTCGGTCTTTCACGGCGACCTCGACGAGGGGCTTGCCGACTACGAGGACGGCTCGTTCGACGTGGTCATCCTCAGCTTCAGCGTGCAGCAGCTACGCCGGCCGCGGTTCGTGGTGCGCGAGATGGCCCGCGCGGGCCGGCTGGCGGTGGTGAGCATGCCCAACTTCGCGCACTGGTCTCTGCGCGGGCAGCTCCTGCTCAGTGGCAGGATGCCGGTCAGCAGGGAGCTCCCCTACCAGTGGCACGACACCCCGAACATCCACCTCTGCACCGTGCGTGACTTCCGCGCCCTCTGCCACGACGAGGGGCTGCAAGTCGAGCGCGAGATCTTCTTGCGCTCGTTCGAGCGCACGGCGCCGAGCCAGCACCTGCCCAACCTCATGGCGCGCATCGCCATCTTCGCCGTGACGCGCGGCGCGACCGCTTCGTAGCGGTCCCCCCGCGGTCCGACGTCACCGTTCGTGTCCGTCTCGTCGCGAGGCATCGCCGTGCGGGCGGCGCCATCGGCGAAGGTTCGCGGTCGCCGCGCTTACGGGTAGAGTATGTCGCACGTGCCGCAGTACGGCGCGCTTCACGACAAAGCGCCCCCGGGTGGCGGGGGCGAAGTGCACACCGTCGCCCAACAACGTCGGTCAAGGCACTTCAGGCAGCGAGGAGGAGCGGTGCCTCAAGGAACAGTCAAGTGGTTCTCGACGGAGAAGGGCTACGGCTTCATCAAGCAGGACGAGGGCGAGGACATCTTCGTCCACGTCACCGGGCTAGCCGAGGGTGTGACCAGCCTGCATGACGCCGAGCGCGTCGAGTTCGAGATCGGCCAGGGCCGCAAGGGCCCGCAGGCCGTCGAAGTAAAGCCGGTCTAGAGCGGCGGGGCAACGGGCGCCGCGGCCCGGCGGCGCATGAGCGCCGCGAGGCCGCGGCGCCTCTTCTTGCCGCACCCGTGAAACGGAGGCCAGATGGTCGAGAACATCGCCTGGTTGGGGCACGACTCCTTCCGCCTCGAAGGCTCGCAGACCGTGTACGTCGACCCCTGGAAGCTCGCTGCCGGCGCGCTGCCGGCGGATGTCATCCTCGTGACCCACGACCACTTCGACCACTTGAGCAACGACGACATCGGGCGGCTGCGCAAGCCGGACACCGTCGTCGTGGGACCCCAAGAGGTGACCTCGCAGGTAGCCGGTGAGACGCGCACGATCGCACCCGGGCAGACGATCGAGGTCGGCGGCGTGACGGTGCACGCCGTGCCGGCCTACAACACTGACAAGTTCCGCGGGCCGGGCCAGGTGTTCCACCCCAAGGCCGACGGCAAGGTCGGCTACATCGTGGAGCTCGACGGCAGGCGCGTCTACCACGCCGGCGATACCGATGTGATCCCCGAGATGAGCGACATCGAGGTGGACGTCGCGTTGCTTCCCGTGAGCGGCACCTACGTGATGACGGCGGACGAGGCGGCGCAGGCGTGCGACAGGGTCAAGGCCAAGCTCGTGATCCCGATGCACTACGGCGACATCGTCGGTTCGGCTGCTGATGCGAGGCGCTTCAAGGAGCGCTGCTCGCTGCCGGTCGAGATCCTCGAGAAGAGCGCCCGCTAGAGCGCTGCGTCGGGTCCCGTCCCTTTCGGCAAAGGAGTCCCATGAAGGCCGTTCGCGCCGTGCCCGTCGACACCGTGTCCGAACAGGTGCACGTGAAGCGCCTCACCGAGGAGCTCGGAGCGCGCAACCTGCGCGCCAACGTGTGGTCGCTCGCCGAAGGAGCCCAGATGCGGCGCCACCGCCACCGCGAACAGGAGGAGCTCTACCTCGTGCTGGCGGGGGACGCCGAGATCGAGGTCGATGGCGCCATCCACAAGCTGGGCGAGCGCGATGCGTTCGCCGTGCCGGCAGGGGCCGTGCGTCAGCTCTCCAACGTCGGCGCCGGACCGGTCACCTTCGTCGTCGTCTCCGCGCCTCCGGTGCCGGGTGACGGTGAGATGGTGTAGGCGCTCGCAGCCGCCCGAGCTTACGCCCCGTCTTCCTCGATGAGGATGGCCTCTTCGGGGCAGGCCTCCTGAGCGCGGTGCACGCACTCCCAGAGTGTCTCGTGGGGCTCGGCATCGACGACCTCGGCCAAGCCGTCGTCGCGGATCTGGAACACCTCCGGACAGACCTGCTCGCAGGCCGCCACGCCCGTGCAACGGTCGTAGTCGATACGCACTCGCATGGGTCGCTCCTCTGTCGGGCCGGACGCCGACTGTCAGTCTACTCTCGGTTCTCGGGGCGGCCGTTTCGATCGGCGCCGCCCTGGCAATAGGCACGGCAGACGGCCCGCGCGCCCGGTCGCGACGCCGGCGCGGTGACCGGGGTCGTCATCTGCGACGGAGGAGAGCGATGATCTCGTTGACGCAGCGCGCCGCCGGCCGGCTGCGTGAGATGAGGAGCGACGCCGACGGCGAGATGCTGCGCGTGTCGTCGTGCTGCGCCGGGCTGCGCTACGTGCTTGAGTTCGTCGACACGACGCAGCCCGGGGACATTGTGAGCGAGAGTGAGGGCACCTTGGTGGTCGTCGACGAGGCGAGCGCCGAGCTTTTCGGTGACGCCGAGTTCGACTACGACGACGCGCGTGGCGCCTTCAGCGTGAGGGGTCCGCGACTGGTGTCCGGTCAGTGCGCTTGCGGCTCGTTTCGCGACGATGCTCTCGGCGAACCGCGCGACCCCGGCGTGCCGCGCCCTGCCTGACCCCGTGAGAGGAGGTCGACGTGATCGAGGCGGGTGACAGGATCCCGGCGGTGCGGGCTTCGACCTGCGACGGAGGGGTGCTCGACCTCGGCTCCTTCGCCCGCAAGGCGGTCCTCTTCTTCTATCCCGAGGCCTCCACGTCCGGCTGAACGAAGGAAGCCGTTGAGTTCAACGGCCTCCTCGACCAGTACGCGGCGCTCGACGTGGCGGTCATCGGCGCGAGCGTGGACACCCCCGCGGTCAACCGCGCCTTCGCGAAGCTGTACGGCCTCAACATGACCCTCGTCTGCGACTCCGAGCGGCGCCTGAGCGAGGTCTTCGGAGTCCTGAAGGAGCCGGGGGGAAAGGCGAGACGGACGACCTTCTTGCTGGGCGAGGGTGTCGTTCAGCACGTCTGGACCGACGTCGACCCGGGCGGTCACGCGTCGGCCGTGCTCGAGACGGTGCGCGAGATCTGGGAGTGGCCGGTCCCCAACGAGGAGACCGGCTTCTAGCGGTAGGATTGGCGTGCCGACGGGCGCGGGGCGCGCCGCGCACCCCGACTTCACATCAGGAGGCGGGCCGGTGCGGTGGTGGCGGCCGCGTGGGCGATCAGCGGGTCTGGAGGAGGCGACCGTGATACAGGCTGGGGACAAGGCGCCTTCGGTGAGGGCAGCCGCCTACGACGGCACGATCATCGACCTGGGGGCGCCCGGCAAGCCGACGGTGCTCTACTTCTACCCCAAGGCCTCCACCCCGGGGTGAACGACGGAAGCCGTTGAGTTCAACGGCCTCCTGGGCGAGTTCGCGGCGTTGGGCTTGCAGGTGGTGGGAGCCAGCGTCGACAAGCCGGCCGCCAACGAGCGCTTCGCCGGCAAGTACGGCTTGGGCTTTCCGCTCGTAAGTGACCCCGATCGCGAGGTCACGCGGGCCTTCGAGGTCGGCGGTCTGGTGGGCAGCGCGAAGCGCTCGACCTTCTTGATCGACGCCGACGGCACCGTGCGCAAGGTCTACGACAAAGTCAAGGCGAAGGGACACGCGGCGCGCGTGCTTGCGGACGCGCGGGCGATCTGGGGGTGACAGCCGGCTGCTTGCCGTATCAGCGGCGCGGCGGCTGCATGCGCGTGTAGGAGCGCCAGAGGCGCCACGCGAGCAGGATGAACACGACGGCTAAGACGAACTTGAGGATCACAACAGTTCGGGTCCGTCGTCGGACTCGGCACGCTCTCGCTCTGTCGCCGCCCGGTCGCTGGTGAACCCGCCGCCCGCCGCGCCGCCGTTGGACGACGGATCGGTAGCCTCGCCATCGACCTCGTCGTCTGTGGACTCGCCGTTACGTTCGCCGATGTAGACGAAGGCGTCGAGCATCTTGTTGAAGCCGGACCAGCGGGCGTCACGCGTGCTGGCGCGCTCGGCGTCGTCGCAGGCGGAGATGCGGGCCGTCATGTCGTCGCAGAAGTGGACGATGATCGCCTCGCGAGTCATGGGGACTACGGGGCTGCCCTTCTCGCGTTCGCCGTGATGGGACACGATCACGTGGCGCAGCCGCGCCGAGAGCTCGGGCTTGAACGCGGGGATCTCGGCGATGAGATCGCGCACGAGGTCATGCCCGATGACGATCTCGCCGTGCAGGCGCCCGACGTCGGTGAAGCCCGGCGCCAGGGGATCGCAGGAGTAGGTGAGCGTCTTGCCGATGTCGTGCAGCAGGGCGCCGGCGACGACGAGGTCGCGGTCGATGCCGGGGAAGCTGGCCGTCACCGTGGCCGCGACCTCGGCTACGACGACGGAGTGCTCGAGCAGACCGTGGCGGTAGGCGTGGTGGTTGCGCACCGCCGCCGGAGCGACGACGAAGGTGGCCCCGGGCTCGCGCTCGGGGTCGAGCGCACGCTCGAGCAGTGCTCGCAGGCTGTGATCGGCGACCGACTCGACGAGAGACCGCAGTCGGTCGCTGAGCTCGTCGGGGTCGATCGGCGAGACGGGGATCAGGCAGGCGGGATCGTACTCGCCGGGTTCGAGCACGCGCAGGCGCTCGATCTTGACCTGCGGCCCGTACTGGCCAGTTGCGCTGAAGGCGGCGCGCACCTTGACGACATCGCCGTGGCGCAGGCCCTCGAGCGCCTCGGTGGTCGGCTGCCACCAGATCGCCTTGACGTCGCCGGAGGCGTCGCGCAGGCCCATGCGCAGGAAGGGCTCGCCGGATCTCTTGGCGCCGCGCTCGGGCTGCAGGCACACGAAGTAGGAGTCGAACGGCTCGTTCTCGGCGAGCTTCGCGGCGTAGTCTGACGGCGCCTTGGTGAGCGCCTGCTCGGTGGGATGCACGGGTCTCCTTTGCTCGCCGCCAGCGTAGCAGACGCGTCGGACGCCAAACGGCGTGTGTGCTAGTCCGACTTACCTTCCGCCTTGAGGCGCGCGATCTCCTCCTCCTTCTCGCGCACGACCGCTGCGGCGGCCCGGGCCTTGTCGAGCGCCGACTCTAGCTCCGGGTGCGAGAGCTCGCCACGCTCGACGAGTCCGGCCACGAGCGCGCCAAGCTCGGCGTTGGCGTCCTTGGCCTCACCCTGCAGCGAGCGCAGCTTGATTTGCGCCTGAGCCACACGGCCGGTCTTCTCGGCCTGACCGGCGAGCCCGCTGGCCATGCTGCCGGCCTTGTCGAGGTACTTGTCGAACGTGCCCATCGTCTCCCCCTTCTCGTTGATCGTCGCGGTCATCCTATCGCCACTCGGCGCCTCATGCGTCGGCGCGCGTGTCGGCGCGGGCCGACGCCTCGGCAGCGCGCCGGCCGCGCCGAGACGCGCGCGGTTCGCAATCCGGCGCCTTGCCGAACCAGCGACACCAGCAGTGGGCGCTCGACACGAGACAAAAGGGGCGGGGGTGCCTTGTCCGCACACCCCCGCCCCTCGAAAGTCGCCTGTGAGGAAGCGGCTTCCGTTCAGAGCTGGTTCAGCAGCTCGAGCTGCACTTGCAGTGCAGCGCCGCCTTTCCTCGGGCCACCTTCTTGATCTTCATGAACGGCACCACCTCCTCCCGGTTGCTTCCAGGACTCCATACCGATAGCACTGTATGACGTCGGGTGCAAGTGATTGGGCGCCTCCAGCCCTGAAGCGGCAGCCGCCGTGGCAGTCCTCGAGGATGCGGCACGAGCGACAGATCTCCCCGAGCGAGCCGGTCGTGCGGTGGGGTATGCGTCGCCACGCGACCGCGAGGCCGTCGTCGAGGCGTCCGCCTCCTTCATCGGGAAGAAGCCCGCACTTGCCGACCCTACCGTCGGGCATGATCGCGGCGAGGTGGGCGCCGCAGAGGTAGTCGAACGTGTCTCCGTGCGTGCCCGAGGCGAAGCCGCGCTCGAGGACCTTGGCCGCTTCGGCCGGTGGCGCCTCGAGTCGCGGCCGCTGCGCCATGCGTCCGGCCGAACACGGCACATCGATCGTCCACTGCCAGACGTCGAGGGCCTCGACGAGAGCCGCGAGACGGTCGAAGTCGCGCAGGTTGAGAGCGTTCACCGTCGAGGCGACGCTGATCTGCAGACCGGCCTCGCGGGCCGCCTCGAGGCCCCGTCGTGCGCGGGCGAAGGACCCGGGACCACGCAGCGCGTCGTGGCTCTCCTCCATGCCGTCGAGGCTGACCTGCACCTCATGCACGTGCAGGCGCCGCGCGCGGGCTGAGGTGAGGAGGGTGCCGTTGGTAAGCAGCACGGTGCGCACGTTCAGGCCGGGCAGCAACTCGTCGATGCGCGAGAAGTCCGGATGGAGCAGAGGTTCCCCTCCGGAGAGCAGGAGCCGCAGGCCGCCGCCCTCCTCGAACTCCGCGAACGCGTGCCATACGGCATCGAAGGGCAGGTCGTCCTCCCCAGCTTCCGAGGCGTAGCAGTGCGCGCAGCGCAGGTTGCAGCGACCCGTGAGGTGCACCAGCAGGTAGCGCAGCGACGGTCGCTCTCCCGATGCCACCCGAAGCTCCGGCCCGGAGGACGGCTCGCGCCACGTAAGGAGATCCTCGTCGAGGCAGGTCGCGAGGAACTCCGGCTCGGTCTCTCGTGAGGGGAGGCGGCCGCGATGGCGCTCGATGAACGCGAACGCCTCTGCAGTCAGCTCGTAGAGGTCGTCCTTGCCGCGGTGGTAGAGGTACGGCGCCTCGAGCCGCTTCAGCGACGCGTCGGGAGAGAGGTAGACGGTCGGATCGGGCGCCGGTGGGATGGTCGCGCTGGAGTCCACGTCGTTGAGCGCGGCGGGGTACCCGGGCGCGTCAGCGGCACGCGGCGACGATCTGCGCCGGCGTGAGCGCCCCGCGCTCGAGCAGCCGCTTGAGGATGAGAAAGCTGCCGCATTCGAGCTGCTCTTCGCGGTCGGGATGGTAGAAGGGGCAGTCGCTGCAAAGGAGCTCGACCGCCTCCTCGGCCGCCAGCGGTGCCGTGAGGGCGCTCAAGTGCTGCGCCCGTTCGGCGATATGGGGAAAGCTGCACACGTCGAGCCCCTTTCGCAGAGCGCGTCCGCCGCAGCGCTGGGCGGGAGTTGCGCGCCGGCCGCGGTGATCGACTACTTTGCGGGCATAATGGGCCAAGGCGCGAAGGCCCGTCAACACGAGGAGACGAGACGTTGAAAGAAGAAGAGGACGGCATGCAGGCTGATCTCGTCCTGGGCGGCATGGCGCTGCGAGACGGCGTCCTTCTGCAGAGCGAGCGTCACTGGGCGGCGGCGGTACGCCTGCCCGACGGGACGCTGCGCGTTCGTTCGGGGCTCAGGAACCACCCTCCCGGGAGCAGGATGCTGGCACACGTGCCCGTCGCCCGCGGGGTGATGCGCCTGGGCGAAGCCGCCGCCGTCTTGCCGAGTCTGCGCCGCGAGATGGGGCTCCCGGTGCTCCCCCAGGAGGATCCCCGGCTGCTCGCGGCGACGGCGGGCAGCGCGGCGGCGACGCTGCTCTTGCGCAGGAGCGGCAAGGGTTCGCCGCTCCTGCGCGAGCTGGCCGTCGCCGCCCTCACCCTGGGGCCGGCGCTGCTCGCCATCCGCGACTCCGAGTTGTCGCGCATGCACGGCGCCGAGCACATGAGCGTGGGCGGCTACGAGGCCGGCATCGCCGCCGACGAGGCGAGCAAGGAGCACGCGCGCTGCGGCTCCAACCTGGTCGGCCCGCTGCTCGTGACAAGCACGCTGGGCAACATGGTCCTCGCGCGCCTCGGCAAAGAGAAGAATCCCCTGGCGGTGCTCGTCGCTGGGCTGGTGAGCATCGGCTCGGCCGTCGAGGTCTTCGCCTGGATGGCCCGCCACCAGGGGCACCCGCTGGCCGGCCTTCTGCGCACGCCCGGCGTCCAGGTCCAGAAGCTCTTCACGACGCGCGACCCGAGTCCCGAGCAACTCGACGTGGCGCAGGCGGCGCTCGCCGAGCTGCTGCGTCTCGAAGGCGTCGCTCCGCAGGCGTCCGCCGGGGTCGGGCCTGCACCGCTGACGGCGTGACGGCCGTCCCGGCGACGATGCCCGCAAGGCGAAGGTCCACCCGAGCGGCGGGCGATCGCCCGGCCTAGTCGGCCGGCTCGCGCAGCCGCTGCCGAGCGTCGCGACGCGCCTCGGCCTCGGCCCAGCGGCGCCTTTCCTCGTCGGTCTCGGGGACGAGGCGCGACACCGGGGTGGGGTGTCCGTCCTCGTCGAGGGCCACGAAGACCAGGTAGGCGCTGTTGGTGTGCGTGACGCGGCCGCTGTCGAGGTCCTCCGCCTCGACGCGCACACCGACCTCCATCGAGGTGCGTCCGGCGTGGTTCACGGTCGCCTTGAGCGTGACGAGATTGCCGATGTGCACCGGGTAGTGGAAGTCGATGCGGTCGATGGCCGCCGTGACGACGCGCGTGCGCGCGAAGCGGTAGGCGCAGGTGCCGGCCGCCTCGTCGATGAGCTTCATCACGATGCCGCCGTGGATCACGCCCATGAAGTTAGCGTCGGCGGGCTGCATGAGTTGCGAGAGCGCGACGCGCGTATCTGCGGGTCGGCGCGCCTCAGGATCGCTTGGCGTCACAGATCGAAGGTGCCCGGCCGCTGCCGCCGGCGGTCGCGCTGCCGGCGTTCGCCGCCCGTGCTGGGACCCTTGCGGCGCTCCCCTTGGCGCCGCTCCCGGATGACCATCACGTTCGGGTTGTCCTTGTAGTGCTCGACGAGGCGCTCGTAGACGTCGTCGCCGAGCTCCTGAGGAACCACCGAGTAGATCATGAACCCTCCTAGAGCCCCCTCCCCATCACAACGACGAATGTAGCAGAAGCCGGGAAGGCCCGCCAGCGCGCGGCGTTGACAAGCGGAGCTACGAATAAGTGGATGCAGGAAAGGGGCGAGGCTCGCCGAGACGCCTTGTCAGGCGGCCCGGCGAGCCTCGCCCCCAAAGGGGGTACCAGGTCGGTTATCGGCGCCGACGGCGCCCGACTTTAGCTCCGCCGGCGCCGGAACGCCCGTTGCGTCCCCTGGAAAGGCTACAGCAGCGCCTCCGGGCAGCCGATACGGACCCGGAGAGACCCGCTTCACGACCGCGGGGCCCGCCAATGGCGAAGACAACCGATCGGGACAACCTCCGGGAGACCGCCGCCGCGGCCGCCTCGACACTCGCCGTCGAGGAGGTCGGCGCCGCTGTCGGGCAACGTTTGGATTCCCTGCTCGCCGCGAGCCGAGGCATCGCCGCGGAGATCGAGGTCGGTGACGTGGCCGCGCGCGTGGCGGTCGAGGCCAGGGGCCTCCTGTGCGGCCGCGCGAGCAGCGTCGAGGTGTGGATACCCGACGGTGAGGGCGGCTTCAGCGTCGTCCGCGCCACGGGGCGCCGCACGCGACGGTCGGGGAGGCGGGCCGAGGCCGACGCGCTGGCGCGCGAGGCGACCTCGGCCCGCCTCCCAGTGCAGCGCCGCCGCGGGCGATCGGCGCGCGTAGTCGCACCTATCGCGCGCGAGAGCGAGTCGGGCGGTTTCATCGACATCCGCTGCCGCGACGGCGCCGAGCTGGGCGCCGACGAGATCGAGCTGGTGTGGATCCTGGCGACCCAGGCGGCGGTGGCTCTCGAGAACGCTCGCCTTCATGAGAGGATCGAGCGCCAGGCCATCACCGACGACCTCACCGGACTCTACAACTGCCGCTACTTCTACGAGCGCCTGCGCCAGGAGTTCAGACGCTCCGTGCGCTACCGCATCCCCCTCTCGCTCCTCATGCTCGACCTCGACGACTTCAAGCTGCTGAACGACCGCCACGGCCGCCCCATCGGAGATGAGGTGCTGTGCGAGATCAGCCGGGTCCTCCTGCAGGAGGTCCGCCGCGACGTGGACCTCGCCGCCCGCTACGGCGGTGAGGAGTTCGCCATCCTGCTTCCCAATACGCCCACGGTCTGCGCGCCGGCCGGCGGCGGCCGTCGCGCGCGCAAGGTCGTCACTCGCCACGGGATCGACCCCGGTGACGGACCCTCTCGAGAAGCCTCGCCGGCCGGCGCGCGGGAGACCCCCGCCGCTCCGCGGGACGCCACGGCCCGGGGCGCCGATGTCGCCAGGCTGGTCGGAGAGCGCATACGCCGTTACGTCGAGAGTGCGGCCTTCGCAAGCAGACCGGGAGGCCGTCCGATGCGGGTGACGATCAGCGTCGGAGTGGCGACGTGGCCGGGGGACGCAGACGACGGAGAGGGCCTGGTGGCGGCCGCCGACAAGGCGCTCTACCTGGCCAAGCGGCTCGGCAAGAACAGGGTGGAGTCGTTCCGCTGAACGACGGAAGGGACGGCACGGCGCGGCGGCCGGAAGGAGGGGTCGAGACGCCTGGCACAGTCGACAAGGATCACTACGACATCCTCAATGAGGTCGGCGCGATGGTCACTTCGAGCCTGGTGCTCGAGGACGTCCTGGCACGGGTCGCGCAGGGCATCGGTGAGGCGCTCGACGTGTGGGAGTGCGATCTCTACGAGTACTCGGCGGAGCGGAACACCCTGACCGCGAAGGCGGCCTGGGTGCTCGAGCCGACGAAGGACGACGAGGAGTGGATCGGCACGGTCGTGGACCTGGTGGGGCGGCCGAGCTACAGCGCCGTGCTGCACGAAGGCCGGCTCACAGAAGACCACCTCGACGATCCCGACGTCGACGCCGCGGACAGGGCGCTCATGGAGCGCTGGGGCGAGCTCAGCACGCTGTGCGTTCCCCTGCGCTTTCGCGACGGGGTCATCGGCTGCCTCGTGCTGGTCGAGAAACGACGCGTGCGGCGGTTCACCGACGAGGAGAAAGAGCTTCTGCGCGAGCTCGCCGTGCCGGCGGCCATCGCCATCCACAACGCTCGTATGTTCCTCCGACAGCAGGAGCAGACGAGGTTCCTCGCCTCGCTGCTCGACTCGAGCAAGGCGATCACCTCCACGGTGGTCCTCGAGGACGTGCTGCAGTTGGTCGCGGGCAAGGCGGCTGAGGCCTTCAGCGCACAGGAAGTGTCGATCTACGAGCACGACCAGAGACGCGGAGTGATCAGGCGGGTCGGCGGCTATTCGGCCGCCCGACCAGAGGAGGAGGGGTGTCCGGCTCTGGGGCGCGAGTTCGTGCTCGACGAGTGGCCCACCAACCGTCGCGTCATCGCGACGGGAGAGCCCGTACAGGAGACCGTGAGCGACCCGGCGACGGATCCCGCCGCCCGGGCGGTGATGCTGAAGTACGGGCAGAAGTGCACGCTCACGGTGCCCTTCTTCCTCGACAGCCGCCCCGTGGGCATGATCGAGCTGGTCGAGACCACGTACGAGCGGCGCTTCACGGACGCCGAGGTCGAGCTGGCTCGTAGCCTCGGCGAGCAAGCGGCCGTCGCCATCGCCAACGCGAAGCTGTTCCAGCGCGAGGAACTGCGCAACAAGAGGCTCGTCGACCTGCTGGATGCGAGCCGTTCGGTCGCGGCCTCGCTCAAGCTGCAGACGGTGCTCGAGCGCCTGAGCGCGGAGATCGCGGACCTGTTGGGCGGCGAGGGCGTCACCGCCGAGGTGCGCCTGCGTGGCGACGACGGCGTCTACGTCCCGTTCGGCCTGCTGCTAGGCGCGGCGAGCGAGGAGGGCGGCGAGGGCGCTCTCGCGCCCCCGGGCCCAGCGGCGGAGCGCGCCCTCGCCGCCCTCACGGCGGTACAGACGGGCGATGAGGAGGTCACCCGCGTCGTGGTGCCGCTCGTGCTCAGGGGCGCCGCCGAGGGGTACGTCGAGGCCGCTATCCCGCCGGGTCGCGAGCTGGGCAACGACGAGCTCGAGCTGGTGCAGATCGTGGCCAACCAGGCGGCCGTCGCGCTCGAGAACGCGCGCCTGTACGACCGCATCGAGCAACAGGCGATCACCGACGGGCTCACCCGCCTGTACAACCACCGCCACTTCTACAAGCGGCTCGAGGAGGAGGTGGCGACCGCGAAGCGCTACGACGTACCGCTCTCGCTCCTCATGCTCGACCTCGACGACTTCAAGCGCTTCAACGACACCTTCGGGCACCCGGCCGGCGACCGGGTGCTGTGCGAGGTGGCCGACATCCTGCGCCACCAGGTGCGCAACCTGGTCGACCTGCCGGCGCGCTATGGGGGCGAGGAGTTCGCCGTGATCCTGCCTAACACGCCGATGAGCGGGGCTCAGGCGGCGGCGAAGCGCCTGCGGCAGCACCTCGTGGAGGCGTGCGACGCCGCTGCGGCGGCCGTTGAGGGCGGCGACGGCCGAGGAGGAGACGGCGGCGGACCGGCCGCGCACGGCGGCGTCGCCCCTCCCTCCGAGGACACGGCCGACGCCGTGGGGGAGCGCATACGCAAGAGCATCGCCACTGCGCGCTTCGAGGGCCGAGGCGGGCAGCGTCATGCGCACATGACCGTCAGTATCGGCATCGCCAGCTTCCCCGACCATTGCCGCGACGCGGAGGGGCTCGTGGACTGCGCCGACAAGGCGCTCTATCTCGCGAAGAGGATGGGCAAGAACCGTGTCGAGACGTACAGCTGAGGCCCTAACGCATCCGCGGCGCCGCGACCTGAAGCCCATCGTGGCCCAGATCAGCGCGGCCCTGGCGTCCTCTCTGGTGCTGGAAGAGGTGCTGGCACTGATCGCGCGGCGGATCGCCGAGGCCATGGGCGTCTGGGGCTGTCACATCCTAGTCTACGACGCGCGTGAGAACACGCTGACCGGGGTCGGCTACTGGGCCCGCGAGATCAGCGGCGAGGACGCCGAGGAGACCGGGGCTGTCATCGATCTCGACGAGCGGCGCGACTACCTGACGATCGTGAAGGCCCGCCGCATGCTCGAGACGCACGTGGACGACCCGGCCATCGCTCCGGAAGAGCGCGCCGCCATGCAGCGCTGGGGCGAGAAGAGCGCGCTCGAGGCGCCGCTGGTCTTCGGCGACGAGGTGATTGGGGTGCTGAGCCTACTCGAACGCCGCTGCGTGCACCGCTTCACACCTGAGGAGAAGGAGCTTCTCGCCGACCTCGCCGTGCCGGCGGCGATCGCCATCAACAACGCGCGCCTCTACACCGAGCAGCAGGAGCGCAACCGGCACCTCGCCTCCCTCCTCGAGTGCAGCCTCGCCATGAGTTCCACGGTCGTTCTCGAGCATGTGCTTGAGGTGGTCGCGCGGACGACAGGAGAGGCTCTCCAGTCTGACGAGTGCGTGATCTACGAGTACGACGCCGAGGCGGACGCCCTCGTCTATCGCTCCTTCTTCAGCCGCGAGCCCACGATGGAGCGTGACGACATCGGCACGGTGTACCCGCTCGACGAACACCCGGCCGATCGCGCGATCATTGAGAAGGGAACGGTCGCCGAAGAGACGATCGGGGATGCCGGCCTGGCTTCCGACACACGGGCGTTCATGGAGAAGCGCCATTACCAGACCTGCCTCAACGTCCCACTCGTCTTCCACACTGAGCCGGTCGGCCTCTTGGCACTGTTCGAGACTAAGGCCGAACGTCACTTCACCGAGGAGGAGGCGGCGCTAGCCTCCGGCCTCGGCGAACAGGCGGCGGCCGCCATCCAGAACGCCAAGCTCTACCGGCGGGAGGAGACACGCAGCCGCCGCTTGGTCGGGCTGCTCGAGGCGAGCCGCACCATGACCTCCTCGCTCGAGCCGCGCGAGATCCTCGAACTGCTGGAGGGTGCGGTCGCCGGCATGCTGTCGGGCAAGGCGTGTACCGTGGACGTGCGCCTGCGGGATGCCGGCGATCAGTTCCTGCCCTTCCGCCTCGCGCTGCTGGAGGAGAGCGAACGCCGACCGCGCGCCGCGGTGCTGCCGCGGCGCGCGGTCGTAGATGATGCCCTGCGAGCGGCTGCGGCGAGGCAGGGAGCCGGCGGGGCCAGCGGGTGCATCGCCGTCCCGCTGCTGATCGGCGGCAGGCTGGAGGGGTACATCGAGGCAGTCGACGCCGGCGCGCGGCGCTTCGCCGAGGACGAGGTCGAGCTAGTCCAGGTCCTCGCCAACCAGGCCGCCGTGGCGCTCCAGAACGGACGCCTCTATAGGACCCTCAAGCTGCAGGCCATCACCGACGGTCTCACCGGGCTGCACAACCACCGCTACTTCTACGAGCGGCTCGAGGAGGAGGTAGCGAAGTCGAAGCGATACGGCGCGCCGTTGTCGCTCCTCATGCTCGATCTCGACGACTTCAAGTCCTTCAACGACGCGTACGGCCACCTCGCGGGTGACCAGGTGCTGCGCGAGATCGCCGACATCCTGCAGCGCCAGTTGCGGCGCCAGATCGACGTCGTGGCGCGCTACGGCGGAGAGGAGTTCGCCGTCATCCTGCCGAGCACGCCGATCGCCGGCGCGCAGGTCGTGGGCGACCGGCTGCAGCGCCAGGTCTCTGTTTGCGTGGAGGACGAGGACGGGGCCGCCGAGCTGGTCGGGGAGCGCATCCGCGCGCACGTGGCGAAGACACTGTTCGGGGACGACGCCGAGGAGCGAGGGGTGAGCATCACCGTGAGCATCGGCGCCGCGACCTTCCCCGACAATGCCCCCGACGCCGAGGGCCTCGTGCGCGCCGCCGACAAGGCGCTCTACCTCGCCAAACGCCTCGGCAAGAACCGCATCGAGATCTTCGGCTAGGTCAATGACTGACGACGGGCCGACACCGAACGATACGCGCGGGGAGCCCCGCGAGGAGGTGCTTGATCGACGGCTTCTCGCCCTGCTGCGGTCGAGCCGCGCGATCACCGCCTCGCACAACCTCGCGCAGAGCATAGGGACAGTGAAGGCGGGGATCGCCGGCATCTTCGACGGCGCCGGCTGTTCCGTAGAGGTCCATCTGCTTCAGGAGGACGGGACCTTCGTCTGCGTCCTTCCCGACGTGACCGACGAGGCCGAGCCGCCCGAGGTCATCGAGAGATCGTCGCCCGACAGGCTCGTGCGCGAGGCCTTCGACACACGCGCTACGGTCAGCGGCGCGCGCAGCGACGGCGCACGGGGCCGGCTGGTGCTGCCGATCGTGTTCAAGGGCAGGTCGCTGGGCTGCATCGACGTCAGCCGCGAGCACGGCGATCCCATCAGCGACGACGACGTCGAGTTGTTGCAGATCCTTACCAACCAGACCGCGGCAGCGGTCGAGAACGCGCGCCTCGTCCGCACTCTCGAGCGGCAGGCCGACAGCGATCCCCTCACGGGCCTGCACACGCGGCGCTTCTTCGAGGACAGGCTCGCGAGCGAGGCGACGCGCGTCAGGCGCTACCGGGGCGGACTGGCCGTTGTCGTCGTCGACGTCGACGACCTGCGGCAGTTCAACAAAGCGCACGGCCGCCGCGCCGGGGACCGTGCCTTGCGCAGCGTCGGGCGCCTTCTGCGCGGCGGCATCCGTCGCGGGGTCGACATCGCCTCGCGGCTAGATGGGCAGGAGTTCGCGCTGCTGCTCCCGCACACCAGCTCGCGCGGCGCCGGCGTGCTCGTCGTGGCTGAGCGCGTCCGCGGGGCTATAGAGGAGGCCGTCGTCCGCGACGAGAACGACGAGCCGATCGGCAGGATCACTGTGAGCCTCGGCGTGGCCGGTCTGCCCGAGGACGCCGAGGAGCCGGACGATCTGATCGCCGTCGCCCGCGACGCTCTGAAGAGCGCCAAACGGGCGGGCAAGAACCGAGTCGTCGTGTACCGCGGCGGGTAGGGAGGACACAGCCTGCGACCGCAGGTGCGGCGACGCGGCCGGCGCTGTCCACCGCGGCCGCGCCGCGGCGGTCGCTCTAGTCGGCGATGACTCCCAGTGTGTCGAGACTCTCGGGACTGCTCTCGACCACCGCTTGCGCCGCGGCGGCGACGCGAGGGGCCATTGCCGCGACGAAGTGGCGCGCCACGAGGAGCTTGCGCGGGCCGGCCTGCGCGTCGCGCAGGAGCAGATAGCTGCATACGACGTCGGTCGCCATCTCCACCAGCCGGCGCGCGTGGAGGTCGCGGAAGTGGGGGTCGTCGACCGCCCGCACGCGCTCGATGGCCCACTCGAGGTCGGCGCGCGCCTTGCGCACGCGCTCGAGCAGTTCCGGCGTGGCCGCGTAGTTGCCGCCGTCATAGCGCTCGAGCTGCTCGGCCAACGTTCCCGAGAGTGTGGGACCGATGGCCGCCACGACCTGCAGTTGCGTCGTGCCTTCGTAGATGGTCGTGATGCGCGCGTCGCGCAGGTGGCGCTCGACGGCGAAGTCGCGCATGTAGCCCGAGCCGCCGTGCACCTGTAGCGAGTCGTAGGCGATGCGGTTGGCGACCTCGGTGCAGTGCGCCTTGACGAGCGGGGTGTAAAGGCCGGCGAGGCGGTTGTAGCGCTTGAGCTCGGCGCGCAGCTCCTTGAGCTCGTCGGGGAGCGCCGGGTCGAGCTCGCCGGAGGCGAGCAGCTCGACCCGGCGCTCGATAGCCTCCTTGAGGTCGACGATGCGCGCCGCTTCGTAGAGGACGGCGCGAGAGGCCTCGAGAGCGACGCGCATGTCGGCCAGCATGGCCGCGACGGCGGGGATCCGCTTGATCGGGGCGCCGAACTGCACGCGCTCCCCGGCGTACTTCTCGGCCGCGCGGCAGGCGGCCTCGGCGATGCCCTGCGCCTGCGCCGCGATGGCCAGGCGAGCGCCGTTCATGAGGCTCATCACGTACGTGGTGAGCCCCCTGCGGCGCTCGCCGACGAGCAACGCCGGCGCGTCGGTGAACTGCAGCTCGCAGGTCGGCGAACCGTGGATGCCCAGCTTGTCCTCGAGGCGGCGGATGCGCATGTGCTCGTCGCGCTCGTAGAGGAACAGCGACAGGCCGCGGGCGTCGGTCGAGCCTTCCTCGCTGCGCGCCAGCACGAGCGAGACCTGGCCGCAGCCGTTGGTGATGAAGCGTTTCACGCCGTTCAGGCGCCACGTGCCGTCGGGCTGCTCGCTCGCCTTGAGCTGCACGTTCTGCAGGTCGGAGCCGGCCTCGGGTTCGGTGAGCGCCATGGAGCCCGTGACCTCGCCGCTGGCGAAACGCGGCAGGTAGGCCTCCTTGAGCTCCTCGGAGCCGAACTTGTTGATCGTGTCGGCGATGTCCTGCAGGCCGAAGACGTTCATCAGGGCCGCGTCAGCGCGCGAGACGATCTCGACGATCATCGTGGCGACAGCCACCGGGAAGTTGAGCCCGCCGTAGCGGCGTGGCAGCGTGATGCCCATGAGGTCGGCCTGCGCGAGGCGGGTGAGGGCCTCGCCGATGCCCGGCGCGTAGCAGACGTCACCGTCAATGAGCGTGCTGCCGACGCGGTCGACATCTTCGGCGCGTGGCGCCACGAACTCGCCGGCGATGTCGCCGACGATCTCCAGCGCACGGCGGTAGCCGTCGAGCGCGTCCTCGTGGTCGCGGGGCGCGTAGGTGAAGTCCTGCCTCTCGCGGAAGTCGTCCTCGCGTAGGCGCACGATGCGCGCCAGGTCGAGGTGCTCGAGCTGTAGGAGCAGGTCCTCGTTGTCGCTGAAGTAGTTGCTCACGCCTTGCTCCGATAGGCCTTGATCAAGCGGGGGATGACCTCGTGCAGGTCGCCGACGATGCCGTAGTGGGCGACCGCGAAGATGGGCGCCGAGGAGTCGCTGTTGATGGCCAGGATGCGCGCCGACCCGTCCATGCCGGCCCGGTGCTGGACCGAACCCGAGATGCCGGCGGCGATGTAGAGCTTGGGGCGCACCGTGGTGCCGGTCTGCCCGACCTGGTGCTCGCGTCCGATGTAGCCGGCGTCGACCGCGGCGCGCGACGCGCCGACGACGCCGCCCAGGGTCTGTGCGAGCTCGGTGATCAGGGCGAAGCCCTCGGCCGAGCCGACCCCTACGCCGCCGGAGACCACGACCTGGGCGCCCTTGAGGTCGATGCGCCGCTCCTCGGTCGTGCGCGCCAGGAGCTCCACAACGAAGTCCTCGTCCCGGACCAGGACGGGCGGTTCGACGCGCGCGGCGGTGGACGGCCCCGGGTCGTCGGTCACGGCCTCGGCGGCGAGCGCCCCCCCGTCGGTCTCCACGCCGCGGCCCTCGCGGCCGAGCTCGATCCTGACGATCTCGCCTTGCCGGCCCTGCCGGGCCTCGGGCAAGACGAAGACGCCCTCGCGGACGGTGGCCATCTGGGGCCGGTGATCGGGCGAGACGATGGTGGCGATGATGTTGCCGCCGAAGGCGGGCCTGATCTGCAGCAGGATGTCCCGGTAGTCGCGCTCGCGCGTCTCGTGGTCGCCGATGCGCAGGTCGGTGCAGTCGGCAGTGAGGCCTGTACGCAGGGCGGAGGCGATGCGCGGGGCGAGGTCGCGTCCCGTGGTCGTCGCGCCGTAGAGGACGATCTGCGGGGTGTGACGGCGGATGAGGTCGACCAGCAGACGTGTGTAAGGCTGCGCGGCGTACGAGGAGAGCTCGTCGGCCGCGCAGTGGAAGACGACGTCGGCGCCGTAGTCGGGTAGGCCGCGCGCGAGCTCGCCGGTCTCGGCCTCGGCGCCGGCGACGACGGCGGCGACGCGCACGCCGAGGCGGTCGGCGAGCTCGCGCGCCCTGCCCAGCAGCTCCAGTGAGACCTCGGCGGCGCGGCCGCCGGCGACCTCGACAAAGACCCAGACGTCGCCGCCGGCAGCCGGTCCTATCTCAGCCAAGGATGTGCTCCTCGATGAGCTCGTGCACGAGCGCGGCGATGCTCTCCTCGCCGGCGTCGACCAGGCGCGTCTCGCCCTGGGCCAGCACGACGCTGTCGACCTTCTTCACGCGTGTCGGCGAGCCGCGCAGGCCCACGAGCTCACGGTCGGCGCCGATGGCGTCGTGGTCCCATTGCACGACCTTGGCGCGACACACCGGCCGCCCGTTGCGATCGATGATGCATACCTCCGCCTCGTCGCTCTCGGGATCGAGGTAGCTGTCGTCGTAGTCGGGCAGCGCTTCGGCGGCCACGTCCTTGTAGGTCATCACCAGCTTCACGCTCGGTGGGCGTGGTTCGTTGGCCTCGGAGGTCACGGTGAGGAGCGCCGGAAGCGGGCTGCGCAGCGTCTCGCTGCCGCCCTCGACGGCGCGCGTCACGGTGATGCTACCCCCCTCGGGATCGACGGCGTCGATGCGCGTCACGCCGGTCACTTGCGGCAGGCCGAGCTTCTCGGCCGTCTGCGGCCCGACCTGTGCCGTGTCGCCGTCGATCGCCTGCCGGCCGCAGAGCACCAGGTCGACGTCGCCCAGCTTCTTGACGGCGAGAGCGAGCGTGTAACTCGTCGCCAGGGTGTCGGCGCCGGCGAATGCGCGGTCGGTGAGCAGCACGACCTCGTCGGCGCCGCGGTAGAGAGACTCGCGCAGCACCTCGACGGCGGCCGGCGGACCCATGGTGATCACGCTTACGCGGCCGCCGAAGCGATCCTTCAGGCGCAGCGCCTCCTCGAGCGCGTTGAGGTCCTCGGGGTTGAAGACGGCCGGCAGAGCGGCGCGGTTGACGGTGCCGTCCTCCTTCATCGCCTCGCCGGTCACGTTCTTGGTATCGGGCACCTGCTTGACGAGCACGACACAGCGCAGACCCATCACGGTCTCCCAGGGATCCGGCGGCTCGCCGGAGGGGCGGAACGGCGGTTGGGGCTGGCCATAGACGCGGAAGTATACCACGCAGGAAAGGGCCTGCAGGGGCCCCGCGAGCGCCCCTGCGCGAGGCCGCGTCCGACAGTCTCGTGGCCGACGAGGGGGGTTCCGGTATAGCGACGTCGAATCCAGTCGTACGCTCGCAGCGACCTCGCCCGCGGACACGAGGCGGGCGGCGACCGCGCGAGGCAGCGGAAGGCGACTCCGGGGAACGACAGCCATGCTTGACCATCGAAACTCCCAGGCCGGTGGCGTGCTACCGGCGGCCGAGCGGCAGCTCGACGGGCTGTTCGCGGTCGCGCGCGCGGTCACGCAGGGGGAGGATCTCGACACGGTCCTGGCGTCGGTGGCCGAGACCATGGCCCGCGTCCTCGACTTCCCATCATGCGCGATCTATGAGTGCGACGAGGCGACCGGAGAGCTCCGCGTGCTTGCCGACCACGACTGCCGCGAGCCCTTTGGTCGCGACGGCGGCGGTGTGACCCTGGCGGTGCCGATGACCTACGCCGGTCGGCAGGTGGGCCGCATCGAGCTCAGCGACACGGCCGAGGAACGCATCGTCGGCGACGACGAGATGGGCCTCGCGCAGGCGATGGCCGATCAGGCGGTGGCGGCCATCGAGAACGCGAAGCGCGTCGACGAGCTGCGCCAGGTCCACTTGAACAGCCTCTGCACCCTCGCCTCGGCGCTCAACGCCAAAGACGCCTACACCCACGGCCACGCCTCGCGCGTCGCCGCCTACGCGACCTTCCTCTGCCGCGAGCTGGGGGTGGACGAGGGCCTCACCAGAGAGTTGGAGAAGGCCTGCTACCTGCATGACATCGGCAAGATCGGCATCACCGACCGCATCCTGCAGAAGCGCGGCCGCCTCAACGACGAGGAGCGGGCGCTGATGCAGCGACACGCCGACATCAGCGCCCGCATCGTCTCGCCGCTCTTCTCGCGCGAGGTGCTGAGCGCCGTGCGCCACCACCACGAGGCGTGGGACGGCAGCGGGTATCCCGACGGCTTGCGCGGCGAGGAGGTCTCGCTGCTGGCGCGCATCCTGCACATCGCCGATTCCTACGATGCCATGTCGTACTCGCGGCCCTACGCCAAGGCGCTCACGTACAGCGCCGCGCTGCGCGAGCTGCGCGAGGGAGCGGGTCCCGAGTTCGATCCCGCGCTGGTCGGTCCGTTCGTCGAGATCCTCGAGCGCATGCGCGCCGCCCGCGAGCGGGCGCGCGAGATCGCGGTCGAGGCGGCGGCGTTGATCGACGGCGACGAGCACGATCGCCTCGCGGCGCGCTCCCATGAGGATACCGAGACCTATCACGAGATGGTGGCCACGCTGCGCCGCGTGCGCGACGCGCACCCCGAGGTAGCCTGCATCTCCACCGCCGTCCTGCGCGACGACTGCGCCCGGTTCGTGCTCGACGCGGAAGAGGATGAAGAGCGACGCGCGCACATCGGTGACCCCTACATGTACGAGCTCGACTCGCCGCTGCTCACGGCGGTGTGGCGCAGCCGTCTGGGCGAGGCCGACCTGGTCGAAGGGCGCTTCAAGGGAGAGGAGAACGCCCTCCATGTGAACCAGTGGGGCATCTGGCTCTGTGGCATGGCGGCCATCCGCAACGCTCGCGGCGAGGCTGTAGCCGTGCTCAACGTCGACATCCCCGCCCTGGGCGACGAAGGCGGCCACGAACCGGCGTGGCGCGTCTTCAACGCCCTCATGGGCGACCGCGACGTCGTCGCCTCGACGTGGCGGGTGCTGGCGATCACCGACGAATTGACCGGCCTCTACAACCACGGAGCCTTCCAAGATCGGCTCGAGCGCGAGCTGCGGCACGCGGTGGAGGAGACGCGGCCGCTCTCGCTGCTGCTCCTCGACATCGACGACTTCAGCGTCCTGAACCAGCGCCTTGGCCACGCCCGGGGCGATGAGCTGCTGCACCAGCTCGCCCAGCGTCTGCTCGACGCGCTGCGCCCCGGTGACATCTGCGCCCGCTACGGAGGCGAGGAGTTCGCGGTGATCCTCGTCGACGTGCCGCCGACGGCATCACGCGATGTGGCCGAGCGGCTGCGGCTCGCCCTTGCCGGCGCGGAGCGTGAGTTGAGCGTCTCTGTCGGGCTCGCGAGCTACCCGGCGGACGCCAGCGACAAGAGTGGTCTGCTGCGTGGCGTCGAAGAGGCGCTCGATGAGGCCAAGCGCCTGGGTAAGGACCGCGTGGCGACGGCGCCGCGGGCACGCTGAGCGGGCGGCGCGCCGTTTGCGCGCCGCCCGGCCTCGCCCTACAATCGTAGGCGAGTTGAGCCCTTTTTCGTACGAGCCCCAGCGACCGCTGCCCGCGCGTCGCCGCGCGTCGCCGAGGGTCCTGCTGGCACTGGCCGGCCTGGCGCTGCTGGCGGCGGCCGTCCCCGCGACGGCCGCCGCCAGCAGCGCCAGGCCGGCCAGTGCGCCGACAGTCTCCGGCCCCCAAGGCACTCCCGCCCTTGATGCCGTGGTCGTCGCGCCCCTGGGCGCCACGGCCGACGCCGATGCGCTGCAGGCGCTGCTCTCCGCGCACGGCGCGCGCGGGCGCCTGCTCTACCCGCCCGACGTCGCGGTCGCGCACCTGAGTAGCGCGGCGGCGACGCGCCTGCGCGCCGTCGGCTTCGCCGTGCTGCGCGCAGGCGCGTCGCCGCCCCAGGGCGCTTCGCGCCAACTGCGCCGCGCCCTACGGCTCATCCAGGCGTTGCGCGAACAAGCGCAGGGCCCCGTCGGTGTGCTACCGGCAGTCGATCCCGCCGCCCTCGGCGGCGGCAACGATCTCAAGGAGCCGCCGCCGCCGTCGGTCGTGGGCGGCTCGGCGGCCACGCCCGGGGCCACCGCATCACCGGCGCTGCTGCCCGGGGCGGCGCCGCTGCTCGGTCAGCTACCGAGTCCGACCGAGCTCGCGGCGTACGCCGACGGCTCGGTCACCGTCAGCGTGATCTTTACCCAGAGCACCGGGGTCGCCGGCACCGAGGACTGGACCGCCGACGATCCACGCAACCCCGGCGACCGCCGGACGTTCCTCCTGGGCAAGATCGACCTCGCCCTCGCCTGGTGGGCGACGTACGAATGGCCGACCGACCCGCCGCTCAGCTCTGGGCTCACGTTCGTGATCCCGCCGGCGGGCACGCTCGGCGCGCCGCAGACGGTCTCGGTGCCGTCCGAGCCCATCGCGCAAAGCGCCGCGAACGACGACGTCTGGCGGCGCGCCGTCATGACCTTCCTCGGCTTTCCGGGCGACTCGCCGCCGCCCGAGACGGCCTACGGCGACGCGGTGCGGCGCGCCAACGCGACCGACTGGGCGTTCACGGTCTACGTCGTCGACAGTCTCCGTGACTCCAACGGCGAGTTCACCGACGGGTTCTTCGCCTACACCTACGACCTCTTCGGCCCCTACATGGTCCTGACATACGACAACGACCACTATGGGCCGACCTACTTCGACAGCGTGATGGCGCACGAGATGGGCCACGTCTTCGGCGCTCTCGACGAGTACTACATGCCGCCCAGCAGCGGCTACCCCAGCGGGAGCGATCTCCACTCGGGCTACCTCTGGGTGCGCAACGCCAATGCCGAGAACTCATTCGGCCGAGCCCCCCTCCCCTGCATCATGCGCGGCGGGGATGTCGGCATCATCGCCTACCTCGACCGCGACGTCTGTCCCTCGACGCGAGGTCAGGTCGGGTGGCGCGATGCAGACCAAGACGGCATCCCCAACGTCGTCGACACGCTCCCCAGCTTCACCCTCCCTCAGCCCACTGTGGCCGACGACGGCACGCTGAGCGCGGCCGGCACGGTGCGCGAGAACCCGTGGCCGCGGGGCGGCAAGCCGCCTCTGCAGGCGTTCAGCCACGACATCAGCGTCTACGTGCCCCACGACGTGCTGTACCGCGTCGACGGCGGCGCCTGGTCGCCGGCGACGGCGACAGACGCAGACCACGCGTTCGATGAGCCGCTTGAGCCCTTCACCCTGTCGGCGGGGCCGCTCGCGAACGGGCATCACCTGCTCGAGCTCCAGGCGACGACCGGGAACGCCGCCACGCTCGCGCGTGACGTCTGGGCGGGCCAGACCGCGGTCGCGCTGCGGCTGTCGGCCGATCGCAACGTCGTGAAGTACGGCTCGTCCGCCGCCTTGACCGTCCTCAGCGTGGCGACCGACCTCACCGGCACCTTTCCCGTGCCCCTCCTGCCGCGGATCAGCTTCGCGCGCATCGGTGGCACGACGAGCACGCTGACCACGGGCGCCGAGGGGAGCGTGCGCAAGAACGTCACGCCCAGCCACAACCGGCGCTACGTGGCCACGTTCGCCGGCGCGGGGCAGTTCGCCGGGCCGGCAACGTCGGAGGAGGTGACCGTCGCCGTGCGCGTCGCCGTCACCGCGCGTCGCGGGGTCTCGCCGATCCGCGTGGGCAGCGCGATGCGCGTCTGGGGCGTGGTGCGTCCGGCCAAGCCGCGGGCACTCATCGCACTGCAGGAGTCGCGCGACTCGGGAGCGACGTGGCGCACCGTCAGTTGGCGCCGCATCGACGCCTCGTCGCGCTTCTCGCTCGTCTACCGCGCCACGCACCGCGGGCGCATCCTGCTCCGGGCGCGCTACCCGGGTGACGCCAGCAATCTCGTCGGGACCGCTGCCGTCAGCCGCTTCACCGTGTCCTGAGTCGGGCTCCGCTGCGTGCCCCGAGCGCGATCGTCGCCTGGGTCGCGAGCGTCGCCGCCGCTCGCCGGCGGGGTATCATAGGCCCATGACCCCAGAACGCGTCCGCGTCCGCTTCGCGCCCTCCCCGACCGGCTTCTTGCACCTGGGCGGCGCGCGCACGGCCCTCTACAACTGGATCTACGCCCGCCGCCATCAGGGCGACTTCGTGCTGCGCATCGAGGACACCGACCCGACTCGCTCGACCGACGAGGCCATCCGGCAGATCGTCGACTCGCTGCACGAGCTGGGGCTCGACTGGGACGAGGGGCCCGACGTCGGAGGACCCTACGGGCCCTACCGGCAGACGCAGCGCCAGTCGCTCTATGAGGACTACCTGCGCCGCCTCGAGGAGAGTGGCCGCGCCTACACCTGCTTCTGCACGCCGCAGGAGCTCGAGGCCGAGCGTGCGACCGCCGTCGCCGAGAAGCGCGCCTGGGTCTACAGCGGACGCTGCCGCGGCCTGTCGATCGACGAGGTCGAGAAGCGCGTGGCCGCCGGCGAGCCGGCGGCCACGCGCTTCCGGGTGCCGCCCGGCGTGACCGCGGTCGACGACATGCTGCGGGCGCCGGTCGAGTTCGCCAACGAGACGATCGGCGACTTCATCGTCCGCCGCAGCGACGGCACCTTCACCTACAACTTCGCCGTCGTGATCGACGACGTCACCATGGCCATCAGCCACGTGATCCGCGGCGACGATCATCTCTCGAACACGCCGAAGCAGGTCCTCATCTACGAGGCGCTCGGCGAGCCGGCGCCGCGCTTCCTGCACATCCCGCTGCTCTTCGGCACCGACCGCAAGAAGCTCTCCAAGCGCCACGGCGCGACCACGGTCGAGGAGCTCACCGCCGAGGGCCTGCTGCCCGAGGTGGTGCGCAACTACCTGGTTCTTCTGAGCTCAGAGTTCGACGAGACGATGATCGCCTGGACGCCAGACGACCTCGTGGCGCACTTCGACCTCGAGCGGCTCAACACGAGCGCTACCATCTTCGATCCCGAGAAGCTGCGCTGGATGAACGGACGCTTCATCCGCGAGATGCGGCCCGAAGCGTTGGCCGAGGCGTTGCTCGCCTATCTGGCGCGCACCGGCTTCTTCGAGGACGGAGTGCCCGGCGACGAGGACCGCCATCTCGTGCAAGAGCTCGCGCCCCTGGTGCAGGAGAAGATCGAGCTGCTCTCGCAGTTCCCAGGCATCGCCGGGTTCTTCTTCCGGCCGCTTGCCTTCTCGGACGAGGCGCGCGCACGGCTGGCCTCGACGGCCTCGGCGAAACAGACCCTCGAGAGCGCCGCGGTGGCGCTGGCGCAGGTCGAGCCGTTCGACGTCGAGCACGTCGAGGCCGCGGTGCGCGCGCTGCCCGAACAGCTCGGCGTGAAGCCCAAGGCGGTCTTCGCCGCGCTCAGGCTGGGGATGAGCGGCCAGAGCGTCACGCCGGGTCTCTTCGAGTCGCTCGTCGTGCTGGGCCGCGACGAGGCGGCCGGCCGCCTGGCGACCGCGGCCGCCTTCATCGACTAGCGCTCGCCCGCCTGCCTACTCGCGCAGCAGCCTGCGCCAGGGCCGCGGGCTCATGCGCTCGGCGAGCCCCGCGACCTCGTCGATCGCCGCCGGCAGCTCCCGCAGGTCGGCGATCTCGACGTCGTGCAGGGGCTCGCTCACCGGGCAGCCGTCGCCGCCGGGGTTGTACCAGACCGACCACAGGCCGACATGTTTGGCGCCGACGATGTCGTTCTCGTAGGTGTCGCCGACCATGACGGCCTGGTTGGGGAGCAGGCCGAGCGTGTCGAGCACGGCGTCGAAGAACGCGGCCTCGGGTTTGGCGACGCCGAGGTCGAGCGAGGCGAACACGCCGTCGATCAGATCGGCGAGGCCGACGCGCTCGAGGGCGGCGAGCACCAGGGGTCCGTCGGAGAGATCGGTGTTCGAGGCCACGTAGACGGGCAGTCGCTCCTTCACGCGAGACAGCGCCTCGTCCGCGCGGGGCATCTTCTCGACCCGCGGCCACTGGGCCATCGGCAGGTCGTCGTGGCCGGGCAGGTCCGCCATCAGTGTCCCGCCCCAGTCGACCAGCAGCGCCTCGATCACCAGTCAGTCCTCCTCACGTGCTGCGCGTCGCAGCTTCGGTTGCCGTCGTTAGTCGACCAAGACGAGGGCGAAGAAGCGGAACTGATCCTCGCGCGTCTTGACGACGTCGATCTCCCAGCCGGCCTTGCGAACGGTCGTGAAGACGTCGACGCCGCAGCCCTCCATCGAGGGACGGGCAAGCTCCGGGGTCGGGCAGGGCTCGCCCTGCGAGCACGCGGCGCAGATGTCGCAGGGCCCGGAGCCCATGGTCCACGCCTTGTGGAACCCGGCGAGGAAGAGCTCGCGCTCGAGCGCCACCGCGGCGCTGTTGAGCCGTCGCGACTCGGGCGCGGAGCGCTCATCGCCGACGATCGGGCCGACGCCCACGAGGATCGCCCGCCCGAACTCCTGCAGCACACGGCGTGTGTCGTCGAGGGCCGGCGCCCCGTCGGGAGGACACGTCCTGTAGACGCCTGGCTCGTCGCAGCCGTACAGGCACTTCATGCGTACCCAGTGCGCGACGACCACGTTCTTCGGGTCGATGACCTGGGCCCGATCGCACCCGAGCGCCAGGGCGCGGTCGATCCAGGGTCCGAGGTCGGGGGCCTCGGAGGGCGGGGAAGCCGTGGGGGGCGTCGAGGACGCTGTGGCCGGCGGAAGTCCGGAGGCCTCTGGAACTGAAGCGTCGCTCACTGCCATCGGGGACTCCTTTGCTCGCTCACCGGACGAGGACGAGGGCGAAGAGGCGGTAGGGATCGTCGCCGTCGCGCACGATGCGCAGGGGCCAGCCGGCGGCCGCGGACGTGGCGAACACGTCGATGCCGCTGGCGGCGATCGAGGGCCGGGCATGGTCGGGGTACAGACAACGCCCGGCCGCAAGACACTCCCGCGTGTCACAGGGCGTGCAGAAGCCGCCGGCGATGATTGCGAAGGCCTGGTAGAAGCCGTCGAGGAAGAGCTCGCGTTCGAGCGTGAGGGCGATGCGAGAGAGGCGGCGGCTCTGCTCGGCCGCGTCGCCGCCGGGATCGACGGCGACGCGCAGCAGCAGAGCCGCCGCGTACTCGTCGAGCAGCCGCCGCGTCTCCGAGGGTGTGGGCGAGGAGGGCGGGCAGGCAAAGCTCGTACCGTAGTCGGGGCAGCCGTAGCGGCACTTCATGCGCACCCATTCGGCCGTCGCCACCACGCACGGATCGATGCGCCGCGCCTCGGCGCCCAGGTCGGCGGCGCGGGCGATCCAAGGCGCGAGAAGAGTCCCGACCGTCTGGTCGGTCCTCCCCGCCCGCGCATTGGCCGTCTGGTCGTTCATCCCGGTGTGCGCCTCCGGCACGTCGCTCTCACTGCGGCAGTTCGGCGAGCGCCCGCGGCAGTTCGCTTAGGCGTTCTATCACCCGGTCGGCGGTCGACCAGCCGGCGTCGCTGGCGTTCACGCCGACGAAGTGGACGGCGTGCATGCCCGCCTGCTGGGCGCCCACGATGTCGGTGCGCAGGATGTCGCCGACGTGGGCGGCTTGCGGCGGCCGTGCGCCGAGCCTCTCGAGCACGAGGGCGAAGACCCGCGGGTCGGGCTTGCTCATGCCCCCCTCGTCGGAGAAGTAGAGGAACGTGAAGTGTTTGAGGAGCCCAAGGCTTTCGAGCACGCAGCGCAGGGCGCGCCCCGGCGACAGCCCGGTGTCGGACACCAGACCGATGCGGTAGCTACCCCCGAGCTCGGCGAGCACCTCGGCGGCGCCCTCGACCGGCACCGGCGGCACCTCGATGACGAGGTCCTCCATCACGCGCGTTATCGTCGCCCTTGTGGCCGCCGAGGCGTCGACGCCGAGCTCGGCGAGCACGACGTCGGTCGACTCGGCCGTGCTCGGCGTGCGGTGCTCGCTCGTCCAGACGCGGTCAAAGTTCCTCCACGACTCCCCGAACGCGCGCTCTAGCTCTTCGTCGCCGGGGTACACTCCAAGCGGCGCCAGCACGTCGCGCAGACGCGTGGCCCGCAGGGCCATCCGATCGAGGAGATCGCGGTCGGTCACCAGCGTGTCCCAGAGGTCGAAGGTGACTGCGGTGAGCATGCTCACAGCCTAGCGGTGCAGGCGCGGGCGTCGCAACGACGAAGATAAGGACGAGATGTCGCTGTTGAAGAACATCGCCGGTACGGCCGCGCGCACCATGCACCCCGCCGAGGTCGAACAGGTCTTGACGCACACCCTGGAGGTCATGCTCCAGCGCATGACGCCGGCCGAACGCGTCAACTTCGCCGAGCGCATGGTGAACGGGACCTTCAGCACCGTACTGGGATCGCTCACACCCGAGGAGCACAAGCAGCTCACCGAGCGGCTGCTGCGCGACTCGACCCACCAGGGTTCCTGAAGCTCGCCGCGGCGACCGCCGGAGGCCGAGCGCGGCGAGTCGCTCGCCTGGCGGATGGTGCTAGCCGCGTGCGGCGACGGTGACCTCGAAGGCCGGGTCCGTGGCGAGGACCCACCAGCGGCCTCCGCTCTTGACCCAGATGGTGCCCCTCCACGTGCCCGCCGACGGGAAGCTGCTCGTCACGGCGTAGGTCGTCCCCGTGTCGGCGGCGAGGATGAGCGCCGTCGCCGGACCGACGTTGACCTCGCGCTTGCTGCCTTGTCGCCGTAGCACCAGCGTGACCGACTCCCAGCCTCCGGCCTGTTTGCCCACGTTACGCACGGCGAACGTGGCGCGCAGCACTCCGTCCGAGTAACGTGGCGCGTCGACGAGCACCTTGCCGTCGAGGGCCAGCGTCGGCAGGTCTGGGACGGGCGCGGCGGCGCCGGACGCCGCCGCGCCCGTCCCAGACCAGCGCGTGTCCGACGGATTGGCCCCGAGCTCTAGCATGAAGAAGGTGACGTTGTTGATCCAATCCTGCGTGCCTTCGGGGCAGTAGACGGGCGCGATGTCGAGCACCCCGTAGCGACCGGCGCCGTAGTAGAGGGTCCCCGACAGACCCTGCGCCACCCGTATCACCCCGTCGCTCCAGGAGGCGAAGTCACTCGCGTAGCGCGGGTCGGCGTAGAACCAGTTCCAGGCGTTGTAGGTCGCGTATTCGGTCCCCGAGTGGTAGAGGAGCGCGCCGAAGCTGCTCTCGGCGCCGGTGATGGCGACGAGGAAGGCCGGATCGATCCCGTACGCCCTGCCGGCCTCGTAGAACGCCTGCCCGCTGCCGCTCAGCGGCGAGCCCTTGGAGAAGAAGTAGGCGTCGATCTGCGAGGCCGAAGGCGCCGCCAGCGCGCTGCCGGCGAACACCAGCAACGACAGGCAAAGCGTTGCCGACACCAGCAACGCTACGGCAAGCAGATGGCCTGCGTGGTGGGCTTCGTGTCTGGCAGGGTGCGTCCCCATGCTCCTCCGGGGTATTGCCGTTCCGCTGTGCGCGGACACCGATTATAGAGGGTATCGTCGGAGGAGTCGCCCGCGGGCTTGACCGACCGACGTTCGCCCCTTCTCGCCCGGGGCTGGCCCATGCTCGTCGAATGACGCGTGCTGCGCTTCTTAGTCGGCTGGCGCGACCGCATACCTGATGACCGTGCGCAGCTTCTCCGGCGTCGTCCGGCGCGGGTCGCCGAGGTAGATTTCGTGGTGGCGTCCGGCGACGCGCATGCCCTGCTCCTCGATGAAGGCGTGCAGGGCCTCGATCGTCGGGCGTTCGGCGTCGTAGGGGCCGATGTGCATGACCTGAGCGCAGCGACCTTCGTCGATGCGCTGCAGATGCACGTCGGCCAAGCGCGGCGCGTCCTTCTTCTTGCGTTTGAGCTCCTCACGGGCGCCGTCGAGCATCGCGGCCGTGATGTAGTCGGGCTGGGCGATCATGGCCCGCCATTCCCAGTCCTCCTTACGGCTCTCGTCGACGGCCTGCAGGCCGAGGTGCTCGACCCCCTCGACCCACCACAGCGCCTCGAGAGGCATGACCTTCCAGTCGAGCGCCGGGTCGCTGCCTTTGACTGAGAACTTGAGCGTGTAGGCGGCGCTGTAGAGGGCCTGCAGCGCCTCCTGAAATGAACCGCCCTCGGGATGCCCGCGACCGTCGACGACGAGGAAGTCGAGCGGCGGCACCTCGACGAGCACGGGCGTCTTGGGCGGGAAGTAGAGCTCCTTGAACTGCTTGCTCAGGTCAAGCTTGGTCGCCATGGTCTCCTCCCGGGGTCGTAGCTAGTGGTTCGAAAGCGGTGGTTCGCTCTCCTGCAGGACGTTCTGCCTGACCGACGTGAAAGAGGAGTAGGTAGACGACGCCCACAAGGTCGAGCGAGACGAGCCAGCCGGCGAGCACGTCGGAGGGATAGTGGACGCCAAGGTAGACGCGCGAGGCGCCGACGAGCAAGGCGAAGGCGAGCGCCCCCGCCGAGACCGGCCAGCGGTAGCGCCAGCGAGCGCGCCAGCAGAGGAGCGTCACGGCGCAGGCGAGAGCCATCGAGCTCATCGTGTGCCCGCTGGGAAAGGCGAAGCCGTGTGCACTGACGACCGGGGTGACGATGTCGGGCCGCGGACGCTGAAACAACTGCTTGAGCAGCACGTTCAGGACGGCCGCCCCACCAACGGAGAGGACGACGAACAGCGCCTCCCGGTGCAGGCGCTTGAAGAGGAGAAGTGCCGTGAGTGCGAGGGCCGCCCCGGTGAGCGTGAGCGTCGCGCCCAGGTCGGTGATCACCTGCATGAGCCGGTCCAAGGAAGGCGTGCGGTGATCGGCGGCCCAGCGCAGGATGTCCGTGTCCCAGGCGAACACCTGCTGTTCGGCGACGTCCTCGGCGAGAGCGAGGAAGAGGGCGAACGGGGCGCCCAAAAGGAGGGTGAGGAGGACGACGCGCCTCTTCACGCCGGCCTCTCACCGCGCAGCTCGAGGAAGTTCGCCAGCAGGTCGAGGCCGTAGGGGCTCAGCATGCTCTCGGGGTGGAACTGCACGCCCCAGGCAGGCAGCCGCAGGTGCTCGACGGCCATCAACACCCCGTCGGGCGTGTACGCGCGTGCGGCGAGCTCGGGCGGCAGGTCGACGAGGTGCAGGGAGTGGTAGCGCGTGAACGGCGCCGGGTCGGGAAGTCCGGCGAAGATCCCGATGGCGTCGTGCCGCACGGGATGGTCCTCGCCGTGGATGGGCCGGGGCGCTCGTTCGAGGGCCGCCCCGAGGGCGACGCCGAGCGCCTGGTGTCCGAGGCAGACGCCGAGGAAGGGCATGCGTTCGGCGAGTACGGCCGCGAGCCAGTCGAGGACACGGCCTGAGGTGTGGGGGTCGCCAGGGCCGGGGCCGATGACGACGTGGGTCGGACCGGGCCCAGGCGACCCGGGCACATGCTCCGGGCACGTCGCCGCGCGCGCGGCTGCGAGTTCTACGTTCGCCGGCACTCCGAGGTGGCGCGCCGGGTCCTCCTCGTGGTCGACCACTGTGACCTGCGCGCCGAGCATGCGCAAGTAGTTGACGATGTTGTAGCTGAACGAGTCGTGGCACTCGACGAAGAGGACGTGGGCATCGTAAGCGGCGCGCGGCCGCGGGGGGCGCCAGGAGCGCACGACGACCGGCAGCGCCGGCTCGCGCCCCCCGCGCCCGCGCCCGAGCACGTGCAGCAGCGCCTCTACCTTGTGTCGCGTCTCGAGGTACTCCTCGGCGGCGTCGCTCTCGATGACGTCGCCGCCGCCGCCCGAGACGTAGCCCACACCACCGGCGAAGGTGAAGCTGCGGATGAGGATGTTGAAGTCGCAACCGGCCCCCGAGACGTAGCCCAGGGAGCCGGTGTAGGCGCCGCGGGAGACCGGCTCGAGACGCGCGATCTCGCGCATGACGCTCTCCTTGGGCGCGCCGGTGATTGTGCCTCCGGGGAAGACGGCCGTCACGCAGTCGGAGAAGCTGGCCCGGGTGCGCCCCTTGACCTCGGAGACGAGGTGCATCACGTGGCTGTAGCGCTCGACGGTGAAGGCCTCGCTCACCTCGACCGTGCCGGCTTCGCAGACGCGTGAGAGGTCGTTGCGCACTAAGTCGACGAGCATCACGTGCTCGGCCTGCTCCTTGCGGCTGGCGCGCAGCTCCGCCTCGAAGGCTTCGTCCTCGTCGGGCGCGGCTCCGCGCGGGCGGGTGCCCGCGATCGGCCGCGCCGTCATGACGCCGTCGACGACGTTGAAGAGCCGCTCGGGGCTGCCCGAGACGACGGCCCAGTCGTCTCGGGCAGCCCCGCAAGCCTCGTCTGCGCCTGCGGGCCCGCCGCCTTCGACGATCCCCATGAAGGGGCTCGGGTTGGCCTCGCGCAGGCGCTCGTAGCAGGCTAGCGGGTCGAGCGAACGAGCGGCGAAGTGGAAGCGGTGCGAGAGGTTGACCTGATAGACCCAGCCCTCCCTGATGCGCTCCTGCACGTCGTCCACGCCGGCGATGAACTCGTCGGCCGGGTAGTCGCTCTCGAGCTCGACGGGCGGCAGAGGGGGGAGGGGCGCGCGGCCGTCGGCGGCCAGCGTAGCGCGGCCGTCGACGGCCAGCCTAGCGCGGCCGTCGACAGCGAGCGTGCGGCGGAGCTCCTCGTCGCCGGCGGGCTCCGCCACGGGCTCGCCGTCGATCCAGGCGTAGCCCTCCGAGTAGAGGCGGAAGGCCGCCTCGGGCAGCCCGTCGAGCGGCTGCGCCGCCGGCAGCCCGAGGCGGCCGGCGAACTCGTAGGCGAAGAAGCCGATCCAGGCCGGGAAGAGCTGCTCGCGACTCCGGAGCCGCTCAGAGAGGCGCTCGAGCACCTCGAGCGCCTCGCCGACTCGGCGGCCGTCGGCGTACAACGCGCCGTGCCAGACCTCGAGCGCGCGCACGCAGCGCGTGCCCAGCAGGGTCAGGCGGCCGTAGGGCACCGAGGGCCCGAGCGACTCCAACAGTGCTGGGCGTCGCCCGAGGCGGCGCGCCGCACGGTAGAGGTCGACCGGCTCTGTGAAGGCGGGACGCATGGTAGCCGCTACGCGGTAGCGTGGCGCGAATCGTAGCACGCGGCCGCAGGCATCATGCTGTGGCGGCATGATCCTGGGCCCCACTGAGGATGGGCCGGGTGGACTGTGCGGGGACGACCGACCGGTCGTCCCTGCCGCGCACAGTCGTCTACTTCTCGAGGAGCTCGATGAGCTGCTCCTTGATGTCGCGCAGGCGCATCGAGATCGTGGCGGCGAGCTTCTTCATCACCTCGTAGCCGCGCTCGGGCTCCTTGAGGAAGACCTCCTCGGCCTGACTCGCCGGGACGAGGAGCACCGTCGTGTACTCCAATGCGGTCGCGTCGGCGATGTACATGTGCGGTGCGACCAGGGCCGACCAGCCCGACAGCCGGTACTGCCCGGCGTCGAACACCTCGATCACGTGTCCTCCGGGCGCGGCCAGGCGCACTGCGAGGCGGCCGCTCTCGACGACGCACAGGTCGCTCGCTTCTTCGTTCTGGCCAAAGAGTTTCTCGCCCTCCTCCAGTGCCCGGAGCGTCGCTAACGACGTCAGCTCGCCGATCTGGGCGTCGCTCAGCGGTTCCAGGAGATCGCAATGGCGCAGCGTCGACTCGATGTTGAGGTCTGCCGTCGGTGGCCTCATGTCATCCCCCTCGCGTGGGCTCCAGCTACTATCTCCATTCTCGTCCCTACAAAACGGTGCTGTGAAGGGCCGGGAGGGCCCAACCGCGGGCGGTCCGCTACACTATCCGGCCGGTACATGGATAGGCTGAGCCCCGCATGAACGACACCCCACGAGCGTAAGACGGCCTGCCGCGCGCCGCACAGGCGGCGAGCGTGTACGCCGGGACCGACGACTACATCGCGGCTCCCGACCTCATTCGTGAACAAGTCGACGCACTTCAAGGACCTGCGCCTCTTCTACTTCCACAACTGCGTGTACGACTTCCTCTACCTCGACGAGCGCTGCAGCCTCGACCGCGCCGCCTCGACGAAGAAGGTGCTCAACGATCTTGCCGGCGACTACAAGCTGATCGTGGTCGGCGACGCGGAGATGGCGCCCACGGAGCTGCTGCAGCCGCACGGCATCATCTGGTGGGGCTACGGCAACGAGGAGCCCGGGATCGAGTGGCTGCGCCGGCTGTAGCGACACTTCGAGCACTCCGTCTGGCTGAACACGCTGCCGGAGAAGGAATGGAAATACGCCTACGGGCGGCGCACGATCGCCGAGATCCGCAAGGTCTTCCCCATGTACGAGCTCAGTGTCGACGG
Source organism: uncultured Actinomycetes bacterium (assembly GCA_963725665.1). Taxonomy (GTDB): domain Bacteria; phylum Actinomycetota; class Thermoleophilia; order UBA2241; family UBA2241; genus CAVRZA01. The sequence goes on along the minus strand of CAVRZA010000011.1, from coordinate 71,674 downwards.
GCTGACGGCGGCCGCCCGGCGGCTCATGGTGCGACGGTAAGGGCGTGGGTCTTAGCCGGCCGAGAGGCCACCTGCGAGAGGATCTGCGCGAGAGGGTATGAGAAGGCGGTGCAGTAGCGCCTAGGCCGGCCGCCTGCTTTTGACAGGTCCTTCCGACTACCCTTTCGGGCCTCCACGCTCCCAGTACGGACTCGTGCCGCTTGTGGTCACGCAGTCTTCGGTGCTGCTACACCGCGACGGTTCTGTACCCGTCGGGTCACAGTTCTATGCCGTTGTCGCCGCGCCGCGCGCCGGTCCCCAGTCGGCCAATTGCGCCGAGGTCGCGGTTCCTGGGGCGTCTGCAGCGGCGAGGCCGCGACTCACTCCCGCAGAGCCGTCTCGGCTGCCTCGAGGAGCAGTTCGAGCCCGCGGCCTATCGCGGGGTTGTCGAAGTCGGGCGCCCAGATGAGGTCGGCGAGCGAATCGCTCACCGTGAAGGCGGCGGCGACCTCGACGTTGCGGTACGCGGCGACGGTGAAGAGCGCGGAGGCCTCCATCTCGACGGTGAGCACGCCTTGAGCCTGCAGAGCGCGCGCCGCCTCGACCGTCTCACGATAGACGGCGTCGACCGTCCAGGTGGGGCCGCGGAAGAGGCGCGGACGTAACGGCGCATCGGCCGGCGGTAGGCCCACGGCTACTGGTGTGGCGTCGGGTCCTTTCACCCTTGTCTCGGCCGGACTGGCGACCGCTTCGAGTGCGGCCGCGAGCCGCCGCGTGAGCGGCGGCGACGGCCGCAGCTCACGGTCGGTCTCGCCATACCTGGGCGAGGTTCCTTCGTCGCACACGGCCGAGGTGCACAGCACCAGGTCGCCGACGGCCATGTCTCGCTGGAGGCACCCAGCGATGCCGATGGAGACGAACCGGCGGCATCCGAGCGCGATCAATTCTTCCATTGTGCTTGCCGCAGCCGGGGAGCCGATCCCGTAGCCGGACGTGATCGCGGGGCCGCCCTCGGGCAGCACGTAGAGGGCCGAGGAGGCGCCGCCGGCGGGGAGCGCGCCGCGGTCTGCCTGCGCGTCGCGCACGAGCGAGCGCTGGTAACAGAGGATGACGGCCTCGGGTACGGGCAGGGTGGGCAGCAGGCCGCGCGAGGCCAGGTGGGCGGCGAAGTCCGAGGGCGCAAACACCACGGGCTCCCGATAGGGGTGCTGAAGGCCGGAGCGATCGTCCACCATGCGACTCTAGCACCCCTGGGCGGGGCCGACAGGCTCGTGCCGGGCTTTAGGGCGGCCGGGGCTCTCAGCCGTCGATGAGGACGCCCGGCTGAGCCAGTCTAACTCTTGCCGTAGTCCCGGCTTGCGCTACCATCCCGTACACTAGTGCTCGAAGGGCCGCGGGCGGCGTGCGCGCCGGACGCGCGTGACGGGATCGCCAGAGGAGCCCGCCGATGATGAGAGATGCCCGCTGACCTGAGTCCCCATGTCGCTCCCGGTGCGCTGCTGGCCGAGCGTTACCGCGTGCTGCGCTCCCTGGGCGGCGGCGGCATGGCCGAGGTCTTCCTGGCCGAGGACGACGCCCTCGCCCGTCTCGTAGCCGTCAAGGTGCTGCGTCCACAACTCGCCGGCGACGAGCAGTTCGTCGAACGGTTCCGGCGCGAGGCGCAGGCAGCCGCCGCGCTGGGCCACCCCAACATCGTCGCTGTCTACGATCGCGGCGCCTCGGAAGACGTGTCGTTCATCGTCATGGAGTACGTGCGCGGCGAGACGCTCAAGGAGCGCGTGCGGCGCAGCGGCGGGCTCGAGCCGCAGGACGCCGTGGGGATCGCCCTGCAGGTGCTCGCTGGCCTGCAGTTCGCTCACGAGCGGCACGTCGTGCACCGCGATGTCACGGCGCAGAACGTCCTCATCGACGTGACCGGCGTGGTGAAGATCGCCGACTTCGGCATCGCCCGCGTCGGGACGTCGGGGCTCACGACGACCGGTGTGCGCATGGGGACGGTGCAGTACGTCTCGCCGGAACAGGCGCGGGGCGAGCCGACCGACGAGCGCACAGATCTCTACTCTCTGGGGGTGATCCTCTACGAGATGCTCACCGGTAGGCTGCCGTTCACGGCCGACAACGACGTCGCCCTCGCGCTAAAGCACGCGAACGAGATGCCGCCCGGCCCGGCTGCGCTGGCGCCGGGCGCTCCGCCGGAGCTCGACCGCATCACGCTCAAGGCTCTCGCCAAACGCCCGGATGAGCGCTACCAGACCGCGGCGCAGTTCGCCGCCGACCTGCGGCGCCTGCAGCGATCGGCAGCCTGGTCCGGCGCCATAGCGGGAGCGGCGAGCGGCGACGGCGGCGGGGCGATCACCGGCGCTGCGGCGGCACGCGCCGCCGCGGCGGCGCCGGCGATCGCCTCTGAGGCGCCTCCGCGCGAGGCGCTCGGCGCGCAGCCCACGCGGGTCGTCGCGGCCGAGCCCACTCGGGTCGTGGATGAGCAGCCCACGCGGGTCGCGCATGCGGAGCCGACGAGAGTCCTCGGAGGCGAGCAGGCGACCGTGGCTGTCGCGGAGCTCGCTCGCACCGGCGCGGCGGCGCCGGACGCGGCGCCGACGCGCGTCGTCGGCACACCGGCCGCGCTCCGCGCCGCGCGCCGCCGGCGCCGCGTGACCACCCTCATCGTGGTCATGCTTCTGGCGGCGCTCGCCTTCGGCGGCTTTGTCCTCTACCGTACCTTCTTCAACCCTCTCGCCACGGTGCCGCGCGTGGTGGGTCAGACCCAGAAGGCGGCGGTGAGCGCCGTGAAGAGTGATGGCTTCACCGTTGCCCTGCACGACGCCTTCTCCGACAAGTACGCGGACGGGTACGTGGTGCGCCAGACTCCGGCCGCCGGCAGCGGCCTCGCCGACGGCGGCAAGGTGCATCTCTGGATCCGCACGGGGCCGGTGCACGTGAAGCTGCCCGACCTCACCGGCCAGTCGCCGGACCAGGTCGAGGCGCTGCTGGCGCGCTACGACCTCGTGTCGCAACGCAACCATGGCGCATCGCGGCGCGTCGCGGCCGGACTGGTCTACAGGCAGCGACCGTCTGTCGATGCCACGGTCGCGCGGGGCGACACCGTCGCGTATTGGGTGAGCACCGGCATGCCGAAGAAGCTCGTCCCCGACGTCGTCGGTTCGTCGTACGGCAGCGCCAAGGCTGATCTCCAGGATGCCGGTTTCAGCGTGAGCACGAAGACGGCCATCGCCTTCGGGGAGGTCCCCGGGACGGTCGTCGATCAGGAGCCGGCGGCGGGGACGAAGGCCAGGGAGGGCAGCGTCGTCACGATCTGGGTGGCGTTGCTCTAGTGCCCCGTCAGGCTCGGACCTCCACCTCTGAGAGGTCCTGCACCACCACGTCGGCGCCGTGCTCCTTGAGGGCACCGGCATGCCCGGTGCGGTCGACGCCGATGACGAGCGCGAAGTCGCCGCGGCGCCCAGCCTCGACGCCGGCGAGGGCGTCCTCGACGACCGCCGCCTGAGCCGGCGTAACGCCGATGCGCCGCGCCGCCTCGATGAACACCGCCGGATCGGGCTTGCCGGGGAGGCCCAGCTCGCGGGCGACCAGCCCGTCGACCTGGGCCTCGAAGAGGTCGCGCACCCCGGCGGCCTCTAGCACCTGGGTCGTGTTCTCGCTCGCCGAGATGACGGCGGTCGCGATGGCGGCCTCCTTGAGTCGCCGGATGAGCGCGACCGTGGTCTCGTACGGCTGCACGCCGTGCTCCTCGACCTCCTTGAGAAAGAGCGAGTTCTTGCGGTTGCCGAGCCCGCACTCCGTCTCGGCTTGGGGGGGATCGCTCGGCCGTCCTGGAGGCAGGGAGATGCCGCGGGAGCGCAGGAAGCTGTGCACGCCGTCGTAGCGCGCCTTGCCGTCGACGTAGAGGCGGTAGTCGCCGTCGCTGTCGAAGGGGACGAAGGGCTCGCCGGTGCGCTGGGCGTGCTCGCGCAGGTAGCTGTCGAAGAGGCGCTTCCAGGCCCGCGCGTGCACGGTAGCCGTCTGCGTCACGACGCCGTCCATGTCGAAGACGACGCCGCCGACGAGCTCCTTAGCGATCACCGCCTTGGCCTCGTCCACGTCCTCTCCTCGTCGTGGTTCTGCCTCATGCGGCGCCTCCGGGAGGCTCCGCGGCTTCGCCCGCCCCGGAGCCGAAGGCGCGGGTCGCCTCGACGGCTTTGTGCCACGAAGCGAGGAGGGCCTCACGGTCGATGCCGTCGCGGGGCTCGAAGCGGCGCTGTGCCCGCCAGAGGGCGGCCACGTCGTCCTCGTCGCGCCAAAGGCCGACCGTGAGGCCGGCCAGGTAGGCGGCGCCGAGGGCGGTCGACTCCAGGACGACCGGCCGCACCACCGGCACGCCGAGCACGTCGGCCTGGAACTGCATAAGCTGGTCGTTGGCGCTCGCCCCGCCGTCGACGCGCACCTCTGACAAGCGCCTGCCCATATCGCTCTCGGCGCAGGCCACGAGGTCGGCGACCTGGAAGGCGATGCCTTCGAGGGCGGCGCGCGCGATGTGCGCGGCGGTCGAGCCGCGCGTCAGGCCGAGAATGGCGCCGCGCGCCTCCGGGTCCCAGTAGGGTGCTCCCAGGCCGGCGAGGGCGGGCACGAAGCAGACGCCCTCGTTCGATTCGGCGGTGGCGGCAAGCCCGGCGACCTCCTTTGACGAGGCGCCCAGGTGGAGCCCGTCGCGCAGCCACTGCACGACGGCGCCGCCGACGAAGACGCTGCCCTCGAGCGCGTAGGTGCGCCGGCCGCCGCGCTGGCAGGCGACGGTCGTAAGCAGACGCTCGCGCGAGGCGACGCGGCGGCCGCCGGTGTGGGCGAGGAGAAAGCAGCCGGTGCCGTAGGTCACCTTGGCCATGCCCTCTTTGAGGCAGGCCTGGCCGAACAAAGCGGCCTGCTGGTCGCCGGCGAGGCCGGCGATCGGCAGGCCGCCCGGAAGCCCGGGGTCGCGCGGGTCGGCCGGTCCCGCCGCGGGCGCCGTCTCGTGCCATTCGGCCGGTCCCCATCCGGGTACGGTCTCGCCCACGACCCCGCTCGAGTCGACGACCCGCGGGAGGACGGCGCGAGGGATCTCGAGCAGCTCCAGCAGCTCGTCGTCCCAGTCGCCCGCGTCGAGGTCGTAGAGCAGGGTGCGCGAGGCGTTCGTGGCGTCGGTCACGTGCACGCGTCCTCCGCTGAGAAGCCAGGTGAGCCAGCTCTCGACGGTGCCGAAGGCGAGCTCGCCGCGCCGGGCGCGCTCGAGCGCGCCCGGCGCGTTCCGCAGGATCCAACGCAGCTTGGTGCCCGAGAAGTAGGGGTCCAAGACGAGCCCGGTCTTGGCCGTGAAGAGCTCCTCACGTCCTTCGTCCCGCAGGCGCTCGCAGTCGGCGGCGGTGCGCCTGTCCTGCCAGACTATCGCCGGCGCCACGGGGCGCGAGGTCGCGCGCTCCCAGACGATGGTCGTCTCGCGTTGGTTGGCGATGGCGATCGTGAGACGGCGCGGATCGGTGCCCGCCTGTGCGAGCACCTCGCGCGCCGTCCCGGCCTGCGACCGCCAGATCTCGAGCGGGTCCTGCTCCACCCACCCCGGGCGCGGGAAGTGCGGCGCAACCTCGCGCTGCGCGCTCGCCAGCGCCGACCCGCGCCGGTCGATGAGCAAGGTGCGGGAGCTCGTCGTGCCCTGGTCGAGGGCGAGGATGAGGGCATCGTCGTGCACAGCGGCAACGATAGCACCAGGTGGCCTCGTTGCGCTTCGGGGGCGAGCGCCGGCGCCGCGAGAGCGGCGCCGTGATGACCGGCGCTACGTCGTACCGGCGCTCCGAGCCCGCAGGCGGCGGCGCTCCCATGTGCCGAACGTAGCCGGCGGGGTAACGATCTCGTCCTCCGCCTTGCGCCTCAGGCGGGCTGCCTCGGGAGGGCAGGCGGTGACGCAGAGGCCACAGCCGATGCAACGCTCCCTGCGGACGACCCGCACGCCGTCGTCCCGCTCGGCGATGGCCGCGACCTGACAGCGCTCCTCGCACGTGCCGCAGGCCGTGCACGCCTCGGGGTCTATCTCGGCGTAGTAGTTGGCCTGCGCCACGGAGTGCTCGATGCCCCAGTCGTTGATGCCGCGCAGCAGGCCGCAGCAGCAGCCGCAGCAGTTGCACACGTAGCCGATGCCCGACGCCACGTTGCTCACGGTGTGCACGAGGCCGATGCGCTCGGCCTCATCGAGCGCCGCGAGGGCCTGCTCGCGTGAGATGGCGCCCTCCCGGTCGCCGCTCTCGGTGAAGGAGAACCAGAGGCACGTCTCGAGAGGAAAGTCGCAGCGCCTGGCGTCCAGCTCGTCCTGCTGGATGCGGCAGACGCACTCCTCGAGGCGGAACGAGGTCGCCGTCTCGAGGATGGCGCGCACGTCGTCGTAGGGCAGCACCCATTCGGTCTCGGTTGCCCCTCTCGCGGGGACGACGCGGTGGATGGCCGGTTGGGCGCTCATGATGCCCAGGGCCCCGCCGCCGGTCATGTACTCCTCCACGAGGCGCGCGAACTCGGGGTCGCGCGTCTGGAGCAGGTGGGACTCGAAAAAGCCGACGACGAACGGCGCCAGCCGGTAGCCCGTCCCGTCCTTGGCTGAGCCGGTCCAGATCACGCCTCGCTCCGCCAGGCGCTCGAGCGTCGCCGTCACTGCAGGCTGTTCCAGGCCGGCCCGGCGGGCAATCTCTTCGGCGGCGGCGGGTCGCCCCGTGAGCGCCGCCACCACCTCGGCTTCGTCGGGCGTGAACACTGAGCGCAAGATGCGCCGCTCGACGTTCGACTCGGTGCGCGGAAAGCCGTTGGCGAGGCCGTCGAGCGTGGCTGCCAGGCGCTCATATGCATCGGGGCTCACAGTCTGCCTGGTGCTCCTGCCCTCGTTTCGTGCCGTCATCCTGCCGGCCGCATCGCTCGGGAAGTGGTCGGTTGGCACGCCGCCCCATCCTATCGCTCCGGCCGCCGGCCGTCAGGTGCCGGCGAAGTCCTGCGTGAACATCACCATGAGACCGTCGGTGACCGCGCCGATGCCTACGCGGGTGTAGTCGGGATCGAGGATGTTGGCGCGGTGCCCGGGGGAGTGCATGAACGCGGTCTCCGCCAGTGCCGCGTCGAGTGCGAAGGCAATGTTCTCGCCGTAGTAACCCGTGCGCACCCCCGCGACCTGCATGCGCTGCACCGGCGTGCCGAACCGCGGTGAGTCGTGCTCGAAGTAGTTGTTCGTGGCCATGTCGGCCGAGTGAGCGCGCGCCGCGAGACGCAGCTTGGGGTCCAGGCGCAGCGGCGGCAGGCCGAACTGGCGGCGCGTCTGGTTCAAGAGGTCGAGCATCTGTGCTTCTTGCTCCTGCATCAGCCGGGGACCGTTGGAGAAGAGATGCTGCAGCTCGTAAACGAGCTGGTCCTGCTGCGGCCCGACCGCCACCTTGCCGACGTAGGCGAGCACGCCCTGGGGCCACGACGGAGTCCAGGCGCCCATCAGCTTCGCGGTCGATGACTGATGGGCGGCGCGCGCAAGCGGCGCCGCCGAGGAGGGGACGAGCAGGAGCAGGCCCGTGGCCAGCCAGACGGGGAGGAGCGCGGCAAGTACGCCGAGCGTCGCCCCCCCGACAAGACTGGCGAGGCGCAGGCGACGCGTATCGGGCACGAGCCTTGCGATGCGTGCCGAGACGATGTGCACCAGCACCCCGACGGCGATGAGAATGACGACGAACGTGGCGAGCTGTGTCGCCCACGGCGGTGTGTGCAGGAGCACTGCCACCGCGCCTCCGAGAGGCCCTTCGACGCGGAGCGCGAGGAACAGGGCGAAGGCAAACCCGGCCAAGTGGAGGGCGGTGCGCAGGAGCCCAAGACGCAAGCCGACCACAGCGAACGCGGCGATGAAGAGGAGAGCAGCAAGGTCGTAGACGTTCATCGGCTGGGGTCGCGCACGGTCACCACATCTGTCGCCTTCTTGCCCGATGAGGGCGACAGGCATAACCGCTGGCGGCGTGCGGCGCGGACCCTCGCTACCCGGACACAGCTCTGCCCGGCATGATGGCCGCTGCCTTGTGTGGACGACACCCTGGCGACGAGGGCGCGGTCTTCAGCTGGCGACGCCGCACCAGCGCATGAGCACCAGCGCGACGGCCGCCGCGTGATCGACGAGGTCCCGTACGGGTACGTACTCGTCGATGGTGTGCGCCTGCGCGATGCTGCCGGGGCCGAACGAGACCGTCGGCGTGCCGGCGCGCAGCGTGAAGACGGCGGCGTCGTGCCACGAGTCGAGGCCGCCGATCTTCCCCCTCCTGCCGACCGTCGCGCCCGCCTGGAGGGTCATGGCGACGAGGGGATGGTCGTCGGGCACCTCGGCCGGCACGATGTCCCAGGGCCACTCCCACTCGACGGGATGCTCGCGCAGCCAGGGGTCCAGCGAAGCGACCGCCGCGACGCGTTCCTCCACCTCGCGGAAGACCGCCTGGCCGGTGCCGTCCGCGTCGACCCGCGCGGGCAGGTACTGCACGTCGAAGGTGAGGGAACACGACGAGGGATAGGTGACCATCCACTCCCCGCCCCTGACGACTGTCGGCACGATGTCGGGCGGGCCGACGTAGGGATGACGATTGGCTGGGTCCGAGCGCCAGTCATCGCGCAGGTCGCGCACGGCCTCTAGCACGATGCGCAGCTTCTCGATCGCGTTCACGGCGCCGCCCTCGCGCCAGTCGGGCTGCACGCACTCGGCATGTCCGGGTCGCCCCTCGATGGTCACGGTCGGGTTCACGCACCCGCGGCAGGCCACCCAGACGTCGAACGCGGTCGGTTCGGCGCAGAGCCCCGCGTCGGCGCGTACGCCGTGCGCGGCGCTGGCGAGGGCGCCGGCGCCGCTCTGCTCCTCGTCGGTGTCGGTGCAGAAGACGACGTCGCCGCCGAGGCGCACGCCGAGGCGGTGCAAGGTCTCGAGGGCGAAGAGCATGTCGGCGATGCCGCCCTTCATGTCGCAACTGCCGCGTCCGTAGAGCCTGCCGTTGCGGACTGTGGCCTTGAACGGGTCGTTCGTCCATTGCCCGCGCGGCTCGGTCGATACGGCGTCGATGTGTCCGTTCAGGAGCAGGCTCTTGCCATCGCCGGTGCCCTTCAGGTAGGCGGCGAGCTGCGGCCGTCCGACGAAGTCCTGGTCGTCTGGGACGAAGGGATTGCCCTTACCGGTCGGTTCGGGTTCCCAGAGGTCGGTCTCTGCGCCCAGCGCCTCGAGGCGGCTGCGCAGGTACTCCTGCAGCCGGGCCTCGTCGCGCGGCGGGTCGCCCGGGTTGCGCGCCGTCGTGTCGCAGGCCACGAGGTCGGCTACCAGGCCCACCAGCTCGTCGCTGCGCTCAGCCGCATCGGCGACGACGCGCTCCTCGAGGGCCGATCGTGGCACGGCGGATGACTCCATGTGCGCCTCCTCCTCGTGTGGCGATGCCGGCGTGTCTGCTGCGCCGCCGATCCCGCCTGTGGCTACTGCGCGTCCCCGGCAGACACCCCCGATACATCCACCCGCGCAGCTTGCCCGAGCTGCCGCGCCAGCAGGCCGTCGAGCACCGTGGGCTGAAAAGGCCAGCACGAGGAGGAGCAGCGCGCCCAGCACCATGAGCCGCCACATGTCCACGTCGCGCAGCAGATCGCTCAGGATCATAACAGTGAACGTGATGACGAGGTCCGGAGGTGCCCCGGTGGATGCCCATTTGGACCTGTTGCGCGGCGGCGTAACAGCCGTCGGGGTCGCCGACGCGCCCGACTGCCGACGCGCCCGACTGCCGCCGCCCGCGGCATCACCATCTCGTGAATCCCCCCGGCCGTGCTGAAACCATCATGGGGCTGTATTTGCTGTCGTAGCGCCCCCGAAACGCCGTGCCGATCTCGTCGGGAACGACACCGAGGTCGGTCGCCAGCACAACGCCCTGGGCGGCCGGCTCTGCGAGCCCCCCCGACCTCAGTTCTGGGAGCCGGGGACTGCCGCCTCTCGGGCGGACGCCTCCCGCGCGAACTCCGCCTGTACCTGCTCTTCGTCCATGGCGTGCGTGCGCCGCAGGGGGACCTCTTTGAGGAAGAGGACCACGAAGAAGCCGACGCAACCCAGGATCGTCGCCAGCACGAAGAGGTCGCTGATGGCGCTCGCGAGGCTCAGGCGAACGGCGCTCATGAAGCCGTGGAAGAGCTGGTCGCCCTGGGCGCCGAAGCGGGAGAAGGCGTCGTGGATCTTCTCGCTCGCCGTCGGCGAAAGGAGCACCTGCGGGTTGTCGAGCCCGCTCGCCGCCGAGCCTTTGGCGAACTCCTGCAGCGGCGCCGGGAGGTTCGTCTTCATGGCGGCGGCGAACTGGTTGTTCATGATCGTGCCGAAGACGGCCAGGCCGACTGTGCTGCCGATCTGGCGGAAGAACTGCAACCCGGCGGTGACCTCGCCGAGCCGGTGGGTGGGGTACTGGTTCTGCACGATGACGGTGAAGGCGCTCATGGCGATGCCGAGGCCGAGCCCCATGATGACCATGTTCCGCGCCAGGACGGCCTGCGTGGTGTCCACGCCCATGAGCGAGAGAAGGTACGCGCCCGCCACGACGGCGCCGAAGCCCGCCATGACCAGGATCTTGTAGCGACCGGTATGGGCCAGGATCTGTCCGCCGCCGATGGCGGTCGCCATGGCGGCCAGCATCATCGGCATGAGGATGACGCCCGAGTTGGTGGCCGACTTGCCGAGCACCGCCTGGACGTAGAGCGGCAGGAACATGATGGCGCCGAACATGGCCGCCGACTGGATGGCGCTGGCCAGCGAGGAGACCGTGAAGATGCTGTTCTCGAAGAGGCGCGGGTTGATCACCGGCTCGGCGGCACGGAGCTCGCGCAGCAACGAACAGGACCCACATGACGGCGGAGAAGACGAAGAGCCCGATGATCTGGGCCGAGCCCCAAGGGAACTCGCTGCCGCCCCAGCTCAGGCCGAGCAGGAGGGGCACCGCGGCCGCCACGAGCAGGGCCGCCCCGCTGTAGTCGATGCGATGCTTGTGCAGGCTGACGTGACCGGGCAGGGCGTAGGCGCCCGCGGCCACGGCGACGATGCCGACCGGCAGGTTGACGTAGAAGGCCCAGCGCCAGCTGATGTTGTCGGTGATCCAGCCGCCGAGCAGGGGGCCGAGGATCGTGGCCACGGCGAAGACGCTCATGAGCAGACCGGTCCAGCGAGCGCGCTGCGCCGGCGGGAAGATGTCGCCGATGATCGCCTGCGAGATGGGCAGCATGGCGCCGGCCCCGATGCCCTGGAAGGCGCGGAAGAGAATCAGCTCCGTCATGCTGTGCGACTGGCCGCAGAGGGCCGAGCCGGTGATGAAGACGACCATGCCGGCGATGAAGAAGCGCTTGCGCCCGTAGGCGTCGGAGAGCTTGCCCCAGATCGGCATCGACGCCGTCGAGGCCAGCAGGTAGGCGGTGGCGACCCAGGCGTAGTGCTGCAGACCATTGAGGTCGGCGATGATGCGCGGCATCGCCGTGCCCACGACCGTCTGGTCGAGGGCCGCCAGCAGCATGCCGAGCATCACGGCGATCAGCACCTCGACGATGCGTCGGCGGCTGAGCGTCTCGCCCCATGGTTGCGCGGTCGCCGGCGCGGTGCCGGCTTGAGGGCCGCCGTCGCCTCCGGCTGCGGCGTCGCTCGCCGAGCCAGAGCCTTTCGTCGGGTCCTCGGTGCGTGTCCTCACGCTTCGGCCTCCGCATCAGTGACACGGCCTTCGTATGTCTCGTCGGCGACCGCCGTGTTCTCGTCCGTCGCGGCGCGTACGAGGGCCTGGATGCCCTGCTCCAGCGCCAGCAGGTCGTCGTCGCCGAGCTTGGAGAGGAGCTCCACGAGGCGCTCGTCACGCACCTCCTGGAGGCGCGCGACGAGCGCCTGGGCGTTCTCGGTGAGCTCCACCAGTATGCGGCGGCGGTCGCTGGGGTCGCTTCGCCGCGCGACGAGGTCTTGCGCGTGCAGCTTGTCGACGAGCAGGCTCGCGGCCGGCTCGGCGATGCCGAGCCGGCGACCGAGCCTGCCGACCGACAGCGGCCCCAGCGCCGAGAGGGCCATCATGGCCTTGAGCTGGGCCATCGTCAGGTCGAGCTCGAGCCACGCCGCGCCGCCGCCACGCACGAGGGCGGCGAGGCGGCGCGCGACGTCGAGGCACGCCTGTTCATGCCCGCTGCGTGTGGAGGGTGTCGTCACGCGTGGTTCCATCGTCGTGCTGCTCGCTTCGGGGCTCGGATGATCGGAGCCTCATCGCTTGAGGAGAGACCTTAGCGAAAATATATATGTTGCGTCAATCTACTTCGCTCTGGACGGTCGCCACACGGCCGTTGGGAGACCGGCCGGTGCCATCGCGAAGCTCGCTGCGCGAGTGAGCGAGCCAGTGCGACGGCAGCGCCGCCTACTGCGAGCGGCCACGGGCGGTAATCGCCCAGATCGCCGTGAGCCTTCCGTCTTCGAGCACGTGGTAGCGGTCGTACAGGTTGATCGTGGTGCACCCGTGACGCGGCACGATCTCGATCTTGTCGCCCGCCCGCAGGTCGCGCGCCGGCCCTGCGAGGGCGATCTCACCGTGCTCCTCCGAGAAGTCAAGCCAGCCGGCGCCCTCGACAAGCACGGTCGGGTCGCCGAACTCCGACGTCAGCGCCTTGAGGCCGGCGTCGACGATTGCCTTGTCCGGTCGCGGCCGGCTGATGACCGTGGCCAGGACGGTGAGCGCGTTCTCGAAGTCGGCGCCACCTACGGCACGGTACTGCGCGTCCATGGTGGCATAGGAGCCGGCCTGCAGTTCGGTCATCCACGGCAGGCGGCCGGTCACCATGTGCGTGCCGGTACCACCGCCGCTCACCTGTTCCACGGGCAGGCCACCCGCCTCGACTGTCTCCTTGGCCTGCAGCGCCTGGCGCATGTCGCGCTCCGCCAAAGCGATGCGCTCCTCGAGGGGCACGACGTTCTGCAGGTGCCCCTCGTAGGTCTGCAGGCCGGCGAAGACCAGCCCGGGCGAGGCGGCGACCAGTCTCGCCAGCTCGAGAGCCGCCTCACCGTCGCGAACGCCGCAGCGGACCATGCCGACGTCGACCTCGACGTAGCAGCGCAGCTCGACCCCCGCGGCGACTGCGGCGTCCGAAAGGGCGTGCACGTTGCCGGCGTCGTCGACCGCCACGGTCACTCGGCAGCGCTTCGCCAGCTCCACGAGGCGGGCGATCTTGATCGGCCCCACGATCTGGTTGGCGATGAGGATGTCGTCGATGCCCCCGTCGGCGAGCGCCTCAACCTCTCCGACCTTGGCGCAAGTGACGCCGACGGCGCCGGCCGCGAGCTGCAGCCGCGCGATCTCGACGCACTTGTGCGTCTTGGCGTGCGGCCGCAGCTTCACCGGGCCGGCGCCCACGAAAGCCGCCATGCGCTCGATGTTGGCCAGGAGCTTCTTGCGGTCGAGCAGCAGGGCGGGCGTGTCGATGTCCTCCAGCCCGCTGCCGAGCGGCGGCGTGTAGGGCGCTGTCGCGGGCGGCGTCGCCCTCACCCTTTCACGCCGGTCAGCGTGACGCCCTCGATGAAGACTCGTTGAGCGAGGAAGAAGATGACGATGACCGGGATCATGAAGATCAGCGTCGCGGCCATGGTGAGGTTCCACTGCACGTGGTGCATCCCTCTGAAGTTGGAGAGCGCCAGCGAGAGTGTCTGTGCCTGGGGGCTCTGGCCGAGGTAGACGAGCGGTCCGTAGAAGTCGTTCCAGGCCCAGATGAAGTGGAAGAGGGCCACGGCCATGATGGCCGGCTTCGAGAGCGGGATGATGACCCGGCGCAGGATCTGCCAATGGCCGCCGCCGTCGACGCGCACTGCGTCGCAGAGCTCTTCGGGGATGGTCATGAAGAACTGGCGCAGCAGAAAGATCGAGAACGCGTCGGCGAAGAAGCTGGGGATGATGAGCGGCCGCAGCGTGCCTACGAATTGCACGTGTACGCCGAACAGCGAGAAGATCCAGTTGGGCACGTCGCGCGCCCAGACGACGAACATCGGCACCGTAGTGATCTGCACGGGCAGCATCAGCGTCGAGAGCACCAGCAGAAAGACGACGTTGCGGCCCTTCCACTGGATGCGTGAGAACGCGTAGGCGACCGGCACGCAGGAGACGACGACGCCGATCGTCGTGATGCCTGCGTACAGGACCGTGTTCCATGTGTAGCGCAGCAGGTCGATCTGCTGGAACACGGTGACGAAGTTGGACCACATCACGGGGTCAGGGATGAGGCGCGAGGTCAGTGCCTGCTGGTCGGTCATCAGCGAGGTCAGCACGATCCAGATCACGGGCAGGACGAACATGAGCGAGACGGCGATCAGGACGGCGTGATTGCCGATCGCGAGCAGGAAGCGACGACGGCGGACGCGCGGCGGGGCCTCGCGTTTCCTCTGAGGGATCGCTGTCGCCGCGGTCGCTATTGCTGCCTCCCCCCGTAGTGTACCCAGCTCCTGGAGGTCGCCAGCAGGATCGCCGTGGCGACCATCGTGGCGATGAAGAGCACCCACGCCATCGCCGATGCGTAGCCCATCTGGAAGGAGCGGAACGCCTTCTCGTAGAGCCACAGCCCGTAGAAGAGCAGCGAGCCCTCAGGCTTGCCGAGGACGGCCGCCTGGCCACTCGCCGTGTTGCCGGCGACGTAGGCCTGGTCGAAGTACTGGAAGCCGTCGATGATCCCCATGATCAGAGTGAAGAAGATGACCGGCGTGATCATCGGCAGGGTCACGTGCCTGAAGCGCTGCCAGGCATTGGCGCCCTCGATGGCGATCGCCTCGTAGAGGTCGCGAGGCACGTTGAGCAGGCCGGCGAGGTAGATGACGATGGCATCGCCGATCCCCCAGAGCCCCATGATGAGCAGCGCCGGCTTCGCCCACGCCGGATCGTAGAACCAGAGCGGCGCCGTGACGCCGGGAATCAGGTCGATGAGGCGATTGAGCGGGCCGGTTATGGGGTTGAGGAGGAAGACGAACACCAGGGCCGTCGCCACTCGGGGGACCATCGAGGGCATGTAGAAGAGCGTGCGGTAGGTGTTCACACCGCGCCGGGGGCGTGTGAGGAGCATGGCCGTGATCATGCCGAACACGATGCGTAGTGGAACACCGAAGAGGATGATCCAGAGCGTGTTCCGCACGCACAACCAGTAGTTGGGGTCGTGGGCGCCCGGCGGCATGCCCTGGATGTGGCCCACCCCGAACATGAACTTGAAGTTGTCGAGGCCGATCCAGCGCGGCGCGTTCACCATGTCGTAGTGCGTGAACGACCAGTAGAAGCTCAGGACCATCGGCCCGAGCGTGAAGGCGACGAAGCCAATGATCCACGGCGACAGGAGGAGCACGACGACGCCGTACTTGCGGACGGCCGAGCGCCGCCGCTGGCGGCGGCGCTCGGCCGCGGTACGCCGCGGGATCAGGGGTGCTGCAGGGACGGGAGCCGCAGTACGAGGAGCTGTCTCGGTCGCGGCCATGGCCTTAGACTACCAGTCCGCTCCGTCCTCTCTGAGCGTGATGTCGATCACGGCGCCTGTCCCATCGAGAGCTCGTTGGCGACATCTTGGTCGACCTGTTGCAGGCCGGCCTGCAGGTCGGGCACGGCGCCCTTCACCCACTTGTCGTCGAAGTTGTTGAGGAAGTCGGCGTAGGTCGCCCCGGTCGCCGTCAGCGGCGGCGCGTTGATCGAGTTGGGGTTGTTCCAGACGTCGATGAACGTCTTCATCTCGGGCGGCATCTTGAGGTTCGGCGACGCCGCGGAGTCTTTCGTGGTCGGCACGTTGCCCAGTTGGTTGGCGAGCGTGACGAGGAAGTCGGTGTCGGTCGCCATGTACTTCTCCAGCAGCCAGGCCTCGTCTGGGTGCTGTGTCCCTCTCGGGATGCCGGTGATGGTGCCGCTGATGCGTCCCTGTCCGTAGAGCTCGGGATGGTCGTCGGCGGCGGGGAAGGGAGCCGTCGCGTAGTTCAGGGTCGGCTTCTCGTTGGCGATCATCTTGGTGCGCCACTCGCCGTCGAAGATCATCGCTACCTTGCCCGACTCGAAGACCTGGTCGGGAGTCCACTCCTTGTCGACCCAGGCTGCGTTGAACTTCTGGATCGCGGGGTAGCCGTACCAGTCGACGAGCTCCTTCTGCCACTGCATCCCCGCAGCCCAGCCCGGGTCTGTCGCGAACTGGGGCTTGCCGTTGGCGTCGAACCACTGCGCACCCCACGGCTGTGTGAGGTCCGAGGTCCCGAGCTCGTTGAACGCATTCAGCGGTACGAAGCCAGCAATCGCGATGGAGCCGTCCTGGTCGCGCACGGTCAGCTTCTTTGCGAAGTCCATGAGCTGACTCATCGTCTTCGGCGGTTCCGTGAGGCCGGCCTTCGCGAACAGGTCCTTGTTGTAGTAGAGGCCGTACGCGTCGGCGAGCACCGGAAGAGCGACCTGCTTGCCTTGGTACGACGTGTAGCTCACCGCGCCGGTGGCGAACTGGTCCATGGAGAAGTTGTCGCGCTCCATGAACGGCTTGAGGTCCTCCCACAAGCCGTCGGCCGCGTACTTGCCCACGTAGTCGGGCATGAACGAGATGGCTACGTCGGGCGCCGTGCCGGCGTTGATGTTCTTGATCAGCGTCTGGTCGAACTCGTCCGAGTTCGGGAAGGTCACGATCTTCAGCGTGATCCAGGGGTACTGCTTCTTGAAGCCGGCCACAGCAGTCGCGAAGCCCTTCTTCTCGGAAGCGACGGTCCAGGGGTGCCAGACCGTGAGGGTCACCGGCGTATGGCTCGTGCTCGTGGCGGTCGGCGAGCTCGTCGCATTGCTGCTCGTGCTGCCGCAGCCGGCCGCGAACAATAGCGCTAGCACGGCGAGCACAGCTGTGTAGATCGGTAGTCGTCTCATCTCTCGTCCTCCCCTGCCCAGTTGGCTCCTTGCAGCTGTTCTGACGAAGTGAGCGTCGCCCGGCGTCGCGACTCGTCGGCCTTCTCTAGACCGGTACCTCCCTGCGGTCGAGGTCCGGTGTGCGGCTGAAGAGCCGCTCCTGTGCGGCCTCGAGCGCCGTTGCCACGGCCCCGGCGAGCACGGCCTCCGAGCCCAGCTCGGAGACCGCGAGGCGGGGCCGGAACGGGCTCAGGGAGCGCAGCTCGCGCTCGATTGGTTCGACAAGCAGGTCGCCGTTGCCGCCTATGCCGCCGCCGAGGATGACGAGCTCGGGGTCGAGCACCGGGGCCACGGTGGCGACGGCGAGGGCGATGCGCCGTGCCTCTGCGGCGACCACCGCGCGCGCCGCGGCCTCGCCGCGGCGGGCGGCCGCGAAGATGCGCTGCGGTCCGAGGGGGCCCGCCATGCCCAGGGCGCGCGCGTGCCTCACGATAGCGCTGGCGCCGGCCGCCTCTTCGAGAGGGCCGCGCCGCCGTGTCGCCGGGTCATGCGGATCGGACTCACCTATGGGCAGGTAGCCGATCTCGCCCGCGGCTCCGCCGGCGCCGCGGCAGAGACGTCCGTCGACGACGATGCCCATGCCGACGCCGGTGCCCACCCAGAGGAAGACGAAGTCGTCGACGTCGTGTCCGAGGCCGTGGACGCGCTCGGCGAGGGTGGCGAGGTTGACGTCGTTCTCGAAGGTCACGAAGGTGCCGAGCTCGCCGCGTATCTCCTCGACGATGCCGTGCTTGCCCCAGCCGGGCAGGTTCGGTGCGTGCTGCAGCAGCGCCCGCGAGGGGATCAGGACTCCGGGGCTGCCGACCGTGGCGTGCGTGACAGCGGCCCAGTCGATGCCGGCCTCGGCAGCCACGGCGTGGGCGACCGAGCCCAACTGCGCGACGAGCGCGCGCGAGCTCCTGACGCGCGCGCGCTCGTCGCGCCGGGCCACGATCGTGCCTGTGATGTCGGCCACTGCGGCGCGTACCCAGCGGCGGCCGACGTCGACGCCGACGACCCACCCCGAGCCGGGGTTGAGCTCGTAGAGCATCGCGCTGGGGCCCTTGCGTCCCGTCGCGCGGCCGACCTCGTGCACGAGGCCGGCGTCGAGGAGGCGGACGAGAGCGAGCGACACAGTCGGCTTGGAGAGGCCGCTCTGCCGGGCGATCTCGGCCCGCGATGTCGCCCCGCGACGGAGCAGTTCGAGCACGGCGCGCTCGTTGATCGCGCGTAGCAGCTGTGGCTGACCGGCGGTGAACGTGTTCCCGTCGCTCCCCGTGGCGCCCCTCCCGGCTCCTGTAGCCGTGTCAGGCTCCTTATAGTAAGGAAACCTTCCTGCTAGTACGGACCATAGACCCGGGGTTACGACGAAGTCAAGCTTCTCCTGCGCTGCGAGGCCATGCAGAGACTCGCCTGCAGAGACCCGGGTGGACCGGCAGCCGGAGAGCGCGCCTACGGGCTGAAGAAGAGCGGCAAGTAGTCCCGGTTGGCCACGAGCAGGGCTTCGAGCAGCCGCTTCGCCACCTCGTACTCGCGCACCAGCGGGTTCGCCATGAGCGCCTTGAGGGCGATCCCGCGGTCGCCGCCGACGGCTGCTCGCACCGTAAGCCTTTCATACGCCTTGGCCTGCTCCACGAGGCCCAGCATCTCAGGGGCGAGGGGATCGACCGCGAGGGGGTGGGCCCCCTCGCGGTCGATCCGGCAGGCGACCTCCACGACGGCGTCGCCAGCCAGGTTGGGGATCGCCCCGCGGTTAAGGGTGTTCACCACCTGCACGTCGCCGCGATCGCAGTAGAGCGACTCGATCAGCATGGCCGAGGCCTCCGAGTAGAAAGCGCCGCCGCGCTCCTCGAGGAGCTTCGGTTTGACGTCGAGCGCCGGGTCGCGGTACAGCTCGAGCAGCCCGCGCTCGATCTCCATGACCTCCTCGGCGCGCGGGCGCGCCGTTCTCTGCTCGGCAAGCACCGCGGCCCCCGAGTAGTAATAGCGCAGGTAGTAGGAAGGGATGGCCCCGAGCAGCCGCACGAGCTGGGGTGACGTCTCGACCTCATGCGCCAGTTCGTCGGCGTGCCGGTCGATCAGCTCCGGCAGGCGGTCGACACCGTCGACGAGCACCTTGCGCTCCCACGAGAGGTGGTTCAGCCCGACGTGCTCGAGGCGCACCCGCTCGGGCTCGACGCCGAACCTTTTGGCGAAGTCGCGCTGGAAGCCGATGGGTACGTTGCAGAGACCGATGGCGCGGGGACCGTGGTCGAGCAGCGCCTGGGTGACGAGACCGGCGGGGTTGGTGAAGTCGAGAAGCCACGCACCGGGGGCGCCGAGGCGGCGCATGTCGTCGGCGATCGCGAGGACCACGGGAACGGTGCGCAACGCCTTGGCGAAGCCGCCCGGGCCGGTGGTCTCCTGGCCGATGCAGCCGAAGCGCGGCGGGATGGTCTCGTCGCGCAGGCGCGCCGCCATGCCGCCGACGCGCAGCTGCACGAGCACGAACGACGCCCCGTCGATGGCCGTCTCTCGCTCGGTAGTCGTCACGAGACGGCCGGGAAACTCGAGCTTGCCCAGGATGCGTCGCGCGAGCCCGCCGACGATCGCGAGGCGGCCTTCATCGATGTCGTGCAGGACGAGCTCGTCGACGGGCAGAACGTGGCGGCGCAGGCCGATGCCCTCGACGAGCTCGGGGGTGTAGGTGCTGCCGCCGCCGATGACCGCGATCTTGATTCCCATGCCGGTCATCTTACGGTAGTATGAGCGCGCAGTGAAATCGTTAGGAAAGTTTCCTGACAGATTCTTCGCCGAGATCGCGGGCCAGCCCGGAGCCATCCGGCGCGCGGCGGCTGGTCTCAAGGAACAGAGGGGCGAGGTCGCGCGCCTGCGCGCCGCGATGAGGCGCGCGACCTCGCTCGTCTTCACCGGGATGGGCGGCTCCTACGACCAGTGCTACGTGCCGGTCACGGCCCTGGCCCGGCGCGGCGTCGACAGCGCGATGATCGTGTCCTCCGAGTTGCTCCATTTCAGGCTTCGGGCCCTGCCGGCCGGCGCCCTCGTGGTGTGCGTGAGCCAGTCGGGGGAGAGCGCCGAGGTCGTGGCCCTCGCGGAGAGGCTGCAGCGGGCCACCGGCGTAGGAGATGAAAGCGTGACGCCCGGGGCCGATCTTGCGCCGGTCGGCGAATGGCGCGTGCAGGGCGTCGGGTGGCCGGCCGGCGCGGGCCCGGGAGTCATCCTGGCGAGCGTCACGAACGGCCTCGACAACACGCTTGCGCGATCGGCGGCGATTCGCCTCGACACGCGCGTCGGACCGGAAGAGGGGCCGTCGACGATGACGTTCGCGGCGTCGCTCGTGACGCTCGCCGCCGTCGTCGGCGAGGCGTCCGGCGACCGGCTGCCGGAGGACGAGATCGAACGCGCGGCAGCCGAGCTCGAGCGTCTGCTGGGCGACGCCGAAGCCGAGGCCGACCGCCTGGCGACCTGGTTCGGCCGGCGCCCCATGCTCACACTGATCGGTCGCGGCGGCGCCCGCGCCGCCGCCGAGATGGGCGCGCTGGCGGTCAAGGAGTCCTCCGCTCTGCTGGCCGAGTCGCTCGAGGCGGGGCAGTTCCGTCACGGTCCGCTCGAGATGGCCGGGCCTGACCTGGCGGCACTTGTCTTCGCCACGGAGAAGGCCACGCGCGAGCTCGACCTCGCCCTGGCGGCCGACCTGGTCGCAGCCGGCAGTGCCGTCTACGTCGTAAGCCAGAGCGGGGAGGCGCCGGAGGGAGCGGCGCGCCTGTCCATCGGTCCGGTCGCCGACGCGTTCGCTTCGGCCGTAGCCGTCCTGCCGGCGCAGCTTCTCGCGTGGCGGCTCGCCAGGCGGCGCGGGCGGACGCCGGGGGAGTTCACCGTGGCCAGCAAGGTCACGCTGCACGAGTGACGGAGGCGTTGCGGCAATGAAGGTCGCGCTGACGATCGACGCCGAGCAGCCGAGCCGTCCGGCCGATGCGGCCAATCCGCGGCGACAGCTCGATGCGCTTGCCGCGGAGGACGTGCGTGCGACTTTCTTCGTGCAGGGGCGGTGGGCGTCGGCCTCCCCCTACCTCGCGCAGCGCATCGCCGACGACGGGCACCTGCTCGGCAACCACACCTACCACCACGTGCCGCTCACGCTGATGACCGACGAGGGCATCCGGCACACCGTGCTGCGCGCCGAGGAGGTGATCGCGGACCACACCGGCGCGAGGCTGCGACCGTGGTTCCGCTGCCCCTACGGTGACGGCGAGGACGATGCCCGCGTGCTCGTGGCGCTGGAGCACGTCGGCTACGAGAACGTGGGCTGGGACGTCGACCCCAAGGACTGGCGTCCGGGGAGACTCGCCGACGACGTGGTCAGGGCGGTCATCGACGGCTGCCGGGGCTTCGACGCCGACGTGAGGGTGCTACTCCACAGCTGGCCCGATGCGACGGCGGCGGCGCTGCCGGGGATCATCGCCGGACTGCGCGCGGCGGGCGCGCAGCTCGTGCGTCTGGACGAGCTCGCCGATCCCGCCGCGCCTGGCCGCGTTGAGGAGCGCGACGAGATCGGTGGGGAGGATCCGTGAGCGGCGTACGCGAGCCTGTCGCCGTGCTGGCCGTCGACGGGGGCAACTCCAAGGTCGACGTCGCGCTCGTCGGTGCGGACGGCGCCCTCTTGGGTGCGGCGCGTGGCGCCGGCACACCGTTTACGCCCGAGCTGCACGACGTCTCGCTACGCCGCCTGCTCGACACCGCGGACGCCGCGGCGCGCGGGGCCGGCCTCAACGCCGACGCGCGCCCGCTGGCGCGCGTCGGCGTCTTCTGTCTCGCCGGCGACGACCTGCCGGTCGACGACCGCCGTCTCACGCGCGCCCTGCGCTCCCTGTCGCTGGCCGACGATATCGTGCTGCGCAACGACACCTTCGCCGTGCTGCGCGCAGGCTCCGAGCGCCCGTGGGGCGTGGGCGTGGTCTGCGGCGCCGGCATGAACTGCTCGGCAGTGTCGCCCGACGGGCGCATCGTGCGCTTCGCATCCCTGGGCGAGATCTCCGGCGACGACGGCGGCGGCGGCTGGCTGGGGACGCAGGCCGTGAGGGCCGCGGTCCGCGGCCGGGACGGCCGCGGACCGCACACCGCGCTCGAGGAAGCTGTGCCGGCGCACTTCGGCCTGCGCTCAGTCGTCGCCGTGCTCGAGGCGGTGCAGACCGGTAGCATCGATCCCTATCCGGCTGGGCTGGCGCCGCTCGTCTTCGCGTGCGCCGCCGACGGCGACGCCGTGGCGCGTGCCATCCTCGACCGGCAGGCCGACGAGGTCGTGGCCATGGTCGTCTCGGCCGTGCGGCGGCTGCACCTGACGCGGCGCGACGTCGATGTGATCCTCGGTGGCGGCCTCTTCAGGGCCGGAGACCGCCGCTTCCTGAAGCGCATCGAGCGCGGCGTCCTCGAAGTGGCGCCGGCGGCGCGGGTGAGCGTCGTCCAGGGCCCGCCGGTCGTGGGCGCCGCGCTGCTCGGCCTCGACCGCCTGTCGGCGTCGGGCTCGGCAGCGCGGCGCCTGCGGAATACCCTGACACACGAGCGGCTGACGAGCTCCGGAGAGGATTGACGATGGCGCGCATCGTCCTCGACCACGTGACTAAGGTCTTCGACAAGGATGTCGTTGCCGTCAACGACGTGTCGATACAGATCGGCGATGGGGAGTTCATGGTGCTCGTCGGGCCCTCCGGCTGCGGCAAGTCGACTCTCCTGCGCATCGTCGCCGGGCTCGAGGAGCTCACCGACGGCGAGGTCATGATCGGCGAGCGCATCGTCACCGACCTCCCGCCCAAGGATCGCGACGTCGCCATGGTCTTCCAGAACTACGCCTTGTACCCGCATATGACCGTCGAGCAGAACCTGGGCATCGGTCTCAGGTTGCGCCACGTTCCCAAGGACGAGCGGGCGCGCAAGGTCCGCGAGGTGGCCGCGCACCTTGGGGCTCGAGCCGCTCCTGAAGCGCAAGCCCGCCCAGCTCTCGGGTGGCCAGCGTCAGAGGGTGGCCATGGGCAGGGCGATGGTGCGCGAGCCGCTCGCCTTCCTCATGGACGAGCCGCTCTCCAACCTCGACGCCAAGCTCCGCGTGCAGATGCGCGCCGAGCTCGCTCGCCAACGCGACCTGCTCAAGACGACGACCCTGTACGTGACGCACGACCAGGTCGAGGCGATGACGCTCGGCGACCGCGTCGCGGTGATCAACAACGGCGTCATGCAGCAACTGGCGAGGCCGCAGGAGCTCTATCACCACCCCGCCAACGTCTTCGTGGCCGCCTTCATCGGCTCGCCGTCGATGAACCTCTTCGAGGCCGAGGTCAAAGGAGACGACGTGGTCTTCGCCGGCGTGCGTCTGTCGCTGCCGGCGACCGCGACCTGCGAGCCTACGACGGCAAGACCGTGGTCGTGGGTGTACGTCCCGCCGATTTCGAGGACGCGTCGCTCGCCCGTGACGACTCACGGCCGACGCTCGACGTCGTCTGCGACGTGACCGAGGAGCTCGGCGACGAGATGAACGTCATCTTCGCACTGGACGCGCCGCCCGTCGTCACGGACGCGACGCGGACTGTGCGCGACGAGATCGGTGATGTCGAGGCGACGCGGCTCGGCGAAGAGGCCTCACCGACGACGACCGTGTGCACCGCCCGGCTCAGCGCGCACTGCGCTTGTCGGCCGGGCGAGAGGGCGCGCCTCGCGATCGACACGGAATCCCTGCACTTCTTCGACCGCGAGAGCGGCGAGGCGATCGGGCGTGCCGAGGACGGTCGCGGCGGGCAGGTCCGGGCCGCGAACGAATAAGGTCCGACGGGTTTTGTCTGAGGCCGGGCTGGCCCGCTAGACTGCCGGCCATGGGTGTGCGCCTGCGGGGCCGCTGTGGACCGGGGCCAAAGCGAGGGGGGGTCGTGGGAGTGATCGTGTCGTTGCAGGAGTGGCGCCGCCGTTGTCGCGCGTCCGACGAAGATGAATCCGGCAAGGGGGGGTCCGAGGCTGCCTGCGGTATTGGTGACGAGGTCGTCTTGCGGGCCTGCCACGAAGTCGCCGCTGGCCGCCCGGTAGAGATCCACCGTCTCGCGGCCGCCGTCGTCGTCAGCACCGGCGACGGTTCTTACTTCTAGTCTCGCGTCCGCCGCCTCGTGGACAAGCTGATCATCACCGCCGGCCTGACGGGGTCGCGCATCTCCAAGGAGCAGACGCCGCACATCCCTATCACGCCCGACGAGATCGTCCGGTCGGGCGTCGATGCGTGGAGAGCCGGCGCGGCTGTGGTCCACGTGCACGTGCGCGACCCACAGACTGGGCTTGGCACCCAGGACCTGGCGGTGTTCGAGAGCGTGGTCTCCCGCCTGCGCAGCGAGACCGACGCGATCATCTGTCTGACCACCAGTGGCATCCCGGGACGCAACCTGCCGACGGAGGAGAGGATCGCGCCGCTGTCGCTGCGCCCCGAGATGGCGTCGTTCGACGCCGGCTCCGTCAACACGGAGGCCGGCGTCTTCCTGAACCCGCCCGAGTTCCTCGACGCGCTGGCGGCGCGAGCGCTCGAGCTCGACGTCAAGCCCGAGCTCGAGTGCTTCGACGCCGGGATGGTGGCCACGTGCCTGCGCTACGCCGAAGCCGGTCTTCTGCGCCGACCGCTGCACTTCCAGTTCGTCCTCGGCACCAGGTACGGGATGCCGGCGAGCGCCGCGTCGCTCCTCTATCTCACCGACCTGATCCCCGCCGAGGCCACCTGGTCGGTCATCGGCATCGGCAAGGCGCAGCTACCCATGGCCGTGCTGGCCATGGTGATGGGCGGCCACGCCCGAGTCGGGCTCGAGGACAACATCTACTACAGCCGCGGCGTGCTCGCGCACAGCAACGCGCAGCTCGTGGAGCGCGTCGTTCGTCTCGCGAGAGAGTTGGGACGGGAGATCGCCACAGCGGCTGAGGCCCGGGTGATGCTGGGGCTCGCGGAGGTCAAGCAGGCGTCCTGAGTCGTCGGGCGAGTCCGCGGCCGCGCGGCCGCCGCGTCGCCGCCGGGCGGCGTCTCGCCGCGGTCGGGCGTTACGGCCTCAGAAGAGGCCGAGGCTGATCCACTCCCGTCCCTCTAGCTCGCGCGTCGCGCGCAACGCTGTGACGCGTGCGAGGTGTCGCGCGGCGCGCGTCTCGTCGGCGTGCTGCTCGACGCCGGCGATGCGCACGCCCACCGGCACGCCGTGGACGTCGTAGACGATGGGGTCCGGCTCGGATACGGGCTCGCTCGGCCCGGTGTCATGCTTACGGTGCCGACTCATGCGCACACTCCTGTCGACCGCACTGTACCCCTCGAGCGAGAAACGACGCCCTCAGAGTCCGCCACGGCGGACGCCGGCTTCGGCGACGTTCACGACAGCGCGTCGGCGAGCGACTCGGCGGCCCAGAAGTCGTGTGCGAGCAGGAGGGCGTCGTCGAACGTCGGCTGCGTGGCGAACTTGGCCACTACGAGCTGGGCCGACCGGTCCACGTAGAGGAACTGCCCGAAGATGCCCACGCCCATGAAGACGACGTGCCCGGGCGGGTCCGCGACCCAGAAGTTGTTGCGGTACGAGGGCGCCGGCAGGTACTGCGATTCGGGGATGCCGGCGGCGGCGAAGGCGTCTCGATCGCCGTTGCGCTCGGTGTCGTCGATCCACGAGGCTGGGAGGACTGGGCGCGCTTCGGCCTCGCCGTCTCGGCAGAGCATGAGGCCGAAGCGCGCCAGGTCCCGCAGGCTCGAGCAGAAGCCGCCCTCGAGCTGGGCGCTGCCGGCGCCGTCGAGGGCGATGTAGGCCTCGTGCTCCGTTCCAAGCTGGCTCCACAGCTCGCGCCCGATCAACTCGGGCAGGCGCAGGCCGGTCACCCGTTCCATCACCCAGCCGAGCACCTGCAGGTTCAGGGAGACGTAGTGGAACGGACCCCCGTGTTCGGCGTCGAGGACGGTCTCGGCGGCGAAGTCATACGATGACCCAGGCTCGTCGTCGCGCCGGCTGGGCCGCACGCCGTAGAGCCGGTCGAGCCGCGCGATCTCGGAGTCCTGATCGTCGTACTCCTCCGAGAAGCGCACCCCGACCCGCATGTCGAGCAGGTGCCGCACCGTGGCGCCGTCGTAGCCGCTCCCGGTGAGCTCGGGCACGAGGTCGGTGAGCCGTGAGTCGGCGCTGAAGAGACCCTGCTCGATGAGGCGGGCGGCGACGCAGGCCCCCACCGACTTCGAGACCGACTGGTACATGTGCTGCGTCGCCGGCGTCATGCCGCCGAAGTACCGTTCGAAGACGATGGCCCCGTGGTGCAGTACGAGGACAGCATCCGTCGCGGTCGCCGCCAGCCACTCCTCGACTGTCCAGCGGCGGCCGTCGCCTCCGGCGACGGCCGCCGCGCCGAGCTCGCGCTCTGCTGCCGGCAGTTCCCATACCAATCCGTTGCCTCGCGGCACCGCAGCCGTCCCTTCCACCTCGCGCACGTGCTGCATGAACCAGCGCGTGAACGGCGGACGGTAGACGGTGGCGGGAGTGATGCGCGCCCTCGCCGGAACGGGGAAGCCGCGCATCACCTCGTCTTCATCCACGTGCAGTTCGCTCATCGCGCTCTGGCCGTCCTCTCCACTTCTCGCCTGTCGCCGTGTCCGGGCCTCCGCATGGCCCAGCTAGAGCTGTTCGGCTTCGACCCGCGCTCGACCTACTCCTCGTGCGCTTTCGCCAGCTGCGCGCCGGCCGCCACGATCGCGTCGAGCTCTGCGACCTGGTCGGGCGCCAGCACCGGCCCCTGCTCCTCGGCTTCCGTGAGCAGCTCGTGCACACGGGCCGCGGCCACATCGAGCTCGTCCTTGCCGGCCTCGGCCCAGGCCTCGTACGACTGGCGCGAGGAGATCGTCGGGTAGAACTGCTCGCCGGCGCGCACGCGCTGCCGCGTCTCGCGCTGTGTCAGGTAGTTGCCGCTGAAGCCCACGCGCTCGACGACGTCGGCCATGATGCTCTCGGGGCTGATCTCGACCTCGCTCAGCAGGCGCTTGGTCATCTGCGCGATCTCATCGTCGATGACGATCTGCGGCAGGTAGAGCAGGTTCGCGCCGTTCAAGAGACCGATGCCGCCGGTGATGAGATCGGCCTTCGCCGAGGCGACGGCGAGACCCTTGAGGGCCTTCTCGTAGCCCGCCTGGATGCCGGGGTGCTTGGCGTCGGTGGCGAGACCGGGGGCAAGGACGGGGATCCCCAGATGATGCGAGACCTCGACGCAGCAGGCGACCATCTGGGCGGTCTCGAGCGCGCCGAACGAGAAGGTCGTCGATCTCATGTCCAGCAGCGAGGTCCCCGCGCCCATGAGCAGCGGCGTGCCCGGGTGGGCGATCTGGATGGCGGTCGCCACGCCGAGGAACTCGGCGATGTTCATCGTCACGGCGCCGGCGACGGTCACCGGCGCGTTGCCACCGGCGACAGGCATGGGGTAGATGAGGATGGGGACACCGTGAGCGGCAAGCTCGAGGTCGGCGTCGAGCATCGGGCCGTGGGCGAGCAGGGGCGAGGCGGTGCAACAGACGACGCTGAATCTCGGCCTCTCGCGTAGGACGGCGCCGTCACAGCCCGCAGTCTCCAGCATGCGCAGCAACGTCTCGGCCTGCCACGCGTACTCGATCTCATGCTGGATGTGCAGGTCGCTGTAGACGAGTTGCACGGCCAGCTCGCGAAAGATGCGCTCCTCGAGCGGCAGATCGGTGGGCGCCACGATCCCCCAGAGAATATCGACGGAAGGCATGCGTGTGAGCAGCATCGTCGCGCGGCGCAGGTCCTCGTAGGTGCTGCCGCGGTACTCGCCGGTCTCGAAGTCGAGCGTGTGGGTGGGCGAGCCCGAGTTGACGAAATGGATCGAGCCGTCGAGGACGCAGTCGTACTCAGGGGTCGCCCCGCCGAGCACGACCTCCCGCGGGCACTTGGCGAGAGCGCGTTCGACGAGCTCGCCGGGGATGCGCGCGACGCCCGCGTCGCGGTCGACGTCGGCGCCCGCCCCGGCGAGCGTCTCGAGCGCCCTGCCCTCGCCGAAGCGCATGCCCATGCGCTCGAGCAGCCCGATGGCCTGCTCGCAGATGAGTCTCCGCTCCGCCTCAGTCGTCCACGACACCTGCGCCCGCATCACATCCTCCTCGTCCGGCCCCACCGTTGCGGGGCGCGCTGATTCTCCCACATAAAGGGTTCGCGCCGAGGGCCGATACAGGCCACGAGAGTGGACGCGTTCATGGACAGGGTTGGGCAGGCGCGGACGCGGCTGCTTGCGGCGGCCGTGGCGGCGGCCTGCGCGGCTCTGCTCGTGGCCGCCACGCAGGCCGCCGCCACGCCGTCCCCAACCCCCAGCGCCACTCCCGAGGTCAAGGTCCTCACCTTTGGCAAGAAGCCCACTTCTCTCGCCGGCCTCCGCGCCGAGGCGCGCAAGGTCCAGGGGCAGATGCGCCTCCTGGGCGACGAGATGGCGGCCATCGTGCGCCAGTACGATGAAGCGCGCGCGAGGCTCGCGCGTGTCAACGGTGAGCTGTCACAGCTCCGTCTGCAGCTCGCCGGCTCGCGCGCGAGCCTCGCGCGCCAGCAGGACCTGCTCGGCCGCCGGCTCGCCGCCATGTACAAGATGGGCGACTACACGTGGCTCGACTTCCTCGCCGACTCGGGTGGCTACTCGGATCCTCAGACCCAGCTCGAGTTCTTCGACCTCGTTGCCGAGCAGGATCGGCGTGCGCAGCAGGAGCTGCACCGGCTCGCGTCCGACGTGGCGGGCTTTGAGAAGGCGCTCGACCAGCCGGCGCCAGGAGGCGCTCGACGTGCGTGCCGACATCGACGCCGAGCGCATCCTGATGAGCCAGAGGATCGCCGAGCGGCGCGCGCTGTTGCGCGACCTCGTGAAGAAGATCCAGAAGATCGTCGCCGCTCAACTTCCACCCGCCGGCTCGCTTCCTCCGGCCAAGGGTCCCTACACCCAGATCACGTGGGCGCAGGCCCTGCTCGCCGGCCTCGGCGCTCCGAGGACGACCGAGAACCTCGTCGCCCTCACCGCCTGGGAGATGGCCGAGGGCGGGCACTGGTACAACACGGCGCACTACAACCCGCTCAACACGACGATGCCCGAGCCTGGTGCGACCAGCATGAACTCTGTGGGGGTCAAGGCCTACGTGAGCTGGCAGCAAGGATTCGTGGCGACCATCGCAACGCTGCGCAACGGGCGCTACGGAGCCATCCTCGCGGCCCTCGCGCGGGGCGACGACGCGCAAGCGGTGGTCGACGCCGTCGCGGCTTCGCCCTGGGGCACGCACTCGATCAGCCTGACGCTCTCGCCGCTGAGGTGACCTGCGGGACGCCCCGGGGGCCCCCTGTCACGTGCCGCGCGGCTTCGCCAACCGTGCTGCGACTCACCTACCTGCGGTCGGCGCCACCTCGCGCAGGACCTCGAGCAGCGCCTCTGGGGGGTCGCCGAGCGTGACGTAACCGTCGGCCGCCGCCATCTGGGCCAGGACTCGCTCCTCGGCCGTGCCCATCACTATGATGTGGGCCGGCTCCTCGCAGTTCTTGAGATCGGCGAGGACCCCGGCCGAGCCGGCTCCCGCCAGTTGCCAATCGACGAGGACGACGCGGGGGTGTGTGGCCACGGCAAGAGCTGACCAGTTCGTGGGCATCGGACGCAACGGCGACGACGTCGATGTGCCGCTCGGTGAGAAAGAGAGACAGGGCATCGCCCAGATGCGGCCGGTCCGTCGCCAGCAAGACACGCAAGGGGATAGCCTCCTTGAGATCTCGTTCCCCGTGGCTCCCGGCGGCTGCCGCCGGCGCCGCAGCCCTCCTCCGCGCGCATCATCCGTCTGAACCACTAAGTGTAGTACGGGCAAACGGCATGTCTTCGCATGGACGAGTGTGATAGGTGCAGCGGTCTCGACGTGGGTCTTATGCCAGCCCGTGCTTCATGGCCATGATGGCCGCACTCGTGCGGTTCGGTGCGTCGAGCTTGGCCAGCACGTTGCTCACGTGAAGGCGAACGGTGCCGGGGCTCAGCGTCAGCTTCTCGGCGATCTCGTTGTTGCTGAGGCCGGCGGCGAGCAGCGCCAGCACCTCGCGCTCACGCGGCGTGAGGTCGTGTCCCACCTCGTCCTTCTTGTTCATCAGGGCCTGCATGGCGCTGGCGTCGATGCTGCCGCGGCCGCGGTAGGCGTCCCTGATCGCTTGCGCGAGCTTCTCGGGCCGGGCGTCTTTGAGCAGGTAGCTGATGGCTCCGCCGTCGAGCACACGCTGAACGAGCTTCTCGTCGACGAAGCTCGTCAGGACGATGATCTGGATCTCCGGCCACTCTTCCTTGACTCTGGCAGTCGCCTCGGCGCCGTCCATGACCGGCATCAGCACGTCCATGAGCACGACGTCGGGCTGGAGCCGCCGGCACTGCTCGACCGCCTCGGCTCCGTCGGCTGCCTCGCCCACCACCTCGAGATCCTCCTGCGCCGACAGGAAGACCCTGAGTCCTTCACGGACCATGTAGTGGTCATCGGCTATGAGCACTCGAATGCGAGCCCGATAGCTCACGTCTCCCCTCTCCATCCGTAGGTCGTGCGTCCTCAGGCTGTTCGCCGCGAGGCCGGGCATCCCCAGGCTGCCCGTCCTCAGGTGGTTCTCCAGCGGCGGGACGCGGCCATACCGCCACGAGGCGGGTACCCGCGTCCGGCTGCACTGCTGACCTCTAGCGAGGCGCCGATGCGATCGAGCCGCTCGCGCATGATGCGCAGCCCCATGCGTTCGGGCTCGATCGCCTCCGGGTCGAAGCCGCGCCCGTCGTCTTCGACGGTCAGTGTGACCTGCTGCTCGTCGTCGGTCAGCGAAGCCCTCACTTGCGAGGCGCGCGCGTGCTTGGCGATGTTGCTGAAGGCTTCCTGCGCCACCCGGTAGAAGGTGATCTTCACATCGGACGGCAGGCTGTCCTTATCCGCGACGCTCACGTCGACCGGGATCTGCGCCTGTCCGCTGAGCGCGTCACCGAGCCGCTCGAGCAGCGTGTCCAGCGGCGCCGCTTCGAGCGCTCCCGGTCGGAGCTCGAAGAGCAGCGTGCGCATCTCCGCAAGCGCGGCGCGCACGAGGCGACGGAGCCGCACGAGGTTGTACCGCCCCTCGTCGGGCTCTCGTTCCCAGACGGCCGGCAAGGCCTCGGCTATCAGGCTCGCCGAGTAGATGCTCTGCGTGACCGCGTCGTGAAGGTCGCGTGCGAGCCGCTGCCGCTCGTCCTCGGCGGCCTGCCTCGTCTCGCGCTGATGCAGGTGCTCAGTCTCGCACCGCAGCCGCCAGCGTGTCGGCGACGGTCCGCGCGAGGGTGGCTTCTCGGGATGAGAAAGCAGAGCCGCGTTCGTCACGGGCGATGGCGAGAACGCCGACGACCTCGCTGCGGGCCACCATGGGGACGAGCAGCAAGTGACGTACCCCCAGGGTCACCAACGGTTCGGCGATACCGGGCGGCAGCAGGGCCGAGGCGGGATCCTCGACGGCCAGCGGCTCGCGGCCATCAATGGCTTGCTTCAGCAGGCGAGTCTCGTCCGCCGACCCCGCCGCCGTGATCGCCGAGCCCCCGTCTGCGGCGGACGTGTCGGCCGGCGCGGCGGGGCCTTCGTCGAGAAGGTAGACACGCGCGTGGCAGGCCTCGAAGAGCATCTTGATCTCGCTGGACGCCGCGTGGAGCGCGGTGTCCAGATCGGTGCGGTCGGCGAGTCTCTGCGAGATGTTCTGCAACGCGTCGAGCTCCGTGAGACGCTGGCGCAGCGACTCCTCCGCCGCGGTCCTGATCTGGATCTCCACTTCAAGCAAATCTGTGGCCTTGTCGAGGTCGCGTACGCGCGCGTCGACGAGCGATTCGAGCTGGGTGCGGTAGCCCTGGAGCTCGGCCTCAGCCTGCAGCGCCTCGTGGCGGAGAGCGACGCTCATGATGAGAACGACGGCAGCGAAGCAGAGCTGCGTGAGGTAGAGGCTCACGATGAGGCCGTAGTCGGCAAGGGTGTCCAGAAGCATGGTGAGCGAGAAGAGCCCGACGCCCAGCGCAAGGTAGGCGGCCTTGCGGCGCTCCCCCCTGGCAAGGATCTTGAAGAGGGCGTAGTAGAGGAAGACGAACGCGATGGCCGTGAGGGCGCTGGTGATCACGTTTGCCCAGTGTGGCGAAGGTTGTGCCATGAGCATGACATGGGATCCAAACATCGCGGTCGACCGCAGCTCGACCGGTCTCGAGTGGTAGAGACCCAGAGGAAGCCAGAGGTTGATCGCGACGACCAGGCAGAAGCCCGCCGTCAGCGCCAGGAGAAACCGCAGCGGTCGCACCCCGGTGTAGAAGGCGACCAGCCAGACGGCCGCGGCGGTCCACGCAACGCTCGCGGGGAAGAGCAGCCATTTCATGATGGCGACGTGCGTGGACGGGTCGTCGACGGAATAGAGCGCAGCCGCTGAGAGGGCTCCCACCGCGGCCGCGATGGCAGCGGCGGCGAAGGCGAGGCGGGCTCCGTCACGCGGTCGGTGCGAGAGGCCGGCCAGCCCGTTGGTCAGAGCAGCGTCGATACCGACGCCGGCGGCGACTCCCATCGAGACGACCAGGAGATTCACGTCCCCCCCACAAGATTCCGGTGCTTTGAAGCATTGTACTACCGGGCTACACGAAACGGGCCTCGATATGCGCCCGAGAACGGGGGTCTAGGCTTCGCGCGTGCGGTCGGGGTTCGTCCAATCACCGTCGCCGGTTCTGACAACGCGTCGGTTGCGGCAGCCCTTCCTGGGGAGCTGAGATCTCAAGAAATGGCTGCAAAAGGGCCTACGTCCCAGGTGAGGCTGCGACGTGACGTCACGGCGTCCTCGCGCTGTCGGCTATGCCTTTCGTCCAGGGGAAGTCAGGTAGAACGGCCGTATTCGGCCGCCGCTGCAGCGGAGATGATGGCCGGTGAGCTGCGCTGGTGCGCGTCATACCCGCCAGACCGGCGGCATGCCACGTTCGTGGTGCGGCTCACAGGGGGTGACGCTTAAGACGTGCGGGCTTTGACGGGTTCAGATAGGTCCATGAGTGTTTTGCAGGAGTTGCGGAAGGGGGTCTCATGAGTTCCAGCGTAAGAGCAATCAGACGGATGTCGTTGGCGAAGCTCAGCGTCCTGGGCTTTGTGGCGGTAGCCTTGGTGACGACCTTGTTACTGTTGACGGTCGGCCAGGGCTTTGCCGCGCCCGGCTCGGGCCGACGGACGAGTCGAAGGTTCCGCACTACTTCGGGCCGTACCCGAACTGGGCCAACAGCCCGCAGGTGCTCGCCGACGCGATCGTCACGATCGGCCTGGGGACCCCGACGCCGGTATCCTTCGGGAATCCGCTGGTCGGGCGCGCCTATGCCACCGACTACGCGACGGCGCCGGGCACACTCGGCCCCGTGTTCGTCGTCCTTGCCAACGCCCCGCTGCCTGCCGGCACGCTCAACAATTTCCAGACCTGGAACCAGGCAACGCCGGGCAGCAGCCCCACGCCGTCCGCAGGCAACCTGTTCCATGCCTACGTGCTGCGCCCCACCGGTACTGCCAACCAATACAAGGTTGTCTATGACAGTGGAGAGCTCACCGTTCCGGCACTGGCCGATCCGGCCGTATCTGAACATGGCGACATTCCCGGTAACGCCGGGCGTCGCTGTCCAGGCCGGTGACGTGATCGGCTTCTACGGCGAAGGCATTCCCGTCGACACCGGTGTAGCGGCGAACCCGGATACCTTCAGCTATCCGGCGACCGCGGATCCGACCCTGGCGACGCCCGCTGGCGCCTGCCCAAGGCAGCCACGATCACGCCTCGGCGCGACCCGGGTTTCCCGATCTACGCGACGCAGGACCGCACGTACTCCATCGCGGCCACCGTCACCCCCACCGTCGCGGATCCCGGGACGGGCGCGCAGGCGACGGCCACGGTCGACCCGAAGACGGGCGGCATCTCAGCCATCACCGTCACCAGCCCGGGCGCCGGCTACGTTCTCCCCCCGACCGTCTCGATCACCGTCTCCGGGGGTGACCCCCACGGCGCTGGCCAGCGCGACGGCCCAGATCTCGACCGGCGTCGTCAACAGCATCGCCGTGAACGAGTCTGGCTTCGGCTTCACCACTCCCAGCCGTCACCCTCACGGGCGGCAACCCCACCGGTCCGCAGGCCACAGCCGTGGCGAGCGGTGGCGTCGATAACGTCACCCTGATCGACGGCGGCAGCGGCTACGCCATCCAGCCGATCGTCGAGTTCTCGCTCCCGAACCTGCCCGGCGGCGTGCAGGCGACCGGGCACGGCGACGATGGACGCCAACGGCGTCGTCACCGGAGTCGACCGTGGTGAACCCGGGCTCCGGGTACACGTCCGCGCCGACGGTCACGATCCTGGGACGGGGCCCTCAACCAGGCGGCGCCGACGCCGGCCACCGCTGTACGCGACCATCGGCATCGGCCAGATCGACGTGACCTCCGGCGGCCAGGGCTACGACTCCGCGCCGACGGTGGACATCACCGACCTGGGTGGGACCGCAACCGTGCCCGCCACCGCCACGGCAACGGTCGCGGTCAAGGGCGCCGTCACCGCCATCACCGTCACGAACCCCGGCGCCGGCTACCTCACGCCCGGCCTCAAGAAGTTCGTCGACACGCTGCCCGGCCTCGGGCCGACCGGCGCGAACAACCTCGGCCAGTACATCCCGGTCGCCGTCCCCGACACCACCACCTACCCCGGCTCGGACTACTACGAGATCGCGGTCGTCCAGTACCGCATGAAGTTCCACTCGGGACCTGCCGGCCACGCTGCTGCGCGGCTACGTGCAGCTCTCGACGAGCGTCGTGCCTGGGAACCAGGTGCCGCTGAGCAACGCGAACCTCGATCCGACCCTACCCGGCTACCCCGATCGCCGGGCTACACGGGCGTCGACAACCCCCACTACCTGGGGCCGACCATCGTCGCCACCAAGGACAGGCCGGTGCGCATCCTGTTCCGCAACCTGCTGCCGACCGGGCGTCGGCGGCAACCTGTTCCTGCCGGTCGACACCTCGATGATGGGCTCGGGCGCGGGCCCGGACATGATGCACGCTCGACGCGAACGGCGTGCCGATGGACATGGCGCCGGATCAGGGCACCGTCATGGACGGGGTGCGCAACCCCATGTGCGGTGAGCCCGGCCCGAAGCCCACGGGCTGCTTCGCCGAGAACCGCGCCACCCTGCACCTGCACGGCGGCATCACCCCCTGGATCAGCGACGGCACGCCGCACCAGTGGATCACGCCGGCTGGCGAGGACACCGCGTATCCCGAGGGCGTCAGCGTGAGCAACGTTCCCGACATGCCCGATCCGGGCCCCGGGGCGCTGACCTTCTTCTACACCAACCAGCAGAGCGCGCGGCTGATGTTCTACCACGACCATGCCTGGGGCATCACCCGCCTGAACGTGTACGCCGGCGAGGCCGCCGGCTACCTGCTCACCGATGCGATGGAGCAGAGCCTGATCGCCCCGGGAGGCGCCCTGGCGGGCCTGGGCGTCGGCACCCCGCTCGTCATCCAGGACAAGACCTTCGTGCCGAGCGCGGCGAAGATGGCCAAGGTCGACCCGACCTGGCAGTACGACCGCTGGGGCGGCGAGGGCAACCTCTGGGCGCCGCACGTCTACATGCCGGCCCAGAACCCGGGCGACCCCTCGGGCATGAGCGCCTTCGGACGCTGGATGTACGGCCCGTGGTTCTGGCCGCCCGCCAAGGACGCCAAGTACCCGCCGATCGCCAACCCGTACTACGACCCGACCTGTGACCCGAACGTGTCCAGCCGTTCTGCGAGCCGGCGTTGATCCCGTCGACGCCGAACGTCTCGGTGGGCATGGAAGCGTTCAACGACACGCCCATCGTCAACGGCACGGCCTACCCCACGACCACGGTCGACCCGAAGGCCTACCGCTTCCGCATCCTCAACGCGGCGAACGACCGCTTCTGGAACCTGTCGTGGTACGTGGCCGACCCGAGGACGGGGACCCTCAGCGAGGTCGCCCTGAACCCCGCCGAGGTCGCGGCCGCCCAGACCGACCCGGTCGTCTTCCCGACGCCGGACACGACCTGGAGCCCGGCGGGCCCGAACTGGATCCAGATCGGCACCGAGGGCGGGTTCCTGCCCGCTCCGGTCGTCGTCCCGGCCCAGCCGACCACCTGGATCACCGACCCGACCCGCTTCGACGTGGGCAACGTCGACCAGCACTCGCTGCTGCTGGCGCCGGCCGAGCGCGCCGACGTGATCGTCGACTTCTCGCAGTTCCGGGGCAAGACGCTGATCCTCTACAACGATGCGCCCGCGGCGTTCCCGGCGCGCGTGCCCGGCTACGACTACTACACCGGCGGCCCGGACCTGACGCCCGTCCGGCGCCCCGACCACCCTGCCGGGCTATGGCCCCAACACCCGCACCATCATGCAGGTCAAGGTGTCGAACGCGGCGCCGGCGGTCGCCTTCGACCGGCCGAACACCACCGCCGACCGCATGGGCGCGCTCGTGGCGGCCTTCGCCCACCAGGCCGACGGGTCCGGCGTGTTCGAGTCCTCGGTGGACCCGATCATCGTCGGCCAGGCCGCCTACAACTCGGCCTACGGCACCAACTTCGTGGGCAGCGGCTGGTGCAACAGCCCCACCAATCCGAGCGCCAAGTGCGACGGGTACGCCCGGATCGCAGGAAGGCTCGCAGCCGACCGACCTGTTCAAGTTCAACACCCTGGGCCCCGCCAAGGACGGCACTGGCCCGCAGCTGCAGATCCCCTTCCAGCCGAAGGGCATCCACGACGAGATGAACTCGGCCAACTTCGACGAATGGGGGCGGATGACCGCCAACCTGGGCCTCGAAGCGCCGGGCGCCACGCCGCTCCTCCAGAACATCATCCTGTACCCGTACGTGAACCCGGCGACCGAGGTCCTGGACTCGAGCGGGCTGCCGAGCAGCCTGGACGTGACCCCGATCTCCTCGGCCGACGACGGGACCCAGATCTGGAAGATCACCCACAACGGGGTGGACACGCACCCGATCCACTTCCACCTGTACGACGTGCAGGTGATCAACCGGGTCACCTGGGACAACATCATCATCCCGCCCGAACCGACCGAGCTGGGCTGGAAGGACACCGTCCGGGTCAGCCCGCTCGAGGACACCATCGTGGCCGTGCGGCCGATCGTGCCGGCGCTCCCGTTCGGCGTCCCCGACAGCGAGCGTCCGCTCAACCCGATGATGCCCATCGGCGCGAGGGGATCGCAGAACGGCCCGAACGGGACGGAAGCCGGGTTCAACAACACCGACGCGCACGGCAACCCGATCGCGCCGATCGTCAACGAGGTCGTCAACTTCGGCTGGGAGTACGTCTTCCACTGCCACATCCTGAGCCATGAAGAGATGGACATGATGCGGCCGGTGACGGTCTACGTGGCCAGCGCTGTCCCCGACGCACCTGTCCTCACGTTCACCCGGGGCAGCGTCATCCTCAACTGGACCGACGGCACGCCCGTCGACTACCTCAACCCGACCACCTGGGGCAACCCCAAGAACGAGATCGGCTTCCGCATCGAGCGAGCCGAGGTCAACGGGTGGGTCCCGGACTACACGCAGATCGCGACGGCCCTGGCGAACGTCACCACCTACACCGACATTCCGCCCGATCCGACCATCCGACCTACAACTACCGGGTCATCGCCTGGAACGCCGCGGGTGATTCGACCTTCGAACGTGATCCTGGTCCAGCTGGCGGACCCACCACGACGACTCGTGACGAGCAGTCTCAATCCCGTCGACTCGTCGGCGACAGACGTCACCTTCACCGCCACGGTCAGCCCGGCCGCCGCCACCGGCACGGTCGAGTTCCTCGACGGCGCCACGAGCCTCGGCACCGGCACGCTCAGCGGCGGCGTCGCGACCTTCGCCACGTCCGCGCTTGCCGGTCGGCACGCACCCGATCACAGCCGTGTACGGCGGTGATGCCGCCTACCTGGCCAGCACGAGTGCGGCGCTAGACCAGGTCGTGAACAAGGCGGCCACCACGACGACCGTGACGAGCAGACATCAATCCGTCGACTCGTCGGCGACAGAACGTGACCTTCACCGCCACGGTCAGCCCGGCCGCCGCCACCGGCACGGTCGAGTTCTTCGACGGCGCCACGAGCCTCGGCACCGGCACGCTCAGCGGTGGCGTCGCGACCTTCGCCACGACCGCGCTTGCCGGCCGGCACGCACCCGATCACCGCAGTGTACGGCGGTGATGCCGTCTACCTGGGCAGCACGAGTGCGCCGCCATACGACCAGGTCGTGAACAAGGCGGCCACCACGACGAACCTCGCGAGCAGCCTGAATCCGTCGATCTTCGGCGACAGCGTCACCTTCACCGCCACGGTCAGCCCGGCTGCCGCCACCGGCACGGTCGAGTTCTTCGACGGCGCCACGAGCCTCGGCACCGGCACGCTCAGCGGTGGCGTCGCGACCTACACCACCTCCAGCTTGACGGTCGGCACGCACCCGGTCACAGCGACGTACAGCGGTGATCCGAACTTCCTCGCCAGCACGAGTGCGCCGCTCGACCAGGTCGTCGAACCAGGGCGCCACCTCGACGATCTCGCGAGCAGCCTGAACCCGTCACCCTTCGGGACGTCGGTCACGTTCACCGCGACCGTGGCGGTCCTGTCCGGGGTCGGCAGCCCGTCCGGCTCGGTCCAGTTCTTCGACGGCGCGACCGCGATACTCGCGATCCCGCTCGCCGGCACGAGCGCCACATTCTCCACCGCCCTCCTCGGCCCCGGCAGCCATGCGATCACCGCGGTCTACAGCGGCGACGCGAGCTTCGCCGGCAGCACGAGCGCCGTGCTCACCCAGGTCGTCGACCCGATACCGCTTGCCCCATCGAGCCTGGTCGCCACGGCGGTCAGCTCGACGCAGATCAACCTGACCTGGACGGACAACGCCACCAACGAGACCGGGTTCACGATCCAGCGGGCCACGAACTCGGCCTTCACCGGGGGGTCCCTGACCACCATCACGTTGAACGGGGCCAACCGGACCTCGTACAACAACACCGGCCGCGCGCCCAGCACCACCTACTACTACCGCGTCAGGGCCTTCAATGCGAACGGCTTCTCGGCGTGGTCGAACATCGCCTCGGCCTTCACCGCCGTCGCGGGCTCGCCGGCTGCTCCATCGAGCCTCATCGCCACGGCGGTCAGTCCTAACCAGATCAACCTGGCCTGGACCGACAACGCCAACAACGAGACCGGGTTCACGATCCAGCGAGCAACGAACCCGAACTTCACCGGGACCTCCACCATCACGTTGAACGGGGCCAACCAGACCTCGTACAACAACACCGGCCGCGCGGCCAATACCACCTACTACTACCGGGTGCGGGCGTTCAACGCGAGCGGCCCCTCGGCCTGGTCGAACACGGCCTCGGCCACGACACCACCGGCGATCGGAGCGGTTCCGACCGGCCTGACGGTCACGCCTCCGGCGGCACCGGCTGGCAGGACCTCCCTCGTCATCTCCTGGACTTACACATCGAACGGCGCACCCGGGCCGATCATGTTCGACGTCCAGAGGAGCAACACCGGCGCCGGTGGGTGGACCACCGTCGCCAACAACATCAGCCCAACCACGTTCACGAACACGGGGTTGCCCGTCAACACCACTCGCTACTACCGCGTCCGGACAGTCACCGCCGCGGGCAACAGCGCCTGGACCCCCGTGGTTTCTGGCAGGACGTTGCCGTAGCCGTAAGTCAGTAGCTGCTGCATCAATCGAGCCCCGGCGCCGGCCTCGGCCGGCGCCGGAGAGTTTCTCCCCGGCTTCACGAAAGGAGGCAGAGGGCAGGAGTTGAAGACCTAGACAGATAGCAGCAAACGAGGGCCCGGGCGCGAAAAGCGCCCGGGCCCTCGTCGTTGAGGCCACGGACCCTTCGGTGCGGCGGGGGTGTGGCAGTGGCGGGTGCGTTCACATGTGCCTCATCCCATCAGCGTCGCGGTGGCTGCGGCAGCCTTCCCCTTCTGCCCGGACGGCGTCAGCGGGAAGCTCACCACCCGCATGGAGAGCACGATGGCCTCGGCGGCGACGTAGTGGGAACAGAACGCTATCGGGATTGGAGCCTGAAGCAGGAACAGAGGGATCACGGCCAAAGCCCCGGCGAGGGCCGGCACCTTCTAGGAAGGCACGAGCGTCACCCCAGACCCGGTGAGCAGGCCGATCCCCACCCGTAGTGGAGAATCGTGTCACCGAAGACCCGCCCGTAGCAGGCGCATCACGTCCTCCCTGACAACACATACCGCTTGGGGCACAGCGTAACGGCGCCGACAGTGACCCTATGGACTACGGTGACCCTCGTAAGTCTGCCTTCCTGGGGCGGCCGTTCTCCTCCTCGCACCCCAAAGGCCGGTCGCTGAGCCGGCCAGCAGCGAGGGCTTCCGCCTTTGCCGGCGAGTGCAGACAGATGAGGCCGGATCTTCGACCGCCGCCAGTTAGCCTCACATCGAATCCAGAGCCGGCAACGGATAACACTGTGTCTGTAGTGCTAAGTCCTGTCGTGCGTACTACCATCAGTCGTCCGCAATCAGTCGCCCGGATTGGAGCGCGGCCGGGGAACTCCGCTGGCTTCGCGTCTGGGAGGCAAAGGGGGTCGTGGATGCTCTAGCAGGACAGCTCGTAGACCGCAGCCGGATCTGCGGATGAGCTTGGCTTGTCGCCGCGCCGGTCTCGGGGACCGTGCGACGGGGACGGCGGGTCAAGAGCCACATCACGCGCCACGCCAGCAATGGCTATGTGACTGAAGCGAGCTAGAGGTCGAAAGAGGGGTCTCATGAGTTCTAGCGTAAGAGCAATCAGACGGATGTCGTTGGCGAAGCTCAGCGTCCTGGGCTTTGTGGCGGTAGCCTTGGTGACGACTTTGTTACTGTTGACGGTGGGCCAGGGCTTTGCCATGCCCGGCTCGCCGACCGACGAATCGAAAGTACCTCACTACTTCGGGCCGTATCCGAACTGGGCGAATAGCCCGCTCACCTTGCCCGCCGTCACGGTTGATGTCGGCGGGGACGGGACGGGTGCAAAGGCAACGGCGACGGTCGGAGCAAACGGCGCCATCACGGGCGTGACCATCACGAATCCGGGTAGCGGGTATGCGACCGCGACGTTCACCTTCAATTCGACGGCAGGAAGCGGCGCGTCGGCCACTCCGGTCATCACGACCTCAGGAGCCGTCGCAGCTCCGGTGAGCGTGGATGCTGGGGGGTCGGGCTACCTACACCCGGTCGTCGCGTTCTCCGGTGGAACGACGGACGCGACGGGAACCGTGTTCGGTGGCGTGGACAACCTCGCTATCGACACAACCGGGATTACGGCCAAGTACCACATCCCGACGGTCGCGTTCGACCTGCCGGATGACCCGAACGGCACGGTGCCCTCGGCGCACGTCACGTGCGTCGAGACCGGTTGCATCGGGACTCCGAACCCGGTGGATGGTTCACCCGGCGAGGTGACCATCACGGGCATCGTGCTCGACACGCCGGGCTCTGGCTACACGAACGCTCCGGGTGTCGCCATCCTGGACGGGACGCAGTTCGATCCCATCCGGCCCGGTGGTTCGGGGGCGGTCGTCACGTCGTCGCTCTTCGTGCAGTCGGTGTCGCTCGACACCTTCGGCGGGGGCTACGTGGCGGACCCGGTCGTCCTGATCACCGACAAGAGCGGTGGCCCCGGAACCGGCGCGTTGGCGTCGGCGAAGGCTGCCATCGGCGAGGTCACCGGTTTCACGAACCTCGTTGGAGGCGCGGGCTACGTCACGGCGGGCGGCATCAAGAAGTTCCAGGATCCGCTGCCGGGGTTGTGCGACCCGGACACGGTGCGTGCGCTCGCGCCCGCGTGTAAGAACGACGGGAGCAAGGAGATCCCGCTCGCGGTCGCAGATCCCGATTGGACGGACGGAACGAAAACGTTCCCAGGCAATGACACCTACGAGATCGCGCTGGTCCAGTACCAGATGAAGTTCTCGTCGGACCTGCCTCCGACGCTCGTTCGTGGCTACGTCCAGATCCAGACTCCGGGCCTCTTGGCTCGTGGGGTTGGAGGGGCGGGGTTCCCGCTGACGAACACGGTGAAGGACCCGAACGTCCCGGGGCAGTACATCCAGGTCCCGGCGCTCATCAACGGCGTGCAGGCTGTCGGAGTCACGAATCCGCAGTACCTCGGGCCGACCATCGTGGCCGTCAAGGACACGGCGACCCGGATCGTGTTCCACAACCTGCTCCCGACCCAGAGTGACGGCGACCTGTTCCTGCCGGTGGACTCGACCATCATGGGCTCGGGCATGGGCCCGAACTCGACGGCGGCAGCCCCGACGAACGACGGCACCGTGATGGACGGGGTCCGCAACCCGATGTGTACCGAGGGGTTCATGCCGGGGATGCCGAACGACTGCTTCACCCAGAACCGCGCGACGCTCCACCTGCACGGCGGCATCACGCCGTGGATCTCGGATGGGACGCCGCACCAATGGATCACACCCGCGAGCGAGCAGACGGGCTACCCCCAGGGTGTGAGCGTGCAGAACGTGCCGGACATGAACGTCTGCAACGCGAAGGACGATGGCTGCCAGACGTTCTACTACACGAACGAGCAGTCCGCCCGGCTGATGTTCTACCACGACCACGCATGGGGGATCACGCGGCTCAACGTGTACGCGGGCGAGGCTGCTGGGTACCTTCTCACGGACGCGACGGAGACGAAGCTGCTGAACGGGGCCCTCGCGGGTCTCGGCTACGGCACGCCGCTCGTCATCCAGGACAAGACGTTCGTCCCGAGCCCGGCGCAGATGGCTCAGCAGGATCCGACCTGGGACTACGCGCGGTGGGGCGGTGAGGGCAACCTCTGGAACCACCACGTGTACATGCCTGCTCAGAACCCCGGCGACCCGTCGGGCATGAGCGCGTTCGGTCGGTGGATGTACGGGCCGTGGTTCTGGCCGCCGGCATCACCGGCGAACGGTCCCATCGACAACCCGTACTACGACCCGAACTGCGACCCGAACACGGCCGCCTTCTGCGAGCCGCAGTTGATCCCCGGCACACCGAACATCTCGGTGGGGATGGAGCAGTTCAACGACACGCCGGTCGTGAACGGGCAGGCGTACCCGACGACGCAAGTCGACCCGGTTCCGGTCCGCTTCCGCATCCTGAACGCGGCCAACGACCGCTTCTGGAACCTGCAGTGGTACGTGGCCGATTCCACGGGGACCGAGGTCGCGCTGAAGGCGAGCGAAGTTGCCGCCGCTCAGCAGGACCCGAACGTGTTCCCGACGCCGGACACGAACCTGAGTCCGGAGGGACCGAAGTTCATCCAGATCGGCACCGAGGGCGGGTTCCTCCCGGCCCCGGTCGTCGTTCCGAACCAGCCCATCACCTGGATCACCGACCCGACGCGGTTCGATGTCGGGAACGTGGACAAGCACGCGCTCTTGCTCGCGCCCGCTGAAAGGGCCGACGTGATCGTCGACTTCTCGCAGTTCGCGGGCAAGACGCTGATCCTCTACAACGACGCTCCGGCGGCGTTCCCGGCGAGGGTCGCATCGTACGATTACTACACGGGGGACCCGGACCTTAGCCCGGTCGGTGCGCCGAGCACCCTACCTGGGTACGGCCCGAACACGCGGACCATCATGAAGGTCCAAGTCTCGAACGCCGGCGCAGTGTCGTTCAACATGGCGACGCTGAACGCCGCGTTCCGCCATCACGCGGACGGCTCGGGCGTCTTTGAGTCCGGGTCCGATCCGACCATCGTCGGGCAGGCCGCGTACAACAGCGCGTACGGCACGAACTTCGTTGCCCAGGGCTGGTGCAACGCCCCCGGCGTGACGGGGACCGCAGCGAACCGCTGTGACGGTTACGCGAGGATCGCGGAAGGCAACCACCCGACCGACCTGTTCGGCTTCAACGGATTGAGGTCGGCCTACGCGCCTGGGACGGGGAAGCTACAGATCCCATTCCAGCCGAAGGGCCTCCACGACGAGATGAACTCCACCTCGTTCGATGAGTACGGAAGGATGCAGGCCAACCTCGGCCTCGAAGCTCCGAATGCGGACCCGCTGCTCCAGAACATCATCCTGTACCCGTACGTGAACCCCTCCACAGAGCTCATCGACGGGACGAACCTGCCGGCGGGCGACGTGAAGGTCACGCCGATCTCGTCGGCGGCCGATGGAACGCAGATCTGGAAGATCACGCACAACGGGGTGGATACGCACCCGATCCATTGGCACCTGTGGAACGTGCAGGTCATCAACCGGGTCACGTGGGACAACATCATCATCCCGCCCGACCCGAA
The DNA here is from genome assembly GCA_963725665.1 of uncultured Actinomycetes bacterium. Lineage (GTDB taxonomy): Bacteria > Actinomycetota > Thermoleophilia > UBA2241 > UBA2241 > CAVRZA01. The sequence goes on along the minus strand of CAVRZA010000011.1, from coordinate 27,422 downwards.
CGAGCTGGGTTGGAAGGAGACCGTCAGGGTGAGCCCGCTGGAGGACACGATCGTGGCCGTCCGGCCCGTCATCCCGCAGGTCCCGTTGGAGTTGCCGAACTCGATCCGCAACCTGAGCCCGATGATGCCCAGCGACGCGACGACCGGGTTCAACAACGTCGACCCGCAAGGCAACCCGACGGCCAACATCGTCAACGGGCTGGTCAACTTCGGCTGGGAGTACGTCTACCACTGCCACATCCTGTCGCACGAGGAGATGGACATGATGCGGCCGGTGTCGGTGGCGCTGCCGCCGATCAAGCCGGACGGGCTGACTTTCACGGTCAACGCGAGTAACAACCTGGAGCTGACCTGGAACGACAACTCGATCACCGAGACGTCGTTCCTGGTGCAGAGAACGACTGGCAGCGGCACCGGCTGGATCGACGTTGGCGACCAGCGACTCGCCGCTGGACCAGCCGAACATCCACGGATCCCGGACGTTGACCGATTCTGCGACCTACGACCCGACCGTCGTGTCCGGGTATCGAGTCGTGGCGAGGAACATGGTCGGCTACGGGGCGGAGTTCCCGAGCATGACGGTCCAGTCGGTGTCCGCCACCATGTTCACAGGGCCAGTCCCGGCGGCTCCGACCAACCTGACGGCCGCGCAGGGCAGTCCGCAGGTCCATCTCAACTTCACCGACAACGCCACCGACGAGACCGGCTTCACGGTCCAGCGCGCCGACAACGGCGGGGCCTGGGCGACGCTCACCACGCTGCCGGCCAACCTGCCGGTCCCCCACGGGCCCCGTCACCTACACCGACACGACCTCGGCCCCCGGCAACACCTACGGCTACCGGGTCCGGGCGGACAACGGTGCTGCAGCCTCGGCTTGGTCGAACACGGCCACCGTGGTCGTGGCGCCCATCCCGGCGGCTCCGACCAACCTGACGGCGACGCTGCAGGCCGGGCCACAGGTCGCTCTGGCCTGGGTCGACAAAGCAACCAACGAGCTCGGCTACACGATCCAGCGTTCCGACAACGGCGGAGCGTGGGCGACGATCGCGCTGCTGGCGGCCAACGCGACCGCGTTCACCGACACGACCGTGACCCCGGGCAACACCTACGACTACCAGGTGAGTACCTTCAACCTGACCGGGGCCTCGGCGTGGGCGGGCCCGGCCCGAGTGGTCGTGCCGAGCATCCCGGCGGCCCCGTCGGCCGTGGGCGCGACGCAACAGCCCGGTCTGCAAATCGCTGTCACCTGGACTGACAACGCGAACAACGAGACCGGCTTCACGATCCAGCGCTCCGTGAACGGCACCGCGTTCGTTACGATCGCCGTGCTGGGTCCGAACATGGTGGGGTTCATCGATTTGGTCGTGACCCCGGGCGACACCTACGCCTACCAGGTCAGTGCCTTCAACCTGTCCGGTTCCTCGGCGTGGGCCACCTCCGGGACCGTCGCGGTGCCGACCATACCGGCGGCTCCCTCCGGACTGGCGCGCACGATCACCAGGACGGCGGCGGGCCCGGATTCGGTCGCCATTAGGTGGACCGACAACGCCACCAACGAGACCGGCTTCACGCTCCAGCGCGCCACCAACTCGGCGTTCACGACCGGCCTCGTCACGTTCTCCCGGGGCGCCAACGTCGCCACGTTCACGAACACGGTGCCCCACGGCGCGACCTACTACTACCGCGTCCAGGCGTACAACCTGAGCGGTGCCTCGGCCTGGTCGAACACGATCACCGTGACTACCGTTCCGGCAACGCCCACCAACTTCCGCAGTACTGGGCGCACCCGCACCTCCATCACGCTGGCCTGGAACGACGTCTCATCGAACGAGACCGGCTACCGGATCCAGCGTCACCGTGTCGGTTTGACCACCTGGACCACTGTGGTCACCACGGCCGCCAACGTGACGAGCTACCGCAACACCGGACGCACCCCCGGCACCGCGTACCAGTACCGCATCCGCGGCGTCAACGGGGTGGGCAACTCGCCGTGGTCGCCGATCATCACGGTGAGCACGCTGCCGTAAGGAGGGAGTTGACATAACGACCCGGGAGGGCCGGGCCGCTCGCGAGCGGCCCGGCCCTCCCTTTGTCTCCGTGGCGGCTGGCCCTGCGCGGCAGCCCATAGCACAGGTCGCCCCGTGTCTGGCGGCAGAGTCAGTTCGACGTTGTCAGTCCAAGCTGCGAGTGGTCGCAGCAGGCGCGTGTGCCTCAGCGCTCAGACCGGCCACTGACTGCGGGAGCTGCGCCGCTCTCGGCAGAGGACGTCAGCAGGAAGCTCACTATCCACATCGAGAGCATGATGGCCTCAGTGGCGACGCAATAGGAGCAGAATGCTCTGAGGCTGATGGCCTGGATCAGGAACAAGGGGATCACCGCCAGCGCCGCGGCGTAGGCCAGCACCTTATAGGCACGCACCAGCGTGACGCTGGACCTGGTCAGCAGGCCGATAGCCAGATAGAACATGACGGCGAAGAAGACGGTGCCCAGGAGCGCCAGCGGGACGCCCATGATCACGGAGAAACGACTGGTCTGCACCTGCTCGCATCCGTGCACGACGTAACAGGGCGAGACGTAGCCCCGGTAGTGCACGAACGTGAGGTAGAGGGAGATGACGAACCCGATGTAGGACGCTCCCGCCATGAACCACGGCACCCAGCGGCGTGGCTTGGGGGGCGGATCGCGGTCCGAGGCGGACTTGGGATTTGAGGCCGACTCGGGATTCGAGGCCGACTCGGGATTCGAGGCCGACTTGGGGTTCGAGGCTGACCTGGCGTCAGCAGCCGGCTTGGGGTCCGGGGCCGGATTCGTGCCGCGTGAGGTCGTGGTGGGGCGACGCTTCGCGGTGCGGCGGCGGCTCACAGGCCGGCCTCGATCAGCTTCTCGAACTCACCGAGGCTGCGGGGCAGCACGGCCGAGTCGCCCACGACGAACCACGGCGTGTGAGTCACCCCGGCCTGCTCGCCTTCCGCTTTCTGCGCGTTGATGAAGTCGATCGTGGTCTGGGCGTTCATGTCCGTGTGGAACCGATCGATGTCCAGGCTGAGGCTCTTCGCGTAGGAATCGAAGTACGGGGTAGGGTCGGCGGATTCCGACCACTCCTTCTGATTGTTGAAGAGGAGATCGTGCATCTCCCAGAACTTGCCTTGCAGGAAGGCTGCGTATGCCGCCTGCGCGGAGATCATGCCGTACTCGTGGTTGGAGAGGGGGAAGAACCTGAAGACGAACTGGACCCGATCCCCGTACTTCTCGCGCAGCGTCGCCATGATAGGGGCGTACTCGGAGCAGAACGGGCACTGGAAGTCGGAGTACTCGATGACCGACAGCGCCGCGTCGGCGGGCCCGTAGGTGATGTCACCCGAAGTGGGCGCCGTCGCTTTCGAGGGTTCACTGGCGGCGGCGCCCGTGAAGAAGTACAGACTGACCCCGGCCAGGACCAGGAGGAGGCTGCCGGCGACCCAGGGAACGCCCCGCAAAGTGAGCACAGACCTGCTTGGCATGCGCGCCTGACCCTTTCCTGGCCGTATGGGATCGTGAACGAGGCACCGCGACACCTAGGTCTGCGCGCCCCGGTTTCGTGTGCATATCCTATCGTAAACCACCCGAGGTCAGCGTGAGAGAGAGTAGTGGCCGCGCCGATGGGGGGCGCTGCCGCGGACATCCTCGTTCGCCGACGACTATTCGCCCGTGTGGTCGCCGCGAACGTGGGCGCAGAGCTTCCGCTCTAGACGCCTAGCCGCGCGTCAGCTTGCTTCTGTGGGACTCGCTCGACCTGCCCTTCGCCGCTGCTCGCCGCCCGTCCCCGGGGAGCGTCCTGCAGTAGGCGTCGAAGGCTCGGCCGGCGGCCGCCCGGAGCGCTCCGCGCGGCCGTCCCTGCTCTTGGGCACGGTCACCGCTCTCGAAGATCCACGAGACGGCCTGAACGAGCGGCCAGCGGATGGGCTCGGGTGGCACCGTCGAGAGGGGTGGGCCGACGACCGGCAGGCTGCTCCACTCGTCGTCGATCCGCAGGACGAGCGAGGCCAGCGTCTTGCCGCCGACCCTCGTGGGCGTGAGCCCGTGACCGGAGAAGCCGAGGCCAGTGTGCACCGTGCCCCCCGGCCAAGTGGTGAAGAACGGCACGCCGGCGCGCGTGAGGTCCATGGGGCCGCTCCAGGCGGCGTCGAAGCGCACTCCCTCTAGCTGCGGGAAGAGCCACAGAAGGCCGTGGGCTGCCGCCTCGGCCAGACGGCGCGAGGTGAGGGCGCGACCGCGGATGCGGGCGCCGAAGACGGCGCCCATGCCGCCGCCGCCGATGGCGATGCGGCCGTCGTCGGTGCGCCGTAGGTAGTAGAGCATCTCGCGCGAGTCGGCCAAGCCGGTGTGCGTCGTCCAGCCGATCTTCTCGACCAGCTCCGGGATGGGCTCGGTGACGACCATGAAATCGGTGCACACGGCGAAGGCGCGGCCGTACTCGGGCATCCCGGCGGCCCACGCGCCGGTCGTCACCACGACCTGCTCGGAGCGCACACGGCCGCCGGGAGTCTCCACGACCGGCCGCGCCTCGGGGTGCACCTGGCGCATCGGCGTGCCCTCGAAGATGCGCACGCCGCGCTCCAGCAGTACGCGCCGCAGCTCGCGGGCGAGCTTCGCCGGCTGCACCGTGGCCAGATCGGGCGTGAAGGCGCCGCCGAGGAGGCGCGGCGAGTCTGCGACTCGCCGCGCCTTCTCGGCGTCCGCCGGGCGCAGGCGGTCGGAAAGGCCACGGCGGGCCATGATCGCCATCCCTTCCGCGCTCGGTCCGGGCTGCCACTCCTCCGCGCGCGCGTACACGATGCCCTCGTGGTGGTAGTCGATGTGCGCGTCGTGCTTCGCACACCACTTCCCGAGGTCCGCCACCTGATCGGCGAGTGCCCTCGCGTAGCGCACGCCTTCGCTCTCGCCGAAGAAGTGACAGAGCGAGGTCACCTGGTGCCAGGAGCACGAGAAGAAGCCACCGTTCGCGCCGCTGCCGCCGGCGCCGCACACGTCTGCTTCCACCAGGACGATGTCGAGAGCCGGCTCCCGTTCGGTCAACTCATAGGCCGTCCAGAGGCCGGCGAACCCGCCGCCGACGATGCATACGTCGGCCTCGGTCGTATCGCGCAGCGCAGGACAGGGCTGTCCCGCGTCGGCGCGCAGGGCCTGGGAGAGCCAGTAGCTGCGCGCTCCTACTGGAGGAACCCCCAATAGCTCGTCGCGCCCTCGCCTCACGGTGACCCCTTTCCTCTCGATCTGCCCGCTCCTGGAGGAGCAGTGTAGCGTCTCTCCACACAAAGCATGGATTGGCCCGTTGGGGGGTAGCTATCCTCACCGTAGGTCGACCAAGGGAGGAGCACATGCCTCAGGTGGGTAGCAAGGCGCCGGACTTCCAGCTCGAAGGAGTCCTCGACGACGAGTACGTGCACGTCAAGCTCGACGACTACCGCGGCAAGTGGGTGGTCCTCTTCTTCTATCCGCTCGACTTCACCTTCGTGTGTCCCACGGAGCTGCGCGGGTTCTCGGCCAAGATCAAGGAGTTCGAGGACGCCGACGCGCAGGTACTGGCCTGCAGCACTGATAGCAGGGAGAGCCACCTCGCCTGGCTCGAGCGTGACTTCGGCTCGAAGCTCGGCTACCCGCTCTTGGCGGACCTGCGGCGCCAGGTCGCCAGGGACTACGACGTGTACCTGGAGGACGACGGCCACACGTTGCGCGCCACCTTCATCATCGACCCCGAGGGCACGATCCGCTACGCCCTGATGCACGACACCAACATCGGGCGCAGCACCGATGAGATCCTCAGGTCGCTCCAGGCGCTGCAGACCGGGGAGCTCTGCCCCGTCGACTGGCTGCCCGGGGAGGCCACGTTGACGGCGGGATGAGTCCCGAGCGGGACGCCGAGTCGGCGACGGCCGCCACGGCTGCTCTCGTGCCCTGACAGGGCCTCAGGTGCGGCGACGGGGGCCGGCCGCCTCGCGGCGGCGGCCCCCGTCGCCTCGTTCGAACGGCGCCGTAACGGGGGCGGCCGCGGGTCGTTCCCTCAGGCGACGCGGGGCACCGCGGTGGTCTCGTCGAGGAGGACTTCGTAGGTGTCGACCGAGACACGCTTTCCCCAGTCGGCGTTCTGCGGCGACATGGAGTCCATGATGCGGTCCGCTTCGCGGAGCTGCTCTTCGGTCTCGCAGTATACGATGGCCGCCACCGTGCCCTTCTGTCGGTCGGCGAAGATCTCGAGCCTGCTCACAAGGCGGCTCAAGTCGGGCATGGAGGCGCCCTCCTCGCCGCGGCGGAAGGCCTCGATGTCCTTGCGCATGTCCTTGGTCTCGGCGTCGATGCCGGTGCCCCTGCCGCCTTCGAAGCGTGCGATGCGAGCGAACACTGCCGTCCTCCTTCTGTGGATCGATACACGCGGTCGGGTACGTTTGCGTCCCCATATCTCATTGGGCGCGAGAGGCGCGGGGCAAACCGTTCACGTTCTTGCCCGTCCCTCTGCGCAGACCTATCATCGCTCCCGACCATCGTGCCCCGGGGGTGCCCATGCAACGTATCCAGTTCGAGCGCAGCGAGGAGAAGGCCGGCTTCTTCAGCCCTCTTGTCGGCATGGAGTACGCGGAGCAGACGATCGAGGTGCGTCGCGACCCCCTGACGGGCATGACCGCCATCTCCTCGTCGGAGCTGGCCACCAAGGAGGAGATGTTCTACGGCAAGACCGACTGGGAGTACAGCGAGGAGCTCGTGCGGCGCTCGCGCGAGGGCTGCTTCTTCTGTCCCGAGAAGGTGCTGGCGTCGACGCCACGCTATCCGCAGGAGATGGTGCCCGGCGGCCGCCTACAACGTGGCAAGGCGCTCTTGTTCCCCAACCTCTTCCCTCTGGCCGGCCTGCACGCCGTGATCACCTATCCTGAGCGCCACTTCCTGCGGCCGTCGGAGTTCACACCCGACCTGCTCGAGGACGGGCTCGGCGCGGCCGTCGACTTCGCCGGCCGCGCCGAGCGCTCCCTCGAGGGCCTGGAGCACCTCGAGCTCTGCTGCAACCACATGCTGCCCGCCGGCGCCAGCCTGGTGCACCCGCATTTCCAGGTGTTCGGCGGCCCCGGCGTGCCGTGGCTCGTGCGCAACGCCTGGGAACGTTCGGCGGCGTTCCTGCGCGAGCACGGCGCGTCGTACTGGAGCGTGCTGGTCGATGAAGAGACGGAGCGTGGGGAGCGCGTCATCGACAGTCGCGCCGGTTGCACCTGGCTCACGCCGTACGCGCCCACGGGCGGTCGCGAGGTGATCGCGGTCGTGCCCGCCGCGCCGCGCGTCTCCGCGCTGCGCGACGAGCATGTCGCGGCGCTGGCGCGCGGCCTCTCGAAGGTGCTGGCATGGTACGAGCGCGAAGGCCTCTCGGCGTTCAACTTCACGCTCTACGGAGGCCCGCTGGCGGACGATGGGGCGGGGCATCCGGTCGTGCTGCGCGTGATAGCGCGCACGGCCTTCAGGCTCGACTACCGTACGGACGACTACTTCCTGCAGAAGCAGCTCGGCGGCGAGCTGATCTTCGTGCCTCCCGAGCAGCTCGCCGCCGAGCTGCGCGGCGATTTCGCTGGGGCCTGACTGATCTCAGCGAGCGGGAGAGGCGTGTCCTAGCGGCGTCTCACTGGACCGTCAGCAGCTGCGCACCGATACGGCTCTGCTTGTTGCCGGCCGTGTCGCGCGCGTACACGGAGAAGCGGTAAGTGCCCTTCGCCAGCCAGCAACGGAAGGCCGCGCTGTGCAACACGCCGATCTTCTGCCCCGGGCGGAGGAGCTGCTTCACCACCTTACCCGAGAAGGTCGTGACGCGGACGGTGACGTTCGCCGTCGGGCCGCACGGCGGCGCGTCCCTGACGACGTAGGGGAGCGCAGCCGTGCGGCCCCGCCGAACGGTCACCCCGCGGGGGGCGAACGTCTTGGGGTGCACGGTATCGAGTCCGATGGTGTCTGAGAGCGCGACCGCTGCTCCCGAACCGTCCCTGTACTCCGCGTAGACCGTCTTTGTGCCGTCGCCCGCCTCCAGGCTCCAGGTAGTCCTCGCCGCATACCCGCGCCAGTCGGTCCACGCCGCTCCGTCGTTGCTGAAGCGCATCTCGCAGTCGTCCGAGTGCCACTGAAGAGTGTCGAGGACCGGGGCCGTGTCGGCGGCCATCACGGCGTAACCCGCGTCGGTGGGATGGATGGTGTCGGACTGGTAGTACTTGCGGTCGAGGTTGTCCATGGTGTCGCCGATGCGGGCATCGGCCGCGACGTCGACCAGTCCGTCCGCGAAGCTCGCCCAATCGTCTCTGACGAGTGCGTTGAGAGCGAGCCGGTCTTGCTCGAAGTTGGCGGGTCTGCTGCGCGGCAACAGAGTCACCACCACCACGCGAAAGCCCGTGGCGTGGCGCTCGAGGCAGTAGCGCTGGAGATCAGCGAAGATCTCGTCCACGGCATTGCCGGCCAGTATGTCGCCGCCGCCTGCCATGACCAGGCAGATGTCGGCGTCGGCGTCGGCGCGGTAGCGCGCATCCACCTCGAGCGGCGCTTCGGCAAGCATGTTGGCTATGAGATCGCCCGAAGAAGACGAGATGTAGTTCAGGCACGGGTGGGGCAGGAGCCTCTTCGTCTGCGAGGCGGGGTCGAGGCCCGGCGACGCTCCCCGTCCGCCGATGATGCTGCCGCCGTCCCAGACGAGGACGGCGGGCGAGAAGAAGGGAGACCATCCTCCATCTCCGACCTCGACTTGAGTCACGGGGGTGAAGGATGCCTGACGGTTGATGCTGAAGTGCGAGGGCGCTTCGGCGGCGACCGCAGCCAGGACTGACGGGACGGGCGAGAATGCGACGGCCAGGCCGGCCGCGACGCACGCAGCGAGGCCGGCGACACGTCTCCGAAGGCGCGTGGTCCCTGCTCCTACCTTGCTCGTCTCAAGCACGCCGTGAGTGTATCAAGGCGCGCGGGCGACCGCGCAACCGCGCGTCCGAACCGTCAGGTCCCCCCGCGCCGCCGCGTCGCTACGACCGGGGCTCGACCAAGCCGCCGCGCCGCTGTGACTGGCGGCGCCGGTAAGCGCGCGCCTTCGACTGGCTGCCGCACACGGCCATGCTGCACCAGTGGCGCGAGCGGTTCTTGCTCTCGTCGAAGAAGGCCCACTGACAGGTGTCGCTGCGGCAGACCTTGAGGCGATCCCAGCTTCCCTCCCGCCGCGAGCCGTAGACCATCGCCAACAGGCGCCCCAGGGCGCCGCGAACGCCCGGCACCGTGGGTTCGAGGTGCGCCGAGCCGTCCTCGTGGAAGCGCACCGACAACTGGGCCAGCGTGGCTGCATCGTTGAGCGCCAGGACGACCTCAGGCTCCGGGTCGCAGCCTTCATTGTTGCAGAGCAGCAGGGCGCGAAGGGCCTCGCGCACGTCGTGCGCGAGGGCCACATCGTCGGCCCGCACCGGCGCGTCGCCTTCGATCAGCCCCTGGGCGGCCAGCCAGTCGCGCAGCCCCTCGGGGTCGCTCAGCGAATCCGTTTCCTCCTCTACGTCGCGCGTGTTGACGAAGGCGCGCACCATCTCGAGGTCTCCCGGCGCTTGTCTGCGTGTCGTTGTCATCTCGTCAGGAGTATACCACCAAAAACGCTTTACAAGTGACGCGTTACGTGCAAAACTGTGTGACCGGTAACGTCACCTGCATCAGTGCTTCACAGGTGACCCAAGGCGATGACGAGGCTTCTCGCCGGCGACAGAGGCAAGAGCGCACGTCAGCGCAGGAGGTGGATGATGCACCCGTATCTCGCTCCAGACCTGGTCCGTCAGTTCATCGCAGAGGTCAACAGAAAGGCCGAGGAGCGCAGCCGGCACCGCCCGCCGCGCAGGCGCAACGACGAGCGCGTGCTGCGCCGGTTCAGGCACAACGACGAATAGGGGGGTCCCAGCCGCGCGATTCTGGTCTCGCGCGCCTTGGCACCGCGATGTGTTTCATCGCACCCCCCTCGGCTGTGCGGCGGCAGTGGGAGCGGCTCGACGCATCGCCGGACGTGCCGTATGCTGCGACCGCATTCCCTTACCGACTGATCGGGGGCAGGGATGAGCACAGAGGTGCCTGCCGGCTCGGCCGCGCGTCGTGATCTACCGTCGCTGGGCCCGCGAGGGGAGGGCTGGGTCGCCCTGCAGGTCGGGCTCATCGGACTCGCTCTGTTGGCGGGCCGCAAAGGCCCGCGCTGGCCGCGCGTGACGAGAGGGCCGCGTGTCGCGGCCGCCATCCCGCTGCTCCTGGCGGGAGCAGCCCTGATGGCGGCCGGCTTGCGCGGCCTTAGCGGCCAGATCACGCCCTTTCCGCGGCCACAGGGCGGGGGAAGCCTCAAGCGCGAGGGCGCCTACCGACACGTCCGTCACCCCATGTACGGTGGTGCGCTGCTTCTCGTCTGGGCCTGGGCGCTCGTCTCGTCGCCGTTCGCGTGCATACCGGCGGCGCTGGCGATCCCCTTTCTCGAGGCCAAGCGGCACCGGGAGGAGGCCTGGCTGGCGGAGCAGCACGCCGAGTACGGCGAGTACCGACGTGAGGTGCCGCGGCGCTTCATCCCGTTCGTGTGGTGAGAAGCGCCGCCGCGGGAGCGTGAGCGTCCTTTCAGGCGGCCTCGCCACTCGCCGACGCAGGTCTCTCCACAGGCGCAGCTACCCCGCGATCACCGTTCCGTCTGCGCGCACCTCGAGGCGCTGGCCGTCGCGGACGTACTCCAGGAACTCCTGGCCCAACCGGTCCACGACGACGATCCTCTTGCCCAGCCAGACGTCGGCGAGGATGACCCCGGATGCGGCCAGAGTGTCGATGGGCTCTGAGAACAACATGGCCCGCGGAGCGACTCCCCTGTGCGCTGCCGTCTCCAGGGCCAGCCCCGCCGCAGTCGAGCCGATGGTCTGCGGGAGGCAGAGGAGCTTGCCGGTGAGTATCTTGCCGTGCAGCTCGGGGTTGTCCTGATCCGAACAGACGGCCGTCCTGGAGCCCGTCGTCAGGCTTCTCAGGAAGCTGGCCAGTGTGTTGAAGGGACGGTGCGTGACCAAGGCCTCGCCGCTCAGGTCTCCGGCCAGCACCGGCCTGCCATGGAATGTCTTGCTCATGCTCGGTCTGCCTGCGGCCGGCCTCCGATGAGGATGTCCAACACGTCGTCGTCCAGGAAGAAACGGGCTATGGAATAGGTCCGTAGCTTGTTGGAGTTGGTGACCACGGCCTTTCTCCTCGCCAGGGGGTTGCTCATGAACATGAGGGGACAGACGGACGTGAACCTGACGCCGGCGCGTGTGGCACGTTCGTACTGCCGGTCCCGGCGCCGAAACGCTCGCAGTACCTGAGGCGCCGCGCACAGGATAGGAGCGACCATGAGCGAAGAGGATGCCGCGACCGCGATCGCCGCCGGTTATCGGCGGGTCCTGGCGGTCATGGATTTCGACGGCACGATCACGTCCAGCGATTGCATGGAGACCCTCCTGCGTCGCCATGTGACGGCATGGCCCAGTCTGGTCGAGGCCGTGCGTGGCGGCCGACTGTCCCAGGCGGCGGCGCTGGCGGAGGCGGTCGCTATGCTGAAGATCCCGCGCGCGCGGATCCTGGGCGAGTTCGCCGAGTCCGCCGTCCTGCGTGGCGGCTTTGCGAGTTCTTGGATCGCTTGCTCGGCGGAGGCGGGCGGGCCGCCGTCGTGACCGTCGGCTTCCGCGAGGGGATCGCAACGGTCTGGCGGCGCGAGCAGCTCGCCGCGATACCCGTGTTCGCCGGCGAGCTGCTCGGCGATCTTGAGGTCGGCTTCAGGCTCGAGCTTCACGACGCCTACGGAGACTGCCCCGTCTGCGGTCCTGGGCGCTGCAAGGGGGCGGTGGTGCGCCGGCTGCGAAGAGAAGGAGACACCGTGCTTGCCTTCGGCCACGGCAGCCGCGACCTTTGCATGGCGCGCGAGGCCGACGTGGTCTTCGCCCGCGCGCGCCTCGCGCGCCTCTGCGACCGCGAAGGTATCGCGTGGCGCCCCCTGGACGATTTCAGCCACGCCTGCCGCGAGCTGTCGGCGCTGGGTTGAGCCGAGGAGGCGATCCCCTCTCCTTTTGTCTGGCCGGTTGCACGTAACGGGCGGAGCAGAGAGACTCTTCATCTCACCGTGAAAGCGAACCTGGGGGATCAGTGGACAAGGACAGCGCTCGCGCCCGCCGTCGCCTGGGCCGTCCTCTGCTCGCGCTGGTCATGGCGCTGACCTTTGTCGCTGCGTTGGGGATCGCCGCTCAGCAAGCGTCGGCGCATGCGACCTACGAGCACGCCGGCATCGACGATTGCGGGACGTGCCACCAGGACAACCACACCGACCGGAGGCCGACGAACCAGCCCTGCATCACCTGCCACACCGGCTACGAGGTGCCGAAACCCTCGCGGACGTGCTGGGTCTGTCACCTCCCTGGTCAGGACACGAGCGGCGCCCGCAACGACGCCTCTTGTGTCGCCACCTGTCACCTGACCGACGGTACGAGCATCACCCACACTGCACACCCGGGCCGCTCGACGGCTTGCACGATGTGCCATCCGCTGACCGCGTCGGCGACGGCCCCTAACGGCGGCGCGCATCACACTGTGCCGGCGCCGGTCGTCGCGAGCTTCTCGCCGGCGTCGGGTGTTGTGGGGAGTGAGGTGACCTTGACCGGCACGGGCTTCGCCCGCGCCGCCGTGGTCACGTTCAACGGCGTGCTCGCACAGTTCGTGGTCGTCTCTGACACGCAGATCACGGCCACCGTGCCGGTGGGAGCCACGTCGGGTGCGATCGCCGTGTACAGTGCCGGCGGCAACGGAACGAGCGCCCAGAGCTTCGTCGTCGTCGTGCCGCCGCCTGCGCCGACCATCGCGAACATCTTTCCGACCTCGGGCGTCGTGGGCGGCCAGGTGACGGTGACCGGCGCCGGTCTCACGGGCGCCTCCGCGGTCGCCTTCAACGGCACGCCGGCGCCGGCGTTCACCGTCGTCTCCGACACGGCGATCACGGTGACGGTGCCGGTTGGGGCGGCGACGGGCCCGATTGCCGTCACCACGCCCGGTGGCACCGCCGCCAGCGCCAAGAGTTTCACCGTCGTCAGTGCGGCCGAGATCACCCTCAAGGTGGCTCCCACGTCGCTCTTGCTGGGGAGAAGCGTCAAGGCCTCCGGTCTGCTCGCCCCCCTCGGCCTCGCCGGCGGCAAGGTCACCCTCCGGGTGCAGCGATGGATCGGTGGGGCGTGGGTGACGGTGAAGACGCACTCGGTCGTCTCCGAGGCTACAGGCACGTACCGCTGGACCTACTGGCCGCTCAGGAGGGGCGCTTTCCACGTGAGGGCCACGATCGCTGCATCGCTCACCCACACCGCCGCCACGACGAAGTGGGTCAAGTTCAGTGTGAAGTAGTCGGGTGAGGGCGGGGGGCGGCTCCGCCGCCCCCCGCCCTCACCCCGCAAACCGCCGGCCCCCCTGCCGAAGCGGACGGGCTGGAGTGCCGGCGACGTACGTTAGGCCACAAGGGGAGCTCGATGGCAGGGATCGGACAGCGGCACGCGTGTCGTTCTTCCTCGGCTCGACTTGGGCTCGCGCTCGCCGCGGTCCTGCTGTTGACGACTCTCGCGCTGCTCGCCGCCTCGGTATCTCCGCAGCCGGCAAGGGCCGGCGCGGCGCCGGCTGCGGACGCGGCGCCCGTGGCGGAGGCGACGCCGGCGGCCGACACCACGTCGCCGACGACGGAGGTCCTTGGCGGCGACGACCTGTGGCACAACGCGCCCGTCACGCTCACCTTCGCTTCGGCCGATGAGCCCGGCGGCTCCGGCGTGGCCGTCACCTACTACGCCCTCGACGGGGGCCCCTCTGTGGCGGGGACGAGCGTCACCATCCCGGCTTCGGCCGATCACACAAACGACGGCCCTCACATGGTGAGCTACTACTCCGTCGACAACGCCGGCAACGTCGAGGCGCCCCAGACCTGTGCCGTGAAGATCGACACCGGCGGGCCGGTCACGGAGCTCACGGCAGCGGGCGGCGCTGCCGGAGTCGCTTTCGCGTTCTCGTACCGCATCTCGGACGCTCTGAGCGCCACGGCGACCACCGTGCGCCTCGTCGTCACCGACGGCCACGGCCTGGTCGTGAAGCGCTTCTCCTGGACCTCCCGGCCGGCGGGGGCGTGGTTCACCGCCAAGTGGCGGCCCTACTCTCAGGACACCTACGGCATCCGCCTCACGGCCAGGGACGAGGCCGGCAACACACAAGTCGTCGCCGCCTCGCTCAGAGTCTTCGCGAAGGGACCGTGGTGGCGAACGGTCGGCCGCTCGGTGCGGGGACGCGCCATCGTCGCGACCCGTTTCGGGTCGGGAGCTCGGCGCGTCCTGTACGTCGGCGGCGCGCACGGCAACGAGTCTGGGGCGGCCGTGGCGGCGCGCTTCGTGTCGTACCTCGCAGCGCATCCGAAGGCCGTGCCCTTCGGTGCGCGCATCGAGGTCGTCCGCTGTCTCAACCCCGACGGCCTCGTCCGCCACATGCGCGGCAACGTGCGGCACGTCGACCTGAACCGCAACCTGCCCACGCGCGACTGGCGAAGCAGGCTCTATCCGGCGAGCGAGCCGGCGGGGTCGACCCTCACGGGTGGCAGCAGCCGTGGCTCTGAGCCCGAGACGAAAGCGCTTCTCGCGCTGCTCAAAAACGGCCGCTTCAGGGCGGCGGTGAGCCTGCACTCCCGCGCCGGGATCCTCATCTGCGAAGGTCCCGGCTCGCGGGACCTGGGTGGTCGCATGGCCCGGCTCTGCGGTCTGCCGCTGGGTCGTCTGAGCTACGAGAGCTACATCACCGGCTCGCTGGGCACGTACGTGCCCGAGAAGTATGGGATCCCGATCGTGACGGTCGAGTTGCGCAGCTCGAAGCTGACCTCCGGGCTGGGCTCCGCCCTGGTCTCGGTCGCTCGCTAGGCGCCGCAGCGTTTGGATCGTCCGCGTTCGCGTCAATAGTGCGCCCATGGGCGGGACGAGTCCGACCGAAGGTCCACTGACTGCCGAGGAGCTTCAGCTCGCGACGCGCAACCGCGGCATGCCCCTCGAGGCGCTCCGCCACGACATCACCCCCACCGGCATGCACTACCTGCTCGTCCATTTCGACATCCCCGACGTCGACGAGGCGACTTGGCGCCTGGCGATCGGCGGCAACGTGGACGCGCCGCGGTCGGTCACGCTGCGGGAGTTGCGAGCCCTTCCCTCCAGCACGATGCCGGTCACGATGGAGTGCGCCGGAAACGGCCGCGCGAGGCTAAAGCCGCGGCCCGTGAGCCAGCCTTGGCTCGTGGAGGCGATCGGCACCGCGGTCTGGACGGGTGCCCCCCTGCGCGACGTCCTGGCGCTGGCCGGCGTTCACGCGGGCACTGTCGAGGTCGCCTTCACGGGCGCCGATCACGGGGTCCAGGGCGACGTCGAGCACGACTTCGCGCGTAGCCTCCCCCTGGCCGATGCGACGCGTCCGGAGGTCTTGCTCGCCTACGAGATGAACGGCCGCCCGCTCGAGCCCCAGCACGGCGCGCCCCTGCGCCTCGTGGTCCCGGGGTGGTACGGCATGGCGAGCGTGAAATGGCTCGCGCGCATCGAGGCGCTGACCGAGCCCTTCGAGGGCTACCAGCAGGCGGTCGCCTACCGCTACCAGCAGGAGGAGGAAGACGCCGGGGAGGTCGTCGGGCGCATCCGCGTGCGCGCCCTGATGATCCCGCCGGGGTATCCCGACTTCCTGACCCGTCGGCGCTTCGTCGACGCCAGTGACGTCCTGGTGCGCGGACGTGCCTGGAGCGGTGAAGGGAGGGTCGAGCGGGTCGAGGTCGGGGTGGACGGCGCCTGGGAAGACGCGACTATGGAGCGACCGGTGGGTGAGTTCGCCTGGCGCGGGTGGCGGTACGTGTGGAGGGCCGCGCCGGGCGATCACGTCCTTTCGTGCCGGGCGACCGACGCCCGCGGGGGCACGCAGCCTCTCGAACAACCCTGGAACTACCAGGGGATGGGCAACAACGCCGTCCAGACCGTACAGGTCACCGTGCGCGGTCGTTGAGAAGCCTCGCCGGCGGGGAGGCCCTCCCGACCGGATTCGCCGAACGTCGCTACCCCTCGGCCTGCCGATGACGCCCACACAGAGGCAGGAAGTTGCAGGTCCTGCAGAGACCCGACTCGCGCGGTACGAAGCTCTCCCTGTCGAGAGGGGCGTTGCTCGCGGGGTCGCGCAGGAGCGCGCGCATCTCCTGCACGCCCGCCTGAACGATGGTGGAGACCCGCTCGGCGAGGTCTGCGGGGATGTCCACGATCACTTCGGCTCCCTCGGCGAGGTACTCGAGGTGTCCCGTGGTCGCCGTCGCCTCGCGTCCGGCCGGCGTCGCGAGCGCCCAGAACGACGACAGCAGGACCTGCGTCTGGTGCGCTTCACTGCGCCGTCCGCTCTTCCAGTCGATGACGTGCAAGGTCCCGCGATGGACGTAGGCGAGGTCGGGCAAGGCGAAGACCTTGGTCCCATCGACCGAGAACGAGGCGAACTCCGGCAGCTCGACCTTGCCGTCGGCGCCGCATTCGGCGAGGCGCAGCCAGTGCTCGCGTGAGGCCAGGTTCTCGAGAGCGGGGCGCAGTCGCTGCTCGACTCTCTGGACCTCGCCGGCCGTGTCCTGGCCGAGGTAGAGGGCGCGGAGCATCGTGACCTGCTTCGGGCGGGCGTCGAACTGCTGCCTCTGGCGCTTCGAGGACCGCCAGGCATCGTTCAGGGTCTCGCGGGTGCGGTGCTCCATCTCGTCGAGCGGCGGCGGCGCGAGGCCCTGACGAGCACACCGTTCGAGCTCGAGGGCGCGTTTGTCGATCTCGAGGCCGAAGAGGGCGTCGAGACCGGTCAGCTTGCCCAGGCGGTAGGCCTCCCGCGCGTCGGCGGGGGGATCGTCGAGCCAGCCGTTCCACGAGAGGTAGTAGCGGTAGAAGTAGGCGCGCGGACAATCGTCGAGCAGTCGTTGCCTGCTCGGCGACCACGAGAACTCCGGTAGCTCCCGATACTCGTACGCCAAGGTCGAGCTCCTCCGCCGGGAAGTGACTTGCTCACACTACCACTGGCAGGGGATCGAATACGCGGCGGCGACCAGGATGGGGCGCCCGCCGGGCGGCCATCCTGGTCGCCGCGGTAAGGCTGCGCTGCGCGACGGCTACGCCGCGCGACGCCCTGCGTACGAGGCGGTCTCCGCCTCTTCCACCCACGTGATGCGCGGCTCACCGATGACGCCGCCGCGCTGCATGGCCTCGGGCAGCGACGGATCGCGCGCGAACTCCTCGGCCCGCTCGCGCGACTCGAACCTGTTGAAGATGGTGACGTCGTTGGGCTTGTCGGCATCGCGGTAGATCGTGTGACCCTGGGCGCCGTACTTGGCGCGCACGCTCTCGTGCTCGTCGAACACGGGCTTCCAGGCGTCGTAGTCGCGCACCGTATGCTGCACTACAAGAAACATGGATCTTCTCCTCTACCCGATGCGGCACGCCGCCCGCCGCCCGGGCCCGTCGCGTCACCGCCTCGGCGGCTACTACCCACGAGGTGGAACGGACACACCGTTTACCGATGCCGGGGTAGCGTCGCGGGGCCGCGTTCCCGCGCCGCGCGGCCGCCACTCGCGGCCAGCCGTCACCGCCGACTGCCTGCACGACTCTCACGGGCCGAGAGTGGGCATATGAGCGACGAGTATCCCGTTGCCGTGGCCTTGGGGGTGTGCCGTGAGTCGATCCGCAGAAGCGCCTTCGACGGCACCCGCGCTCTGATGGCCGACAATGACGAACGCCTCCTCGAGACCGGCCTGAGCGCGCGGACGTTCGGCGCCGATGCGGCAGGCACGCCGCCGGCACGAGCTCGGGCGGTCGTCGTCGGTGGCGGCATCATCGGCGCCTCCGTAGCCTTTCACCTCGCCGAGCTCGGTTGGAAGGACACGGTCCTTCTCGAGCGCCGGCACGTGTCCTGCGGAACGACGTGGCATGCCGCCGGGCTGATGACCCGCACCCGCGGCAGCCACGTCCAGACCGAGCTGGCCGGCTACAGCAGCGACTTCTACAAGGCGCTCGCCGAGCGCTCCGGTGTCGACATCGGCTACTACGAGAACGGCTCGCTCTCACTGGCCCAGACGGACGAGCGCATGGTCGAGCTGGGCTACGGACTGACCATAGCGCACCATCACGGACTTCCGGCCGAGAGGCTCGATTCCGCTCAGATCGCCGAGGTCTCACCGCTCATCGACGTCGCCGGCCTCGTCGGCGGCGTGCTATACGAGGGCGACGCCACCGTCAACCCCGGCGTCGCGGCCTTCGCGGTCGCGAAGGCCGCCTTCGACCGCGGCGTCCGTATCGTCGAGGGCTGTCGCGTGACCGGCTTCCGTCTCTCGGCGGGGCGAGTGATCGGCGTCGAGACCGAGCGCGGGCCGATCGAGTGCGAGGTAGCGGTGATCGCCGCCGGCCTGTGGTCACGCGAGCTCGGCCTCCTGGCCGGCGCACGCCTGCCGCTGCACCCCGCCGAGCACATGTGGGTGCAGACCGAGGCCGTCGAGGGCGCGGAGCGCGGTCTGCCGATCCTCCGCGACCTCGACGGCCACTTCTACGTGCGGCACTATCGTGGCGGGCTCGTGATCGGAGCCTTTGAGCCGCACGGCAAGCCGAGGACGGCTTCGTCCATCCCAGCCGACTTCGCTTTCGGTCAGTTCGAGCCTGACTGGGCTCACTTCGAGCTGCCTCTCGCGAAGGCTCGGCGGCGAGTGCCGGCGTTGCGCGACGTGCGCTTCGCCCAGTTCTTGAACGCTCCCGAGAGCTTCACACCCGATGCGGCCTTCCTGCTCGGGGAGACCGCGGAAGTTGCGGGTCTGTACGTCGCCGCCGGCCTGAACTCGCAGGGGATCATCTTCGGTCCCGGCATCGGCAGGGCTCTCGCGGAGTGGATAGACGAGGGCGTGCCCACGATCGACGCCGCCGAGCTCGACGTGCGTCGCTTCGCGCCCGAGCAGGCCAACGCGGCATACCTGTTCGAGCGCACGCGTGAGGGTCTCGGGAGGCTCTACGCGATGCACTGGCCGTTCCTCCAGCCTGAGACCGCGCGCGGGCTGCGGAGGGTGCCGCTCTACGACCGCCTCGCCGCGGCCGGAGCCTGTTTCGGCGAGGCGGTCGGATGGGAGCGCGCCAACTGGTACGCGCCGTCGGGGACGGAGCCGGTCTACCGCTACTCCTACGGACGGCAGAACTGGTTCGAGGCGGTGCGGGCGGAGCACCTGGCGGCGCGCGAGTCCGTCGCGCTCTTCGACCTCTCCTCGTTCGCGAAGGTGCGGGTGCAAGGACCGGACGCGCTGGATACCGTGCAGCGCGTCTTCTCCTCGGACCTCGACCGCGAGCCGGGATCGGTCGTCTACACCTGTCTTCTGAACATGAGGGGTGGGATCGAAAGCGACGTGACCGTCACCCGGCTGGCCGAGGAGGACTTCCTCGTGGTCGGGGCGGCGGCCGCCCAGACGAAGCTGTTCCATTGGCTGAGACGCCACGCGAACGCGGCGACGACGGTCAGCGATGTCACCTCCGGGCTGGGCGTGCTGGGCGTGATGGGCCCCCGCTCGCGAGACCTCCTCTTGGAGATCACCGAGGCAAGCCTCGACGACGCCTCGTTCCCGTTCTCCACGGCGCAGCGGATCGATGTCGGCTGGGCGTCGGTCCTCGCCGCGCGCGTCTCGTTCGTCGGTGAGCTCGGCTGGGAGCTGTACGCCCCGGTCGAGTCGCTGGTGCCGTTGTACGACCGCATCGTGCTGGCCGGCCGCGTGTTCGGGCTGTATCTCGCGGGCTATCACGCCCTCGACGGCCTGCGCGCCGAGAAAGGCTACCGGCACTGGGGCGCGGACATGGGGCCGGCCGACACCCCCTACGAGGCGGGTCTCGGCTTCACGGTCTCTTTCGAGAAGGACGCGGACTTCATCGGTCGAGCGGCGTTGCGCCGCCGGTCCGCGGAACCGCTGTCGCGGCGGCTCGTCCACGTGAGGCTCGTCGACTCAGAGCCGCTCCTCTACCATGGCGAGTCCCTTCTGCGCCGCGGCGGCATCGTCGGACGGGTGACCTCCGGCGCCTATGGCTACAGCGTCGGCGCGTCGGTCGGTCTAGCCTTCGTCGACGGTGGTCCCGACGAGGCGGAGGCGATCGTGGCTGCGAACGACGTCGAGATCGAGATCGCCGGCACGCGCGTGCCGGCGATCCTCAGCAGGCGGCCGTTCTACGATCCCGACGGCGAGCGCTTGCGTGGCGCCGCCGATGTGGCGCGGCCGAGCGCGACTGGGTCTTGACCTGTGCATCCGTTCTGAACCAAGGGCGTGGGCTGCTCCCGCTACCCCTTGAGTGCGACGAGCCGCTGCGCCAGCAAACCGCCGATGCCGGCCAGGTCCTCGGTGGGCAGGTAATGACCGGCCGCGGCGTCGAAGACCGTGCTTGCCCGGGCGGGGAACTCGTCGTCGCCCGCCCAGAGGAGCACCGCCACGCGTAGCCGGGGGAAGACCTCGAAGGCGTAGGCGGCGTCGGCCAGGTCGAGCGACTCGCCCCCGAGGGCGGCCGCCGCGGCGCGGAACCGGCCGAGCCCGCTCCCACCGGTGGGCTCGGCCGGTCCGCCGAAGGCGGCCGCCACGGGCTTCTCCCCTCGCTCCGCGAAGGTGCGTGCGTAGAACATCCCGTCTGGCAGGTCCCGGAACGCGCACCACTCGTGCGCCATCGGCGTGCCGTCAGCGTGCAGCAGATAGTGCAGGAGCAGGATCCTCACTGCCGTGGGTACAGCCTCTCCCGCGGCAGTGACCTCACCGGCGGGATGCGTCACGACGTGCAGCAAGGCGAAGAAGGGCACCACGACGCCGCGGTCCGCGACCTGGCAGCCGGCTTGGGCGGCGCTCCACGCAGGGTCGGCGGCAGCCCACTCTGCGCATGTCTCTTCCAAAGCAGCGCGAAAACGCCCTTCCGTCTCCCTGCCGCTCAGGGTCACCTCCCTCCCCTGTGTGCGCCATCGCCCAGTCTACACAGTGAGCAGAACGACGCCTGTGAAGAGCGTCGCGACCCCGACCCACTGCCGCGCCGCCAAACGCTCGCCGAGCAGGGCTTGCGCGCAGGCTGTGGTGACAACCGGCCCGAGAGATCCGAGGATCGAGGCGATGCTCAGGTAGCCGAGCGTCGAGGAAGTTCGAGGATCCCCACGTGAAGCTGGCGCCAAGCGCCAGGACCGCAGCGAACACCGCTCAGCCAGCCTGTTGTGGACCCGTCGGTGGGTCCGCCGGCGGGACCGTGAGCCTCATGACCTCTTGGGCGCTGGACAGTTCAGGAGGGCCGCTCTGCGTCAAGCGGCTGGGGTGCGAGCTCTCATTGATAATCGCCGCTGTTCAGGCCGACGACGACGTTGAGGACCGGCTTGTCGATGCGCAGGAAGTCCATGGGCCCGTGTGCCAACCCCCTGGGCACGTAGATGACCGTGGTCCTGCCTATGACGAACCTCTCAGCCTCGTCACCGTCTCCCATCCACCACTCGATCTCTCCGCCGAAGTCGCGTGTGTCTTTCGGGTTGGAGCCGATCAACATCACCACCTCGTCGAAGGGATGCGAGTGGGCGCCGAGCAGATCGGGTGGATTGGGGGATCTCCCATATCCACATGATGTCGAGCCATTGGTTCGCTTCTTCGAGCAACTCCGTGTCGAGATAGACCTCGTCCGGAAAGGTGATGCCAGACACCTCGGTGAAGTCGTGATGTGCCAGCTCGGTGATCAGTCTCGGCTCGGCGACCACGTACTTTCCGTATCTGCTCTCCGCCATGTCGCACCGTCCTGTCTCGTGGCCGCGCCGACTGCGAAGTCATCGACCTGTCATGAAGAGAGCGGCGCCTCCCGAGGGAGGCGCCGCTCTTTCACGCAGTCGTTTGAAGAGGGATCAGGAGGGCGGGATCTGCGCGAAGATCTGGTTGGGATCGATACCCTCCCTGCGGTTGCGGCCGTACATGTAGGCCACGAACATGAACCCGGCCGTGACCACCGCGGCCATGCCGATCTGCGAGTAGGTGGTGGCGAGCTCGAGGCCCACGTAGAGGATCATGTAGAACCCGATGAGCAGCACGATGACGCCCATGATGGTCATCGCCGGTATGCCGAACCACCTCTGCTGGAAGGTGCTCTTCTCGAACAGGTCGGGCCGCGTGTACGGCAGGAAGATGCCCGCGAGGCCGACACACCAGATGAAGAACATGCCGGTCCAGTCGAGGATCGCCAGCATGACGCCGGCCGACGACGTACCGGCTGCGTCGCCCAGGCCGATGAAGCAGCCGATGAGGCTTACGATGCCGATGAGATGCGTCGCCGTCGTGGGCACGCCCTTCTTGCTCACGTTGCACAAGCTGAGCGGCAGCTGGCGGTCGAACGACATCGCGAAGAGGCCCCGCACGGAGGCCATCCAGATGATCACCGACGTGTTCAGGAACCAGCACATGAAGCCGATCCCCAGCGCTATCGACAGCCAGGCTATGCCGCCGTCAATAGCGGCGTAGAAGGGGATCGACGGGATCGGTGGCGTGGCCCCTCCCATGGCCGCCTGCAACGCTGCGTACGACGCATCGCTGGTGTTGTAGAGGTAGCTGTAGTTGCGCACGAAATCGGAGCCGAAGCTCACTCCCGGCAGCCACGCGTTGAGTAGGTACAGCGCCATGACGGCGGCGAACCCGATGCTCATGCCACGCATGAAGGCCGTGCGCGGCGTCTTGACCTCGCTGCCCACGAACGAGATCGACTCCAGGGCGGTGTAGGCCCAGAAGACGGCCATGAGCATGCCGCTGATGCCGCCCCACAGGCTCAGCGTCGCGTCCTGGATGCCCTGCGCCTGGGCGGCCAGCTGGACCTTCTGATACACGCCGGCGCCGTAGATGTCGTTGAAGGCCTTGGCGCCGTCGGTGACGGCCATGATGATCAGGGCCGTTATCGACAAGATGAGCGGCACGTAGACGACGATGCGGATGAACCACTTCAGCCGGTCCATGCCTTGCAGCTCGAAGAACCAGATGACGACCGTGGCGATCAGCGCTATCCAGAGCCGATGGTAGTTGCCGGTCAGCCATTCGCCGCTGCTCATCAGGCTCGAATTGTTGCTGATCTCGCCTGCCACCTGCATGCACGAGGCGAGGATGTTCAGCATGATGTAGTTGAGGAACCCGACCGAGAACCCCGTGCTGATGATCCACAGCCAGTTGGGCAGGAAGCCCAGCAGCGGGTGGGTCGCCCGCGAGATCACCACGTACATGGCGCCGCTGCGCGGGAACGAGCTCGCGTAGATGGCGATGAGCATGACCGGTAGCAGCCACAAAAGGCCGCCGAGGAAGAACGCCAGCACCATGTTGCCGCCCGGGTAGATGCCCGGCTGCTTGACCGCGTAGTAGGTCATGCCCGACGCGGCCGGGCCGGCGATGGTGATGAGAAGAACGTCGAGCCAGCTCATCTCGCGCACAAGGCCCGATGCCTTGCGGGCAAAGACGATGGTCTCTTCAGCCATAGCCCCTCCAGAATCCAGGTT
This sequence comes from uncultured Actinomycetes bacterium, assembly GCA_963725665.1. Lineage (GTDB taxonomy): Bacteria > Actinomycetota > Thermoleophilia > UBA2241 > UBA2241 > CAVRZA01. Next base: position 3,862 of record CAVRZA010000011.1, on the reverse strand, counting down.
CTCCGAACGCCAGCGTACGACTAGGTCGCACCCTGCGTCCGGAATGAAGACAGCTCCGCGAGGCGCGGCGCCACATGCGGTCTCCCCTGGGCATCACCTCCCCGCTGGGCACACATCATTCGAGGCTCCCCGTGCCCAGGTGCCTAGCATATCGCTATTTTGGCGGCGCGTCGTCAAGCGTTCGCAAGGGGAAGCCGCATATTCGTGCGGTGATACTCGTTGGACGGGGGTGCGGCCTGGCCCGGCGCACAGGGGTTCGATGACCCTCAGACCGGGCTCACGGCCTCAGCGACAGCGCTTGCATGTAGGGCTCCCACTGGTCGGCGGAGATGAGGCCCGCATCGCGATAGTAGCCGCGGGCCTCATCGAGCACCGCATCGATTGCCTGCTCTTGCTCAGGGGTCAGCGGCGCCGGCGTGTGCGTCGCCAGGATCTTCTCTACTTTCTCCCGCGCCCGGGTGACCAGATCGGTCTTGCCGCCCTTGACCCAGTCGACGTGCGACTGCCAGTCGGCCACGCCGGGCAAGAACCGGTCCTTCATCCAGTACTCCCTGGTGTGGGGCAGGCTCATGAAGCTCGTCGGAGCGGTCCCCAGCTCGATCACCAGGTCCGTGGCCAGGGCATGGTCGTTGACCTCGACGCCGTCGAGCAGGCGGCCGATGGCACGGGCGATGTCGTCGTCGAGGACCTGGAGGAGGTTGCTGAAGCCGAGCTCCTCGCCGTGGCTGCCGTGCAGTACGTGCAGGTGGCTCCCGCTCATGACCGAGAAGAGGACGCCCAGCGACTTCTCCCAGGCCGCCTGATAGTCGAACATCTTCGCCTGTCCGCAGAACCCTACGGGGCTGGTCACGGGGATGCCGTGCCGCAGGCACAGCTGACTGGTCATGGCGCCGAGGAGCCAGCTCTCGGGCGCGCCATCCAGGGGATGACCCCATTTCGGATGGAGCACGGTGCCGGTGAGCTGGCGAGCCACGGGCGTGCCTCTGCGCACGAGCTGCGCCAGCACGATGAAGGCGATGGTCCCCGCCCACATCTGTGCGACCGCGCCGGCCAGCGAGGCCGGCGCGGTCGCACCCGCCGACCCTCCCGGGCACGCCTCCAGCCCCCACCCGAGCTCGGCGAAGCGCATCATGGCGTCGACGGCATCGCCAGCGAAAGCGACCGGGGGCGCCACGTCTATCTCGGCGTTGAGCGTCGCTCCGACACCCTGCGCCATCCTGATCGCGAAGCGATCGGAGTCCTTCAGGTAGCCGTGGTGCTGAGCCTTGCTCGAGTACCGCAGACCGTTTGCGAGACACTCCAGTTGCTGCATGACGGGCGGGACGCCGGCGATGTCGGTGAAGCTGAAGCACGCGTCCATGACGTGCACACTGGACAGGGCGTCGCCGACGATCTGGCCCTCGGCATGCTCGCGTAGGGTCGCGCTCCGTAGCTCCCACGTGTCCGGATCGACGTAGCGCATGCCCATGCCCTGCATGAAGAGCAGCCGGTCCCCGCCGATGCGGACGTCGTTGCTCGAGTCGCGGGCCCTGATCGAGTAGCTCGACGGGCACGAGTCGAGGCAGTCCTCGGCCAGGCCTGTCGGGATGCGCGCCGTCTTGGTGGCGAAGTCGACCTTACAGCCGTTCTCGGCCAGCAGCTCGAGCGCCCGCTCGTGGCGGACGTTGGCGCCGGCCGCCTCGAGGATCTCGAGAGCCCCCTGATGGATCCCCTCAAGCTCGGCGGGCGCGAGCACCGCGACCGCCTTGAACCGCCGCTGATAGCCACCCAGCATGTCGTTTCGCCTCCTCTCTACGCGCCGGCGAACTGCCGAGCGAGATCGACCGCGCCCACGGCCGAGGGCGCGTAACCGTCTGCCCCGATGGACGCCGCGAAGTCCTCCGTGATGGCGCCTCCGCCGACCATGACCTTGACGGAGCCTCTCAAGCCCTCCATCCCGAGCAGGTCTATGACCCCCTTCTGTTCGGAGGCCGTGACGGTCAGCAGCGCCGACATCGCGAGGATGTCTGCGTGATGTTCCTTGACGGCGGCCACGAAGTCCTCTGGAGTCACGTCTATCCCGAGATAGCGCACGTCGAAGCCGGCGCCGATGAGGAGCGTGCAGACCATCTGGATGCCGATGCTGTGGATGTCGCCCTGCACCGTGCCGGCGACCACGGTGCCGGCCGACGTGCTTGGCCGCACCACGGCGCTTGATCTCGGCTTCCAGGAGCGGGGCGGCGGCCTGCACGGCGCTCGCCGCGCCCACGAGCTCCGGCAGCCAGCACTCTTCGGCCTCGAAGCGCGCCCCGACCTCCGTCATCGCCTCCGTGACGGCGTCCCAGACCGCCAAAGGATCGATCCCCTCCCGCACGGCCGTTTCGGTCGATTCCGCCGCCGCCTGACTGTCGCAGGCGGCGATGGCCGCCTTCAGACGGAGGAGGATCTCGGTCTCCGGGTGGACATCGTTCACTCCAGCCTCCCTCTAGTCGACGTCGTGGCTGACGAGGTCCTCGTAGGTCTCGGGACGACGGATGGCGACCACCTCGCCGCCGCTCACGGCGTAGGCGCCGGCGCGCGGCCGGCCGTTGAAGTCGGTCATCAGCTCGAGGGCGTAGGCGCCGGTGTTGAGCAGCACGAGCACGTCCCCGACGGTCGTGCTGCTCGGGAACCGGCGCCAAGGCGTCTCGTCGTCGCCCAAGAAGACGTCGCCGCCGTCGCACAACGGGCCGGCGAGGCGGAACCGCGTGTCCGCCGCCTCGCCGGCCCGGCTCGCAACCTGCACAGGGAAGTACCACGACACGGCCAGCAGGTCGAGCATCGTGTTGTAGCCGGCGTCGACCAACAGCCAGCGATCCTCCCCGATGCGCCGGCCGGCGCCATCGCGCAGGTGCTTCGTCTTGACGCACTCGACGCGCGTGACGAGCACCGCGGTGGTGGCGGCAAGCGAGCGGCCGGGCTCGATCAGCAGCTTCAGGTCGGGCCGTCGCCGCTCGAGCGCGGTGCACACCGCCTCGGCGTAGTCGTCGAGGCCGTGAGGGGCGCAGAAGTAGTCCGTCGGATCGGCGGTCTTCCCCGCTTCCTTGTACGGCACGGCAAAGCCGCCGCCGACGTCGAGGCACTCGAGGTGCAGTCCGCAGGCGCGCTCGACCTCGTCCACGAGGTCGAGCGCGGTCTCCACCGCTCGCATGTACGGCTCCAGGGTGGTGATCTGCGAGCCGATGTGCAGCTGAAGACCGCGGGTGACGATCCCGCTCAACCCCTGTGCCCGCCGGAAGGCGGCCACGGCGTCGTCGAGGTCGATGCCGAACTTGCCCCCGTACGCGGTCTGCATCTCAGGACGGGTGTGGGTCGGCACCTGCACGTCGACGCGCAGCAGCACGCCGGCCGGACGGCCGGCGGCTGCGGCCGCCTGGGCCAGCCGTTCCAGCTCCTCGACCGAGTCTACGAGGACGGCCCGAATCCCTTGCTGCACGGACTCCTGGAGCTCGGCGGTCGTCTTGGCGACGCCGTTGAACACGATCTGCTCGGGCGGGAACCCGGCGCGCAACGCCTTCCAGAGCTCGCCGCCAGAGTTGACCTCCGCACCGATGCCGGCTCTGCCTACCTGGCGCAGAAACCACGTGTTGCTGCAGGCCTTGCTGGCGAAGAACACCTCGGTGTCGGCGTGGTGCCGCACGAAGGCGTCGCGCAGCGCGGCAGCGTTCTCGGCGATGCGGCGCTCGCTGTAGAGGAAGAACGGCGTCGGGAGGCGTTCTGCGAGCGCGACGACGTCGGCTCCGTCGAACAGCAGGCGCCCCTCTCGCATGGTCAGCTGGGTGTCGGCTGGATTCATGGGCCACCTCTGAAACGTCGTGGAGTGCCGCTGTTCGCCAAGGATATC
>CAVRZA010000010.1:0-10400 GCA_963725665.1 uncultured Actinomycetes bacterium | reverse complement strand
TCCTTGCACCGGTCGCCGGGCATCTCGACTGCGCGTGTACCCACTTCACGCTCTGTAGCCCGACTGCGTGGGAACCACGAGGCGAAGAGGGCCCGCCGTGCGGAGCGGGCAGCGGCACACACCGTCGATGGTCGGCGAGGATTGTTCTGCGAATCGATGGCCAGGTCCAGGGGCCGGGAATCGACGACTCCGCCGGTGTAGGCGGCGGAAGACCACGAAGGAGCCTCGGGGCGGTCCCTCGAAGCTGCAGGATCGTGGCCGGCCTCATGCCTCCTCCATCTCACGTCGCTGACGCTCCAGCCTTCGACGCAATGGTGTCGCGGTCCCGTCGAAGCGCGCCAACTCGCCCAGACGCCGCGTCGAGGGTGAGCGGTCGTCGACGAGGCGATCCACCCTGAGCGTCCAGTGGTCCGAGGTCATGGACGGGATCTGTTCAACTGCATTCACGGGGAACGGGCCGAGCAGGTTCCGCACGGCCTTGGTGCTGCCACCGTGACCTCGGCGTGCGACTCTCGAAGGCGGAGAAGCTCGATGACGCCAGCAAGGCCGGCGGCGACCGCGCCGACGATGAGGAAGAAGCGGCGGCGGTGACACGCGCCTCGTGCGTCGGCGGCTGCGGCGCGCCGGTCTCCCTGCGAGCCTCGATGCCGCCGATCGGCTCGTCCTCGCCGCCGCGACGCTCGCCGCGCTCCGCGTCCTTCTCCTGAGACTCTCATCCATGCCGTGACAGTCCGGCCCTCGCGCTCTCTGCCTCGAGTGTCCCCTCGAACAGACAGCCGTGACGGCCCTGCACTGCCGCTTGTCGGCCTTGCCAATCGCTGGGACCGCCGGGGCCGGAGCGAATGCCCGCGCTTGCCCGCAACCGGGCGCCCTCCACCTACACCGACCGCGATGCATCGTCAATGCTCGTCCCGACCACAGGTCACGCGGAGGGCTGGGACGTGAAGCTGAAGGACAGGGTGTGCCTGATCACCGGGGCCACGTCAGGAATAGGCGCGGCGACCGCTCGGGCCTTCGCCGCCGAGGGAGCTGCTCTGGCCCTGACGGGACGTGACGGGAGAGAGGGCAAGAGGTCGTGGTCGCCTGCTCCACGGCGGGGGCCGCCGACGCGTTCTTCGCTCCGGCCGAGGTGACGGACGCTGAGGACGTCGACGCGGTCGTCACGCAGACGATATCGCGCTATGGCCGCATCGATGTCCTGTTCAATAACGCGGGCACCATCGATGCCGGAAGCGTCGTGACGACCACTCCCGAGAGGTTCCGCAGGGTCGTCGACGTCAACCTCTTCGGTCAGTTCCTCTACGCCCGGGCTGTCGTTCCGTTCATGATCGGCCAACAGAAGGGGGCGATCGTCAAGCAATGCGTCCGACTGGGGCCTCGTGGCCGGCCGCGATCGGTCGCCTACTGTTGCAGCAAGGCGGCGGTCGTCATGTCGACGAAGGCAATCGTGGTCGACCACGCCGAAGACGGCATCAGATGCAACGCGGTCTGCCCGGGAGATACCTTGACGCCGATGGTCACGCAAGCTCGTGCGGGATTCGCCGGCGCTTCCGGCGATGCGTTCGTCACCTCTACGGGCCTGGACGTCCCGCTGGGCCGCATGGCGAGGCCGGAGGAGATCGCAGCTGTCGTGCTCTTCCTTGCCAGTGACGACTCGAGCTTCATGACCGGATCGGTGGTGCCCGTGGACGGCGGCAATACCTGCAGATGACCCCATCCCGGCCCGTGATCAACGCGCAGCGCCGCGCGCGCAGCGAAACAGGGGGCGATGAGTTGGCAAGGAAACCTGCGACGACCAAGGCGAACGGGGATGTCGGCACGGCGCTCGGGCGTTTCGTTGGACTCGACGAGCGGCCGGTAAACCTCGACGGCTTCTCACAAGAGGACGACGACATGGGGCTCGTCGCCTTCGAGAGCGTGCACGATCCCGAGCCCACCGTTGAGCTGGACGAAGAGGGTCGTATCGTAGAGCTGGACGGCGTGCCGGCCGGCCGTTTCGACATCATCGATGCCTACATAGCCGGCCACGGGATCGACGCGTCGTTCGCCCGCGAGGCGAACGACCTCCCGGACATCGAGTTCGCGCGGCTGATCGTCGATCCCTCGACGCCCAGGGAAGAAGTGGTGCGCCTCGCGCGAGGGGCGACTCCGGCCAAGCTGGCACGCGTCGTGTCGCGACTGCGCCCCGTCGAGCTGCAGATTGCCATCGCCAAGATGCGCGTCAGGCGGACGCCGTCGATCCAGGCACACGTCACCAACCGGCTCGACGACCCGCTCCTTCTGGCGGCCGACGCCGCGACCGCCGTCGCGTTCGGGTTCAGGGAGCTCGAGACCACCGTGCCCGTGCTCGCGGACGCCCCCTCAAACGCCCTGGCCGTGCTGATCGGCTCGCAGGTCGGCGCCGCCGGCGCTCTGACACAGTGTTCGATCGAAGAAGCCATGGAGCTGGAGCTCGGGCTGCGCGGCCTCACGACCTATGCGGAGACCGTCTCGGTGTACGGGACCGAGCGGGTGTTCGTTGATGGAGACGACACGCCTTGGTCAAAAGCGTTCCTCTGCTCAGCCTACGCCTCTCGCGGTCTCAAGATGAGAGTCACGAGCGGCGGCGGTGCCGAGGTGCTGATGGGCGCAGCGGAGGGCAAGTCGATGTGCTATCTGGAGTCCAGGTGCGTCGCGCTCGCCCGGGCGATGGGCGCTCAAGGCGTGCAGAACGGCGGGATCGACGGTGCCAGTGTGGTGGGTTCGGTCCCCGAGGGCATGCGGGAGCTGCTGGCCGAGAACCTGCTTGTGATGCTCCGCGATCTCGAGTCGTGCTCAGGCAACGACTCGCTCATCTCCGAGTCCGACATGCGGCGGACAGCGCACACGGTGCCCCTGGTCCTCGCCGGGTCCGACTTCCTGTTCTCGGGCTTCGGCTCAGTCGTTCGCTACGACAACATGTTCGGCCCGTCGAACTTCAACGGCGAGGACCTGGACGACTATCTCGTCATGCAGCGTGATTGGGGCGTGGACGGCGGGCTGAGGCCGGTGGACCAGGAAAGACTTCGGGCAATGAGGGAACGGGCCGCCAGGGCCGTTCAGGCCGTCTACCGCGAACTGGGCCTGGCGAACTTCGGCGACGATCACGTTGCCGAGGTCGTGATCGCGCAAGGCTCGAAAGACCTCTCCCCGCGGGACCCGACGGTCGTGCTGGAGGCCGCGGATGCCATCCAGGAGACACAGGTTGGGATTCTGGACGTGGTCCGTGCCCTGGAGCGCACGGGCTTCCACGACGAGGCTGAGCGCGTCCTCGCCATGGGGCGCGCACGCGTCGCCGGGGACTACCTGCAGACGGCGGCCATCTTCGACGAGGAGATGAACGTGCTCTCCAAGGTGACCGATCCCAACGACTATCAGGGGCCTGGCACCGGCTACGAGGTGACGACTGCCCGGCGCGCGGAAATGACGGGCATCCGTCAGCAACGGTCGCGGCAGGATCTGCTGGAGAAGCAGGCTGTCTACGCGGGCCACATCCGTTTGGTCGAGAAAGGCGAGGCAGAGCCGGGGATGGACCCTCGGGAGGTCTGCGTGGGCGTGTCCCCAGCGTTCGCGACCACATTGTGGCTGACATCTTCGGGACTGCCGGTGGGCGAGGCACTCCGACAGATCCTGGCGGGACTTGAGGAAGAGGGATGCGTCGCGCGTCTGGTGCGCGTGCGCTCAACAATCGACGTCGGCATGATCGGCTTGACCGCGGCGAAACTGGCCGGTTCCGGTATAGGGATCGGGCTTCAGGCGAAGGGCACAGCTCTCATTCATCGTCGCGACCTGCCTCCGCTCGCCAGCCTTGAGCTCTACTCGATCGCCCCCCTGCTGACCCAGGAGATGTACCGCACACTGGGCACGAACGCCGGCCGTCATGCGAAGGGCCAGCGACCGGTCCCCGTGCGCAACCCCTATACAGAGCAGGCAATCGAGGCTCGCTACCACGCCGAGGTCGTAGCCATGGTCTCGGTCGAGCGCGACGAGTGCATGTCGGATCTCGGGCCCGTCGATCTCGAGGTGGTCAGATGAACGACCTCGCCCTGTCCGGGCGTCCGCTCACGGACATCACCATCCGGTCGGCCGTTCAGGGAGATCTCTCCCCGGCCGACCTGAGGATCCACCCCGACACCCTGCGCCGGCAGGCGAGCGTGGCGGAACAGCACGGCAATCTGCAGCTGGCCGACAACCTGCGCCGGGCCGCCGAGCTTGCGCCATTGGGCGACGACGAGGTCCTCGCCGTCTACGAGGCGCTTCGGCCCGGGCGCTCGTCGCTCGCCGAGCTGGAATCCATCGCGGCTCGTCTCGAGGCGTCGAACGCACCCCGGTGTGCGGCGCTCGTACGAGAAGCGGCGGCGGTCTACGAGCGGCGTGGACTGCAAGAGCCCGCCTGAGTCAGGGCCGGCCGGTTCCCAGCCATGATCGTCGCCGGCATCGACATCGGCAACACGACGACCGAGGTCGTGCTGGCCGAGGTCGCGGGGGATGCGGTGACCACTTTGGCCGCTCGACGCGCTTTGACGGCCGGGCACAAGGGCAGCGTCGACTCGATCAGGGGCGCAGCGCGCCTTGTCCTCAGCGCCGAACGAGCGCTCGGAAGACAATCCGAGATCCTGCTCCTGCCGCCGCTCCACCACGTGATAACGCTGTCGGTGTCGCTGCCGGCTCCACCTGGCGGCGCATCCCCCTTACGGCGCCTCGATGGCCCGTCCGCCGGCACGCCAGCAGGGCGAGGTTTCGCCGTGGGAGCTCACCTTTCCCTGCGCGAGATCGCGGAGCTCACGGGAAGCAGCGACCCGGTCGTCGTATCGGTGCCCCCGGAGACGGACTTCGAGGAAGCCGCCGCGATGATCGCCGCGGCTCAGAACGCGGAGCTGCCGATCGTCGCGGCCGTCGTGGCCGGCGACGACGCCGTGCTCATCGCGAATCGTATCCCGCTGGAGATCCCCATCGTCGACGAGGCGGAAGTCGGTGGTCTCCGGACCGGGGAGCTCATCGCCGTCGAAGTGGCCGAGCCTGGCGGCCGCGTGCAGGTCCTCAGTGACGCCGTCGCGCTCGTCGCCGCGTTTAGACTGGCGGCGGGGCAGGCTGCTCTGCTCAGCGAGTTCGCCTTGAGCCTCTCGGACACCAGGTCTGCCGCGCTGGCCCTCAGCCGCGGTTCGGCGCCCGCCGCGGAGAGCAGCGACCTCGGGTGGCTCGAGTACGGCGACACCGACGTGCGTCGCGCCCCGCTGTCGCGGCGCCTCGCCGAGCACGTCGATTCCATCCGGCCCGGCTCGGTACGCAACGCACACATCCCGCGAGGAGCACCGCTCCATGACGCGCTTGGTGACGCCGGCGAGCGCGTCCGCGACGTGTTCGCCGTCGACCTGCCGTCCATACGGGAGCATTCCTTCCCGAGACAGGGATCCATCGAGCTCGACGAGGTCCCGTTCTCCGCCCTCGTCTTGCCGGTCTCCACCCCGTCGCCTCCCGAAGCGGCGCTCGCGCAGGCGACCGGCCGCCCGGTTCGCATCATGCCCTCAGAAGCTGAGGCGGCGGCCCTCGGGGCCTTGACGACGCCCGGAGCCCCTCCGGACGCCGCGGTCTGCGACATGGGCGGCGGCACACTCGACGTGGTCTGGGGAGATCAGCGCCTGACTGCCGCAGGCGCGGGCGAGCTTCTCACGGTGTCGGTCGCGACGGCGCTGAGTCTGCCGAACAGAATGGCGGAATACGTCAAGAGGTTCGGCTCGTTCCGCGCCGAGGCCCCACACATCGTCCACTACGAAGACGGGAACAGAAGCTTCGTTGAGCAGGGCCTGCCGGCCGACTCACTCGGTAGCCTCTGCTACCTGCGGGGCACGACGCCCGTTCCTTTCTCCAATCGGCTGGCACCGGAGGAGTGGCGATCGCTGCGCCTTGCCATCAAGCGGCACGTGATCGGCGCCAACGTGGGCAGGTGCCTGCAGTGGCTCGGGGGTACACCCGACACCCTCCTGCTCTGCGGCGGCGCCGCCCTGGACGTGGAATCGGTGCGCATTGTCAGCGAGTCGCTGCGGGCCCAGGGCACCACGGTCGGCAGGGCCAACGTCGGCGGCACCTATGGGCCGCGGTACAGTGTCGCCCTGGGCCTCGTCCTCGCCTTTCTCTCAGCGGAGAAGAGCACGCGCTGACCTGTGCCGGCGAACGACTGACCGCTGCCCCTTGCTCAGCCTCGTGGCGCACGCTCCACAGGGATCGCGAGGCTCAGGAGCGGCGCATGCTGTTGGGCGCCGTAGACGTCCGTTTCGCCAGGGTCGCCCGAGACGACGGGTCGAACGATCGTTGCCTTCACGGCGCACGCCTCTTCGAAGAACACGAGGTTCAGTACCCGATCTGCCGCGATCCCGTAGAGGCCGGCGAAGAGCTCAGGGGTGAAGATGCCCGACGCGACGGCGAGCCGGAAGCTGCGCCGATCCTTGAATACGATGTCAAAGGTGAGCTCGTAGGGTCCACTGTTCTTGCTGCGGATCACGCGGGCGAGGTCGAGAATCGGGACCGGACCCATCACACCTCCAGGTATTCGATCGGAAACAGCTCGCAGGGATCTTGCACGCGCATGAGGTGATACACGCTGAATCGATAGACCGCCCCCGCCGACAGGTCCGAGGGCGAGTAGGGGAAGGCGAGATTGCCGCCCGTCGCGACACGGCCCGGGTAGCTGCAGTGCAGCATCGTCGAGCGGGCGAAGGCGCACAGTGTGTCGGCCACCGCCTGTGTCGGTGCAACGACCTCGATGACGATGCCGAGCTCGAGCGGCACATGGTCGCGGGATGGCTCGAGGCTGCCCATGACCCCGTTCTTGCCGTACAGCTTGAAATTGAGCTCGCAATCCTCGCCGTCCAGATCGAAGTTGTGGAGCGCGCGCTGAGTGACCGACGTGACGATATCGTCAATCGCCTCGATCATGAAGGGGTCGCGGCAGCCGGCAATCGACACCGTCCGATAGCCCACCTTCTCGACGCCCTCGAGCTTCACGAAGTAGTCGTCGCTGGGTACGAAGCGGCTTCCACGGACTCGAACCCGGCTCTCACCCATCTGCTCGAAGCTCGTCTGGGTGAGATCCAGATGGCCGCCGGGACCAGGGAGCACAAGTGGGTCAGATTTCTCGTACAGCGTGTGTGCGGCCACGGAAGTCACGGTGCAGCGACGGTCAGAATCGAGTGGTTCGACGTCGAACGTTTCGCCGTCCAGGTAGCCGAACAGGCAGTCGCTACCGCTACCAGGGGTGGCGGCGATGGCGCCGCACTCGAGGATCTTGCCGAGGTGGACCGCCGGTCCTCGCGAGCACCCCCTCGTGAGCGGCACGGCGGCGAAGACGGCGGGGTCGTAGGCTCGGCCCGCCAGGACGATCTCGGCGCCCGCCTCGAGTGCCTGGACCAGCGGCTCGGGACCCATTTGGGCGACAATGCGCACGGAAGCCTCGATTGCCGTCTCAGAGAGCTTGGGCACGGGGCCGGGCTCGGCGATCAGCCCCAGCCGCAGCGCCTCAGTGACACGGTCCTTGTCGAGTTCCGCGTCGATCACGGCGAGCCGGAAGTGCTCGCCGAGCTCATGAGCCACCTCGAGCAGCAGCTCAAGGTCGCGCTTCAGATGGGGTTTGCCGCCGCTGCCGCCGGCCGTCCCCACAAGCAACGGGATCCGCGCGGACCGCGCGGCTTCGACCAGCAGCCGAAGGTCCCGTTTCACGGCCGCGCGATCGGTGAACGCCTCGCCAGCACCGAGGTAGTAGGGGCCGGGGTCAGTCGAGCCGGCGTCCACAGCAATCACATGCGGATGGCGGCGCATGCCCTCGCGGAACGACGATACCGGGAAGCCGTAGCCGAGGATCGCCGTCGGCGACAGGACGCGCGTGACACCCGATTCGCCGCTGTGTGCCACTGACTCCCTTCCCCTGATGCTCCGGTGAGTCCTCGACGCCCCGCGACTCGTCTATATACTACTTTAGCGTGAGCCGCGAGCCTGACACAGATCATCGGCACGAGCTGTTGATAGTCGGCGGCGGCTTAGCAGGCTTGCGCGCCGCCCTCGAGGCCACAGCGAAGGGCGTCGACTGCGCTTTGATCTCGATGGTCCACCCCCTGCGCTCTCACTCCGGTGCCGCCCAGGGCGGCATCAACGCCTGCCTGCGCAACCAGCCCGAGGCGGAGGGCGACAGTATCGATGCGCACGTATTCGACACTGTCAAGGGCTCCGACTACCTGGGCGACCAGGACGCCATCGAGATCCTTTGCAGCGAAGCCCCGGCGCGGGTCTACGAGATGGAGCACTGGGGCACGCCCTTCAGCCGCAACGAGAACGGCACGATAGCCCAGCGGAACCTGGGCGGGGCCCAGTACGCACGTGCCTGCTACGCCGCCGACAAGACCGGCCACTACCTGCTGCACACGCTCTACGAAAGGGCCGTCGCCGCCGGGCTGCGGGTGTACGACGAGTACTTCGTCGAGCGGCTCGTCGTGGATGACGGCGTCTGCGTCGGGCTCGTCGCTTACAGCCTCCGCCAGGCGACCATCGAGGGTTTCTCGGCGCGGGCCGTCCTTCTCGCGACGGGCGGCGCCGGGCGCGTCTATGGGCGCTCGACCAGCGCGCTCATCAACACCGGCGCGGGTATGGGCATCGCCTACCGCGCCGGGGTTCCCCTTCGCGACCTCGAGTTCGTGCAGTTCCACCCGACGACCTTGTTCGGCACCAATATCCTGATGTCGGAGGGCTGTCGAGGCGAAGGAGGCTACCTGCTGAACCGCGATGGCGAGCGTTTCATGGCGCGCTACGCGCCGAGTTTCATGGAGTTGGCCCCCCGCGATGTAGTCGCGCGTTCGATCCAGACCGAGATCGATGAGGGTCGCGGAATCGATGGCGAAGCGTTCGTGTACCTGGACCTGCGCCACCTGGGCCGGGGGCTCATCGCCGAGCGTCTGCCCGGCATCCGCGATCTGTGCATCCATTTCGCCGGCGTCGACCCGGTTACTGCGCCGATCCGGGTCCAGCCAGGACAGCACTATTCGATGGGCGGCATCGACACGGACACGGACGGCGCCACGCCACTGACGGGGTTGTACGCTGCCGGCGAGTGCGCCTGCGTCTCCGTGCACGGCGCCAATCGCCTTGGCGGCAACTCGCTTCTCGAGACCCTAGTGTTCGGCCGCCGCGCCGGTCTGGCGGCGGCCGCTTTCGTGGGGCAGAGCGCCCCCGGACCCGATGCAGCCGCACTCGTTTCGGCGGCGGCGCGGGACTGCGAACGTCTCGTTTCCAATCTCGTCTCACGAGTGTCAACGGAGATCGTCGGCGAGCTGCGCGCCAGGATCACGGGCGTCATGGACGCCTTCGTGCAGGTCTTTCGCAACGAGGCTGACCTCACCCACGCAGTCGGGCAACTGCCACGCCTCGGAACCATCGCCGGGCTCGCCGCGTGGTGAATTCCTCGCTGCTCTTCAATGTTCACCCGCTTCGCATGCTGGAACTCTTCGCCATGGTGGACATGGCGCTGGCCGGGGTGTCTGGGAGCTGTCTCTGCGCGTGGGGAGTTGGGTGGCGCCCATTTTTGGATTGACGATCGGCATTGTGATCGATCGAGGCGCTGGCTTGAGCACCAGCTTGCCTAATGACACCGCGCAGACGCGACTCGCCTATTGTGCGGTTACAACGGACGTTTCGCTCCACAGCAACGCGAGACTTGAAGTTGGACACTTTGTACTCGAGTCCGACGCTAGGGCGAGGGGGAGAGAGTGAAGACCTACAGCTACCAGCTCCCGACCAAGGATCGAGTTTCGGAAACGGCGTCTCCCAAGCGCGCCGGTGTCAGGGCTTAGCCCGGCTGGCATCTTGGGCCACGATTGCTGACTGCCCATTGGTGTGCGAGCCGCGGGCACCATCGATCCCATCTGGCGAGCCTTGCACATGTTGGCATCGAGACCATCGTGTTCGACGGTGTCGCCCCGATCTGCGACACAGCAGATGTTCTACGAGCAGGAACGTGGCCGAGCCGAGAAGGTCGACCTGCATCGTGGCGCGGGGCCCTGCAGCGGCATGGACACCGCCAAAGGCGCCGGCGTATCCGCAGACTGACGGCGGCAGGATGACCGATTGGGAAGGTTGGTCCGTCGTCACTAAACCGATCACGCCTCTCATCACCATTCCGACGACTTCAGGGACGGGAAGCGAGGTCAGTTTCTGGGCCGTCATCACCGACACCGCTCGCCACTACAAGATGAGTGTGGCCAGTCCCCTGATCGCGGCGCGAGTCGCGCTGCTGGACCCCGAGCTGACGCTCAGCCTTCCACCTCAGCTCACCGCGTCGACAGGGATGGACGCGCTCTCGCATTCGGTGGAGGCGTACACGGCCGCGATCGGCTGCCCTC
>CAVRZA010000009.1:0-19892 GCA_963725665.1 uncultured Actinomycetes bacterium | reverse complement strand
ACTATCCGACAGCGGGAACATCCCCCGGTGGTCGAGACCGCCTAACCACTCAAGTCAGGCCGGCACGGCCCTCACTTCGCCAGGCGCCGGAACGCCAGCAGCGTGCCGGTCTGCAGGATCGCGCCGACGATGAGGAGCGACAACACGGCCTTGCCGATCGCCGCCCAGTCGTAGCCCACGACCATGAGCCTGCGGATCGCCTCGATCTGGAAGGTGACCGGGTTCCAGTCGTTGACCGTCTGCATCCAGCCCGGCATGACGGCGCGCGGCACGAAGGCCGTCGAGATGAAGACCACTGGAAACATGAGTAGCGATATCGCGCTCGCCGCCTGCTCGCTCTTGGTCAGCAGCGCGGCCATGAAGCTCACGCCGGCAAAGGCGATGCCGAAGAGCCCCGACAGGGCCAGGATGAGAAGCAGCCCACCGACGCCCGTGACGAGCGACGCGCCGAGCAGCAGGCTCACGACCAGCAGGACGCCGGCCATGATGGCCGCCTCGAAGAAGAGCGGCACCATCTCGCCGGCAAGGATCGACTGTCGACTGATGGGGCTCGCCCTGAGCTTGTCGAGGTAGCCGTTGCGATACTCGACCAGCATGCCGTAGCCGGCCCAGCCCACGGCCAGGAACGACGCGAACACGATCTGCCCCGGCGCGAGGTAAGCCAAGTACGTCTGGCGACCGAACGCCGGCAACTGGACGATGTCCTTGTAGAGCTGGCTGAACACGAGGAGCTGGATCAGCGGGAAGAAGATGATGCTCAGCCAGTTCGACGGCACGCGGAAGAAGCGGTGGGTGGTCCGCAGTCCCAGCCAGTAGGTCTCGTAGCCGAAGGCCGTCAGCGTGTTCATCGCTGCCTCACCATCCCATGATGATCGGTTGGTCGGCCGCCTCTTCGCGGATGTGACGGCCGGTGTACTTCAGGAACACGTCGTCCAGGCTCGGCTGATTCATCTGCAGTCCGGTGATGCGCAGGCCGTTGCCGTCGATGCGGCGCATGAGCTGCGGCACCGCCGCACTGGCGTTGGGCACCGCCAGGGCGACGCCGGCGGGGTGCGCGGTCACCGCCTCGCAGGGGATCACGCCGTCGAGCAGGCGGCACACGGTGGCGACCTTGTCGCCGTTGCCGCCGTTGCTCGGCTCGAGTTGCAGCACGACCGAGTCGGCGCCGACCGTCTCCTTGAGCTCCTGCGGCTCGCCGTCGACCACGATCCTGCCGTTGTCGACGATCGCCAGCCGCGAGCAGAGCCGGTCGGCCTCCTCCATGTAGTGCGTGGTCAGCAGCATCGTCGTGCCCTCGGCGCTGATGCGTTCGAGCTCCTCCCACAGGGCGGTGCGGCTCTGCGGGTCGAGTCCCTCGGTGGGCTCGTCGAGGATCAGCAGCGGCGGCTGGTGCATCAGGGCGCTGGCCAGGTCGAGACGTCGCTTCATGCCGCCCGAGTAGGTGCCGGTGAGCTTCTTGGCCACGGAGGCCAGACCCATCAGTTCGAGCAGCTCGTCGGCGCGACGGCGGAGCTGGCCGGCCGGCAGCCGGTGCAGCCGGCCGGCCAGCTCGAGCGTCTCGCGCCCGGTCGAGAAGGCGTCGAGGGTCGGCGTCTGCATGGCCAGACCGAGACGCTCGCGCACCTCGTGCGGATGCGAAGCGACGTCGAAGCCGGCGACCCTGGCGACGCCCGAGGTCGGGCGCAGCAGGGTCGCCAGGATGCGGATCGTCGTCGTCTTGCCGGCGCCGTTCGGCCCCAAGAAGCCGAACAGCTCGCCGTGCGCTACGTCGAAGGTGATGCCGTCGAGCGCGCGCGTGTCGCGCCCGTAGACCTTCACCAAGTCGCGGACCTCGATGACGCTGTCAGCAGGTGTCACAGTGTCTCCTCGATGGCGCTGTCGCCGTCGTGATCGCGGCCGTGATCTTCCTGTACCGAGACCATGTGCGAGGTTATGCCCCAGGACGCGCAGGCCAACCGTGGCGCCGCGCGGCCGTCAGGCCGCGCGGCGCCTGGCGTTGGCCTCCATCTTCATCCGCTGGCGCTCCTCCTGCTCCTGAAGCTCCGGCGTGAATGCCTCGCCGAACTCCTCCGCCTCGAACACCTGACGGATCTCGACCTCGGCTCCGTCGCCGAACGGAGCCCGCCTCATCCAGTCGATCGCCTCATCGAGCGACCCGGTCTGGATGATCCAGTAGCCGGCGATCAGCTGCGTCGGCTCGGGGAAGGGTCCGCGAACGACACTCGGCGACCCGCCTGAGAAGACCACCCGCGCGCCGTCGGAGCTCGAGTGGAAGCCGTCGCCGGCCAGCATCACGCCGGCGTTGACCATCTCTTCGTTGAAGCGGACCATCTCCGCGAGCCCTTTCTCCTCGGGCATCGCTCCCGACTCGGTGTTCGCATCGGACTTGACCAGGACCGCGAACCTCTTGGTGGCGGTCTCGCTGCGCCGCTCGCTCTGCGTCTGCTCCATGCGCTGGACCACGCGCAGCAGGTTGCCGTCGGGGTCGCGCATCTGGAACATCGGCGGCGAGTTCGGCCAGTGCAGGATCTCGGGGTCGACGTCGACGCCGCGGGCACGCAGCTCCGCGTGGTTGGCCTCGACGTCGCCGGTCGTGAAGCGGATGCCGGTGTCGACGCCGGGGGCCTGCCCGGGCCCGGGAGGCGAGAGTGCGATCGTCGTCATCGCTCCCGGCGCGGCCACTTCGATCCAGCGCCGACCTTGGCCGTAGGGCACGTCGATGCGCGTCTCAAAGCCGAGCTTGCCGGCGTAGAACTCGAGCGCCCGGTCGACGTCGCTGACGGGTACGCTCACGGTGTGCACCTCTTCGATGTGCGTCCCGGTCTTCTCGTTCATGTCGTCCTCCGGTGGGTCGGAAAGGATTCGCTTTAGTGACGACCTGTTCCCGCTGCCCGACGCTTGTATGCCTCTGGTAGCGGAAGGGTTCTTACGCCCGCGCGAGCCGCACGACCCCTAGCCCGCGCTCCAACCCTTGCCGCACTCGCCGGGGCATGAGGCGCATCGCCCCGCGCAGCGCCTTGCCCGACAGGTTGTCGCGACCCAGTCGCGGTGCCTCCAGGAAAAGGTCGAGGTACTCGGCCTCGGTCCAGCCGTAGGGAGCGAAGAACTGCGTGTTCTCCTCGGGCGCGAAGCGCGTCTTGGCGTCCTCGGGTCGGTACTTGTCGCCGGCGCCCCTGACACGCCCCATGACTTGAGCGCCGGTCAACTCCGTGATCCACTCGGCGAAGGTCGGTACGGTGTGCAGGTCGCCGGCGAGGTCCGCGACCACCTCGGGAGCAAGGTAACTGAGCAGGCCCTCGGTAAGCACGAGGATTCGCTGGGACTCTTGGCCGACGCGATCGAACACTGCCCGGCGCGCCTCACGGTCGGCCAAATCGAGCTGTACCTCCTCGTGCCGACAACGCGGCCGCTCGCCGGCCAGGATCCCGTCTTTGTAGTCGAGCACGACCGGCAGATCGACGTCGATCCACCGTAGGGCCGACGGTAGCTCCAGGCGCCAGGCCCGGGTGTCGAGCCCGGCGGCAAGGTTGAGGACGGTGTCACGGCCGCGCTGTCGTACGCCTGCCGTCACGACCTGGTCGATGGCCGCCGTGCGCAGGATCACGCCGTAACGGACGGCCGGGTTCCTGATCGCCCGCACGATCTCGAACCCCCGCCGTCCGGCCAGACGGCGCGCGTACGGATCGTGGAAGATGGCGTCCCGCCGCTCGGACTCGCCGGCGCGCAGGGCCGCCGTCCAGAAGGCGGTGTCAGAGATCGTGCGGATGAGCTCTTCGTCGCGGCCTCGTGCCACAGCGCCTGCCTTGGTCCCGACTCGGCTGTACTGGTGCCGGCGACGTAGAGGCTACCCAGGCGCGGTCAGCCTCACTCGACGCTCGCGTGTTTCCTCAAAGGCGGTCTTCGGTGACTAGGAAGAATACGCAATCCCGGAGGACCTCAGATGGACAGTGCGCCGGACTCGATCACTCAGGCAGCGCAGATCAGCGTCTCGCCTCAACTCTCCGTTCGCCGCGGCCGCGAGGCGATCGAGTACTACAAGGCGGCCTTCGGCGCCGTCGAGATCTACCGCGTGGGCGGTACCGAGGAACACGAGTCGGTGGTCGCCCAGCTCGCCGTGGGCACTGCCTCCTTCTGGGTCTCCGACGAGTCACCGCCCAACAAGCACTTCAGCCCCGAATCGCTGGGCGGCAGCACGGTACGCCTGCTCTTGATCGTCGAGGATCCACGCGCCACGGTCGCGCGGGCGGTGAGCTTGGGTGCGACTGAGATCTACGCGGTCGTGGAAGCACACGCCTGGCTGCTGGGCCGGGTCGAAGATCCCTTCGGGCATCAGTGGGAGATCGGCAAGCCGCTGATCGATTGGCCGCCGGCTTCGCACGCGACCCAGGGGAGCGAGTGACTATGCCGGCCAAGCGCGTTGCCTACCTGGCGCTGGGCGCGCTTCTGACGGTGCTTGCCGTGTTCGAGATGGTGAAGCACGGAGGCACGACGTGGGCCGCAATTGCGTTCGTCTTCCTGCCCGACCTGGCGCTGATCTTCGGCGCCGGGTCCGGGCTCGAGCGCGGCCAGCTGCATCCACGTGCCGTCCCCTTGTACAACACTCTGCACAGCTTCGTCATGCCGATCGCCCTGGTGATCGCCGGCATCTGGCTACCCCCAGTAGTCTTCGCCGGCGGCCTCGCCTGGGGCGCCCACATCGCTTGGGATAGAGGCCTCGGGTTCGGACAACGCACGCGCGAGGGCTTTCAGCGGCCGTAGACGTCGATACGCTGGTTGTCGTCGCCGCAGGAGCGGGGACACTCCTCATCGATACTCAGCATGGAGGCCTTGTCATGATCCTCGTAACCGGAGGGACCGGCCGCGTCGGGCGTCAGGTCGTCGCCCAGCTGCGGCGACGTGGTACCGCGTTCCGTGTACTGTCGCGTGATCCCGCTCGGGCCCGCGAGGTGCTCGGTGACGTCGACGTCGTCGCGGGCGATCTCGATCAGCCCGACTCGCTCGACCCGGCGCTGGCCGGCGTCGAGCGCGTGTTCCTGCTCTCACCGGGGGCCCCGAACCAGGTGGAACAGGAGGGTAACGTCCTCGCAGCGTCGCTGTGGACCGGCGTGCGCCACATCGTCAAGCAGTCGGTCATGGGTGCTTCGCTGCAATCGCCGTCGGCGCTTGTGCGCTGGCACGCCGAGGCGGAGCAACTCATCGTCTCATCCGGCATCCCTTTCACCTTTCTGCGTCCCGCGATGCTCATGCAGCTCGCCGCCGAGCTCGTCGGCCCCGACGGCGCGATCTACTCCTCGGTCGGCGACGCGCGGGTGGCGTTCGTCGACGCCCGCGACGTCGCCGCGGTGGCCGTCGCGGCTCTGACGACCGACGCGCACGAGTGGAAGACCTACGGGCTCACCGGCCCCGAGAGGCTGACCTGGTCCGAGGTGGCCGAGCGTCTGTCGCGCGCCGGCTCGCCCGTTCGCTACGTGCCGGTGCCGGAGGAGGCGGCACGCCAGAGCATGGCGCAGCGCCTGCCGGCGTGGCGAGTCGAGCCCACACTCGAGTTCAACCGCGAGGTCGCCGGCGGCCTCTACGACGTGGTCACCGGCGACGTGGAGTCGGTCACGGGGCGGCCGCCGCGGAGCTTCGACGACTTCGTCGTCGACCTCGCGGCGGCCGCCTGAGAAAGGACGGTTCAGCATGGACTGGAAGCTCGAAGTGGTGGTCATCCCCGTCTCGGATGTGGACCGGGCCAAGCAGTTCTACAGCGAGCAGGTCGGCTTCGTCGTCGACAACGACGTGCGTATGGGCGAGACGTTCCGCGTCGTGCAGCTCACACCGCCCGGCTCCGCCTGCTCGATCGCCATCGGCAGCGGGCTCGCCCAGATGCCGCCCGGGGCGGTCAAGGGCATGCAGCTCGTCGTCACCGACATCGAGGCGGCGCGGGCTGAGCTGGTCGAGCGGGGTGTCGAAGTCAGCCAGGTGCAGCACTTCGACCAGGGTGCCCGCGTCGACGGGCCCGGCGGAGACTGGAACTCGTTCGTCTTCTTCAACGATCCCGACGGTAACGGCTGGGCCGTGCAACAGGTCGGCCCCCGCGGCTGACGAGCACACCAAGCCGTGCCCGGCGGAGAGAACGCGATGGACGACAGGCGCGTCGGGCGAGGCCTGCGTGACGTGATCTTGGCCTCGCCGCTCTTTATCACGGCGCCGCTGGTGCGTCGGCGGCATCTGCGCTGGGGAGCCATCGACGACGAGGTCGCCGGCGGCATGCCCGGTGACGAGATCGTCCCCAACCCCTCGTTCAGCGCGACTCGAGCGCTCTCCATCGCGGTGCCGCCGGAGGCAGTCTGGCCCTGGCTCGTGCAAGTCGGATTCGGCCGCGCCGGCTTCTACAGCTACGACATCTTCGACAACGCCGCCCGGCCGAGCGCCGACCGCATCTTGCCGGAGTTCCAACATCCGCGCGTAGGCGATTGGGTGCCGATGGCAAGCAAGGTCAACGAGACGACGGCCTTCAAGATCAAGGCCTTCGAACCCAACTCCTGGCTTCTGTGGGAGAAACCGAACAGCACGTGGTCCTGGCGACTGGCTCCCCTGGCCGGCGGCGGCACGAGGCTCGTCACGCGGCTGAAGCAGTACAACGATTGGAGCTCGCCTGGGATGGCGGCCATGACGGTGATCCTGTTCGAGTTCGGCGACTTTCCGATGATGCGCAGGATGCTCCTGGGCGTGAAGTCGCGGGCAGAACGTCACGCGCGCAGGTAGGTGAGTGCGGAGAGTCGGGCTGCCGGTCTGGGGCCATTTGCGAGCGATAGCTGTCCACGCCGAGAGGAGGCGACGTCGTGTTGCGTGACTCACAGATCTCCGCCTACGTGCCGGTATCGAACGTAGAGCGGGGACGGCAGTTCTACGAAGGTGTCTTGCAGCAACAGCCACGCGAGGTAAGCGAGGCCGGCATACTCTACGAGTGCGCCAACAACTCGACTTTCTTCATGTACCTCAGCGAGGGAGCCGGTAGCTCGCGCGCGAGTTGCGCGTTCTGGTCGGTCGACGACATCGAGACAGAGGTCGCCGAGCTCAGGGAGCGCGGCGTCACGTTCGAGCACTACGACTTCCCCGGCTCGACGTCGGAAGGCGACATCGTCAGCGGCGGTGGAGCGAAGGCCGCCTGGTTCAAGGACCCTGACGGCAACATCCTTGCCCTCGTCCAGGCTCCGGCTCGACCGGCCGCCCGAGAGTGAGGACGCCCATGCCTCCCACCCTGGCGCACGGCAAGGTGTGCTGCATCGAGATTCCCGCCGCTGACGTGCAGCGCTCGGCCGAGTTCTACCGCCAGGTCTTGGGGTGGACCATCCGGCAGCGCAGCGACGGGCACTTGGCCTTCGACGACGGGGTCGGCGAGGTGAGTGGCACGTGGGTCGTGGGCAGGCCTCCGTCGGACCAGCCCGGCCTGCTTATCTACGTCATGGTCGACAGCGTGGCTGAGGCCTGCGAGGCCGTGGTGGCACACGGTGGCGAGATCGTGCAGCCGATCGGCGCTGACGCACCCGAGATCACGGCCCGCTTCCGCGATCCCGGCGGCAACGTGATCGGCCTCTTCGAGGAACACTGACTCGCACACCTCACCCGCAGACTGCACCTCGTACGAGGTCCGTAGCGAACGGCGATGAGTACGGCTCTCGCGGGAATACCTGCGGCATCGGACTGGGAACCTAGGAGGCCCCGCGTGTCCGCCGTTCGTGGCGCGATGCGGGGGGTAGGAGGAGCGATGAGCGGACTCACCATCGACCAGCTGCGCGAGCGCGTGCGCGGCGAGATCATCACGCCCGACGACGAGGCCTACGAGGAGGCGCGCACGGTCTACAACGCCATGATCGACCGGCGGCCGCGGGTCGTCGTGAGGGCGGTAGACGTCGGCGACGTCATGGCGGCAGTCGACTTCGCGCGAGGGAATGGTCTCGTTCTCGCCGTGCGGGGCGCCGGCCACAGCGTACCTGGCTTCGGCACCTGCGACGACGGCGTCGTCATCGACCTCGGTGGCATGAGCAACGTGCGCGTCGATCCCGCAGGGCAGACGGCGCGCGCTGGAGGCGGCGCGACCTGGGGCGACGTCAACCACGCGACCTATCCGTTCGGCCTCGCGACGACCGGCGGCTTCGTCTCGACGACCGGCATCGGAGGCTTCACGCTGGGCGGCGGTATCGGCTACCTGGCGCGCAGGGTCGGCCTCACGATCGACAACCTCATCTCGGCCGACGTCGTGACCGCCGACGGGCGTGTGCTCGTGGCCAGCGAGAGGGAGAACGAGGACCTCTTCTGGGCGCTGCGCGGGGGCGGCGGCAACTTCGGCGTCGTCACTTCCTTCGAGTACAAGCTGCATCCCGTCAAGGACATCTACGGCGGCCCCATGTTCTTCGAGCTCGAACACGCCGGCGACCTCCTGCGCTTCTTCCGCGAGTTCGTCGATGAGGCGCCGGAGGAGCTGGGCATGTTTCCGGGCTTCCAGATCGCGCCGCCGCTGCCGTTCATCCCGGAAGGGCGCCACGGTGACACGTTTATCATCATGGTGGCCGCTTGGACGGGACCTGTGGCAGAGGGCGAGCGCGCCTTGAGGCCCATCCGCGACGTCGCCCCCGTGGTTGCCGAGTTCGTGGGGCCGATGCCCTATCCGGCGCTCAACAGTGCCTTCGACGCGCTGCTCCCACGTGGGCTGCAGCACTACTGGAAGACGACGTTGGCCACGGAGCTCCCAGATGGCGCTATCGCCGCGCACCTGGAGCACGGACCGAGGATCCCCACCGTGAACTCGGCCTTGCACATCTATCCCATCAACGGTGCCGTCCGGCGCGTGCCGCCAGAGGCGACGGCGTTTGCTCACCGCGACGCCACGTTCCTCACCAACATAGCCGGCGTGTGGCTCGACCCGGCCGACAGCGAGGCCAACATCAAATGGGCGCGCGACTACTACGCGGCCCTTGCGCCGCATTCGCTGGAGGGCGGGTACGTCAACTTCCAGTCGGGCGACGACCAGGGCAAGATCCGCGCCAACTATGGCGACAACTACGGCCGTCTGGTCGAGATAAAGAAGAAGTACGACCCCGACAACCTGTTCCACCTCAACCAGAACATCAGCCCGAGCGGGACCGCGGCCGGCGGGCGCGGCGACGTGACTGCATAAGCCGGGAGCCGTAGTGGGGCTGGGGCGAGGCGGCTGTGCCGCCTCGCCCCAGCCCTCGCCGCCTGCGCGGCGAGACGCGTCCGGCGGGGGCGGCGGCCTTTGGCCGCCGCCCCCGCCCGACTGACTACCCACCGTGCTAGGCGGCCTTCTTCATGACCTCCAAGCTGGGCGAGACGCACAAGATGTTGCCCCCGGGATCCTTGAACCACGCGGCTTTGAACTCGCCCAAGCTGGCGATCCCGTCCACCGTCTTGATGCCGGGGTTGTCGTAATCCTCTAGCTTGACTCCCTTGGAGCGCAGCAAGTCGATGGCCGCGCCGAAATCGTCGGTCAGGAAGCTCATCGCCGTGTGGTCGTCTCCGCTGTGGTCACTCGAATGGAGCAAGAGCTTGCCTCCCCGGCCGGTGTGGAGAACGGCGTTACCGGGCATCTCGGACAACTCCTCGACCTCGAGGCCCAAGGTGTCGCGGTAGAAGGTCAAGCAGCGATCGTAGTCCGCGCAGAACAGGTCAGGCACGGGCTCACTTCTGGAGAAGATACTGTCTGCCATGGGGTGCACTCCTTTATCGACGCTCGGACGTTTCCACGCTCCCAGTGGTCCGTAACAGTTGACGGTCGGGCGGTGCGTACGAGCGGACGACGCGCGTGCAGAGTGAGGATGGGGCTCCGGCGCGCGGCGCTCACCTAGTCGAATTCGCGGAACGCAAGGGAGGAGTCCCGCGGAGCGTGCGGAATGAGCGGGGTGAGGGCCGTTCGGCCCTCACCCCGCCCGTGTGCCATTCAGCGGGCCTGCGGTCGTCCGTCGCTCCGCGCTTGCTTCGGCTTCACCCGCAGCTTCGTGCGCGTCTTAGCGCCTAGCAGGTTCCCAGCACCTTGTCGCAGGGCTCTTCGCGGTCCTCATACACGGCCGAGGAGAGAGCGAAGCGACCCGGCGTCCGGGTGGTGATCAGCGCGACGACGAAGCCGGACAGGACGACTCCGGCGGCCACGAGCAGGCCGGTCGAGAACCCCACAGTCAGCGCGTGATCGAGAATGGCCGTCGGCACGCCGGGAACGGCGCTCGACGCACTTGACGCGCTGCTGCTCGCGGCCGTCCCGCCCGCTGCCGCGGCCGCCGCCATCTGGTGGGTGACGCTGTGCGCGACCGAGGTCCAGGCTATGGTGCCGATGGCCGCCAGGCCGATGGCTCCTCCTATCTGCTGGCCGGTGTTCAGCATGCCGGAGGCGACGCCGGTCTCCTGGGGAGCGACGTGCGAAACGACCATGAGCGTCAGCGGCACGAACATGAGCCCGAGGCCGCCGCTGACCATCAGCATGGGCAGCAGCAGGCTGGTGAGATAGCTGCCGTCGACGCTGAGCTGCGACAGCCAGATGTATCCGGCCCCGGCGAGCAGGGGGCCGACCATGAGCATCGGGCGCACGCCGACGCGCGTCACGAGCACACGGGCGACGAGCGTGCTGACGATGATGATCATGATGGGGAACGGCAGCCACGCTATGCCGGCCTTGACGGGGCTGTAGCCCCACACCGTCTGGATGTAGATGGTCAGGAAGAAGAACACGGCGAACAGGGCCGTGGCGATCAGCAGCATCATGACGTAGGCGCCCGAGCGGCGGCGCGAGCGGAGCAGGTGCAGCGGCAGCTCGGCGTGCGTGCTGCGCCGCTCGATGACGAAGAAGCTCACGAGCAGCACGGCGGCGGCCACTAGCGAGGCGATGGTGACCGGGCTGCCCCAGTGCGAGACGCCGTCACTGCCGGCGGCGGCGTGGGTCAGGCCGTACACCAGCAGAGCCAGCCCCGCCGTGCTCGTCAGGACCCCGGGGAAGTCGAGGCGGCTGCGGAGCCGCAGCGACGGAACCAGGGCGATCGGCGCCAGCGCGACGACGGTCAGGCCGATGGGGACGTTCACGAAGAACACCCAGCGCCACGACACGTAGCTGGTGAGGATCCCCCCGAGGAGCAGCCCGATGGCGCCGCCGGCGCCGCTCATGGCGGCATAGACGCCGAGCGCCTTGTTGCGGGGTGGTCCCATGGGGAAGGTGGTAGCGATCAGAGCGAGGGCGGTCGGCGCGGCGAGAGCGGCGCCGGCACCCTGCACGGCGCGCGACGCGAGCAACCACCACTGGCCGGTCGCGAACCCGCCGACGAACGAGGCGAGCGAGAAGACGAGCACGCCGGTGATGAAGATCCTGCGGCGGCCGTACATGTCTCCGAGCCGGCCGCCGAGCAGCAGCAGGCTGCCGAAGGCCAGTGAGTAGGCGGTGACGATCCATTCGAGGCCGGCGCCGCTGAAGCCGAGCGCGCGCTGCATGTGCGGCAGAGCGACGTTCACGATGGTGGCGTCGAGGACGATCATGAGCTGGGCCGCCGCGATCACGACGAGCGCCAAGCCGAGGTGGCGCGGCACGCGCGGTGCGGGCGGCGATTCCACTTCCGGACCCACTGTGAGGGGTTCTGCAGCCATGGCTACTCCCGTTGGTGAGGCCGCTGTCCGAGCAGTCGGAGGCCGGCGGCGGCCGTTTGCACGATTTCTCCGGTGGTACCTCGAGGGGCGCAGACCAAAACCCTATGAAGCTAGTGCTTACCGCGGGCGTTCAGATGGTTCGCGAGCTGAGCTCCACGAGCGTCGTCACCGTGCGCCAGTTACGGGTGGTGGCCGCGGTGCGCAATGCGCGCTCGAAGTAGGCGTTGCTGAGCTTCGAGCGCCCGTAGCCGTGTGGCACGTGGAGATAGACCACCTGCGCGCCCAGCGCGGCCTGCTCGTCCCCTTGTGTAGGCAGTGCGAGTGCGGCGAAGCTGGACTCTGTCACCGACTTGAAGAGGAACGTCGCGTGGAGGAATCTCGGGTCCGCGCCGGCAACGAGGAACGGGTTCGCGCTCGTGATGCGCGCCAGCTGCGCCGCGCTAAGGACGAGCACCTTCACGTCGAGATCAAAGGCGCGCGCGATCGCACCCCGGATCGCCGCGGCGTGTAGTGCGGGATCGTCGTCGGCGGCGTCGAACACGACGTTGCCGCTCTGCACGTAGGTCTGCACGCCCGTCAGTCCGAGGCCCTCCAGGCTGCCGCGCAGCTCGGCCATGGCGACCTTCACTCCGCCCACGTTCACGGCCCTCAGGAGTGCGACGAACGTGCTCATCACAGCGCTCCTGGAGTCTGGTCCTCACCGTGCGAAGGACCTCCAGCAGGCGCGTGGGCTCTGGTCATCTCTTCTCCTCGCGTCACCCACATGGTCAGGTCACAGCTCCTTCAAGTCATCGGCGAACATGCGGGCAGGGCTCTCCCACAGGTGGCGACCCTTCCGCAGGATGGCGACGCTCATACGGATCCGGGCTGCGCGCGTCGCCGGCCGTTTGGCTTCGTCCAGGTAGAACACGAACTCCTTCTGATGCGAGGGGGGTAGTCCTGCGAAAGTCTCGGACGCGGCAGCATCGCCTTGGATCGCTTCCAGCAAGTCGGTGGGGATCTCGATGTCGAGGATCGGCACGTCGAGGACCTCGGCCTCGAGCTCGACCGCGACTGGACCATCGATACCGAGAAAGGCGCGCATCTGACGGTTAACGGTGACCACGTGCGTGCCGTTCTTCCAGGGATTCGCGGTGGCAGCGAACGGTTTACCGTTCAGTGTCCCCCGCAGCCAGACCCTCCTTCTGACGTCGCCGAGGAGCTCATCGGGGACGTAGAGAAAGAGCCATCCCTGGCGCGGAACGTCTAGCCTCGTGCGGAGAGAGAAGCGAGTGGTCATGGCCTCGGTCCGTCGTCGCGGTCACAGATCACTCGCCGTTAACGCTGTGCCGCCGCCGTTAACGCTGTGCCGCCGCCGTTAACGCTGTGCCGCCGTGTGACGCTGCTCTATTCCCTTAGCGGCGGCGTTTGTGACCCTCTCTTCGCGCGACAACGGGGCGACCGCTGCGTCAGCTGGTGGCTGGCGTGTCCGCGACGACGCTCGCGAGGGCGATCGACAAGAGGGCGGGGAGCGCCTTCCGGCGCTCCCCGCCCTCGCGGGCGTTCGTCTTTCGTGGGCGGACGCCCTTAGTCGGTCTTGGGCGTCTCGTCCGGGCTAGCTGTCTCCGTGGCCGGCTCCGCGACCTCGCCGGTCGCGGCGTCGGCGGCCACGGTCTTACCCGTCTCGCGGATCGTGCCTGCGCCACCGGTCGCGGACGAGCCGCCGTTGCCGCCGCCGGTCTTCGCTGAAGCGCTCGCATCCCCGGATGCGCTGGTCGTGCCGGGGGTCTTCGCCTCGTCCGGCGCGCCGGCCTGCGCCGGCGCGCCCGCCTCGTCGGGTCCGGCGGACGCCGCGCTTGGCGCACCGCCGCCGCTCCCGTTCTGGGCCGCCTCGCTCTTGAGGTAGGCGATCATCGGGTCGGTCACGAGCGGCACGATGTCCTTGATCATGTGCGGCATGAGGTTATCCATGATCTCAGGCATCATGCCCGGGAACTGCTCCGCCATGTAGTCGGGCATCGGCACGCGCTCGGCGATGCGCTCGAGCATCGTGGGCATGACCTTGGGCATCATCAGCGGCAGGAGCCTGGGGAAGAGGATCGGGAACATCGGCTTCATCGCCTCGAGCGCACCCGGTACCTTCGCCATCCGACGCATCATCTTGTCCATCCCGTAGGGCATGGCGTCGATGAGCTCCGGCCACATGGTGCCCATGAGGTCGGCGAACCCCTTCGGGCGTCATGAGAGGGATCATCGCCTCGAACACGGCCCACTGCCTCTGTACCTCGGGGTTGGGGTCGGGCAGCTCGTGGCCCAGCGCCGAGCAGGCGAAGTGGGCCAGGTCCTCGACGACGATGTCCTTGCCCTTGGCCTGCGCGCTCACGCGGAGCTGGAACTGGCAGCAGGGGCAGAGGGCGAGGATCTTCTCGGCGCCGACCTCCTCGGCCTCCTTGAGCTTCTCGTCGCCGATGTCGGCCGCCACCGCCGGGTCCTTCAGCAGGGTGAGCACGCTGCCGCAGCAGTGCGCCTCCTCGCGGTTGAAGGGGAGCTCGACGAACTCGGCGCCGGGGATGGCCTTGATGAGCTCGCGCGGCGGCTCGTAGACGCCGCTGGCGCGGCCGATGTGGCAGGAGTCGTGCCAGGTGACCTTCTGCTTCTTGGCGCCCCTCTTCGCCTTGGGGAAGGCGAACTCACCGGCGGCGATCTTCTCGGCCATGATCTCGGTGTAGTGCTTCACCGTGATCGGGTAGTCGATGCCGAGCTTCTCGGCCCACTCGGGATAGACGTTGCGCCACATCATGTCGCAGGCGGGGCAGCTCGTGGTCACCGTGTGCGCGCCGGCTGCCACCACATTGGCGATGTTGGCGCGCATGACCTGCTCGAACTGGTCCCATTTGCCGGCGACGAGCATAGGCGTGGCGCAGCAGAGCTCCTTGTCGCCCAGGTAGGCGAAGTCGACGCCGGCCTCGTCGAGCAGGCGCACGGCGCCGATGCCGATGTCGTTCTCGACGTAGGCGACCGTACAGCCGCCGAAGTAGACAGTGTCCGACGCGTGCCCGGGGCCGTGCTTCTCGAGCAGGTCCTCGGGGAACCAGTTGGCCCTGTCCTTGCGGTAGCCGGCCCAGATGTCGCCCTGGTCACGCAGCGCGGCGCTCATCACCTCGAAGGGCGGCAGCGTCATGCGCTTCTCGTCCTCGATGAGCACGCCGCGTAGCTTCATCCAGCTCGGCTCGATGGGCAAGGCGGCCGAGCAGCGCTGGTTGCACAGCTCGCAGGTGGTGCAGGTGATGATCGTGTCGACCATCTTCTGGTTCCACTTCTCGCGGCCCTCCATGTACTCACGCAGCCAGAACCACTTGCCGCGCGGGCTCTGGCTCTCCCAGCCACGGCCGTAGAACTGGTCGCACTGGTCGATGCAGTAGCCGCACTGCGAGCAGGAGTAGGCGTACCACGCGACGTCGGCCGGGATGCCCTTCACGGGCTCGGTCGGGCGCTCGCCGACGTGGGTGATGACGCGGTTGCCGAAGGGGCGTACCGCCGGTTCGACCTGGCCGGCAAACGAGAGCGCCTTGCCCAGGAGGCCATTGCCGATGACTTTCTGAGGGTTGAGGATGCCGTTGGGATCGACCTGCTTCTTGAAGGCGGCGATGCGCTCGACGCGCTCGGCGCCGAGGACGTCGGCGGCCTTGCTGGCGAAGTAGACGCCGGTCGCGTAGGGGCGGCCGCCGTTCTCCTCGGCGATCTTGATCACGGTGAGCACCAGGCCGAAGATGTAGTTGTAGCTGAACTTGCGTTGGTCGGCCGGGATGAAGCCGAGGATGACGGCCTCCGGCTCTCCGCTGGGGCCCTTCCTGATCACGACGCCCTCTTTGACGATCGGCTGGTCGATCTTGCGCTCGATCTGCTCCATCACGTCGCCGAGCTTGGCCAGCGGGACGACGACCTCGCTCGGCACGAGTGATGGGCCGAGCCGCTTGACGACCATGAACTTGAAGCGGTGCTCCCACTCGTGGTCGGCGATGCGCTGCGAGAGGATCTCGGCCTGGCAGGGCTTCACCAGCAGCTCGAGCTGGGCCTCGATGTTGGCGCGGTCGGCCTTGGCGAAGGCGAGCGTGACGATGTAGGCGGCGGGGAGCAGGACGCGTTCCTCGACCGGGTGCCCGTTGTGCTCCAGGAGCGGCGCGCGGTTCTTCATCTCCGCCATGCGCGGGTTGATGTAGGTGATCGACCAGATGGGCAGGTCGGCGGCGTGGATGCGTTGCAGGAGGTCCTGCAGGTCGTGGGCGTCGGAGCAGGCAACGGACATGACGTCCTCGTCCACCAGCGCCCGCAGCTTGACCGTCACCTGGCTGATCAGGCCGGTGATGCCCTCGGCGTCGGCGATGAGCTGGAGATCCTCGCCGGTGACGTCGCGGATCTCGCCGCTGGGGAGGACGATGCGCGCCGCGAGCACGCTCTCGGCGATGAACCCGTACTCGTAGGACCCTATGCCGGCGCCGCCCTGGGCGAGCCAGCCGCCGACCGAGGAGCTGGGGTAGCTGGTCGGGTAGGTGCGCAGTGTGAGGCCCTGCTTCTTGATCTCGCGGTCGAGCTGTTCCCAGGTGGTGCCCGGTTCGACGGTCACCGTCTGAGCGTCGGCGTCGACGGCGAGGACCTTCTTCATGAAGTAGAAGTCGACGACGACGCCGTTTTTCACGGGGATCACGCCGCCGTACCCTGACGAGGCCTTGCCACGAGGCGTCAGTGGAATGCGGTGTTCGTTCGCCCAGCGCACGAGCTCGGCGAGCTGCTCCTCGCTGCGCGGCTGGACGACGGCGTCGGGCGTCGTGTCGCGCACCAGTGGCCTGATGAGGTTGGGCATCGCGGCCACGTCATGGCCGTAGAGCTTGCGCTCGAGGCGCTCGAAGGTGACGCGCTCGCCGAAGAGCGCCTCGAGGTCGTTCTTTTGCGGCGTCGAAAGGCTCATGGCTCGCTTTCCTTACGGGTTGGTTGGGGAGGAGTCGGCGGCGGACGGCGCGGCGAAGACCTGTGCCAACTGCGCTTGCTGCTCCAGCGCGCCCATGAGGACGCCGCGCAGCAGGTCGAGGGCGTCGATCACGCGGTGGTCGCTGAGCGAGTAACGCACGGACGAGCCGGAGCGCTCGGCGGCCACCAGCGACTGGTCGCGCAACACCTTGAGGTGGCGAGACACGGTCGGCTGCGGTGTGTCGAGGAACTCGGCGAGCTCGCTCACGTAGTGGGGTTCGTCGGCCAAGGCGTAGAGGATGAGGATGCGCTTGGGGTCCGCGAGCGCCTGGCAGACGTGGGCGTGCAGCAGGTTGACTTCGGCTTCGAGGCGGGCGTCCAGCTTCGGGTGGTCCTCCAAGGGGCGGCTCCTTTCCTCTGGCAGGCCGTCGCCGACGGCGAGCACGTGCGGTCGTTCTGCCTGCATTCCGCAGGAAAGTATATGCGGATATGCGAATATGTGCACTGTAGCACAAGCGCCCACGCTGTCAACGACCCCAGTCCGCGGCCGCCCGTCGCCGGTGGCCGACTATACTGGTCGTGCCGTGGGGTACAAAAAGGATAGGGCTTCGGACGCCCAGGCGCCGGCGGTCTCGAAGACGGACAAGGAAGGTAGGTCGATGGCACTGGGAATACGCAGGCTCGGCCGGGACGGGCCGCAGATCACGACCCTTGGCCTGGGCACGTGGGCGCTCGGCGGAGGTGGCTGGGCGTTCGGCTGGGGCCCGCAGGACGACGCCCAGTCGGTCGCGGCCGTCAGACACGCGGTGGAGCGGGGTGTGAACTGGATCGACACGGCGGCCGTGTACGGGCACGGGCACTCCGAGGAAGTCGTCGGCAGGGCAGTGCGCGCGCTGCCCGAGGCGGAGCGTCCCTACATCTTCACGAAGTGCGGCCCGGCGTGGGATGAGAGCGACCCCATGAAGGACGCCCCCTCGGATCTCAGCCCGGCGTCCATCCGCCGCGCGTGTGAGGCGTCTCTGTGCCGCCTCGGCCTGGACCACATCGACCTCTACCAGTTCCACTGGCCCGACGAGAGCGGCGTGCCGGTCGAGGAGTCGTGGGCCACGATGGCGGCGCTGGCCGACGAAGGCAAGGTGCGCTGGTGCGGGGTCTCCAACTTCTCGACCGAGCTGCTCGACCGCTGCGAGGCCGTCAGGCACGTCGACTCCCTGCAGCCGCCGTTCTCGCTCATCGAGCGCGAGGCGGCGAGCCGCGAGCTGCCGTGGTGCCGCCAGCACGGCACGGGGGTGATCGTTTACAGCCCTATGCAGTCGGGTCTGCTCACGAGCTCGTTCTCCAAGGAGCGCGTCGCGGCGCTGGCCGACGACGACTGGCGCAAGCGTGACGACGATTTCAAGGAGCCTGCTCTGTCGCGCAATCTGACGCTGCGCGACCTGCTGCTATCGATAGCCGAGCGTCTCGGCGCGACGGTCGAGGCTGTGGCGGTCCGCTGGGTCCTCGAGTGGGAGGGCGTGACCGGTGCCATCGTCGGCGCCCGCTCGCCGGAGCAGGTCGACGGCTGGATCGGCGCCGCGAGCCTCGACCTGAGCGACAAGGACCTCGACGACATCGCCACGGCGGTCATCGCCTCGCAGGCCGGCAGAGGGCGCGAGCGCCCGCGGCTGGGGCACTAGGCTCGGGGGCCAGGGGCGCGAGGAGGTGTCATGCCGAGTCCGCGGCGGATCAGGTGGATAGGGATCGTCGTGTCGGCTGCGCTCTACGTGCTGCTCGTCGGCGTCGGTCTGCTCCTCTTCGGCGGCTGGCACCTCTGGTGGCCGTTCGTGTCGGCCGCCATCGCCGTCGCCGTCGGCTTCTTGGTCGTCTGGCTGCTGTTCCGCGTCAAGTGACGCCAGGGGCCTGTGTCGCCCGCCGGGACCTGGCACGGATGCGCACGGGCTGACACCCTGGTTCGCCGTTCGATATCCTTGAATGAGCGGCGGGATCGCTGGTCCATGCCGCGTCGCTCGCCCACCATGTGGAGCGCTCGTCGAGCAGAAGGAGGCAGCCGCATGACCATCCCCCGTCTGTCGATCTGGGACGAGAACGACTGTCGCCGCGTCCACGAGGCCACTCTCACCGTGCTCGAGAGCACCGGCGTCGAGGTAAAGCACGAGCGCGCGCGCGAACTGCTCGCGGACGTCGGTGCGCGGGTGGAGGGCACGCGGGTGCGCCTGGGCCGCGAGCTCGTCGCGCGCGCGCTCGAAACGGTGCCACGGCGGTCTCGAATCGCGGCGCGCGGGGGAGACGGCGAGCTCGACCTCGAGTTGACCGTCGAGAACTCCTACTTCGGCACCGGCTCCGACTGCCTCTTCATGCGCGATCCCGACTCAGGCGAGCGACGCCGCGTCCGCGTCGCCGACATCGAGGGCATGGCCGCTCTCAGCGAGAGGCTGCCCAACATCGACTTCGTCATGTCGATGGGTCTCCCCGAGGACGTGGGACAGGAGATCGACGACGTGGCCCCGTTCGTGGCCATGCTCAAGGCGACGCGCAAGCCGATCCTCGTGGCCACGCGCGACGCGCGGCCGCTGGCGCTCATGAAGGAGATGGCCGCGGCCGCCGGCGCCGGCGACAGCTTCGGCGTCTACGCGATGCCGACGCCGCCGCTCATGCACGACTTCGAGGGCGTGGACAAGCTCATCAGATGCGCCGAGCTCGACATCCCGTTGGTGTACGCTCCGGCGCCGAGCGTCGGCGCCACCGCGCCGGCTTCGGTCGGGGCCATCGCCGTCACCGGCAACGCCGAGGTGCTCTCGGGTCTCGTCGTGCACCAGCTCGTGAAGGCCGGAGCGCCGTTCGTCTACGGGTGCGGGGTAGGGAAGATGAACATGCGCACCTTCGTCGACACCTACAACCCGCCGGAGATCTTCGTCGGTCACCAGGCGGAGTCGGACCTCTCGCGCTGGTACGGCCTGCCGAGCTTCGCCTACGCCGGACACTCCGACTCCAAGCTGCTCGACGAGCAATGGACTGCCGAGGCGGCCTTTTCGACCATGCTCGGCGCTTTGTCGCGCGCCACGCTCCTGCACGACGTCGGCTACCTCGAGACGGGGCTGCAGAGCTCATACGAGACCATCCTGATCGGCGACGAGCTGATCGGCTACGCGCGCGCCTTCATGAAGGGGCTGACGACGGACGACGAGACGCTGGCCCTCGACGAGATCATGACCGTGGGGCCGGGCGGCGATCACCTGGGGCGCAAGTACACGCGGCAGCACCACCGCGACTTCTGGCAGGCGGGATTGTGCGATCAGCGCATCTACGACCGCTGGCTCGAG
>CAVRZA010000008.1:0-261329 GCA_963725665.1 uncultured Actinomycetes bacterium | reverse complement strand
CTGCAGTAGCCCTTGAAGAGGCAGTCCTTGACGAGCGAGTTGCCGCCGTCGAGGATGGTGCCGCCCGCGTAGCCTCGCTGTGCGTCCCGGCGAAGTCGAGTGTGGCGCAGTTGCCCGCCTCGAAGGTGCAGCTGATGAAGTTGATGTTGGAGAAGCCGTGAGTGGCGGCGGCTCGCTGTGTAGTCCTGGATCTCCATGAGCATGCCGGTGGCACCCGTCTTGCCCCGTGTTGGCGACGCCGAAGTGGCAGCCGTTCGAAGGTGATGTCGTGCAGGCCGTTGGCCCGCGCGGGCGTCTGGTCACCACGCGGCTTCATGCGTGGCTCAAGGTTGCCAGTCCGCCGTTCGGGGCGCGCGAACGTGCAGTCGACGAACTTGATGTCGTAGCAACCCCCGTTGACGTCGCCCAGACTACATGTCTCGTCTGGAGCCCCGCCCAGGATGCGGCAGTTGATGAACGTGGTGTCGTGGGCACCCGCCGCGTTGGACAGCCCGCCCCTGATGGTCACGTTGTTGTAGACCTGGTTCGAGCCGAAGCTGAAGCTGCCGTTGACGGTCGACGACGGGGTGGTCGGCGTCGACGGAGATCGTCGGCGTCGACGGGGTTGTCGGCGTCGACGGGGTTGTCGGCGTCAACGGGGTCGTCGGCGTCGACGGGGTGGTCGGCGTCGACGGTGTGGTCGGCGTCGACGGGGTGGTCGGCGTCGACGGGGTGGTCGGCGTCGTTGGAGTCGTGGGTGTGTTCGTCGGCTGCTGCTCGGAAGCCGACTTGACGACCACCGCGAACGACGCGCGAGAGGACCGGCCGGTCGAGGCTATGGCCGTGACTTCAACGGTGTAGCGGCCGACGGCGGACGGCTTGTCCTGCCACTGCCAGACACCGTTCGCGTAGCTCACCACTCTGCCGTGGTTTGCCTCGACCTTGCGCACGCTGCCACTGCCACTGGTCGCGGTTCCGCTCATCTTGGCCGTCTGACCGAGCCTGACGGTCACGACCGACCCGTTGGAGCGCACGACAGGACGCAATCGCAGGGGCCGAGACTGCGATACCGACCAGGTGGTCTGAGCTTGAGCGGATCCCGCCGCGGAGCTCAGCAGGCTCGTCATGGGTCTGCCCAGGCTCTTCGACCAGTCGCCTCCCTCCGCCGTGCACGGCCCAGTCGCCTTCGCGACCGAGGCCTGATGCGAACCACCGGCCGCCGCGGACCACAGTTGGCCCCATGCGGCGCCCGGAACGACGCCGACGAGAACGGCAACGGCCAGCACTGGGACGCACACTACCGCCGTAACGTAGCGTCGGCTTCGGGTCTTCGCCTTTCGTGGGCTCATTACCTTTGCCTCCTCCTGCTCGCTTACGGTGCTTCGTTGGGGTCAGGGCGAGGGGGAGAGGCGTGCCGATCGGCACGCATGGTGCGGGACTGCCCGCGATTCGCTTCAATGGGTTCTGGCTCGCCATGCCGACCCTTGGCTCTGTCTCCAAAAGGTCGGACGGGTCGCCGGGGACATTAGGAGAATGAGGTCCTTGCCGTCGCCAACATGGACGACAGCGTCAGCCTGACGATGAGCGGCAGAGCGAGCCTGATGCGGCTTGGCGCGGCCGCCTCGCCCGGAGCGCTGGCGTGCAGACAAGGACGGAAACTGCGGGGAAGAGGGGCTTTGAATCAACGAGCGCGCGGCGCAAACCAGTGGACGATGCGTTCCGCGGTTGACCTCTTCACCCCGCCTTCCCGCTTCTTGACCTCAGCTTCATAAACGACGGTGAGAATGGTCAGCCAGAAGGTCATCAGCGAACCGGGGCTGCCAAGGAGGCGATCGCGGCGATGGTCGACTTCCTCGACTGGGGAGTTCTTGTCGGCATCATCATAGGGTGGGCGAGTCTGGCGCTCCTGCTGATCGGCTTCTTGGCGGGCGCGGCGAGCGCGCGGCGTCGCCAAGGTACGGGCCTGAGGCGGACCCTCGGCGACGAGCGAGAAGGGCCGGGGTTCGAGCCGACGCCGGTGCGAGTCTCGGGCCAGCGCGGCCGCGCTCCTGTGAGGAGCTTGGCCGCACCCAGGCGCTAGGCTTCCGGCACTTGCCGTACGAAACGACGCCGAAGACGGCGCGCGGCCCTGCGCCGCACTTCCATCAGACCGGGAAGAGGGTCGCGGACGCCGTCGTGCTGAGGTGGTCCCTCGATGGGTGCCCCGATGGTGCCGCGCCGCATGGAGTCGCCGAGGACGCGGGGGGAGCTCAAACCGGCCGCGTTGCCGCTGGCGATCACGCGACTTAGCCCAATGTGGTGACGGGACGTACGACCGCCTCATATACTCACGGCGAGCCAGCCACAAGGGGGACTTCTATGCCCGCTGGACCCGTCGGTGTCGCACCGCGCGACGACGCGGCCGATGCGAGCGTGATCGACGCCGCCTGAGGGCAAGAAGGTCTGCCTTCCTCTCGCCCACGGCTGCTCGCGGGCGGTCGTGCAGATGGCGTGGCTGTACGACTACTTCGCGGCCAACGACTGGACTATCACCGACGTCTATCGAAGAGGCCGATCTCGTGGTGGCGACGGGTTGTGGCTTCAACATGGAGAAGGAGGACTACAGCGTCCGCCTGCTCGAAGTGGCCGATCGGCGGCGCAAGGAGGGCTCGAGGCTGTTCATCGGGGGATGCATCGCCGAGATCAGCCGCGAACGCCTCGAGTCGTCATTCGACGCCGTCCTGGTGCCGCCCCACTCGGTCACGGAGCTCGACAAGCTCATCCAGGCGAAGGTCCCGCTCAGCGAGGTCAAAGAGCCGCACCTGCTCGACGCCTACAGATCGCGTGCCGCTCGCTGCTACGACACCTTCGAGCGGCACGCCGACGACGGCCCCATGACCTCTCAATTGAGACGGCTGCTGCATAAGAGTGGCATGAGGGACCGCATGGTGGGATTGGGATTCAAGCGTGAGTCTCGCTACCTCCAGCAAGACGACGGTCTGTTCTCCATCCGCGTCGCAACGGGATGCGCCGGCACCTGCAGCTTCTGCGCCATCCGCTTCGCCTGTGGTCCGCTTCAGTCAAAGCCGCTCGATGAGGTGGTGCGCGAGTTCGACGCGGGGCTGGCTG
This sequence comes from uncultured Actinomycetes bacterium, assembly GCA_963725665.1. GTDB lineage: Bacteria > Actinomycetota > Thermoleophilia > UBA2241 > UBA2241 > CAVRZA01. The sequence continues at coordinate 258,242 of CAVRZA010000008.1, read as the reverse complement.
CCGGGCACACGAGGTACAAGCTGGTCGCACAGGATCTGGGCTGCTACGGGCAGGACATCGGGGGCGATGTGGTCGGCCTCTGCGTGCCCTCCTTGCGCGCGAAGGCGACTATCGGCTGGAGTTGGTCGACTTCGACACGCGTTGGGTCATCGAGTACGGCGATGAGCTGAGGCCGCTGCTGGCGGCGAACGCGAAACGAATAGCCCGTCTGGCCATTCCCCTGCAGTCGGGGAGCGACCGGATCCTGGAGCTCATGAGGAGGGGTCACAGCGGCGGCGATGCCAAGCGAGCGCTGTGCGACCTGCGCGCCGCGCTGCCCCGTGTCGTTCTGACGACGCACGTCCTTGTCGGCTTTCCCAGCGAGACGGAGGCGGATTTCCAGGACACCGTGGCGCTCCTGCGCGCCGCGCGCTTCGACGACGTCGCCGTCTACGACTACACCGACCGCCCCGGTACCGACGCCTCGCTCATGACCGGCAAGGTCCCAGGCCGCGTGATCCGCTCACGCAACCGCCGCCTGCGCCGTGAGTTCAACGGGATCAGGGCCAGCCTGCGGTACTCCCTGGAGGGTCTGCGTCGTCTGTAGCGCGAGGCCCTGGCGTGGGTCGTGAGCGCGGAGGGAGGAGGACGAGGGTGTCCGGAGCGGTCTTCGAGACCGACTGGTTGAACACCGACCCGGTCTACTACAACGAGGCCACCGGGGCGGTGAGCACTAGCCTCAACGACGTCATCGATTTCGCCAACCTCGAGTTCGACCCGGAGGGCTTCAACGGCTTCCTCGACCGCGGCTACTCGGCCTTCGGGCTGACGCCCGTCCGGCACGTCAAGTTCCTGCCTCCCTCGTCGCGGCTCGTCGTGGCCGACGGCGGCCGCTTCTCGATCGAGTCGACCCTCGACGACCAGAGCCTGGCCGACCGCGTCGAAAGACGCACGCGCGAGTCCGAGGTCCTGGAGATGCTGCGCGCCCTCGTGCAGCGCTGGGAGAGCTCGGTGGAGGGCGACATCGTCATCCCGACGAGCGGCGGCTACGACTCGCGCCTGCTCAACCTCATGATCGGCGACAAATCGCGCGTGCGCTCCTTCACCTTCGGTGTCTCCGAGCGCCAGTGGGACTCGACCGAGGTCACCAGGGCGCGCCTCCTCTCGCAACGCCTCGGCACGCGCTGGGAGCAGGTGCCCATCGGCTACTTCCACCTCTACCTGGATGAGTGGGACCGCTTGTTCGGCCCGTGCATGTTCGCACACGGCATGTACCATCTGGAGTTCTGGCTACGGGTCATAGCCAGGGTCGGCAGTGGGCGTCCGGTGCTCAGTGGATTGAACATAGACACACTCTCCGGGATGGACTGGGAACTCGACCCTGAGATCACGAGCCCCAGTGACCTCGAGGCACTCGTCTGGCGCAAGCTCTCTCACGCCGACTCTTCGTGGAGCCGCTTCGCACCCACGTACGACGCGCGCGACGCCTACTTCGAGGAGAAGCGCGAGATCCTCGCCTCGCGCCGCATGCGCACGATCGAGTGCCTGAGATGCACGGACGTCCTCCTCCACTACGTGCAGCGGCTGCCGACGCTGCTCGGCATGCCGACGTACTGCCCGGGCCACGACCTCGACCTCGGCACGGCGCTGGTCGCCCTGCCCCTCGAGCGCCGCAGCGAGCGCCAGTGGGTGGCCGAGTTCTTTGACTCCCAGGGCCTTGGCCTCGAGGAGGCCGGAGGAACGGATCTCTACTGGCTCATACTACCACGCGCTGAGGACGGTGCCTCTGCGCCCCCTGAACGAGAGGCTGCTCTCAGAGGTGGTCAAGCCGGAGTACGTCCGCTGGATAAACAGGAACGTGGGCTGGCTGGGCCTCTGGTCCGAGGGCCTCGAATACGTGCGACGGGTGCGCGGCCTGCGCCGCGCCACTGAGTGGGTCCGTGCTCGAGGTCTCGACAAGACGCGCGGGAAGGCCTACTTCGCGTACCTGACCCTGTGGCCCATCGAGTCGTTGTTGCGACGCAGAGACCAGGCTCGCGATGCCCGGCGTCAGGGGGCGTAGAGGCTATTGGACGAGATGCGGACCGCGGGGGCCTTCGCCTTGCCGCGGGAGGACGACGTCGATGCATTCCTGGTGCACGACTGCACCGTTGAGTCGTTCGCGAATGAGGCTGCGGGAAGCGCTATCCGATGCAGAGAGAGCTGCAGCGGTAGGGCGTGCGGGGCGACAGACGGCCATTCGGTGTTGCAAGGTGCGTGACGCGGGACCCCGCCTTGTCACCTTCTTCGACTCACTGGGCGTCTCGTGAGCCCGCCTCTCAGAGCCGAGGCACTCGCGCGGGGAGTGCAGCTTCGCCATTCGCGCTGGCGCGCCACATAGCCGTGGACAATGTGTCCCAGGGGTGACCTCTTCATCCCCACTTCGCGCTTCTTAACCCCAACTTCACAAATAAGGGCCAGAATCGCGTGCCAGAACAGGCGTCAGCGACTCGGGGCTGCCGAGGAGGTCTTTGGAGCGATGGTCGATCTTGGCGAGTGGGGCCTTGTGGTCGGCATCTTCGTAGGCTGGGCGGGTCTTGCGCTACTGGTCGTCGCCTTCTTGTCGGGTGCCGCAAGCGTTCGACGTCGTCAGGGTGCGCGCGTCGCGCGGATCCTCAGCGACGAGCGAGACGGGCGGAGCGTCGAGTCGATACGGGTGCGAGTCCTGAGGCAGCGCGGCCGAACGGCTCTCAGGGAGCTTGGTCGCACCTAAACGGTAGATTACCGCCGGTCGCCTTCTCTGCGCCCGGATCTTCGCAGCGCTCACACCCGGGCGACGTGACGGCATGGGGGGTCACCGAGCACCTTAGAAGATGCAGCGCCTCGCGCTGCCGACAAGGACCTTCCGCTACTAGCACTTAAGTGACCGCGCTCGATCGCGTCTATACTGACGCGGAGCGAGTTGCGGGAGGGGGCTGTGTCGTCGGCGGTAACCGTCGGAATACGACGCGTGTGACGTGGGGAGGACAGGGGTGTCACGAGCAGTCTTCGAGACCGACTGGCTGAACACCGACCCGGTCTACTACAACGAGGCCACCGGGGCGGTGAGCACCAACGTCAACGACGTCATCGACTTCGCCAACCTCGAGTTCGACCCGGAGGGCTTCAACGGCTTCCTCGACCGCGGCTACTCGGCCTTCGGGCTGACGCCCGTCAGGCACGTCAAGTTCCTGCCTCCCTCGTCGCGGCTCATCGGGCCGGACGACGGCCGGCTGACGATCGAGTCCACCCTCGACGACCAGCAGCTGGCCGACCGCGTCGAAGACCGCAGCAGCGAGTCCGAGGTCCTCGAGATGCTGCGCGCCCTCGTGCAGCGCTGGGAGAGCTCGGTGGAGGGCGACATCGTCATCCCGACGAGCGGCGGTTACGACTCGCGCCTGCTCAACCTCATGATCGGCGACAAATCGCGCGTGCGCTCGTTCACCTTCGGTGTCTCGGAGCGACAATGGGACTCGACCGAGGTCACCAGGGCGCGCCTGCTCTCCGCAACGCCTCGGCACGCGCTGGGAGCAGGTGCCCATCGGCTACTTCCACCGCTACCTCGACGAGTGGGACCGCTTGTTCGGCGCGTGCATGCATCGCACACGGCATGTACCAGCTCGAGTTCTGGCTACGAGTCCTTGCCAGGGTCGGCAGTGGGCGTCCGGTGCTCAGTGGGTCGTATATAGACACGCTCGCCGGCAAGGACAAGCGCACGAATCCGAGGTGAAGAGCCCCAGCGACGTCGAGTCACTCATCTGGCGTCGGCTCTCTCACGCCGACTCTTCGTGGAGTCGCTTCCGCAGAGGCATGACGCTCGCGAGGCGTACTTCGAGCAGAAGCGGGATGTCCTCGCCTCGCGAGGCATGCGCACGATCGAGGAGTGCAGGTTCATGAGCCCCTGGCTGCATTACCTGAAACGGCTGCCGACGCAACTCGGCCTGCCCACCTACTGCCCGGGCCACGACATCGAGTTCGGCGACGGCGATGGTCGCCCTGCCGCAAGAGCGCCGCCACGACCGCTACTGGGTGGCCGATTTCTTCGCCTCTCAGGACCTGAGCCTCCAGGAGGCCGGAGGGAACAGCCGCTACTGGATCAATTACCACGCGCTGCGACGGGTGCCGCTGCGGCCCCTCGATGAGGTGCTGTTGAGCGAGGTCGTCCGTCCGGAGTACGTGCGCTGGGCCAACAGGAACGTGGGCTGGAGAGGTCTCTGGTCGGAGGGGCTCGAGTACACGAAGGGGGTTCGCGGCTTGCGTCGCGCCACGCAGTGGGCACGCACGCAAGGTCTCGCCAACAAGCGCACGGAGGCCTACTACGCCTACTTGACGCTCTGGCCGATCGAGTCGCTGTTGCGACGCAGAGACCAGGCTCGCGATGCCCGGTGTCGGGGGGCGTCGACGGCGCCGGGCGGGACCCCGAAGCGACTAGAGGGCGCCGCCGAGCCGTCGAAGAGCTCGTCACCAGCACCATCCTCTCCCGGGCTACTGCTGAACGACCGGCGAGCTTGCCTGGGCGTCGACGGGATGGACCCGACGGTTCGTCCAGACCGGGCGACGACCTGAGCGCACTGCCCTTCGTAGCGCCGAATAGCGACGGAGAAGAGCGGGGCGCCACAACAACGCTCCCGCCGTTTGCTCAGAATCCATCGGGAACCTCTGTATGTTCCAGCTGAATTCATCCACGGCGGGGCCTTCGGTGGCGAAGCACAAATCGATATCATCGGCGATCCGTTCGAACAGCCGCCTCGAGACACCTTCGTCGTTGAAGGGAAACGCAAAGTACGCCCCGCTCAGCCCGAACTCGCTCCTCAGCTGTCGCACACTGGACAGCGTTTGACGGACTTGGTCGTCAAAGGGGATCGTTGCGTAGCGCGGGTGGTCAAGGCTATGGGCGCCGATGTCGAAACTATCGTCCAGCAGGGACTTGACCTGTTGGCTGGTCAGGTATGGCTTCTCCTCCGCCAGGTACCCGGCGAGATCGATCCCGAGCACGCCGGCAAGCTCGTCAAGGACCGCCCTCTTGCCGTAGTCGACCAGCATGACGGCTGCCTCCAGGCTGTCGCCAACGGCGATCCCGTGGCCACTGAGCATCTTCTTGGCGAGGTCTCCGGCGGCGTCGCTTGCCGCCGAAGCTCCTCAGCCTATCGACGAGCAAGCTCGCCTCGTGTCGATACATCAAACGCCGGTTGTCGATGCACCCTGTGATCAGGAAGAAGACGGCCGGGACCCCTTTGCTCTTGAGTATGGGGGCAATGACGTCATGGTCCTCCCTCAGCCCGTCATCGAAGGTCAACAGGATGTGCTTCCTGCCCCTGAGCTCGTTCCCATCTCTGATCGCCTTCTTCAGCTCCCCGACCGTGACGGGCGAGTACTGCCTCAGAAGTGCATCGAGATCATTCGTAAACTGCCTCTCGTTCTTGTACTCGTGGAGATGCTTGATGTGAGGCACGCTCTCGTTGCTGACCAGGTGAAAGAGCGGCACAAGCAGGTCCCGGCCTGTCAACGCGACTGTGAGGGCAAGGGGAACCCTGTCTCCGAGACCGAGGATGGCTTCCCTCAGTGATCCCCTACGCCACCACGTTCTTCATCGCCATGGCCGATCATGAACAGACGGGTCCCTCGACCTGGCCGCAGCCGCACGCGATCACGCCGACAACACCGAGATGCTGCTGTACCAGTCGTCTCTGTCCGCGCACATCGTGCTCCAGCTCGAGTTATCCCTTATCAAGTCAGCCTCGGTCGATCCGACCGATATCGGCTTCACGACCAGCTTGCGGCCAGACCCGTACGGCAGGAACCCGCTTTCAATCAAGGCCCTGAACAAGCGGCGCCTGCCTATGCCGATGTGGACGACCACTGCGTTCATGTTGGTCGTGTGTCTGGCTTCTTCGGCGAACCGACGAACGGCCCGACGCAGGGACCGATCCGATTCGCGCTCGGCCAGGATGTCGCCCAGGTAAAGGACGCGCGGGCGGGCATCACGGGGCGCCAGGCATACGAAGAGGATCTCTGTCTGCCCCTCGGAGTAGCGGTAAACGAAGTAGTCTTCGCTGTCGTCCGGGTAGCGGTAGTCGACAAACGCCGGGCTGGCTTCAAGGTGTAGCAGGTTCTCGGAGCAGGCCCTTCTCATGGCCAGTGCGGCAAAGGACGGCTGGTCGACCCTGCGAAGCCCTGACTCTTCGTCAATGAGGCCGCCCGTACCCGAACCCTCGGCAAGGCCGATCCTCGAGGCGAGCGTCTTGAAAGGCCTCAGGGGCCTGACCATCGATACGTGTGTCGCCACATGAGACCACTCGTCCTTGAGAAAGCCCTGAAAGCTCATCTGTCCGGGAAACCCCATGACGAAAGCGACGCCGGCGTTCTTGAGTACTTGGTTGCCGACCGCGAGCATTCTCGAGAACACTCCCCTACCACGGTAGTGGCCGTCGACCAACGTCATGCCCGACTGAACGGAATAGAAGGTCTCGCTCCCATAGGAGTACGGCCAGTACATGTACGACTGCATCCCGACCACGTTCTCACCCTGTCGAGCGACCACGATGAACGAGCGCTCTCTCGCGAACGGGTGGAAGAACCTACGCTCGATCATCTTCCTGTTCTGCTCGAGCGTCAGGCCGTTGTGCCTACCACGCAGGCTTGCCAGCGGATCAAGCATCCACGGCTCATAGAGCGCTATCTCGATGTCCGCGCTTGCCCCCATCTTCGACATTCCTCCGTTCCTGCGCACTCCGTCGTTGAGTGCGTGAAGGTTAACACTACCACCAAGGGTGGCGCGAGAGATCCAAATGTGTGTCCTCGGCTGAAACCGGTCAGACCCGGCCGAGAGCACATGGACCTTCTCCTTGCGGCGAGGCGTGAACTGGCAGGACTGGGCGCCCGTTTGCATCGGAGGACGTGGTCTTCACCTTCGACTACGTCATCGAGAACCAAACGGGCGCCTTCACGGGCTGCACCACGTTCATCAAGCAGGTGCTGGCCGCCGGCACCTACCGCAACGGGCCACCGGTCATAGGCACAGGTCCCTTCCACGTGGTCGAGTACCAACCGGACCAGTTGGTGCGTCTCGTGGCGAAACAAGCAGTATTGGCGCGGCGCGCCGAAGGTCGACGAGCTCATCTTCCAGATCTACCAGGGCTCCGACGCCATGCAGATGGACCTGCGCTCAGGCGCGATCCAGGCAGCGGCAAAGCGGTTGCATCATTGTAGTGAAGTCGTGAGTACCGTTGCACTGCGCGGGTCCCTGGCCGGCATCACCGGGACGGTCGCGTGACCTTGAGACGGACGACCTCGACAAACGACTGGAAACGCTGCGCTAGACCGTCTGATGCCCTCCGTTGCCCGGCCCACTCTGCTCGCCACCGCGCGACCGATTTGCGCGCATGCTGCGTACCCGGCGCGCGAACCGGCGCCCGGGTCCAAAGCGGAACTGCAGGAGGGCGGCGATGATCGGGTACGCCGGCCAGCGGCACACGACCACGTAGGCGACCTGCAGCCGGACTTGGTTGGGGCGCCAGCCACGGAGCCAAGGGGCATCGCTCACCATGTTCAGCCGCTCGATGCCCGGGTCCTGGCAGCAGCGTTCCACCAACCTCTCGACCAGCAGCTGCCCCGGCGACACACTACGGTAGGCCTCGTCGTGACCGATCTTGAGGACCGAGTAGGTCGCACCGGTGCGAGTGGCGAACACCGAGGCAAGGCAGCGCCCCTCGGCGTAGAGGGCGCCTATCTCACAGTAGTCTGCGTCCTCGCGCAGGTTTGCGGCGAGGTCGCGAAAGTAGGCCAGCCACGGCTCATGGCAGCGGATCGCGGTCCTTGTGCCGCTCTCGCCCTTCCAGCCCGAGGCTTCGACCTCGAGGAAGGTCGCAAACTCGGCATCGAAGCCGTTCGCAGCTACGACTGTCACGAACCGCACGTCGCGAAGCTCGGCGAGCTTGTGCTGTGCCGTGTTCAGATGGTGGCGGAACTTCCCTGGGAGCGACGCCCGCAGCTCGTCGAACGGCATGCTGCAGTCCAGGAGGTGCACGCTCTCCCTGAGGTCCACGTGGTACCCACAGCGACCGAGCCGTCGCAGCCCCTCCCACAGGGTCGAGCTTGCCGGCGTCGGCCCCAGGATCAGGAGCTGTCGCCCTTCGGGCTTGCGCCGCAGGTGGGCCACCAGGGCGGGCACGAGCTCCCGCTGCGCTTCGTCATCGGGGCAGAGGACGTTGGCCTGCCCCGCGTCCAAGCAGGCGCAGCACTCCCCATACCCGCTGACGTCTGCCGAGCACGCGGGCGGTGCGGGGCTCAAGCAGGCAGATCGCCCTGACCTGCCGGCCGTCCGTCAGCGCCAAGCACCTGAGCCGATCGGGCGCCCCCATGACATGGTCGACGTGCGCCAGGCAGGCTTCGTAGGCGAGGAAGCTCGTGCGCAGCGGCATCGCCGCGTAGAGTCGTCGCCAGTCGGCCTCCAGCCTCTCGAGCCCCGGCCGACCGCGCGACTCGATGATGCTCCAGTCAGGAGTCGCCACGGTCACGACCTCTTTCTACGTCCCCCGGTCTCAACGTCGCAAGACGGAACCCGCCTCCGAGCCTATCGGCAGCCTCAGACGCTGCCTTAAGAAGACGACCGGTCGCTGCCGGGCCGTCGCCCGGTCTTGCTCGGCCCCGCGGAGTCTCGTCCAGGTCTCGCCGCGCCTTGGGCGGGCGATTGGGTTGTGCGCCAGGTGCCCAAGGCTCGTGCGCCTGACGGGTTGCTTGTTCGAGCGTTTGTCATCCTCCAGTTTCTTCGGATGGGACTCAAACCACGACGAGGGGGGACCGACAATACGGCGTCGCGGGCGGGTGCGGTTCAGGCGTCATGATGCTCGACCGCAGCCCCCAGCTCCTTCGACCAAGAGCGGCACCGCCTCCCCCCAAGGCCTCACCTCGGGTCCCGACGGCAACCGCTCACTTCATTCGACGAAATGAGCCCTGCCGGACATCGACCAGCCGACGTCGGCTGGAAGTCGATGACGCCGAGCAGGCCGGCGGTATCACGAGACTGTCTGACGCCCTCCGTCGCTTGGCCCACTCTGCTCGCGACCGCGCGACCGACCTGCGCGCATGCTGCGCAGCCAGCGCGCGAACCGGCGCCCGGGTCCAAAGCGCAACTGCAGGAGGGCGGCGATGATCGGGTACGCCGGCCAGCGGCCGACGACCACGTAGGCGACCTGCAGCCGGACTTGGTTGGGGCGCCAGCCACGGATCCAAGGGGCATCGCTCACCATGTCAAACCGCTCGATGCCCGGGTCCTGGCAGCAGCGTTCCACCATCTTCTCGACCAGCAGTTGCCCCGGCGACACGCGACGGTAGGCTTCGTCGTGGCCAATCTTGAGCGTCGGAGTAGGTCGCACCGGTGCGCGTGCGAACTGCGACGCAAGGCAGTGCCCCTCGGCGTAGAGGGCGACTATCTCACAGTAGTCGGCATCGCCGCGCAGGTTCGCGGCGAGGTCGTGGAAGAAGGCCAGACATCGCCGCGCTGCAGCGGATCGCGGATCCTTGTGCCGCCCTCGCCCTTCCAGCCCGAGGCCTCGACCTCGAGGAAGGTCGCGAACTCGGCGTCCAGATCCCCTGTTTCGGTGGCGGTCACAAAGCGCACGTGGTCGAGCTTCGCGAGCCGGTGCGCGGCGTTGTTCAGATTGCGGCGGAACTTCGCTGTCGAGCGACGCCCGCAGCTCGTCGAACGGCATGCTGCAGTCCAGGAGGTGCACAGCTCTCTCTGAGGTCCACGTGGTACCCACCGCGACCGAGCCGTCGCAGCCCGTCCCACAGGGTCGAGCTTGCCGGCGCCGGCCCCAGGATCAGGAGCTGTCGCCCTTCGGGCTTTCGCCGCAGGTGGGCCACCAGGGCTGGCACGAGCTCTCGCTGCGCTTCGTCATCGGGGCAGAGGACGTTGGCCTGCCGCGCGTGCCACTGCCACAGCACTCCCCATACCCGCTGACGTCTGCCGGCACGCGAGCTTTTCCGAGCGCGCCAGTGGTGTCGGGCTCGAGCAGGCAGATCGCCCTGACCTGCCGTCCGTCCGTCAGCGCCAAGCACCTGAGCTGATCGGGCGCCGTCATGAAATGGTCGACGTGGGCGAGGCATGCTTCGTAGGCGAGGAAGCTCGTGCGCAGCGGCATCGCAGCGTAGAGTCGCCGCCAGTCGGCCTCCAGCCTCTCGAGCCCCGGCCTGACCGCGGGACTCGATGATGCTCCAGTCAGGAGTCGCCACGGTCACGACCTCCTTCTACGTCCCCCGGCCCCGACGTCGCAAGACGAGAACCCGCCTCCGAGCCTATCGGCAGCCTCAGACGCTGTCTAGAAGGTCAGGCGCAGCCGAACACCTCGACGTCGGCGACTGGCCGGCGTTACCGTGACCATCATCGGCGCCGCCTCGAGCGGACCCCCCTCGGCCCGATTGTGGACCCACGGCGGGCGGGCAGCAACTGTGGCGGCCTGCACGCGGGCTCTGCCCGTGGAGCTTGGCTCGTCGCGTACCGAGCGGCGTTGCCTCGGGTCGGCCACGTGGCGCGATGGCGAAGGGTGCACTCGTCTCGTACCATACGCAGGCGGCATGATGCGTCGGGAGGGCGATCGTGAAGGACAGCGTGTTCATGCGACGGTGTTCGTCGACGACGCCTGCCGTGGTGGTGGGCGCCGCGAGCGGGGTCGCGCTCGGGATCATCCGTGACCTCGGCCGCGAGGGAGTACCGGTCGTGGCCGTGAGCCCGCTTGCGGGCGATTCCGCACTGCGCTCGCGCTACTGTGTGCCGGAGAGATGCGCCCCCGTCGTGCACGAAGAGCGGGTCCTGGCGGACCTCGCCTCGGTCGGCGCCAGGATCCCGCGCAAAGCGGTGCTCTTCGCAGCAGAGGACGACTACCTCGAGGTGATCTCCCGCAACAAGGCATCGCTCGAGGAGCACTTCATCGTCCCCATGCTGAGCTGGGAACGCATGCGTCTGCTGGTCGACAAGGGGCAGCAGCTGAAGCTGGCGTGGGAGGCCGGTGTGGAGACCCCGGTGACGGCGGCCATCTCCGGGCCGGATGACCTCGCCGGCGCCGCCAAGGCGGTCTCGTTCCCGGCCATCCTCAAGCCCAGCGAGTACAAGTCGCTGCGCTCCCGCACGGGCCTCAAGGTCATCCCCGTCGGTACCAGGGACCAGCTGGCGAAGGCCTACGAGAGCATCAGCTTCTGCGGCTCGGTGCTGCTGCAGGAGGTGATCCCCGGGCCGGACGACGCCATCCTCATTTCGGGCACGTACCACGACGCCGACTCGCGTCCACAGGCGGTGTTCACGGGCCGCAAGCTGCGCCAACATCCCAGAGGGTTCGGCAACACACGCGCCGGCGAGAGCCTGTGGTCTGACGAGTTGGCCGACGTCACGCTCAAGTTCCTGGCGGCCGTGCCCTACTACGGCCTCAGCGATGTAGAGTTCAAGCGAGACGCTCGAGACGGCCGCCTCAAGTTGATGGAGGTCAACGCGCGACAGGGCCTCTGGAGCCCCCTGGCGAGGGCCGCGGGCGTGAACCTCGCGTACATCGCCTACCGCGACGCGATCGGGAAGCCCTGCCCGACGCCCAGGCAGATCGACGGTGTGCGGTGGACCGACATGCTCATGGACGGACCGGACAGCCTCAAAGAGCTGCGCCGCGGAGAGTTGAGGCCGGCGGAGTGGCTGGGCTCGCTGCGCGGCCTCCGGGTCGACTGCTTCCTGTCGGCACGCGACCCGCTGCCCGGCCTGCTGGAGGCGCGGCACATCGTGAAGAGCCACATCCGGCGCCGCCTCGGACCGCGACCGCGGCAAACGGATGCGATGAGGAGTGTGACCGGGGTGACGGTAGCCGAGGAAGCGCTCGCCACGCAAGGGGTGCTCGCGACGCCCACAAGCCTGCACTACTCGGACCTGGGCGCCACGGTCCATCTTGGCTGCGTGCCCGAGGGGCTGGCCGACGAGCTCCCGGGGCTCTACAGCAGTCTGTTCTCGACTCTCGACTACTTCCTCGCTCAGGACCGCACGCCGCCGAACGGCGCCTGCGTCCTGGAAGAGCCTCGCCACGTCATCCTGTTCCACCATGAGGGTGGCACCGTCGACATCCTGAACAAGGCTTTCGCATGCGAGCCCGAGGAGGCGAACCGCATCTGCCGCGCCCTCTTGCGCGCCCTGCCCGGCGTTCATCGCATCCATCTCGATGTGATGTTTCCACCACGCGAACTGGCCTTCCCCAGGATGGTCCTCGGGCGGCTCGACCGCATGGTCATCGACCTGCCCGACGCGGTCGACGAGTACTACCACTCGCTGGGGAAGAAAACGCGCCGCAACGTCCGCTGGTATCAGAACCGGCTGCGTCGCGCATTTCCCGACGTGAAGACGGAGACAGTCAAGCCGGGTGAGCGCAGCCGAGAGTTGGTCGACCGCCTGGTCCAATGGAAGATCCAGCGCTTTCGCCTGAAGGGACGGATCACCTACTGGGAGACCAACCCAACGCTCGCCGAGCGGGCCTCTGATCTCCTCGAACGATGCGGCGAGGCGCGCATCACATACATCTCGGGGAAGGAGGCGGCAATCGACATCTGCTTCCGTGTCGGTCAGACGGCCTACGCCTTCGAGAGCGCAAATGATCCGCAGTTCGACGAGTTCTCCCTCGGGTTCCTGACATTCTATTGGCTCGTGTGCAGCGCCGTTGAAGCGGGTGCAACACGTCTGGACGCGCTGGATGGTACCGTGGAGTCAAAGGCGGTGCTCGGAGCGCGGCCTGCGCGCGCGACGCGCCTGTCGGTCTTCCGCTCCCAGTCAAGCCGCCTGCGTTCGCTCGACGAGGTGTCGAGACTCGCGTTCCACCGCTGCAGGGGCTCCTATCGTCGGGCGCGGCATGCCCTCGGCCAGAGGGTGAGACGGTATCCCGGTGGCGAAGAGCTGGCGCAGTACGTGACGCGTCGCCGGATTAGGAAGCTTGATGCGCCCGGAACGACAAGAAGTCACGACCCTCAGTGAGGTTGCAGCGGCTGTTGTGTTTCCCGTCCACCTCGCGAACAAATGGGCCCGGGCAGCGGCGAGCCTGTTTCGCAGTGCCCACCCTGCCACCACGGATCACGTCCGAGCCTTGCCGTCGCCCGTTCACCCAGCCGACCGTGCCGAGTCTCGGCTGACGTCCTCTCTCCCGCTGGCTGCGCGTTTGCCGCGCAGCCAGCGCACAAATCGACGCGCATACGCAAGATGGAACTGCAGAAGGGCGACAATCAGACGTCCCGGCCAGGGGGCGACAGCCACGTAGGCGACCTGCAGAGGGACCGTGTCGGGGCGCCAACTGCGCAGCCAAGGGGCGTCACTCATCATATCTAGCTGCTCGATGCCGGGATCCTGGCAGCAGCGTTCCACGATCTTTGCGACCACCAGCTTTCCAGGCGACACTCGGCCGTAGGCTTCGTTGTAGCCGATCTTGAGCAATGAATAGGTCGCGCCCGTCCGTATACAGAACTGCGACGCAAGGCAGTGCCCCTCGGCGTAGAGGGCGACTATCTCACAGTAGTCGGCATCCCCACGCAAGTTCGTAGCGAGATCGTAGAAGAAGGCGAGTAGCTGCCTGCGGAAGCGGATCGCGGTTCGTGTACCGTCGTCGCCTTTCCATCCAGAGGCCTCTACGTCGAGGAACGTCGCAAACTCGGCGTCGAAGTCATGCGCAGCTCTGACTGTCACGAACCGCACGTCGCGAAGCTTGGCGAGCTTGTGCTGTCTATTGTTCAGGTCGGTGCGGAACTTCGCTGGGAGCGACGCCCGGAGCTCGTCGAACGGCATGCTGCAGTCCAGAACGCACACGCTGTCTGCGGAGTCCACGCAGTACCCGCCACGACCCAACCGTCGCAGCCCGTCCCACAGAGACGAGCTCGTCGGCGCCGGCCCCAGGACCATCAGCCGTCGTCCTTCGGGCTTGCGCCGCAGATGGGCCACGAGGGCCGGAACGAGCTCGCGCCGCGCTTCGTCGTCGGGGCAGAGGACATCTGCCCGCGGCGCGTGGTGGTACCGAAGCACCCCCCAGACAGCGATCCGGTGTCCGAGCACCCGCTTTGTCCGAGGCTCGAGCACGCAGATGGCCCGTACCTGCCGGCCGTCCGTGAGCGCGAGGTACCTGAGCTGATCAGGCGCCGTCATGACATGGTCGACGTGGGCGAGGCACGTTTCGTAGGCGAGGAAGCTCGTGCGTAGCGGAATCTGAGCGTAGAGTCGTCGCCAGTCGGCTTCCAGCTGCTCGAGCCCTGCCCGACCGCGGAACTCGCTGATACCCCAGGTGGGATGCGGCACGATCACGATCTCAGTTCACGTCGCAGCGAGCGGCGCCGCACATCCACAGGCACGACGGTGGCAGGGCACACGTGGGAATCACCGAACCGAACGTGCTCCACGTCCTTGCCTCTCCTCCCGCTCCGATGCGCGTGCCGTCCGCGATTCCGCGACACAACGCAAACCCCTGTGCGGGCTTATCGGCAAGCTGGCGCGCGGGTTTGAGAGCCTGGTAGCGCCGACGTCGTGCGGCCGCGCTTGCTGGAGCGGTGCTCTCCGACGCCATCCGCGAGATTCTCGAGTCGGCCAACCTGCACTGCATCGACCCCGACACGATCGAGATGAGCGTGGTCGACCTCAACGAGATGATTGGCCGGGCGGTGGATTCCTACGCCGACTCACGAACTTCTCAAGACCGCGCTGTCGCCCGCAGGAGCGCTCGCCCCTTCGGCTCGCGCCAGCACCAGTAGATTGAAGGATTCGAACAGCGATACGGCCAAGTCGCGATGAACCCGATACAGATGCCTTCGTGCCTCATATGCCATCCTCGGACGGAGTCTCCGGGGGGCTTGTGCCCCAGGTATCGACTTGTCGTCGGTGTAGAACCAATCAACAACGTCGTAGCCGACGTCGGCCAAGGTGGCTACTGCCGTCTCTTTGGTGAAGTAGTGCAGGTGACCGTACTGGCGACGCATGTAGAGCGGCCACCAGGACCTGCGAAGAATGGCCTTCACGTTCATGTCCAGTGGAATATGCAGAATCACCCAAGGAGCGCTGCTCCTCATGCTCCTGAGAAACCCAATGTAGTCCTCGACGTGTTCGAACACGTCCAAAAGCAGGAGCAGTCCGTGTGACGCCGGCTCGATCGTTGCGGGATCGGTGGTCCGGAAGACGAGCCTGTCGTTCTCTCTCGGCTTGGCCAGTGCGATCGCTTGCGGTGAGATATCGAAGCCAATGAAGCGCGTGCGACTGTCCATCAGCTTCTGAAGCTCGGCAAGCACACCGCCCGAGCCACAGCCCACATCGCAGACTGTGTCGAACTCGAGGCCGTGGCGAGTGATCATTCGAAAGACGTGAGCGGCTTTCCATGGGGCGTCGCCTTCGTGCCAGTCGGGGTTCTTCTTAAGGTACGCTCCGTTCACGTACTGGTCGGCTTGCACGAGGCACCTCCGAGTGTCAAGCGCTCGCATGCCTGCCGACGCGACGGCCCGAAATGAGCTGCAGGTTCAGCCCAGTGGCCCAGCGTCGTCGGTCGAAGTCGGTGGCCTCATTGTAGTGAAGTCGTCAGTACCGTTGCACAGGGGCAACGACCCTCCAGGGGGCGCTGCCGCAACAGAGAGACTCGCTCGTCAGGCGTCTTGCACAGACGACCAACGGCCTCGGGCACGAGCGGAGCGGAGACCGTTGCGGAGGCGACAGCGAGCCTGTTGCTACCTACCTCTCGGTGCAGGTGCGCGGTTCTGCTCGACTTTTTGGTGCTCCGTGCACTGCCCGCAGTCGCACAGGGGATCGTGCCGCCAGGGGAACTCCGGCAACTCCCGCTCATCCATGACCCGCCGCCACCCGTCTGTATGGATGCTGAAGAACCAGAAACCGGACGGTTCTCCTCCCTCGTGGCGAAAGTAGCAGTAGCACTCGCCCGTGCCGCTGCGCCACCGTGCATTGCGGCCGAGGGCTTTCACCTCGAACAGGGTGAGGTCCTTGCTCTTTCTAAGCTTGGTCGGCTCCCCCCAGGAGTCGACTGTCCGGTCGCCCACGGCCCGCCTCCAATGGCTGTCCGAAGCGGATAGGCCATTCTACGACGGCCTCGGCTCTATTCCTCCCGGCGGTCCGTTGCTCCCTGAGGAGACGCAGCGCCCGGGCGAGTCCAGTCGGCTTCTGGCCTGGGCTGTCTCAGCGAGTCGGCTGCCTCCGTTGCCACAAGAGGCGGCGTCGGTTGATTGTGTCGCTCCTGTTGCGGCTCTAGTATCGTGACGTTGATGCGGCGGAGGGGGTCCGTTCCGATGACGAACACCCCGGGGGGAACCGGCGGCATCGTCGGCGCCACAACCAGACTAGCTCGCCATGCCGCGCTGATCCTCGTCGGCTGCCTGGCGATCATGCTCGGCTGGGCGCTCACGACCGCTCTCGCGACCTCTCCCACGGTAGCACCGGGTACCGCGACCGTGCTGCGCGTTGGCTGGACGGACGACCCGGAGAGCCTCAACCCCTTCGTCGGACAGATGGGCACGGCGCTCGAGATCTACGCGCTCAACTACGACTTCCTGACCAGGTACGACGCGGAGACTCTGACGTCGAAACCGGGCCTCGCCGCCACCTGGAGCCACTCACCTGACGGCAAGACGTGGACCTTCACGCTGCGGCGCGGCGTAACGTGGCAGGACGGGCGACCGTTCTCCTCCAAGGACGTCGCGTTCACGTTCGACTATGTCATCAAGAACAAGATGGGGGGCTTCACCGGCTACACGACGTTCATCGAGCGTGTGGTGGCAGTCGATCCCTACACCGTGCGGTTCGTCTGCTCGCGCCCCAAAGCCAACATGCTCGAGCTCGGTGTACCGATCCTTCCCGAGCACATCTGGTCGCACATCGACCCGAAGGCGGCGGCCGACACCTACCGCAACGAGCCGCCCGTGATCGGTACGGGTCCTTTCCAGGTCGTCGAGTATCGACCGAACAAGTACGTCCGGCTGGTGGCCAACAAGCAGTACTGGCGCGGCGCTCCCAAAGTCGACGAGCTCATCCTGCAGATGTACCAGAGCCCAGATAGCATGCAGATGGACCTGCGCTCGGGCGCGCTCCAGGCGGCGACCAAGCTGCCTCTGGCGCAGCTTCGGACGCTGAGAAACGACAGAGATCTGGACCTGTCGACGCAGAACCCGCAGCTGGTGGTGCACGACCTGGGGTTCAACTGCTACACCGGCCCTGCTTCGCAAGGGAATCCGGTGCTGCTCGATCCCGCCTTCCGCCGGGCTTTGAACTACGCCATCGACAAGGAGCAGATCTGCCGCGTGGCTTACTTCGGTCTGGCCCGACCCGGCGAGACGACACTCGTCTCGCAGTACTGGGTCGACCCGGACTGGCACTGGACTCCGCCCGCCGGCGAGCGCTACCCCTTCGACCTCGAGAAGGCGAAAGCCGAGCTCGATGCTGCGGGCTACCGAGACACGAACGGCGACGGGCTGCGCGAGTTCAAGGGCGAGCCGATCACCCTGCGTCTCTGGGCCATCGCCACAGAACCGAATGAGCAGACTGCGGGCAAGCTGATAACCGGCTGGTTGCACCAGGTCGGGCTCAAGGTGAAGTACGAGGTCCTCGACACCGGCGTCCTCATGGATCGCATGTGGGACAAGAAAGGCAAGCAGTTCGCGCCCGACTACGATCTCTTCCTGTGGGGCTGGAACAGCGAGCTCGATCCCAACTTCACGCTCTCGGTGTTCACCACGAGCGAGATCGGGAGCTGGAGCGACACGAACTGGTCGAACGAGGAGTACGACCGCCTCTTCACAGAGCAGCAGTCGACGATCGACCCCGAGAAGCGCAAGCAGATCATCGACCGCATGCAGCAGTTGATGTACGAACAGACGCCAATGATCTTCCTCGCCGAGCCGTCACGCATCAACGCGTGGAACGTGGCGAAGTGGGAGGGCTGGGTCCGTGCGCCGGCCGGTGTTGGCGCGGCGGTAGGAGTGCATCCGATCATCGACAGCTACCTGTTTGCGCGGCCTCGCACGGCCTCTGCTCCAGCGCAGCCCGGGACGCGGTGGGACGGACTCGCAATCGCCGGCGTCGTCGTCGCCGTGGGCGCGGTGGTGCTCGTGGCACGGCGCGCGCGGATGCGCCCGGGTGAGGAAACGGAGGCGTAGTCGGCCGACCGCTTCGGCGGTAGCTGAGGCTTCTGCGGGACCTCCCAAGAACGGGCCGAGCAGCCGCCTGGGCACCCGGCGCAGAGCGCGGCCAGCCTGTTCGTCAGGGTTTGTGGAGCTGGATGTGGAACCGGAGCCGCGCGCGGACCGTGAAGTGGATGTCTCCCGCGCGCATCGGCGGGTGGGGAGCGTCCTGGAAGGCTACCGGAAGTACGTTCTGCGGCGCTGCGAGCAGACGCACTGCAGGGACAACTAAGACGCTGATACGCCCGCAGAGCCGTGTCCCGCCGCCGGCCAGCGACTCCGTCACGCATGCGGCATCAGTGACGTGCTGTGAGAAATGGAAATGGTCGGCGTGGCCGAATTTGAACTGGCGACCCCTTGTCCCCCAGATAACTGGTTAGGCGTGACGCCGTGTGTTGCCCCGTGTTACCCCGTCCACATAGAAACGTGCTGTACGCAGGCTATTCGTTCGGATACTGACGCGCGCCGCCGCCGTCTGTCGGCCCTCAGTGTCCCCTCGTCTTCCGCAGATTCTTCCGCACTTGAGGGGCGCCTCGAGGGATGGTGCCAACGTCAACCGCGCCAGCCCTCCAGCGGCTTCCTGCAAGCGTTGGCGGGCGCTAGGGTGAGACGGGGCCGGCTACGCCGGCGCTGACGAGCGGGTAGACAATCGCGCCCCCGTACCCGCCGTTTCGTGGCGAGGAGACGGGGACCGGTTAGGCCGCCCGGTGGCGGTGTCGGCGGAAGAGTCGGGACCGGTGGCGGCGCGGGAGGCCTTGTCTCCAGTAGGCCTGCGAAGCGCGGGAGGCGTCACTCCAGGACCACTGCCCGGCAGCCGTCTTGTCGTCCCGCCCCTCGGCTGGCGGCAAAGGGACGGCGCTCACCGTCGGGCGTCGGTCGTAGCGGCGAACGGCAGCCCTATACCGGAGCAGAACGACGAGGGCGAACAGGAGCAGATCCACGATGATGAGGATGGGGAGCAGAAGGCTCATCCACGTCGAATCCACGATGGCTCCCGTACCAAGGGCCTGACCGCGATAACCTAGTATACGGTTCTGGCAACGTCAACCCGCAGCGTCCTCTGATGGCCTTTTGCGGGCGCTGGCGGGGCGCTAGGCTACGGCCGGGCCTTGTCGCTGAAGACTCCACCGCGCCGGCCGTGACCCTCAGTTCGTGGGCAGGGCAAGGATGACGTTGAATGTGATGATGAAGATGATGATGAAGGCGAAGAAGCCCAAGATGCCCAAGCCCAGGCCGCTGCGCTTCTTGCTGTCGGCTATCGCGGCGCAGATCCACGCGAACACCAGCGCGAGAATGAGGATCAAGATCCAGTAGAACCAGGCGAGGTGCACCGGTCCTTCCTTGGCAGTGGCTGGCAACCCTCGGCGTCACTATTGCCCCGCAACGTCAACCGCGAACCGCCTGCGTTGCTTCCAGCGCCCTCTCAGGCCGAAACGTCAGACTGCGAATAGGGGGCGTTTTGCAGGTAAGAAATGGTCGGCGTGGCCAGATTTGAACTGGCGACCCCTAGTCCCCCAGGCCAGGACAAGGCGCCGAAGCGGTGCTAGCTGATTTCAGTAGGTGCCGATTTGCAGGCAAGTTGCGAAACGGCAGTCCAGCCGAAACCGCCTGATTGCCAACGGTACGTTGGCAGAATGTTGGCAGACGCATTGTCACCCCGAAACCCGCCAGCGCGTCGGCTCACGCTACCCGATGGGGGCCGGCTACGCCGGCGAGGACGCTGGGGTAGACAGTCGCGCGCCTGCTGCCTCCACGCCCGCCGGCCATGCTGAGTGCTGAGCCGAGACTTCGCCCACACGCACAGATCGTCCGGTCAGGTGCGACCGTAGGGCACGCCCCGGTCAAGCTGCAAGGGCTGACGATGAGTTGGCACGGGCGAGGTCGGTCACCGAAATGTTAACCCTGCGGAGATAGGGTTTATCTGGGGCCTATCGGGGGCCAGAAACCCCTGTTGGTCGGGTTTCCCGTCTCAAAGGGGTCGCTGGCCCTGCCGCGACGGCAGCGTCGGCTTCCGGGAGGTGAGGATATGCACACTTCAGCACAGAAACGGCTCGTGCGTTTTTCGGGCGTGCTCCTGTTGTCGCTGCTCGTGGTCTCGCTGGGCGTCCAGGCCGCGCAGGCTGCACAGGGGACGGGGTCGGGCACGAGCACGTTCAACACCCTGCAGCTGCCGACGCTGGCTCAGGTCCAACAGCATCAGGGCATCGGGCCGTACGCGCCCCGTGTGGCGACCGCGCAGCTGCCGACCGGGTGGGCCTGGGGCGCCAACTACGTCCCCGGCGGGTCGTCCACGAGCGTGGCGACCGCGTTACGCGAGGCGGCCGCGCAGGCCCTGATCCTGCACCGGCACCACTTCAACAACGTGTCGAACACCGTCGCAGGGAGCGGCACGATTGCGGCCGCGCAGGCCCCTGCCTCGTCGGGCACGTCTTCCACGACCACCTGGATCGTTGCCGGCTCGGCCGCGGCCGCGCTCATCGTCGTCATCGCCGCGTGGGCACTGGCTCGCCGTCGCCGGCGGCCCGGCGCGCTCGCGTCGGCGACCTACTGCGCACAGCACCCCGAAGACCCGCTGTGCAGCGCTACCTGAACAAGAGCAGAGACGGCCGCCGCACGTAGGCGGTGGTCAAGACCGGGCGGTGTCGTTCTGCGGCGACACCGCCGAGAGTGCCGGGAGCTTGCGAGAGCTGCGTGGTCCACTGCCTGCCGCCATTTGTCGTCCTAAGGACCGCCGCACGTTCTTGCTGCCCCGTCTCGGCAGGCGACGAGCCAGCAGTATCGCGGGTCGCTGCTGGCGAGGCGGTCGGACGTACTTCTAGCGCACCGTTACCGTGATCCGGGGGCTCCAGCCCACCAGGTGTTGGCCGTCGCCGGCCATGCGGATCTTGAGGTGGTAGGTCTCGCGCACGGGCGTACCGAACGTGCGCGTGACGAAGGTGCGTCCATCGGTGAGGAGCACCCGCCAGCCGACGTGGATGCGGTGCCAGGCGCCGAGCCTGCGCTCGCCGACGCGGTCGGTCCACACCTCGACGGAGCGCCCTGCCGGTGCGGTCGGCGCCACGGACCCCCTCACTCTGAAGACCCCGTGCAGAGGGAGACGATAGCTGGTGGTGGAGACGGAGACCTTGTGCCTTACGCCGACCGGCCACCTTGGTCGCGGTCGCCGCCGTCGCGCCAGCGAAGGTGAAGCGCAAGCGGTAGGAGGTGTTCCTGCCGGGAGTTTCACTGTCCCTCAGCGTCGTCGCTCCCGCGTCGCCGTACGCGACGGTCTGCCACGCCGTCTCTCCGACAGGCAGTGCCTGGAGGAGCAGCACTCCGGAAGCCAGGATCGTCGTGCTGCCGCTCAGTGCGACGCTCGCGCCGGTCGTGATGATGGCCTTGTAGTCAGCGTTCTTCACGCTCGGCTTTGTCTTCAGGGCCAGCGTGAACCTGGCCCCGCCGCTCAGGGTCCGTTCGATGCGGCCGCCAGCGGTGGTGGCGTAGCCGACCCCATTGCCCGCAGCCACCAACGAGGTCACGGTCGACGCGGCGCCACCCGTCTGCTTTGCCCAGGCGGACCCCCCGGTGACAAGACCGGCGAGCCAGCCGCCCGTGCCGCCGACGACGAGCCTGGTCTTGCGGGGGCTCTCGACCAGGGCAAGGGCGTGGATGGCGCCGCCTGCGCGGAGGGACGGTTGCACGGCGAGAAGCTTGAGAGGTCCTGCCCCCCGCAGGGAGAAGACGCGTTTGCTCGAGCAGCAATAGACGACGTTGAGGGCCGAGTCGGCGGGAAGGGCGACGTCGAGGAGATCGGCTGAGGTGCTCGTCTCGGCAGCCTTCCAGCTCCCCTCCTCCTTGGTCAGCACCGTGCCCTGATCTCCGACGACGGCCACGATCTGGCCGTCGGCCGACATGGCGACTGCGTTCAGGTTGGCCCGGCTCGCAACGCGCTCGCGCCGCCACGTCTTGCCGCCGTCGACCGTCTGCAGCACCAGCCCTCCCGTGCCGACGGCGTAGCCCACCGTGCCTTGCAGGGCCACGTCGCGCAGGTCGGCCGTCACCTCGTCGCGAAGGGCGGGGGCCGTCCAGCCGAACACGCCCCGGTCGTCTGGGGCGCCGATGAGGATCGTCGTCTTGTCGCCCACGACCACGCCGTGCTTGGCGTCGCTGAACGCGACGCCCCTGAGGGCCGACGAGGTGAGCGCTGCGGCCGAGATGTCGGTCCAGGTCCTGCCACCGTCGCTGCTCACGGCGACAGTCCCTCCTTGACCGGCCACGACGACGCCGCTGTCGCCGAAAGCCCCGGTCGCGTTCGGGCGTACGCTCTTCCCCAGGGGGGCGGCCATGACAGACCAGCCGGGCAGCGCCAGGGCGGCGTCGGCCGCCGCCAGGAAGACGAGCAGGACCAGCGCGAGGAGGAGCGCGAGAGGGCTCAGACGTCTCATGGTGGAGGAGGAGTCGGCTTGGGGCCGAAGGTGCGGTCCTGGTAACGCACTGCGGCTGGAACCGCTGCAGTAGAACATGCGAGACACCTCCTCCGTGTCCCGCAGTCGTGAGCTCCTACGGCCTTCCTGCACGCGCTGACGGGACGCTAGAGTCTAGTGGCCGGCTCGGCCCGCAGGCGGTCTACACCCGTCTCCACTAAGTCGTCAAGCGTTTGCCGACGAGGAGCGCTGCGGTCTCGATATTGGCGTCGCCAACGTGGACAACGGCTCGGGCCGCGCCGACCGCATCGACCAGCTCGGTGCGTCCCCGTCCCGCTCCTCCAACCGCTTGAACTAACGCCCCCTCCGGCGTACAAGCAAGGAGATACGAGACTCCTGAGAAGGCAGTGCTTCGTACGGGAGGCTCTGATCCGCCGGCGGCACGTTGCGGCCACCAATACCGGCGGGGAGCCACTGGTGAGACCGGCCCGCAGGCCGGTCTTCGTGCTTACTGGGGCCGACCGCCTCGGGAGACACGCGGAGGACAGAGAGCGACTTTCGGCGGCGAGCCGCTGATCCGCTTCGCGACAATGAGAAGGCTGACCCAGAAGCTGAAGAACCTTGGACTGCCGCTACGTGCCACCCTCACAACAAACGGCTACTTGCTTAGTGAACGAGTGAGCCGCGAGCTGGAGCAATTGGGCGTGGTCGCTGTCCAAGTCACAATCGATGGTCCACAGGAGGTACACGACAAGCGCAGGAGGCTCAGGTGTGGTGGCGGCACATTCGCAGTCATTATGGCCAACATCGGCCACCTGTTTGAGCATTGGCATGGAACTGTTCACGTGCGGGTCAACATCGACGCAACCAACGCTGATGCGTATCCAGCTCTCCACAGCGAACTCAAGCGAAGCTTCGGGGAAGAGCGGCTCGTGGTGAGCACTGGCATGGTGCTCCCACCTCAGGGATCGTCAGAGACCGAGGCTCAGCTCAGCAGGCTCGAGTGTTGCGACTTTCATCTTGGCCTCTTTCGCGACTATGGCATTGCTGACGGACTCACGTATCCTGGCCTGACGCTTGGCTGCATGGCCACGCAAAACAGCAGTTGGGTTGTCGGCCCCGAAGGCGAGCTCTACAAGTGCCTGCAGGATGCAAGCGACTCGGGCATGGTTATTGGCAGTTTGGCGGACGACAGACCCTGGAATCGCGGATTGTTCATGCGATACATGATGGATTCGGACCCGTTCGAGCGCGCGGAATGCAGGGAGTGCTTTTTTCTTCCCGTATGCGATGGCGGGTGCGTGAATATGCGAGTTCGCGGGCTCCCCACGACTAGCCCGACGGCCTGTTGCCCCTACAAAGACCGACTGAGGGAGTTTCTTGAAGCTTACTTCGACGTGAAGAGCAGTCTGGTTAACTCCGAGTCGAATACGACAAGGACGCTCTCGCCGGACTCATCGACGATTGCTGCAAAGAACTCGCAGTTGGAGTCGTACGTGAGATTCGTGCGGTAGTCTGTCGCCCACCGAATACTGTCAAACGAAGAAACCAGCAGATGGTCGACGTGTCTGCTGAGCATCAGGTCTGTGAGACGCCCTGCGAGTCCGGCCTGGGTGTATTGAGGCGGTCGGGCGCCAACTAGTGAAGCTGGATGAAGTCGCCTGGTTGGGCGACGTGCCGTTGCCCTTCCAGGGTTCTACGGCGCAAGCGCCTGCCTCTCTGGTAGTCACCTATCAGACGGGCCACACGTCCATCACCTGCGACAATCTCATTCCACACGTCCATCACCTGCGACAATCTCATGCCCGTTGCGGTCAACCCACCCAACCCCGGTGACAGTGGCGAGTGGGAGTTCGCCTGGCCGGCCAACAACTGGGTGAAGCTGACGGCACCGGCGGGCACGACGGCGCCCGTGAAGATGAGTGTGAAGTTAGTGCCGACAGGCACCCCGGACGCCGACGTCCTGAGCAACGTCAAGTACCGCATCTCATGAAGCGCGCCCGACAACCCGATGTCCTGGGTGATGAACCACTTCCCGTCCAGCGGCAGCACGTTCGACAACAGCGGCTCACTACAGGACTTCATCACGACCGGTGCCAGCAACGGGGCGCCGTTCTATCCCCGACAGTGTGGCGGTCGTCCGGCTGAGCTTCTACCTCGATGAGGCGGCTCCGCAAAGTGTCGCCGGCAAGAGCGTAGCCGGGA
Organism: uncultured Actinomycetes bacterium; assembly: GCA_963725665.1. Taxonomy (GTDB): domain Bacteria; phylum Actinomycetota; class Thermoleophilia; order UBA2241; family UBA2241; genus CAVRZA01. The sequence goes on along the minus strand of CAVRZA010000008.1, from coordinate 233,469 downwards.
CCATCCACGTGACGACCATCCCGTACTGATCCGATGACCGCGGCGACGAGACGCAGGCTGATCCTGGTCGCACTGGCCGCGCTCGTCGTGGGTACGTGGTTGCGCTACTCGGGCCATGCGCCCGTTGGCCTCGACCTTGGGAGGCCTGACTGACAGAGACAAGGCTCGCATCCTGGGATACCCCTCGCAGCGCCGCCCCCGTCCCGATAGCGGGGGCGGCACGCCGTGCCCAACGGCGAAAGTGGCAACGTGCAGATCGAGGTCAGAACCCTCGCGTTCTGGAAGACCAAAGTCGTAGTCAAGTCGTACCGGTACTTTGTGAATTTGGTCGGGCCCCACCAGTGCTACTTCCACTGCACGCTGCCAAAGGCGACCTATCGCTTCTTCGTCTACGCCAAGGACAGAGCCGGCAACAATCAGGTCACGCCGGGCTCCAACACGCTCATCGTCTACTAACGGAGGTGCGGCCTCAGGGGCGGCGGACACATGCCGCCGCCTGTTGCCCCATCCACACCCGCGACCGCGTCAGGAGCAGCGGCCCGGACACCCGGTGGCCGGTCCGGGCCGTTCGCCTCGCACAGAGGCCCGTTACCGCGAGGGCCGGCTACGCTGGCGCTGACGAGCGGGTAGACAGTCGCGCCGATACCTCACTCCCTCGTCCTACTCCTCGTCGACCTCGCCTCTCGCAGACCTCGCAGACGCAGCCTTGCCGTGCTGCCAGCCTTGAACTGACCGCCCGTTGACACTGCAGGCTACCCTTCCCCTCCAGACTGCCTTGTCGGACCACTCCTCTGAGCGCAGACTCGTACGAGGCGGGGGCCTGTCACAACGCGAATCTCGGACACGTGGGAGGGCACTCAACGTCCCATCAATCGTCGGTCCCCGCCAACCGGAGGGGGATCGTGGGACTGTTTTCGCGTAGGCGCGAGCTGCCGCTCTCCCTACCCGTCTACAATCCAGACGCTGCCATCGAGGGCCATCGACGTCTGATTCTCGAGATAGCCGAGGAGACGCCTCGGTCAGACAAGCGGTGGAACCAGCTCACCGACAGGAGGACCGCCATCACCGGTGAGGTGTACTGCCAGGACGCCCTCAAGCGCGTCGGCACCGGGCAGCGGAGGGCATGGTTAATCCCGCAGCCCGACAACCCCTACGACAAGAACGCCGTCGGGGTCTGGGTGAGCGGCGAGCGGATCGGCTACCTCCGCAAGAAGGACGCAGCGCGGTACTCGGCGGCGCTTCGTCGCCGCAAGGAGCCGCTGGAGTGTTCGGTGGAGATCGCGCGGGAAGATGACCACAACGACTCTGCGGGCGTCCTCCTGGCGGTTCTCACGGAGGCGCTTCCCGACCCTAAGGACCTTTAACCGGCGCTGCCGAAGCTGGCTCGGTGTTCCCCTGCACTGGCACTATCGGCTCGGCGTTGCTCTGCCTCGTGCCGCAGCCAACGAGCGACAATGCGAATGCGACTGAGACGACGACGACAGGTAGACGACGCGGCTCCTTCCCAACGTCAACCCGACTGACGCCCCAGCGGTCTTCACGACGCGCCGCACGGCCGTTACGGTGCAGTCGGCCGGCGCGGCCTGGCTGCTGACCACTCCACCGCGCCGGCTCCCCTGAGGGAGCAAAGGCGCGACTGACCACCGGCTCGTCAGCGCCAGCGCAATCGGCCCCCGGTGTCACTCCCTAGCGGCATGAGCCGTCTCATCTCCTAGTCGTCCAAGGAGTCGATGAACGCCTGTAGGTCGGTCTCCTTGATGCGCCACAGACGCGGCGAGACCTTGACCCCCTTTATCCGCCCGGCGCGTAGCCAGTCCTTGACCGTGTAGACGGAAATAGACAGCCGCTCGGCCACCTCTTCCGGTGTCAGCAGGGTATCGCCTTCGGCCAACTCAAGCTCCTCTAGCGGCGGTGATTCCCGCCCTCTCTTCTGGTCTTGCTTCTCCTCGGCTCAACAGTGGACGTGGGTAGTATGATGGGCTTGCCCAAGCGTACCGTCGGGTACGCTAGTTTTCATCAGTTTTGCGTAGCCAATGAGGGAGACACCATGCCGGCGATGCCGACAGCGCAGGAGCGACAAGAGGCCCGCCTGGAGCGCCTCATCGCCCACGAGAAGACACAGATCAACCACCTCTCCCTCGCCGCCCCCGACGAGGACGCCGCCTGGAGAGCCACCAGAGAAGCAGGCATCGCCCGCTGCCGCGTACGGCTGGCGGGCTACATCGGCGAGCTAGAAGAGGCAGTCCGGAGAGAGGAAGAGACGTCGGCGACCTCTACCGGGAGGTCGGACACCGGCGGGCCGCCAGCGGAGGCTGCGAACGCCGCATGGAGAGCGTTCCTGCGGCAGGCCGACGCCCGCCAGAGGGGCCAGGCTGCCCCCATGCCGACCGCCGCGGGTCTGCCAGCTCACAGGGCGGCGGCACAGGGCGCGTGCGACTGGACACAGAATCCGTGGGACCGGAACCGGGCTCGACTCCAAGCGGGCCTCGTCCTGACTAGAGTCGCGTTGCGGCTCGCCGGTGTGACCGGCCTCGTCCTGGTGCTCGCCTGGGCGTTTCGAGGCTGAACGCAACTCCGCCTGAACCTACCTTCGGGCCACCAGCAGCGCACGCAGGCTCCCTTGCCTACACGCCCAACGCTTGAACAACCGCCACAACAGGCGTAGAAGCATGGTGATACGAGACTCCTGAGAAGGCAGCTCTACGTATGGGAGGCTCTAGCCGGGAACGGCCCGCTCGGCGCCTACGCCTCGCGCCACGTTCACGCTCTCATCCACCGGGCCTTGCGCGACGCGACACGATGGCACCTCGTCTACCGCAACGTCGCCGACGATGCCGACCCGCCCTCTCTGGACGCGGAGCGGCCCGAGATGCGCACCTGGAGCGCGGACGAGCTTGGTCGCTTCCTAGAAGCGGCCGAGGGGCTCGCGTGCGAGCGTAGACGCGCGAGGAGCGCCAGCGCAAGGGCAAGGCGTACTCCTACACACGCACGCGGCCGGCCGACCCTATGCAAGTCGCCCTCTGGTACACGGCGGCGCTCACCGGGATGCGGCGAGGCGAGGTCTGCGGCTTGCGCTGGAGCGACCTCGACCTAAAAGCGGGCACGGCCTCGGTGCAACGGGCCAGGGTGATCGTTGGGGGAGAGGTGGCCGTATCGCCCCCGAAGACGGCCCGCGGCCGGCGCGTCGTCGCTCTCGACGACGGCACCGTGGCGCAACTGCATCGCTGGAAGAAGGTGCAGGCGGCGCAGAAGCTCGAGCGTGGCAAGGAATGGAGCGATCGCGACGGCTACGTGTTCACGCACGAAGCGGCCTACGCCCAGGGGGAGACGCGCTTCGGTGTGCCGGTTCGGCCCGACTGGATGGGCAGCGCCTTTCGCGCCCTCGTCGCTGAGGTGGGGCTGCCGGCGATCCGCCTGCACGATCTGCGACATACGTGGGCGACGCTCGCCTTTCAGGAGAAGCAGCACCCGAAGACGGTCGCCGACCAGCTGGGCCACGCGAACATCTCGGTCACGTTGGACATCTATTCGCACGCCGTGCCGGGCCTCCAGACCGAGGCCGTCGGGCGGGTCGCGAAACTGGCGTTGGCAAAACGTTAGCAAAACGGCCTTGCGAGGGGTCGGGGGGCATTTGCGGAAAGAGGCGCTTTGCAGGGGAAAGAATGGTCGGCGTGGCCAGATTTGAACTGGCGACCCCTAGTCCCCCAGACTAGTGCGCTAACCAGGCTGCGCCACACGCCGACCGGAGCGCTATTGTAGCACGCGCTGCGCGCCGACCGGCTCCGGTGCGCCGGCTTCGCGGGCCGCGGGCCGAAAGGCCTCGGCGAGCCTTCCTGGTAGACTTCCTTCATGTCCGTAGCGGCCCCCTCTTCGAGCCTCCAAGGAGTGGTGCGCCTGCTGCCCAACGTCGTCACGCTGGGCCGCATGGCCTCGCTGCCGCTCTTCGTGGTGCTCTTCGTGACGGAGACGCCCGGGGCGGCGTGGGGGGCCGCGATCGTTGTTCTGATCGCGGCCCTGTCCGACGTCGCCGACGGCTGGCTCGCACGCCGCTTCGGCGCCACGAGCCGCTTCGGACGGATCGTCGATCCGCTCGTCGATCGCACCTTCTACATCGTCATCCTGAGCACGCTGTTGTTGACGGGGACACTGCCCTGGTGGGCTGTCGTACCGCTCATCGTCCGCGACGCCCTGCTCCTCATCGGGGCGGCGGTGATCTGGCACCAGAAGGGCGAGCCGCCGCTCGAGATCGAGCGGCTCGGCAAGCTCGCCAACTTCGTCCTCATCTGTGCCATCGAGTGGTTCATCCTCGACCTACGCCTGGTCGGCTGGGTCACCTTCTGCGTCGGCGCCGCGCTCTACTTGGCCACCGGTGCGGCCTATTTCGCGCGTGGCGTGCGCGAGACGCGCGCGCGCCGGGGCGGGGGCCCGTCGGGAGGCGTGGGCGCGAGCCCCGGGAGCGCACACCCCTAGGCCTCCGCCGAAACGCGAATCGACAACCGCGAACTCCTTTGGCGGCGGTCGGCCGCTGTTCCCTTTCTGGTATTGTTTGGGACAGGCCACAGTTCGTCAGAACCATGTCGTCTGTGGCCATTCGCCGACACGGCCGACGGGCGCTGCGACGATAGTACGCGGTCGTCGCGCGACGACGGCCATCGGCGCCGGCGAGTGAGCTCCAGCGTGGTGGGGAGCTCGAAGCCGGCGAGTCAGCCCGTCGCGACGAAGGTGAGGCGTATGCGAGCCGTAGTCATGGCCGGGGGAGAGGGGACGCGCCTGCGTCCGCTCACGAGCAACCAGCCCAAGCCGATGGTGCCCGTCTGCAACAAGCCCTGCATGGAGCACATCATCGAGCTCCTCAAGCGCCACGGCATCGACGACGTCGTCGTCACCGTGGCCTTCCTACCCAAGATCATCCGCGGCTACTTCGGCGACGGCGAGACGCTGGGTGTCAACCTGAGCTACTCGGTCGAGCAGCAGCCGCTGGGCACGGCGGGGAGCGTCAAGAACGCCGAAGCCGAGCTGGGGGAGACGTTCATCGTCATCTCGGGCGACGCCCTCACCGACTTCGACCTCAGCGCCATCGTCAACGAGCACAAGCGTCGTGGCGCCATGGTGACCATCGCCCTCAAACGCGTCGAGAACCCGCTCGACTTCGGGGTGGTCGTCATCGACGACGAGGGGCGCATCGAGCGCTTCCTCGAGAAGCCGACGTGGGGGCAGGTCTTCTCCGACACGGTCAACACCGGCGTCTACGTGCTCGAGCCCGAGATCTTCAAGTACATCCCGGCGGGGCAGCAGTACGACTTCAGCCAGGAGCTCTTCCCCAAGCTCCTCGAGCTCGGCAAGCCGCTCTACGGCTCCGTCGTCGACGGCTACTGGCAGGACATCGGTAACCTGCAGCAGTATCTGGCCGCCAACCGCGACGTGCTCGACGGCAAGGTCGAGGCCAACATCCCCGGCATCCGCCTCGGCGAGAACGTCTGGATCGGCGAGAACGTCAACGTCGACTCGCTCGACAACGTGACGGGGCCGGCGCTGATCGGCAACTACGCCAAGATCGACCGCGACGCGCGCATCGCGCCCTACTCGGTGCTGGGCAGCAACGTCGTTGTGAAGGGCCACGCCGAGACGCGCTTCTCGGTGATCGACTCCAATGTCTATATCGGTAATGGTACGAAGATCTACGGCGCAATCATCGGCAAGAACTGCGACATCAACGCCGGGGTCACCATCAGCGAGGGCGCGGCGATCGGTGACGAGTGCGTGATCGGCGAGCAGGCCGTCATCTCGCCCGACGTCAAGATCTATCCCTTCAAGACGGTGGAGTCGGGAGCGCAGATCCACTCCAGCATCATCTGGGAGTCGCGCGGCACGTCGCGCCTCTTCGGCAAGGACGGGGTGGTCGGTCTCATCAACGTCGACATCACACCCGAGCTGGCCCTGAAGGTGGCGCAGGCGTACGGCACGGCACTCCCGAAAGGCGCCAAGGTGGTCACCAGCCGCGACCCGCACCCGGCCTCGCGGATCACCAAGCGAGCCATGATCAGCGGCCTCAACGCGACCGGCGTCAACGTGCGCGATCTGCGCGTCAGCTCCGCGGCCGTCAACCGCTTCGAGATCAAGAGCGGCAACGCGCAGGGGGGCATCCACGTGCGCGTCTCGTCCTGGGATCCTGAGATCCTGCAGATCCAGCTCTTCGAGCCTCCCGGCATCCCCATCACCGAGAAGACGCAGAAGGACATCGAGAAGTACTACGGCCGCCAGGACTACCGGCGCGCCTTCTACACCGAGGTGGGGGAGATCCAGTTCCCCTCGCGCTCGAGCGAGCTGTACGTGCGGTGGGCTGACGAGCTCGTGGGACGTGGAGCGCATCCGCAACCGCGCCTATCGCCTCGTCATCGACTACTCGTACTCGCCGGCGGCGCTGATCCTGCCCAACGTCCTCGGCAAGCTCAACGCCGAGGTGCTCTCGCTGCACGCCTTCACCGACGAGATGCGCACGGCGGTGGGCTCGCAGGAGCTGGGCGGCAACATCATGGGCGTGCGCCGCCTGGTGAAGGTCATGGGCGCCGATCTCGGAGTCATCCTGGAACCCGGCGCGGAGCGCATGTACATCGTAGACGAGAGGGGCGAGGAGATACCGCTCGAGAAGGCGCTGCTGCTGTTCGTGAAGCTGGTCTCGCAGGAGGCGAAGAAGGGACAGAAGATCGCCCTGCCGCTCACGGTCACGAGGCTGGCGGAGGAGATCGCGACGCCGTTCGGCGTCGCGATCGAACGCACCAAGGTCTCGCTGCCGGCCCTCATGGACGCCTCGACGGCGCGCGGCGTGATCTTCGCCGGCACGATGAGCGGCGGCTACATCTTTCCCAAGTTCCTGCCCGGCTTCGACGCCATCATGAGCTTCGGCAAGCTCCTCGAGCTGCTGGCGCCGCACGCGCAGACGCTCTCGGAGCAGATCGCCGAGCTGCCGACGAGCACGCTGGTGCACAAGACGGTGGGCTGTCCCTGGTCGCTGAAGGGCACCGTGATGCGCACCGTGACCGAGCGTCTGCAGAAGGTGCAGAAGGACGGCAAGGGCAAGATCAGCCTGCTCGACGGCATCAAGGTGTTCCAGAACGGTAGCTGGGCCCAGATCCTGCCCGACGCCGACGAGGCCGTCTTCCACATCTACGCCGAGGGCAACGACCCGCTCGAGAGCGAGAAGATGGCCGACCGTTTCGTGCGTCAGGTACGCCGCGTGATCGAGGAGAACCGGGAGTAGGACCACCGCCGGGCGTTGGCTGCGGAGGGATAGCCGCCAGGAGGACATCACTCCCGCGAATCGTCTCTGCTGAGGACGGAGGGCGTCGGCCCCTGTAAAGCGGCCCGTTGTCCGCGCCGATAACGTCTTCGACCGCCGCCCGCGGCCGCGCGGCCGCGCGTGCGGAAAGCCTCTGCAGGGAGCTTGCCCGGTGCGTCTGCGACTGCCGTCCACCTGGCGTGGGTGGAGGATCCTCGTCTCGGTGGTCGTCATCCTGGTCTGCGTCGGCCTCTTCGGCTGGCTGCAGGTCGTGATGCACGACCGCGTCGCCTACGGCGCGAAGGTCGCCGGCTTCTGCGTCTCGGGGGCGTCGCGCACCGAGGCCGCACGCCGGCTGGCGCGCGCGCAGGAGCTCATGGGCACCGCAACGGCGACGCTCGTCACGCGCAAGGGCGTGGTCAAGATGAAGCTCTCCGACCTCGGGCTGAAGGTCGACGTGCCGGCCACCGTCGACGCAGCCGTCGACGGCGGCCGGCTCAACGTGCTCGGGCTGAGACTGTACGTTCTGCGGACACCGCAGGTCGAGCCGGTCGTGCGTTTCGACGCGGCGGTGTTCGGAGCGGCCGTCGCGAAGCTGCGGCCGCTCGTCGACACGCCGCCGCGCAACGCCGCGCTCGTGCTCGACGGGGAGCGGGTGCGCGTGCGAGCGGCGCGTGAAGGTGCGACGATAGACCGCCAAGCCTTCGCGCGCCTGCTCAGCGACTCCTTGCTCAGGTTGCGCCAATACAACGGGCCGGTGCCGCTGGCGGCGGCTCAGCCGGCGGTGACGACCGAACAGGCGCGGCTCGCAGCCGAGCAGGCCGACACCTACCTGAGCCGGTCCATCGTCCTGCGCTACCGGGGGCGGCGCATCGAGCTCGCGCCGGGCCGCCTCGCCGGCATGCTGAGCGTCAACAGCGGCGACGACGCCGTCGAGTACCCGCTTACCTTCGACAACGCGGCGGCCCGCCGCGAGCTCCATCGCCTCTTCGCCTTCGCCGAGACACCGCCGGTCGACGCGCACATCGTCTTCAAGGGCGAGGAGGCGCGCGTCACACGCAGCAGGGACGGCTTCATGCTCGATATGCAGCGGCTCCTCTCCGATATGGACGACGCCGCGACGCAGGACGGCCTGCGCACCGTCGTCGTGGCTCTTGGCCCTGTGCAGCCGCGCGTCAGCACCGACCTTCTGCTGATGGACGGCCTCGACGCCGTCGGCTCGCGTTTCTCGACCTACTTCGATCCCGACAACCACAACCGCGCGCAGAACATCGCCCTGGCCGCCAAGATCGTCGACGGCACGATCGTGAAGGCCGGTGAGGAGTTCTCGCTCAACGCGACCCTGGGCCCGCGAACCACCAACCGCGGCTTCGACTACGCCCCGATCATCTCGGGAGGCGTCTACCGCCAGGGTGTCGGCGGTGGGATCTGCCAGTTCGCCACCACGCTTTTCAACGCCGTCTTCTTCTACGGCCTGCCGGTCAGCGAGCGCCATCCGCACGCGCTCTACATCGACCACTATCCCATCGGGCGCGACGCGACGGTCGCCTGGGGCGCCAACGACCTCAAGTTCCGCAACGACACCGGCAGCGCCCTCATGGTGCGCTCCTGGGCCAGGCACGGAGAGCTCACGGTGGTCATCGTCGGCAACGCTCACCGCACCGTCACCTACAAGACGAGCGCGTTCTACGACCTGCGCCCTCCGGCGAGCAGCAAGACCTCGCCGCGCGTGATCTACGACGACCAGCTCTCGCGCGGCATCATCACCTGGGAGCGGGGCGCTCCGGGTCGCTCGGTGCGGGTCACGCGCACAGTCTCCGAGGGCAGCCGCACGCTCTTCAAGGACACGTTCGCCTCGACCTACGCTCCCAAGGACTGGATCAAGCGCGTCGGCACGCGCTGACGGCTCTGCACGTTGAGGGCCGCGTCGCTGCGCGTCGCGCGCGTCGCACTGCACTGCTCGCCTGTCGGAGTAACGATGGCAGGCCAGCGGGCGGCTGGATCTCGCTGCTCAGCGGCCGTTGACGATGACTCGTTCGTCGCAGATGGCAACGACACGCGTCGCCCACGGGCGCCGGGACGCGACGAGCGCGGTCGAGGTGGGCGGGTGCGCGACTGGCGCTCCGGGCATAACACGGGAGAAACCATGACTACGAAAGGAGGCCCACGATGGCCAAGGTCGCGCGCGAGATGGTGGAGAAGGCCGGAGTCGACGTCGATCATGTGGTCAGGCTGCTGGTCGCGAACGCCGGTGCGGAGCTCACTACCTTCTACTACTACACCATCCTCAGGGTGAACCTCATCGGTCTCGAGGGCGAGGGCATCAAGGAGATCGCCGAGACGGCTCGCATCGAAGATCGCAACCACTTCGAGGCGCTGGTGCCGCGCATCTACGAGCTGGGCGGTGCGTTGCCGGGCCACATGAACGAGTTCCACGACCAGTCGGCCTGCCCGCCGGCAGCGCTGCCCGAAGATCCCACCGACATCACGGCGATGCTGACAGTGTTGGTCAACGCCGAGCGCTGCGCCGTCAAAGGCTACACGCAGATCTGCAACCTGACCGCCGGCAAGGATCACCGAACCTACGACCTGTCACTCTCGATCCTGCACGAGGAGATCGAGCACGAGTCCTGGTTCTCGGAGTTCCTCGGCGAGGGGCCCTCGGGTCACTACCTGCGTCGCGGCGAGACCTCGCCCTTCGTGTCGAAGTTTCTCCGCTGAGCGACAGCGACACGGGAGCGTGTCGTCAGTGGCCCGCGCGCGTGGCCGTCGGAGTGGCCGCACACGGACGATGAGGGCGGCCGCTCGCGAGCGCGCGTGATCCTTAGAGCGTGGGGGAGAGCGGCTCAGCAACGGCGGTCGCCCGTACCGCCTCCTCGCCTCCGACGATGTTCGCGGCGTGGGGCAACACACGCTCGAGGTTCCGCACGGCCAGGACGGTGAGCACGCAGGCCACGGCGATGGCGATTAGGAATGGCCCGCCGACGCCGGCGCCGATGACCAGGCCGGCAAGCGGGGGTCCGATGAGGGCGCCGCCGGCGTCGGCGAAGCCCAACATCGCGTTGTAGCGTGCCCGCAGCCGGTCCGGCGCGAGGTCGTTCACGATGCCCGGCGTGCTCGGCGACCAGAACGTCTCGCCGATACCGACCACGACGAGTGCCAGGATGAGCGCGGCGGCGGCCGGAGCGCCACCGCCCACGTGTCCGGCCAGCAGCGTGAGGAGCCAACAGACGGCCGACAGCAGGCAGGTGATCATCAGAGCGCGTGTGCGGCGTCGGCCGCGCAGCTTGTGCAGCACGACCAGCTGCAAGAGGACGACGGTAAGCGTGTTCGCGGCGAAGGCGATGCCGATGACCCGCGTACCGACGCCGGCGCTCGTCGTCGCGTACATCGGGAAGGCCGCGTCGAGCTGCGCGCCGGAGACGGCGACCAGCAGGGCCACGATCGCCAACACGCGCACGAGGACGCGGTCGGCTACGACGGCGCGGTAGCCCGTCTTGACGACGGGCCGCGGCGCCGTCGCAGCCGACCGCTCGCTCGCCGCAGCGTCAGCGCCAATACCGGCAGGGCTCATGCCCGGCTCGTGATCGGGCGCAGCTGTGGCGGGCTCGCCCCCCCATCCTCACCAAGAGCAACGCCCACACGCCCAGCGCCAGGCCGGCGCCGACGAACAGGACCACGAAGCTGCGCGGGTGCGAGACGTCGCCGGCGAGGCCGCCGATGATCGCCCCCGCGCCGAACCCCGCGTTACCGACAGCGTGCTCGAGGGCGAAGACGTTGGAGCGACGCGCCGCCGTCACCGAGGTCGCCAGCACGGCGTTCATGGAGGGGTGGATGCCGGCTGCGCCCAGTCCGATGAGGAGGCTTACGACGAGCGCCTGCCAAGCGGCCCCCACGAGGGAGAGCGCGGCCGTCGACACCCCGTGAGGACCACGCTGGCGATCAGGACGCGTCGCGCCCCGACGCGATCGGCGATGGCGCCGGCGACCGGCCCTGCGGCGAAGTCTCCCAGCGCCAGCACGCCCAGGCAGAGTCCGGCCAGTGAGAGACTCAGACCGCGACCCTGGCTCGGGTAGATGACGAGGAAGGGAAAGACCAGCCCGAAGCCCGCGTGCGCGATCGCGTCGCCCGCGAGCACCGTCCATGCGCGTGGGGATGCCGGAGGTATGAGGCTCTTCAGGCTACCCACCGTGCTCAGTGAGACAGCCAGACGGCCGGGCTACCGCGAGCTAGGCCGTCTTGGCGATGACCTGCTTGCAGACGATCTTGAGCGTCTCGAAAACGCCCAAGCCGCTGACCGCGCAAGCCTCGGTCACGGCGGAGCCCGTGTGGTTGAGGAGCTCGTTGAGGTCCTCGATCGAGAACACGTCGGAGAGGTCGCGTTTGTTCATCTGGACGACGAAGCCGAGCTTCGTCAGATCGTCGCCCTGGGCGAGCAGGTTGTCCCAGAGGTTGAGGTAGCTCTCGACGTTCTCGTCGAGGCGGGTGATCTGCGAGTCGGCGACGAAGATGATGCCGTCGACGCCCTGCAGCACCAGCTTGCGGCTGGCGTTGTAGTAGCTCTGTCCGGGCACGGTGTAGAGGTGGAAGCGCGTCTGCATGCCTTTGACGGTGCCGAGGCTCAAGGGCAGAAAGTCGAAGTACAGGGTGCGCTCTTCCTCAGTGGCGATCGAGACCAGCTTGCCGCGCGCCTGCGGGTTGATCTTGCGGTGGATGTACTGGATGTTGGTGGTCTTGCCGCAGAGCCCGCAACCGTAGTAGACGATCTTGTAGTTGATCTCGCGGGCGGCGAAGTTAATGAGCGGCATCCGCCTCCCCTTCTACGTCAGCGAAGAGGTCGTCGATCATCTTGCCGGCTGAGGCTTCGTAGTCCTCGTCAACGTGCAGCGAATCGTTCTCTTCGTCGGGGTTCTCGAAGATCGGCCTGAGGATGTCGACCGCCCGCTGCGTGTAGAGGCGGACCTTGCCCACTTGCGTGTCGCGCCCGAAGGTGACGATGAGCAGCACCTGGTCGGAGACCTGCGACACGTGCAGGTTCGAGTTCTTGCCCTCGTGGAAGAGGAGCGTGAACTCCTTCTCGTCGAGGATGCTGGCGAGCTGCTGCGTCGCGGCGAAGGAGCCGGCCGCGAGCGAGGCCAGCGAGAGCGTCTCGGGATGGTAGTCGTCGGAGGCCGTCGTGATGGGCTGTCCGGAGGTCGAGATGAGGGCGAGGAAAGTCGATCCGGAGACCTCCTTGAGCTTGCGCAGGAGGTCGTCGCAGAGGTCGAGTTGACGATCGTTGATGACGAGACCCTTGCGCTTGGCCACGCCGACTCCTCGTATTGCCGCGCCCGCACCACGCGGGAGTATACACTACGGCGTTGCCCGGCCGGGCAGCGCCCTGCCTAGCTTGTATCGACCGTCGGTGCGGCCACCATTAGCCCTGCTCGCAAGCGCGAGTGGGAGACCAACTGTGCGCGGGGTCGTGTGATACCATCCCACGCGACTCGACGCCCTCGGGAGGAAGGCTGGCCCCTTGAGTCTCAAAGGCACGTTGTCGGAGCTGGCGCTCTCGGATCTCATAGAGGTCATCTCGCTGGGCGGCAAGTCCGGCCGGCTCCAGATCATCGGCGGCGACGGAGAGGCGGCCGCGACGCTCTCGTTCAAGGCCGGACGGCTCATCAACGCCAGCGCCGGCGCGCTGCGGGGCGAGCGAGCCTTCTACGCCGTGCTCGCCTTTCGTGAGGGCTCGTTCTCCTTCGACACCGAGGCCGACCCCGGGGAGGAGACGCTCGACCTGCCCACCGGCGTCCCTGCTCATGGAGGGCATGCGGCGTGTCGACGAAGTGTTCAGGCTGCGCGACGCGCTGCCGGCGACGAGCCGCGCCACGTTCATCGGCGGCGAGTCCGACGACGCGGTCGAGAAGAGGATTCTGGGCTACCTCGGGCCCGGAGCGCGCGATGTCGGCGACATCGTCGCCGGCATGCTGCTCGAGGGTCTGGCCGACGAGTACGACGCGCTGCGCGCGCTCTTGCGACTCGTGGAGCGCGGCGTGGTGCGCGTCGCCGCACGCGAAGCCGAAACGGGGCAGCCTCCGCTGCCGCCGACGGGTCCGCCCGCGGCGACCGAGCCACCGTAGGACGAGTGTCGCAGCGACCGCCCTGGGCGACCGAACGCCCGTAGGCCGAGGACGGCCGCGACGGTCACTTGGGCGGTCACTCCGCGCGGCCTCAAGGTCAACTTGAAGGTTGACTCTGGGTCCGGTAGTCTATGTCCTCTTCGACCGACCGGGAGGCAACCCCGATGGACGACATCGTCGACCTCGTCTCGCTCTCAGACGGCGAGCTCAAGACCATGATCAACGAGCTCGTCGCGGAGGAGCGCGAGATCTCCCAGCGGCGACGCATCCTGCAGGGCAAGATCGACATCCTCCGCGCGGAGCTCGTGCTTCGGCTGCAGCGCCAGCACGGGGAAGGCAAGTCCATCATCTCCGGGGACGATCTGGAGCGCCTCTCCGAGATCCTCGCTGGCAAGGGGCCCTTCGGGGGCGAGCCCGAGACCGGCGAGTCCGATTCCGAGCCCAAGGACTGAAGGCGCCGGCGCGCATGTTCTGCCCGAACTGCGGCTTCAAGAACTCGGAGGGCGTGAACTACTGCGCTCGCTGCGGCACCCGGCTTCTCACGGAGGAGGAGGGGCAGACCACCGCCAGCTTCTCACTCGGTGACGAGGAGCACGAGGCGCAGTCGCTGAGCGAGCTCGTGCTCGAGCGCCCGACCCTTGTCATAAGGAGCGGTGGCGGCAGGGCGGGCGAAACCTACGCGCTGGTCAAGCCGCGCACTACCATCGGTCGCCACCCCGACTCCGACATCTTCCTCGACGACGTCACCGTCTCACGCAACCACGCCGTCGTGACGGTGACCGACGGCGACTACGTGCTCACCGACGAGGGCAGTCTCAACGGCACCTACGTGAACCGGCGGCGAGCGGACCGCCACTCGCTTCTCGACGGCGACGACGTGCAGATCGGCAAGTACAAGTTCACCTTCATCACCCCGTGAGCGAGAAGACCGAGCTCCTGTTCGATATCGGCGACGACAGGTTGATGACGATCGGCGCTGTCGTCGACCGCCTGAGGGACGAGTTCCCCGACGTGACGGTCAGCAAGCTGCGCTATCTCGAGGAGCAGCGCCTCATCTCGCCGCGGCGCACCAAAGGAGGCTATCGCCTCTTCTCGCCCGAGGACTACCGGCGGCTGGTGCGCGTGCTCTCACTGCAGCGCGACGAGTACCTGCCGCTGAAGGTGATCCGGCGCGAGCTGGAGCGACCCGCAGCGGCCGTTCCGACTCCGGCGCGCACCGGTCTGCGCAAGGCCGATTTCGTGCCCTCCGGCGAGGAGCGCGAGTACTCCTCCGAGGAGATCCGCGAGATGACCGGCGCCGACGGCGGGCTTCTCGACGAGCTCGAGGACTACGAGCTCGTGAGCACGCGTCAGGTCGGCGGCGTGAAGCGCTACGCCGAGACCGACGCCGCCATCATCGCGACGGCGCAGCAGCTCGCCGCGGCGGGTCTGCGACCGAAGAACCTGCGCGCCCTCAAGAGCTCGATCGACAGGGAGTGGGGCCTGATCGAGCAGCTTCTTCTGCCCGCGCTGCGCTCGCGGCGGCCGGAGCGCCGTCGCGAGGCGCTCGACTCACTCGAGGAGATCGTGCAGGCGACCTCGCAGCTGCAGCAGCTGCTGCTGACGAAGAACATACGTCGCACGGTGGGCACCCAGGGGCACTGAGGCGGAGGGCGACAAAGGCATGGAGCAGAGGGCTGCAGTAGACATCGCGGGCAAGATTCGGGCCATCCCCGACTTCCCCAAGGAGGGGATCCTCTTCCGGGACATCACGCCTCTGCTCCTCGACGCCGAGGCGCTGCGCTTCGCCGTCGACAAGCTCGCCGACTACGCGCAGAGCAAGGACGCCGAGCTGATCGTCGGCGCCGAGTCGCGGGGCTTCATACTCGGCGCCGCGATGGCCTACAAGCTCGGCATCGGCTTCGCGCCGGCGCGCAAGCCCGGCAAGCTCCCGTGGAAGACGATCTCCGCCGAGTACGCCCTCGAGTACGGCACCGACAGTCTCGAGATGCACGAAGACGCGATCAAGCCCGGCATGCGCGTGCTGGTCCACGACGACCTGCTGGCGACGGGGGGGACGGCCAAGGCCAAGTGCGAGCTGGTCGAGCGCCTCGGCGGCGTGGTCGTGGGGCTCGCCTTCATCGTCGAGCTCGTCGACCTGCGCGGCCGCGACAAGCTTCCTGGGTACGACCTGCTGAGCTTGGTGCAGTACTGATATGGCGCTCATCCTGTCAAGCAGGCAGGGCTGAACCTCCCGTTCGACGCGGGTAGCGAGGAGTTCGGATGGCAGGCGCCGGGCGCGGATACGACGGTCGGTCAATCTGATATGCGGGGGTTGGCTACCCCGGTGCGCTACTTCGTCACCGGCTTGGCGCTTCTCTAGGAACGGGTGCTGCCTTGCGGCTGCCCATAGTACGGTCGCGCATGCCGGCAGACTGCCGGCCCGACGCCTGCCCTCCGAACGGGGGGTCGATCAGCCGCCCTTAGGGGGCCACGGCTGCCGCCCACAAGAAGCAGGCCAGCTCGCGTGCCAGGGCGACCGTCACCACGTTGGCCGGTTTGCCGCGCTGCGCAAGGCGCCGCTGCAGGTGCCACAGGCGGAGCTGGGCCCGCCAGGCGATCTGCAGCACGTGGTCGGGCTGGCCCTGCTGGCGATTGGTCAGGGTGGCGCCGATGCGCGGTGGGCGGGCGTAGTGCCAGGCGGCCTCGACCAGGATGCGGCGGGCGTAGCGCGAGCCGGTCTTGGTGATCGCCCCCTGTGTGGCGCTCTCGCCCGATTGGCACAGCGAGGGCACCAGGCCCAGCCAGGCGGCCAGCTGCGGGGCGCGCGCGAAGCGCCCCCAGTCGCACACCTCCAGGTGCAGCACCAGGGCCGAGAGGGTGTCGATGCCGCGGAAGGCGCGCAGGCGGGCCACCGTGGGCCAGATCTCGGGCGCCACGGCCAGCTGCGAGAGGCGCTCCTCGAGGGCCGCCTTGCGCGCGATAAGGCCGTCCACGGCGGCCAGGGAGTCGAGGTAGGCGAGCTCGGTCGCCGGCTCATCGAAGCGCTGGGCGGCAAGCCAGCGATGGTGCGCCTGCGTCCAGGTGCTGCTCTGGCGCTCATAGAGGCGGCCGTGACGCAGAAGCAGCTTGGAGACGCGGTGGCGGGCGCGCATGAGGTCGCCGCGCAGCTGCTCGCGAGCCCGCGCCAGGTCGCGGGCGGCCTCCAAGGTGGGCGGCGGCACGCTGACAACGGTGAGCGCGCCGGCAGAGAGCAGGCGCACGAGCAGCTGGGCGTCCTTGCGGTCGCTCTTGACGCGGTCGCCACTGGCCCGGGGCGTCTTGCTGGGGGCGACGACATCGACCTCAATACCGGCCCGCTGAGCGGCTCGGTAGAGGCCGTAGCCCGTCGGTCCCGCCTCGTAGCAAGCGTGCACCGGAGCGGGCAGCCTGGCAAGCCACTCAACGACCGGCTCCGCACTGCCACCAAAGCGAGCTCGCCTGATCTCGCCCGTCAGGGCGTCCAGAGCAGCGGCTTCGACGGAGCGGGCGTGGACATCCAACCCAACCCATGTCAACGTGGTCATGGTCGGACCCTCCCTTCGTATGGGGTCAGCCGGAGCTCGTCTCCGGCCAGACAAACCCCCGAGATATGCGAACAGGGTCCGGCCTTCGTCAGCAAGCTCGGCGGTCAAAGAACCGCCATAGCGTCTAGGCCTTCGTCCCTGCGAGAGCACCTCCGCGGCGGACTTCCGCGCCGCCCTTGGCCGGTAGCGAACATATGTTCGTGTACCGTGGCGTGTTTGCGCCCTCCCGCAACGCCCGGCTCCGAACGATGTCCGATGCCGCGACATGGCCAGCGGCGATCCAGGCGCCAGCTTTGCCCTCCGTGCGTACCGCGCCGAGACCCAGTACCCGGGCTCAGCCTCGCGATCAGTATCGTAGGTGAGGCCGACGTTGGGTGGGGCCGTCGCTGACGGAGCGGCGAACGAAGGACGCCGAACGCACACGACCTCAGGAATCGGATCTCCGCCGCACTCATGAGCAGCTGCGCACAGAGCAACACGGCGATGGCGTCGATAACGAGCGGACGGATGATCGCACGCCGGCGACTACCGCGTGACGCCACCCTTCGTCTGATGCCGGCCGACAGTCACCAAAGTGACAGCGGTGGGGGATGCCGAATCCGGGACGCCGGTGGGGCCGGCGGCAGCGCTCAAAAGGGCCTCGTCTGATCTTACTTTACATAACGTAGATTATCGCGCGTTACACACGAGGCTCGACGAGCCTCCCCAGCAGTCCGCCAGACCGACCACGGTCATCCAGACGGTCGAGCGCCTACCAGCGCCGGCCGAGAAAAGCCACGCCGCCCGGCGCCTTCTCCAGGCAGTCGAGAACGAAGTCGTTGATCGGCGGACGCAAGTGGATGTGCGCGAGATCGTCTGCCGCGACAAGCGCTGCATCGAGCACAGCCGGGTCGGCGAGTCGCTCCTCGCGGAGAACGGACGCCTCGGGCGAGACGTCGTGCAGCAGCAGGCGGTCGCGCAGAGCGTCCGCGTTGGCGAGCTCGGTCCAGAGCAGCACGTGCACGACGTGCTTCGCGTAGGCCTCCATGTCGGGTGAGATCGACTCGATGAAGGCGATCGGCCGCATGTGCGTCGCATCCGCGCCCAGCTCCTCGCGCAACTCGCGCCCGAGCGCCTCGGCGAACGTCTCGCCGAAGCGTACGCCGCCGCCGGGCAGCAGCCAGTAGCTCTCGCGACCGCGGGCCTGGCGCACGAGCAACAAGCGCCCGTCGATGACGGTGACGGCGCCGACGCGCACCGTCGGGCGCGCGTCGGCGCTCCCGTAGACCATGCGCGCGGCCCCCTCCCCCTCCCCCAGTTCGCGTGCGCGTTTAGTGTCTCCAGTCACTCCTAACCTTCCTTCAGGGAGCCGCCATGCCGCTCGAGCCGAACCCGCGTTCGCCCCGGTCGGTCTCGTCGAGCCGCACGGTCTCGAAGAAGCTCACGGCAGTCAGGTTGACGATGAGCAGCTGCGCGATACGGTCGCCGGCATGGACGTGAAAGGGATGGTGGCGGTCGGTGTTGAGCAGGATGATGCGCACCTCGCCGCGATAGCCGGGATCGATGAGCCCCGGCGCGTTGACCAGGGCTACGCCGTACTCGGCCGCGAGCCCCGAGCGCGGCAGCGTCAAGGCCGCGATCCCGGGCGGCAGGCCGAGCGCCACGCCGGTGCCGACCACGTGGCGCTGCTGCGGCGCCACGATCGCGTTCTCGACGGCGAACAGGTCGAAGGCGGCATCGTGCTCGTAGGCACGCTGGGGCAGACGCGCGCCGGGGGCGAGGAGCATCACCGGTATCTTGAGGGGCTCGCCCGTCACTCGACCGCGGGCTCCTCGCTGTGGTGAACGTCGCCGTCGACGCGGAACTCGCGATACCGTGCCGCCTCGGCCGCGGGCACCCGCGCCCTGAGCAGAACGCCTTCGGGCGTGTTCTCTTGCTCGATGTCCGAGGCGACTCCGCGCAGGCGGTGGACGAGACGGCCCTGATCGTAGGGCACCAGCAGGCTCACCGACACGAGGTGACGGGCGCAGAAACGTGCGATGCGGTCTTGCAGGTCGCCGAGGCCCTCCCCGTCGCGCGCCGAGATGAACGCGGCCTGCGGGTACCTGGCCTCGAGTCGCCTCAGGGCGGCATCCTCGACGAGGTCGATCTTGTTGAAGACCGTGAGGCGCGGCACATCGGAGCCGATCATGTCGAGCACCTCGGCGACTGTCTGCTGCCGCGCCTCGATCTCACCGGCGTCGAGACCGGCGTCGGCGACGACGAGCACGAGGTCGGCGACCCGCGTCTCCTCGAGCGTCGAGGCGAAGGCGTCGACGAGCTGGTGGGGCAGCTTGCGGATGAAGCCGACGGTGTCGGTGATCACGTAGTCGCGGTCGCGGTAACGGAAGCTGCGCGTCGTCGGATCGAGGGTCTCGAAGAGGCGGTCGCGCACCGACACGTCGGCGGCGGTCAGGCTGTTGAGCAGGGTCGACTTGCCGGCGTTGGTGTACCCGGCGAGCGCCAGGAGCGGCGCCTCCGCCCTCAGCCGGCGCTGGCGCTGCGTACGCCGCGTCTGCGCCATGCGCTCGATGCGCCGTCGCAGCACCTGGATGCGCTGGCGGATGACGCGCCGGTCGACCTCGAGCTTCGTCTCTCCGGGGCCGCGCATGTCGACGCCGGCGCCGAGCCGCGACAGCACCAGGCCCTTGCCGCGCACGCGGGTGAGCTCGTACTCCAGCTGGGCCAGGTGGACCTGGAGGGTGCCTTCGAGCGAGTGCGCGTGCTTGGAGAAGACAGTGAGGATCAGCTCCGTGCGATCGAGCACGTCGGCGGCGACCGCGTCGAGGACGGCGGCCACCTGCGCGGGCGAGAGGTTGTCCTCGCAGACCGCGACCGTGGCCTTGGTCTGCTTCACGGTCGCCTTGAGCTCCTGCAGCTTCCCGGGGCCGAGGTACGAGTGCGGATCGGGATGTGCCTTGTGCTGCACGACCTCGGCGGCGAAGCCGATCTCGGCCGACTCGAGGAGCTCGCGGATCTCGGTGAGGGCCTCGCCGCGTTGGTCCTCGGCCTTGCTGCCGCCGGGCAGCACGGCGAAGAGGACGGCCAGCGGCCGGTCGACGGATGTCTCCATGGTGGGCATGCGCTGACTAGAGTTGTACCCGCTCCTCGATGCGCCGGACCGCCTCCTGCAGGCGTTCGTCGGGGAGCGTGAGAGAGAAGCGGACGTAGCCCTCGCCACTGGGCCCGTAGGCGGCCCCAGGCGAGACGATCACGTCCGCCTGCTCGAGGATCTGGTTCGAGAGGCTCGCCGATGTGTGTCCCTCGGGGACAGGCACCCACAGGTAGATGGTGCCCTTGGGCGGTGAGGCCTCGAGGCCGATGGTGCGCAGCGCGGCGACGAGCAGGTCGCGGCGGCGCTGGTAGAGAGCCCGCAGCGCGGCGACGCCGTCCTGCGGGCCCTCCAGCGCCGCCGCACTGGCGCGTTGCACAGCCTCGAACATGCCCGAGTCCATGTTCGTCTTGAGACGCCAGAAGGCTTCGATGAGCTCCGGGTTGCCGACGATGGCGCCCGTGCGCCAGCCGGTCATGTTGTAGGTCTTGGAGAGCGAGAAGACCTCGATGCCGACGTCCTTCGCGCCCAGCGTCTCGAGGAAGCTGGGCGCTACGTAGCCGTCGTAGGTGATGTCGGCGTAGGCGTTGTCGTGCACGACCACCAGGTCGTGCTCCCTGGCGAAAGCCACCAGGCGCGCGAAGAAGTCGTCCTCGATCACGGCGCCGGTGGGGTTGTTGGGATAGCCCACGAATACCATCTTGGCCCTCGCGAGTGCCGCCGGCCCGACGGCCTCGAGGTCGGGCTGGAAGCCGAGCTCGGGCAGCAGCGGCAGGCGCACGGCGTGCCCGTCGGCGAGCAGCGGGCCCGCGACATAGACCGGATAGCCGGGGTCGGAGGCAAGGCAGACGTCGGACTGGTCGAGCAGGCAGAGGCAGATGTGGGCGATGGCCTCCTTGGCACCGAGGGCAGCCATGATCTCGCGCTCGGGGTCGAGAGAGACGCCGAAACGCCGCCGATAGTAGCCCGCGACCGCCTCGCGGAAGATCTGCGAGCCTTGGTTCGACGGGTACTGGTGCGTGGCGGGGTCCCGGGCGGCCTCGACCAGGGCCGCGATGATGTGCGCCGGCGTCGGCGTGTCGGGATCGCCGATGCCGAGGCTGATGATGTCGACGCCGGCCGCCCTCTTGGCGGCGACCTTGCGCTCGATCTCGGCGAACAGGTACGGCGGCAGGCTCTCGACGCGCTGTGAGAGGCGTTTCACTGGTGCGACGTTACTCGAGGTGCCCGAGGAACTCGCGTGAGAGGTCGCCGTGGTAGATCTCCTCGGCCGGACCGGTCATCCACACGCGCCAGTCGCCGTCGACGCGCACGGTCAAGAGCCCCCCGGGCAGCTCGACCGTCACCGGGCTGAGAGCGGCGCCGGTGCGCACGAGGGCAACAGCGGTGGCGGTGGCGCCGGTGCCGCAAGCGCGCGTCTCCCCCACGCCGCGTTCCCACACGCGGATGCGGGCGTAGTGCTCGTCGACCGGCACGTAGAACTCCACATTGGCCTTGCGGGGGAAGTAGCGGTGCTCCTCGATCACCGGTCCGATCTCGTGGAGAGGAAGGATCTCGAGGGGCCACGGCGAGCGGATCACGCAGTGCGGGTTGCCGACGTCGACGAAGGTGAACGTGAAGGTGCGCCCCGCCGCCTGCAGAGTCCCGTTGATCGCCTCGCCGTTGAAGCCTTGCAGCTTCTCGCCGCCGAACCGCGCCACCCCCATGTCGACGGTGACCTCGTAGCCCTCACCGAGCTTTGGGACGATCTCCCCGGCAGCCGTCTCGAGCACTACCTTCTCGCCGCTGAGCATGCCCTCCATGTGCAGCTTGCGTGCCACCATGCGCACACCGTTGCCGCACATCTCGGCCTCGCTGCCGTCGGGGTTGAAGATACGCAGCGGGAAGCGATCCTCGCCGGTACGATGGCCGATCACCAGGATGCCGTCACTGCCGATGCCGAAGTCTCGGTCGCATAGCAATCGTACTCTATTGGAAGTAAGCTCGAAGGGGATCTCCTCCTCGTGCAGCACGATGTAGGTGTTGCCGAGGCCCTGCCATTTCGAGAACCTCATGCGTCCGAGACCCTTCCACTGCGGAGGGCCGTCGTCGGCACGCGCGGGCTGCTTCGCCATTGGGGTCCCTCCTTCTACGACAGGCGTCGGACGATCTCGTCGGCCACCTCATCGGCCGAGCGTGCGGAGACAGGGATTCTAGCAGTATCGGGGAGCTTTCTCATCCAGGTGAGCTGACGGCGCACGTAGGCGCGCGTGCGCGCCTGCATGCGCCGTCTCGCGTCCTCCAGGCTGAGCTCCCCATCGAGCAAGGCGCAGATCTCGCGCACGCCGATGGCCTGACGCACGGTGCGCGAGAGCGTGAAGCTGTCGCGCACCGTGCGCACCTCGTCGACGAGCCCGCGGGCGAACATCTCGTCGACGCGCGCGTCGACGCGCTCGCGCAGGCGCTCGCGGTCGGGCTCGAGCGCGACCACGCGCGCGTCGCGCTCGCCCGAGGCCCAGAGCAGCGAGCCGGAGGGCGCCGCAGGAGCCGTGCCCGCTGCAGTCATGGAATCCTCCCCCTCGGAACCCCGCCCAGCGCCGTCAGGCGCCTTCTGGAGGGCTCTCTCGACCGCTCTGACAAGACGCCGCGGGTTCTCCAGGTCGATGCTTGCCGCCGCGTCCGGGTCGAGGCGCTCGAGGCGCGCGACGAGCGCCTGCGCGTCGCGCGCCGCGAGCGCCTCGAGCTCGGCGCGCGCGGCGCTGGGCGGCGGCCCGAAGGCGAGGCCGCCCAGCGCTGCGCGCAGGTACAGGCCGCTGCCGCCCTCGATGATGGCCGTCCGCCGGCGCGTGGCGAGCGCATCGAGCGCGCGCGCGGCGAGCTGCGCATACTGGGCTGCTGAGAACTCGACGTCGGGCTCGACGATCGCCACCAGGTGGTGGGCGACCGCGGCGAGCTGCTCCTCAGTCGGCTGGTTCGTGAGGATAGGCAGACGCCTGTAGACCTGCATGGAGTCGGCCGACACGATCTCGCCCTCGAGTCGCCGGGCAAGGGCGAGCGCGACCTCGGTCTTGCCGAGACCGGTGGGCCCGAAGACGGCGATGACCGGCGGCTGCGCCTTCGTGCGCGCTACCCCTCGGGCTCCGGCGGCAGCGCCTCGCCTGTCGCTGCGAGAGTCTCGGTCGCACGGTCTGCAACCTGACCGTCGGTCGCGAGCTCCTGCGCCTCGCTTTCGGGTGCGCAGGTCACCTCGCCCTCCGCTGTGCGCTCGTCGGTCCAGCAGACGCCGACCTCGGCGCCCTCGGTCTCGCGATAGCGCCGCACGGTGAAGCGCGCGAGCTCGTAGTCCTCGTTCGCCGAGATGCCGGCCTTCTGCAGGGCGATGGCCACCTGCCGGCCTGCCGTCGTGACCGTCGGCAGGTCGGGCAGCAACACGCCGCGGCGGTGCTCGCGACTCACGATCACCCCGAACCGTGCCGGGTCGAGACCGTCCAGCGTCGTCGGTTCGCTGTCGCTGAGCACGTCGACCGAGTAGACGAGATCGCCGAGCTCTGCGGGACGTATCGGGTAGAACCGAGGGTCGGAGAAGGCGGCCGCGTAGGCGTTGCGGGCGATCTCGTCGCCGAGACAGGGCTCGCACGGCGTGAGCGTGCCGATGCAGCCGCGCAGGTCTCCCCCCTGGGTCTTGATGGAGACGAAGCACGCGGCCGCGACCTCGTAAGCCTCGTCGACAGGCGGCCGCGGAGCCGGCCGGCCGCCGACGAGCGCCTCGACGCAGGAGCGAGCGTAGGCGGCCGGCGAGACGGGGGGCGAGCTCATGACACGTCGAGGCCGTACGAGGCCACGGCGTAGCCGACGCCGAAGGGACCTTCGTAGCTCAGGAGCTTCGGCTTGCTCGCCGCCTCAGCGCCGAGGAAGCCGCCGAGCGCGAACAACGAACGCAGACCGCACTCACCCGCGGCGCGCACGAGACCCGAGTCGAGGTCGCCGAGCTCGGCGAACCGTCCCTCGCCCAGCCGGGTCGTGACCTCGGCGTCGAACACGGCCCCCTTGGGGTCGTAGCCTGCCGGCGCGTCGCGCGTGAGCCGGTGGGAGAGGTCGCCCGAGGCCAGGAAGAGCACGTCGCGCTCGAGCTCCTCGGCGCAGCGGCGCACGAGGCGGCCGAGCGCGCGGTGGACCTGATAGTCGGCGACGATCGAGAGCGACACGAGGTGGCGGCCGCGTAGGAAGCCCAGCGGGACCAGGACGCCGTGGTCGAGGTAGTCGTCGTCGGCCGGCACCATGGTCACCTCAGGGTCGTCGGCGGCCGCCGCAAGGAGGCAGTCGACGAGCTCGCGATCGTTCTCCATCTCGATGGCGACCTGCGGACAGTTGAAGGCCGAGAAGTCGCCCCACAGGGTCGCCGGGCGCTTCACGAAGAAACGCGAGGCCGAACCGTCGGTGTGCGGCGAGATGACGACGATCGTCTCCGGTTCGCCGGCCGCCGCGGCGAGCGCCTCCATGGCTGTGATGGTACGTCGTACCGGCTCACGGTGGCTGCGTCCGATCGCGGGCACGAGAAGCGGTGGATGAGGACACACGCACCCGACGGCTGCCATGACCCCTCCCTGCGTCAGGTTCTACCCGACAGTGTGGTCGAGGTCGCCCCCGTGACCGTCACGGCGACGAGCTCGCCCGGCTGGGCCCTTCCCGTGAAGTTTACCGTGACATGCTGCCGCGTGCGGCCGCGGAGCGTTTGCCCGTGACGGCTTCGCCCCTCGACCAGCACCTCGACCGTGCGCCCGATCAGGCGTCGGCGACGAGCGCGCGCCTGCGCCTGCGTAGCCGCGACAAGGCGCTCGACGCGCGCTCGTCGCGCCTCCTCGGGGACCTGCTCCGGCAGCGCCGCCGCGGCGGTCCCCGGACGCGGTGAGTACACGAACGTGAAGGCGGCGTCGAACTGCGCCTCCCCGACCAGCGAGAGGGTCTCCTCGAAGTCCCCGTCGGTCTCGCCGGGGAAGCCGGCGATGAGGTCGGTGGTCAGCGAAGCGTCGGGGACCGCCGCCCGCAGAGCCCGCACGCGCTCAAGGTAGCGCCCGCGTGTGTAGCCCCGGTTCATCGCCGCCAGCACGCGGTCGGAGCCCGACTGGGCCGGGAGGTGCACGTGCTCGCACACGGTCGGCAGCTCGGCGATCGCCGCGATGAGCTCGTCGGAGAGGTCTTTGGGGTGCGAAGTCATGAAACGCTGCCGCGCGAGGCCCTCGATGCCGTCGAGGGCGGCGAGCAGCCCCGCGAAGGTCGGCCCATCGCCGCTGTGCGAGAGGTCGGCCCCGTAGGCGTTGACGTTCTGCCCGAGGAGCGTGAGCTCGAGCACCCCGTCGGCCACCAGCGCCCGCGCCTCGGCGACGACCTCGGGTAGCGGCCGGCTGCGTTCGGGGCCGCGCACGAAGGGCACGACGCAGTAGGAGCAGAAGTTGGTGCAGCCGGCCATGACCTGCAGCCAGGCCTGAAAGGGTCGCTCGCGGCGGCCGGGGAGCCGCCCGCTCAGCAAGGGCTCGTCGGCGAAGAAGCCACGCGGCTCGAGGCGGTCGCCGCGCAGAGCCTCGCGCAGGTGATCGAGACTCTGGGGGCCGAGGGCCACGTCGACGAACGGATAGCGCGAGAAGAAGGCGGCCTGCTCGGCCTGCGGTAGGCAGCCGGTCACCACGACGAGGCGCCCGGGGTCGTCGCGCTTGAGCCGGGCGGCGGTGCCTAGGTGACCGGCCAGGCGCTCGTCGGCGCTCTGCCGTACCGTGCAGGTGTTGTAGACCAGCACGGCGGCTTCGTCGGGATTCGCGACGCGGCGCAGGCCCTCGCTCTCGAGCGTGGCCCGGATGCGTTCCGAGTCGTGCTCATTCATCTGGCAGCCGAAGGTGCGCAGGTAGTAGGTCCGAAGGCGCCCGGCGGGATCGTCGCGCTGCTCTGTGACTGTTCGCTCGCTCACGGTCGTCTCGCGACCGCCGGCAGCGGCGCCAAGCGGTCGCGGGGATCCTCGGTGGCGGGCGGCGCCGGACGAGCGGCACCGCCCGCCGCCAGGGGCGTATTCATCCTACTTGGCGTACTCCACGGCGCGGCTCTCGCGGATCACCGTCACCCTGATCTGGCCCGGGTAATCGAGCTGGTCCTCGATCTCCCTGGCGATCTCCTTGGAGAGCAGCACGGCCTCGTCGTCGTCGATCTCGGCCGGCTTGACCATGACGCGCACCTCGCGTCCCGCCTGCATGGCGTAGCACTTCTCGACGCCCTTCTTGCCCTCGGCGATCTTCTCGAGCGACTCGAGCCGCTTGATGTAGTTCTCGAGTGTCTCGCGCCGGGCTCCCGGGCGCGCCGCGGAGATGGCGTCGGCGGCCTGCACCAGCACCGCCTCGATCGTCTGCGGCTCGACGTCCTGGTGGTGGGCCTCGATGGCGTGAATGACGCTCTGCGACTCGCGGTACTTCTTGGCGAGCTGCGCGGAGATCTGCCCATGCGAGCCATCGACCTCGTGGTCGACTGCCTTGCCGAGGTCGTGCAGCAGGCCGGCGCGGCGGGCGATCTTCGGGTTGGCGCCCAGCTCGGAGGCCATGATGCCGGCGAGGTGGGCCACCTCGATGGAGTGGTTGAGCACGTTCTGGCCGTAGCTGGTCCGGAACTTGAGCCGCCCGAGGAGCTTGACCAGCTCAGGCGCCAAGCCGTGCACGTCGGTATCGAAGCAGGCCTGCTCGCCCGCCTCCTCGATGGTGGCCTCGACCTCAGCTCTCGCCTGCCCGTACATCTCCTCGATGCGCGCCGGGTGGATGCGGCCGTCGGCGAGCAGCTTGGTGAGCGTCAGCCGGGCCGTCTCGCGACGCACGCCGTCAAAGCCCGACAGCACGACGGCCTCGGGCGTGTCGTCGATGATGAAATCGATGCCGGTCAGGCCCTCGAGGGCGCGGATGTTACGCCCCTCGCGGCCGATGATGCGCCCCTTCATGTCGTCCGAGGGCAGGTTGACGACCGAGACGGTCGTCTCGGCGACGTGGTTGGCCGCGGTGCGCTGGATCGACAGCGAGAGTATGTTGCGCGCCCGCCGGTCGGCCTCGCGCCGTGTCTCCTCCTCGATCTGACGCACCATCTTCGCCATCTCGTGGCGGGACTCGTCCTCGGCCTGCTTGAGGAGCATCTCCTTGGCCTGCACGGCCGTGATACCGGCGATGCGCTCCAGGGTCGCGCGCTGCTCGGCGACGACGTCCTTCAACTCTTCGTTGAGCCTCAGGTTGTCGGCCTCGCGGTCGACCAGCGATTGCTCGCGCCGCTCCAGCTCGGCGGCGCGCTGCTCGATGAGCTCCTCGCGCTGCGTGATGCGCTGCTCGGACTTGGCGACCTCGTTGCGCCGGTCGGCAAGCTCCTCCTCGACCTCCTGGCGGACGCGATGAACCTGCTCCTTGGCCTCGAGGTTGGCCTCCTTGAGGATCGCGTCGGCCTCCCGGCGCGCGTCGCCGACGACCCTCTCCGCCTCCTGGTGCGCCGCGGCTGATTTGGCGTCGCCGAGGTAACGGCGGACCAGCAGAGCGGCCAGGACGACGGCGACGATCGTCACCACGATCAACAGTACTGTCGTCATTTCTTCCCCTTGCCCGAAATGAGAAAAGCCGGGCAACTGCCCGGCTCTGTGCCACGTACGGCCGCCTGCGAGGTCTCTGCTTCTGTCGTTAGGCGACGCGAGGGTCGCCCCGTAGGGGTGTCGCGAAGGTCGTTGCCTGCTAGCTCGAGATGGCCGTCGTGCTCACCGTTTCGACAGACCGGCGCTCAACTGCGGCGCCGGAGTGCATCACCCTGCAAGTGCCAATGACTTGAGTCACAAATCCAGGAGCGAGTTGCTCAGGATTCATTGTAGTGACGCCCGAGACGGAGTGTCAAACGGCGACACGGCGCAACGGCCGGCGCGCCGTGCCCGCATGGTCAGGCCTGCCCCGGCGGTGGCGCGTCGCCGATGCGGTCAGTCGTCGCGCTCGGGCTCGGAGACGTTCGCCGACCAGCGGCGCACGGCCTCGTAGGCTACGTGGGTGGCGTAGCCGCGGCGGCGCAAGAACTGAAAGGCGCGGGCCCGGGCAGCGTCGAGCGGCGGCGCGGCTCTGCCGCGCCGCCCGAGAGCGGCCAGGGCCCGCGCCAGCTCGGCTTCGTCGGGGTCGGGTTCGTCGTCGTGGTGTTCACCGCGGTCGCTGCCTTGCGCGCCGCCGCCGGCGGTCGCGCCTACTGCGCCCTCGGCCGCCGTCGCTGCAAGCGCCACCCGGACGGCCTCGGCGGCGACCCCGGCCTCAGCCAGGGCGCGCGCGATGCGCTCGCTGCCCCAGCCTGAAAGGCGGCGCTTGTCGGCGGCGAAGGCGCGCGCGAAGGCGGCGTCGTCGAGGAACCCGTCCGTAGCCAGGCGATCGAGGGCCTGCGCGACCTCGCGCTCGCTGTGGCCCTTGTCGAGCAGGCGGCGGCGCAGCTCGGCCTGGGAGCGCGGGCGATGACCCAAGAGGCGGTACGCGTCGGCGAGCGCGCGCGCGACCGAGGCCTCGGCGCGCAGCGCCTCGACCTCGGTCGCGCTGAGCTCCTTGCCGGCGAAGAGGTGGTGGCGCGCGACCAGCGCTTCGGTGACGGTGCACGCAAACTCGCCGTCGATGTGAAGCGCGATGCGCCCGCGCTTCGTCGCTCGCAGCGCGGTCACCGACGGCACTTCGGCCTCCTCCCCGCCTCGGCCGCGGGCCGGCGTTCGTGCTGGCGCGCGCGGCCGGCTAGCGGTCGTCGGCGCTCGCGTCGTCGGTGGCGTTTGCGGTGACGCCCGCCTCACGGCCCACCGCAGCCGCTGCCGGCGAGTCGCCGCCGGTCGCGGCTTTGCCGCGACCGGCGGCAGCAGCGGCCCCGCTGGGCGACGACCCTGCGCGCTCGGGGACCGGCGCGAGTCCTGCCTTCTCGCGGATACGGACCTCGATGGCGTCGGCGATGTCGCGGTTCTCCTTGAGGAACTGGCGGGCGTTGTTGCGCCCCTGCCCCAGGCGCTCGTCGTTGAAGCTGAAGAAGGCGCCGCTCTTCTGCACGACCTCGCTGGTCACGCCGAGGTCGAGGAGGGTCCCCTCACGCGAGGTTCCCTCGCCGTACATGATGTCGAACTCGGCTTGCTTGAACGGCGGCGCGACCTTGTTCTTGACCACCTTGACGCGCACGCGGTTGCCGATCGCCTCGGCGCCGTCCTTGAGGGTCTCGATACGGCGGATGTCGAGCCTGATGGTGGCGTAGAACTTGAGCGCCTTGCCGCCGGTGGTCGTCTCGGGATTGCCGAACATGACGCCGATCTTCTCGCGCAGCTGGTTGGTGAACACGGCGATAGTGCCCGACTTGCTGAGCGTGCCGGCGAGCTTGCGCAGAGCCTGGCTCATGAGGCGCGCCTGCAGACCGACGAAGCTGTCGCCCATCTCGCCCTCGATCTCGGCGCGCGGGGTGAGCGCCGCGACCGAGTCGATGGCCACCACGTCGAGGGCGCCGCTGCGAACCAGCATCTCGGCGATCTCGAGCGCCTGCTCGCCGTAGTCTGGCTGCGAGACCAGCAGGTCGTCGACATCGACCCCGATCGCCTTGGCGTAGATCGGGTCCATCGAGTGCTCGGCGTCGATGAAGGCACACTGGCCGCCAAGCTTCTGGGCTTCGGCGATGATGTGATAGACGAGGGTCGTCTTGCCCGACGCCTCCGGCCCGTAGATCTCGACGATGCGGCCGCGTGGGATACCACCCACCCCGAGGGCGATGTCGAGCGCCAGCGAGCCTGTGGGGACCACGCCCACGTCGACCCCGCTGGGATGGTCGCCCATGCGCATGATGCTGCCTTTGCCGAAGTGGCGTTCGATCTGGGTGACGGCGGCGTCGAGAGCCTTCTCTTTGTCCACCGAGGACTCCTCTCTGGCTAACCGGCGGGGAACGAGGCGAGAGGAGTGTGCACCGCTCCGCCCCTCGCCAGGACCGAATCATACAGCGTTACCTGGGGCAGTCCAAACTCCAGGAAGTTGACGTTTTGCAGGGAGAGTTCGAATCCCGGCCGGCGATAGCGGGCGACCGTCACGTGCGGCAGGTAGGCTCGCCTCTCGGGCTTGTAGACCTTGATCGCGGTCAGCGCCTGCGAAAGCTCGCGTTGCGTGGCGACGATGGCCTCGCCGAGGTCGTGAAGACGCAGTGCTACGACGCGCTTTCGGCCTCGTTCGGGAAGGAAGAGCACCTCACCCAGCCCCGTCGGCAGCGGCGGCAGCTGCACAGCACCGAGTGCCGCGACGATGTCGTCGCTGCGCGACGCCGGGACGCTGCCGAGGAAGCAGAGGGTGAGATGCAGCGTACGCGTGAGGCGAAGCTCTGCGTGCGAGCCGATCTGGGCTCGCTGCCACTCTGCGATAGCCTCGAGGACCTCGGGCGGCAGGTCGGCGGCCACGAAGAGCCGCACCAGCGGTTCAGCTACCGGCCGGGTCATGCCTCGAGCGCCTCCCGGAGATGGTGTAGCGCAGCGACGACGGCTCGTCGCCGCACCGCCTCGCGATTGCCCAGGAAGAGCTCGCGGCGCACGGACGTGCCCTGCGGGCCGGCACAGGCGTGATAGACGAGCCCGACCGGCTTGTCGGGAGAGCCGCCGGCCGGTCCGGCGACCCCGGTGACGGCGAGCGCGTAGGTACTGCCTATGAGCCGCTTGACGCCGTCGGCCATCGCACGCGCCACCTCGGGACAGACCGCGCCCACGTCGCGCAGCAGCGTCGCCGGTACACCCAGGACCCCCTCCTTGACTTGGTTCGCGTAGCTGATCACGCCTCCCTGCACATAGTCGGAGCTGCCCGGCCGCTCGGTGAGACGGCCGCCGAGCAGCCCCCCGTGCACGACTCGGCGACGCTCACCGTCGCTCGTGCGGCGCGCAGCTCGTCGGCGACGAGCTCGTCGACGGTGCGGCCGTCGGTCGAGAAGACCGGAGCCCCCGCTTCGAGAGCCAGCACGAGCGCATCGGCCTGTGTCTGCCTCGCCGCGGAGAACTCGTAGCGCAGCACCACGGTGAGCTCGCCGTCGCTCGCCGTCACGGCGACTTCGAGCAGCTCGTGCAGACGGCTCTCGAGGAGCGGCACGAGCTGCATCTCGCTGAAGCCGTAGATGCGCACGATACGCGCCACGACGGACGGAAAGAGCCCCTCGGCCTCGAGCTCGTCGAGGACCGGCGGCCACATGAGCTCGAGCTCGGTGGGCGGCCCGGGCAGCGCGAAGAGGCGCGTGGCGCCCTCGCGTAGGGCGAAACCGGGCGCCACGCCGCCCGGCGCCAGGGCGCGGCTGCCCTCGGGCAGCCGCGCCTGCTTGAGAGCCTGCTCGAGCAGCGGCCGCGAGTCGATGCCACGGCGGCGGGCGACGTCGGCGAGGCGGTCCTCGACCATACTGCGCGCGTCGGGGTCCTCGACGAGGTCTCGGCCCAGCGCGCGTGCCACTGCCTCGCTCGTGAGGTCATCGTGCGTCGTGCCCAAACCGCCGCTCACGACGAGCACGTCGGGCTCGCCGGCGAGCAGAAAACGCAGGTCGTCGACGAGGGTGTCGAGGTCGTCAGGAGCCGCCAGAAGGTGCGAGACGCGCGCCCCGCGCGCGGCCAGCGAGGCGGCGAAATAGGGCCCGTTGCGGTCGCGCAGGCGCCCGTCGAGCAGCTCGCTGCCGCTGAGGAGGATGGCTGCCAGAGGGCGCGCTAGCGTGGCTGGCTCCAGGGGACGTGCAACCGGTTGCGCGCGTTGGCGAAGTACTGCACCCCGGAGACGACGGTGAGGATGACGGCGACCCAGATGAGCACGCTCTCGAGCACGCTGCGGCCGGGCTGGTCGCTCAGCTGCGGGAAGAGCAGCACGAGGACCATGACGATCTGCGCCGTCGTCTTCCACTTGCCCAGCGTGTCGGCGGGGATGCTCACGCCTTGGGCGATGGCGGCGATACGCAGGCCGCTGACGGCCATCTCGCGGGCGATGATCACCATGGCCACCCAAGCTGGCAGGCGGTCGAGGGCGACAAGGGAGATGAGCGCCGCCGAGATCAGCAGCTTGTCGGCCAGCGGGTCGAGGAACTGTCCAAACACGGTCACGGAGTTGCGCGAGCGAGCCAAGTAGCCGTCGAGCTTGTCTGTGGCCGCCGCCAACGAGAAGACGGCGATGGCGAGGATGTCCCCGTGCGGGATGTTCACGAAGAGGAG
Organism: uncultured Actinomycetes bacterium; assembly: GCA_963725665.1. Lineage (GTDB taxonomy): Bacteria > Actinomycetota > Thermoleophilia > UBA2241 > UBA2241 > CAVRZA01. The sequence continues at coordinate 201,278 of CAVRZA010000008.1, read as the reverse complement.
CACCACGAAGACGGGCACGAGGAGGATGCGCGCGAGGGTGATGGTGTTGGCGGCGTTGATCACGGAAGGGATTCTACCCTTACCCGGAGCCCGGGCCCTGGGCGCGGCCCTTGCGGCTCTCTACCAGGTGCGCCGCCGCGAGCACCGGGTGGCGTAGCGTCATGCGCGGACCGGCGTAGCGCATCACCTCGCGCACCCGCTCGCGCATCGCCGGTTTGTAGCAGTGCACCGTGCACTGCGCGCAGACGGGCTTGTCTTCGCCGAAACGGCAACGGTCGAGGCGCGCTAGGGCGAAGTCGAGGAGCTCACGGCAGTCGTCGCAATACGGCGTCCCGCCGTGGTGGTCCTCGCAGTAGATCGCGACCATCGCGGCGATGGTCTTCTTCTCGCGGCGCAGGCGCGCGCGCTTCACCGGCTCTCCTTGAGTCGCCGGACCGCGGCCACGCCGGCAGTCGCCCGGGGCGCTGCCGCGGCGGCGAGATCGAAGCCGAGCGTCTGCGTGACCATGGCTTCGACGAGGTCCCCGCGGCGCATGCGACCGCCGCTCACATATGTACGCCCGTCGATGTCGGGCGCCTGCGCCGCGACGCGCCCCAGCGCCTCTCCCCCGGCGCGGCAGCCGCGCTCGACGAGCACCTCGACGCGGCGGCCCACCTGGGCCTCCCAGAAGGGCGCCGCGGCACGCTCGATCGCCGCGGCCAGGGCGGCGGCGCGGCCGGCCGCCACCTCAGCCGGCGGCCGCCCGGGCAGCGTGGCGGCGGGCGTCCCCTCCTGCGGGTCGAACACGAAGACGCCGCCCACTGCAAGGCCCGCCTCGCGCACGAAGGCGAGCAGCTCATCGAAGTCGGCCTCGGTCTCACCGGGGAACCCGGCGATGAAGGTCGAGCGCACGGCGACACCCGGCAGGATCAGCCGCGCGCGCTCCAGAAGCGCGAGGTGCGCTTCTCCGTCGCCCTGGCGTCCCATCGCCTTCAGGATGCGTCTCGAGGCGTGCTGGAAGGGGACGTCGAGGTAGGGCACGGCGTGCGCCGCGAGCGAGCCGAGCAGACGCTCGTCGACGTTCTCCGGCTGCAGGTAGAGCAGACGCAGCCAGGCTGGGGCGGGCTCGAGCGCGGCGAGCGCGGCGAGCAGGCGCTCGAGCCCGCCCCAGCCCGCGACGCTGTAGCGCGAGGTGTCCTGGCCGACGAGCACGAGCTCGCGCGCGCCGCGCGAGAGCGCGGCGCGCGCCGCGGCGACCACTGCGGCCGGCGGCACCAGCTCGTAGCGTCCCTTGATCAGCGGGATGGCGCAGAAGCTGCAGCGCCGGTCACAGCCGTCGGAGACCTTTACGTAGGCCGACACCGGCCGCGGCTCGCGACGTCCGCCGGCAGGCTCCTGCAGGCTCTCCACTGGATCCGGCAGCACTCCACCGCCACCGCTGGCGGAGTCGGCCGGGAGTCTTGTTCGTAGCCTACGCGGTGCAGGGTCGGCGACCCGCTCGCGCGCCACCTCGTCGAGGAGGCGCGCGAGCGGGTCCCACTCGAAACCGCACCAGAGGTCGACCTCCGGCAGCTCGCGGGTCAGCTCGGCACGGTGGCGCTCCACGAGGCAGCCGACGGCGGCGACCCGCGCGCCGCGCGCGTGGGCGGCTGCGCAGACTCCGAGGATGGACCCTATCGACTCTTCCTTGGCGGCGTCGATGAAGCCGCAGGTGTTGACGACCACGACCTCGGCGCGCTCCAGCGGCGCGACGCGGTGGCCGGCCGCCACAAGTCGGCGGGCGAGGCTGTCGGAGTCGGCCTCGTTCTTCGGACAACCGAGCGTCACGACGGCGAACCCAGCGGGACGCGACGGTGGCGGCGGGCTGGCGCGCGATGGGACCACGAGCGAAGACGTGTCCCCGGCGCCCTAGCGGTAGTTGATGAACTGTAGGGGGATACCGAAGTCCTCGTCACGCAGCGTCTGGATGACAGCCTGCAATTCGTCCTTGCTCGACGAGAACACGCGCACGGCGTCGCCCTGCACGCTCACCTTGAGCTTCTTGAAGCGCTGCCGCAGGAGCTTGGTGATGGCGCGCGCCTTCTCGTCGGAGATGCCGCGGTTCACGGCCACGCGCTGGCGCACGGTGCCCCCCAATGCCGCCTCGATCTTGCCGTACTGCAGCGCCTTGAGCGGCACCTTGCGACGCACGAGCTTCTCTTGCAGGAGCTCGACGACGGAGCGCAGCTTGCCCTCGTTGTCGGAGACCAGCACCAGTGTCTCGTCGTCGAGCGCCACCGAGCTCACGCTACCCTTGAAGTCGTAGCGTTGACGCAGCTCCTTCTGCGCCAGGTTCACGGCGTTGCGCACCTCGTTCATGTCGACCTGCGAGACGATGTCGAAGGAGCTTTCTTTGGCCATCAGAGCCTCGTCATCCCCTCTCTGGTGACCAGGTAGCTCGCGGCCACCGTCGCGTCGAGTCCCTTGGCGGCTCCGCCATTCACCCTGACCCGCACCCCGACGGGATCGCCGAAGCGCACGTAGAGCGCTTGCCGGTCGCGGAAGCGCCTGCTGGCGCCGCCGGGGAGTGTGGCCAGGTAGACCACTGTACCGGTGGCGTCTCGGCGGCGTACCTCGAGCCAGCAGGGGTTCTCTGTGAGGACGACGAGTTGGGCTCCCTCGTAAGGGACGACCGACTTCGTCGGCAGCACGCTGGGGCTGGCCGACCGTGACGGCGTCGATGTCACGACGGCGACGGGTGGCGGAGCGCCCGACCCCTCCTCCCCGCTTGTACGCCCGAGGATCCAGACGAGCGCCAGCACGAGCAGCGCCGCCACGGCGACGAAGGCCAGGTTGGATCGCCGCCGCTGACGCCGCGGCCGCCCGAGGGCCGACGAACCGGAGAAGGGTTCGATCTCCTCGTTGGGCATGAAACGGCTGTGGTACTCGTCGAGGATCATGCGCGGGTCTAGGCCGAGGTACTCGGTGTAGGTGCGCAGGAAGCCCTTGACGTACGTCGGCGAGGGGATGACGTCGAAGTCCTCGTTCTCCATCGCCTGTACGTACTTGACGCGGATCTTGGTGTCTTCTTCGACCTGCTGCAGCGTGAGCTTGCGGCGCACGCGTGCCTCGCGCAGTGTCGAGCCGATCTCGAACATCTCGGGTCTGGTCCCCCGGAGCGTCTAGGATCCCCACCGGGCCGTCGCGCCGGCCGGTAAGCGGTCCGACGCGCAACCCTAGAGTCTAGAGGCCGCCCGCGACAAAGACAATTTCGGCAGGAGCAAGCGCCCCGGCTCTCAGACGGGCGGGACCCGGTGGGAGTCGACCTCCTGGTCGCCCTCAGCAAGCTCGGGCTCGTCCGCGACCGGCGGACCGCCGCCGCCCGGCGGCGTCGCGACGGGTTCGGCTCTCAGGGGCTCACCACGCAGCGCGGCGAGCACGCGCGGCAGCTCGTCTTCGCTGATCAGCACGTTGCGCGCCTTGCTGCCGTCGTAGCCCGAGATGATGCCGCGGCTCTCCATGACATCGATGAGTCGTCCCGCGCGGGCATAGCCCACACGCAGCCGCCGCTGCAGAAGTGCCACCGACGCCGCACCGGTGTTGACCACGGTCGTGATCGCCTCGCTCAGCAGCTCGTCCTCGCCGCTGCCCGCCGGACCACCCTCGCCGATGCCGTCGCCAGGTACCTCGAGCAGATCCTCGCGGAACTCGGGCGCGGCCTGGACCCTCCAGTGTTCGGTGATCAGCTTCATCTCCTCGGGCGTGACGAAGGCGCCCTGCACGCGCAGCATGCGCGAGCTGCCGAAGGGGTGGAAGAGCATGTCGCCGTCGCCGAGCAGGCTCTCGGCGCCGCCGGTGTCGAGGATCACGCGTGAGTCGGTCTGCGACGACACGGCGAAGGCGATGCGCGAGGGGATGTTGGTCTTGATAAGGCCCGTGATCACGTCGACCGATGGACGCTGGGTGGCGACCACGAGGTGGATGCCTACGCCGCGACCGAGTTGGCCCAGCCTGATGACGGCGTCTTCGACCTCGGCCGGCGAGATCATCATCAGGTCGGCCAGCTCGTCGATGACGAGCACGACGTACGGCAGCGGCTTCTCTCCGCGGCGCTCGAGCCTCTTGTTGAGCTCGCGGATGTTCTGCGCGTTGTCGGTCTTCATCATGAACTCGTAGCGATGCTCCATCTCGTGCACGAGGTTCTGCAGCACGTGGTGGGCGTTCTTCATGTTGGTGACCACCGGGGCGAGCAGGTGCGGCACGCCGTCGAAGTGCGAGAGCTCGACCTTCTTGGGGTCGACGAGGATCATGCGCACCTGATCGGGCGTGGCGCGCAGCAGGATGGAGCTGATGATGCAGTTGATGCAGCCGCTCTTGCCCGAGCCGGTGGTGCCGGCGATGAGCACGTGCACCATGCGCACCAGGTCGGCCAGGACGGGCTTGCCGGTGATGTCCTTGCCGATCCAGAAGGCCATCGGGGAGGCGTTCGTGGGAAAGGCGCCGTAGATGTCACCGAGACCCACGAAGTTGGGGTTGCGGTTGGGCACCTCGACGCCGACCGCCTGCTTGCCGGGGATGGGCGCCTGCACGCGGATCTCCGTAGCCGCCAGTGAGTAGGCGAGGTCGTCCTTGAGCGACGAGATGCGACTCACCTTGATGCCCGGTGCGAGCTGCAGCTCGTAGCGCGTGACGCGCGGCCCGGAGACGGTGTTCACGACGCGGGCATCGATGCCGAAGTGGCCCAGCGTCTGCTCAAGCGTGACCGAGACCTGCTCGATGCTCGTACGGGACTCACCCTCGCCGTCGCCCATGCGACGCAGAAGGAACGCGTCGGGCAGGACCCAGACGCGCTCCTCGGCCTCGCGGAATGCCGCGTCGTCGGCGCCGGGTTCGCCGGCCAGGGCCGCTTCGTCGGCGGCGCCACCGAGGTCGACATGCTCGTCGTCGAGAGGGATCTGGATCGGGTTGGGCGGTTCGACGTGGCCGACGGGCGGCCCGCTCAGCATGCCCGGCGCCTCGTAGAGATCGGGCAGGTCGACGGCCGCGTCGATGAGCTGCGCGCGCGAGACCTCGTCACTCGGCGCCCGACCGCCGACGGCGCCGGCGCGCGCCGCCGTCGCGGCCCCACCGGGCCCTGGCGCCACGCGGGTCTGCTCCTGCAGGCGCTCCTGCGCCTGACGGCTGCGTTCGGCGATCGTCTCGGCCGAGGTGCGCGCCGCGCGCGCCGCCACGGCGGCGCCGCGGCGCGAATGCGAAGCCCACAGTCCCAGTGACGAGCCCGTGACCAGCAACAGGCCGGCGACCGTCCCGGCTACGACGAGGATGGCCACGCCGACGCCGCCCAGGAGCGGCCGTGTAGCGGCCCAGAGGGCTTCGCCCGTCACACCCCCGTGGCTCTTGATGTAGTCGGCGTCGAACAGCGCGGCGGGCCGCTCACCTCCGAAGAGGCCGAAGCTGTTGGCGGCTGCCCCCAGCACGAAGACGGCGCACAAGAGGACGATACCGGCCGTCACGACGCGCGCCGGCCGCCTCTCCTCGCTCGTGGCGAGGATCACGGCGGCGTAGACAAGCAACGCCGGCGCGAGGAACGCCAAAAGGCCGACGAGGATCCTCAGGGCGGTCGCCAGCCAGCTCCCGACGTAGCCGCCGTTCCAGCCCGCGTAGAGGACGAAGAAGAGGAGCGCCGCGAGCGCCGCGCAGACGACGGCGGCGAGCTCGTGCTCGAGCTTGCGGCGGCGCTCTTCGCGGGAACGCCGGCTCGCGCGGCGCGTCGGCTGCGGCGCGGCCGCTTCGCGCTCGCCGCGCGAGCGCGAAGAACCGCCTGCGCTACGCCGCGCGCCGCCGGGCGCGTGCTGACCTGAGCGAACGTTCGCCATGGAGGGACAGTTCGACGCGCAGGGGTCGGAACCCTAGGCGAGCGTGGGCTTTCAGACCTCGATGACGACGGGGAGGATCAGCGGCTGGCGCTTGGTCTTGCGGTAGACGAACTGCGCCAGCGTCTCGTGGATGTCGTCCTTGATCAGGCGCTGCCCGGTGACGTGCTCGTGGGCCAGCTCCCGCAGCCGCTCCTCGAGCTCGGCCGCGGCCTCGTCGAGGACCTCCTGCTGGTAGTCCTCGTCGTAGAGGAAGCCGCGCGCCACGAGCTCGGGCGGCGCCAGAGTCTCGCCGGTCTGGACGTTGACGCTCACGGCGGCGATGAGGATGCCGTCGCCGGAGAGCTGCTGGCGGTCGCGCAGCACGACCGCCTCCTCGTCACCGATCTCGAGGCCGTCGACGAACACCCTGCCGGCGGGCACCTTGGCGACGATCTCGCCACCGTTCTCGGTGAGCTCCAGCACATCGCCGATCTCGAGCAGGAAGATGCGTTCGCTCGGCACGCCGGCGCGCTCGGCGAGCTCCCTGTGCATGTACAGGTGGCGATACTCGCCGTGCACCGGCACGAGGTAGCGCGGGCGCAACAGGTTGAGGAGCATGCGCTGGTCCTCGCGCGCCGCGTGCCCCGAGACGTGCACGCCGGTCTCGGCGCCGTAGATCACGCGCACGCCCGCCTTGAGGAGGCGGTTCACCGTGTCCATCACGCTGAGCTCGTTCCCGGGGATCGGTGTCGCGGAAATGACCACGGTGTCGCCGGGCACCAGCTCCACCTGGGGGTGGTCGTCGAAGGCCATGCGCGACAGCGCCGAGAGGGGTTCGCCCTGGGTGCCCGTCGAGAGGATTAGGAGCTGCTCCGGCGCGTAGTCGTCGATGTCGGTCAGCTTGACCATCGCGTCGTCGGGCACCTTCAGGTAGCCGAGGTTGCGCGCGATGTTGACGTTCTTGATCATTGAGCGTCCGGCGACGGCGAACTTGCGCCCGTGCAGGTGGGCGATCTGCACCGCCTGCTGGATGCGGTGAATATGCGAGGCGAACGAGGAGACGATGACGCGCCCGCGCGCCTCGGCGAAGATCTGGTGGAACGCCTGTCCCACCTGGCTCTCCGACCCCGTGCTGCCCTCGACCTCGACGTTCGTCGAGTCGGCCAGCAGCACCAGCACGCCCTCCTGCCCCAGGCGGGCGAGCTTGTCGACGTCGGTCGTACGTCCGTCGATGGGCGTGTGGTCGAACTTGTAGTCGCCGGAGTGCACCAGCGTGCCGGCCGCCGTCTTGAGCACGACCGCGAGGGCGTCGGGCACGCTGTGGCTCATCGCCGCGAAGCTCACCTCGAACGGGCCCAGCCGAAGGCTGGAGTCGGCGCTCACCTCGTTCGTCTCGGTCGTTTTGATCAGCCCGTGCTCGTCGAGCTTCGACTTGGCGAAGGCGAGGGTGAGGCGGCTCCCGTAGACGGGGACGTTGAGCCGCCGGACGACGAAGGGAAGGGCCCCGTAATGGTCCTCGTGACCGTGCGTGATGACGAAGGCCAGGACGTCGTCGGCGCGCTCGAGCAAGTACGAGATGTCGGGCAGCACGAGGTCGACGCCGAGCATCTCATCGCGCGGGAAGGCAAGGCCGCAGTCGATGACGAGGATCTTGCCCTCGCACTCGACGGCGATCATGTTCTTGCCGAACTCGCCGACGCCGCCCAGCGGCACGATGCGCAGCGCCGGCGTCACCCCGCGACCTCGGCCAAGGACAGCCTCACAGCAGGCCCTGCCGTTCTAGCTCCACGCGGATCACGCGTGTCTCCTCGACGCTGGCCTCGACGAGCGGCAGGCGCAGCCCGCCCACCTCGCGTCCGACGAGGTTGAGCGCCGCCTTCACCGGGATCGGGTTGGTCGCCACGGTGAGCGCCTCGAAGAGCGGGACGAGCGAGACGTGTATCTCGCGCGCTCGCGGCAGGTCGCCGGCGCGCGCGAGCTCGACCATCCTGCGCATGCGTTCACCCACGAGGTGGGTGGCGACACAGATGCCGCCCCAGCCGTTCATCGCCAGGACGTCGTAAAGCATGTCGTCGTTGCCCGCGTAGATGCCCAGGTCGCACAACTGCTTGAGGCGCACAAGCTGGTCGAGGTCGGGGTTGGCCTGTTTCACGGCGACGATGTTCTCGGTCTGGGCGAGCTGGGCGAGAAGCTCGGGCGGCAGGTTCACGACGCAGCGCCCGGGGATGTTGTAGAGGATCACAGGGAGGGTCGTCGCCGCCGCCACGGCGCGAAAGTGCGCCAGGAGCCCGCGCTCGGGCGGCTTGTTGTAGTAGGGCGTGACCACGAGCACGGCGTCGGCGCCGGCGTCTTCGGCGCGCTTGGTGAGAGAGACGCTGTGCTCGGTGTCGTTGCTGCCCGTGGCCGCCACGACCGTGCCACGGCCGCGGGCGACCTCGACGACGGTGCGGACCATGGCCGTCTTCTCGTCGTTGCTCAGGGTCGGCGACTCGCCAGTCGTCCCGGCGACGACGATCCCGTCGGAACCGCTGCTGAGCAGGTGGTCGGCGAGGCCGGCGAGCGCCGCATGGTCGACCTGGAGGTCGGCCGTGAAGGGCGTGACCGTGGCTGTGAGGACCGTGCCAAGGCTGCGCTTCATCTCTCGGCTCCCTTCCATTCGCCCCGAGTCAGATGCCCAACAGGTTCTCTAACCCTACCACCGTGCCGCTCAGTCCGGGCACCGCGCGCACAGCCATGAGCACGCCGGGCATGAACGACTCCCGGGCCGTGCAGTCATGGCGCAGGGTGAACACCTCGCCCTCGCCGCCGAAGAGGACCTCCTGATGAGCCACGAGGCCGCTCAGGCGCACGCTGTGCACGTGCACGCTGCCGATGGACAGGCCCCGCGAGGGCGCGTCTTCGGCGCGGGGCGGCGCCGCGGCGGCGCCGCCCCGCGCCCGGCGACGCGCCTCGTCGATGAGCTGAGCGGTGCGCAGCGCGGTACCCGACGGGGCGTCGGCCTTGCGGTCGTGATGCAGCTCGACGACCTCGGCCGCCTCGTAGAACGCCGCCGCCTGCTGCGCGAAGCGCATGAGCAAGACCGCGCCGAGGGCGAAGTTGGGGCTTATGAACAGGTTGACGTGGTTGGAGGCGGCGACCGAGGCGAGCAGGTCGATGTGGCTCTCCCCGAGGCCGCTAGTGCCGACGACGGTGTGCACCTTGGCCGAGAGGAGTTGCGTGACGTTGTCGAAGACCGTGCCCGGCAGGGTGAACTCGACGCCGACCTGCGGCCTCACCACGGCAAGCGCATCGTGCAGCGTGGCGAACGTCGGCACTACCCCGGCGCCCGACAGCTCGACCGTCTCGCCCGGCGCGAAGCCGGGGTCGACGAGCGCTACGGGGCGCAGGTCGTCCTGCGCGGCCAGGGTCGCGGCTACCAGGGAGCCCATCCTCCCCTTGGCGCCGTTCACGAGCACGTCGATCATGCGCCCTCCCAGGTGAAGTCGGGGACGGCGGCGCGGAACGGCGCCGCGTCGGGGCCGATGCAGACGGTCGACCAGCGCTCGAGGCCGTAGTAGGCCCGCGCCGTCTCGATGGCCTCCTCGTAGGTGACGGCTTCTACCTTGGCGAGGAGCTCGTCGAGCGAGAGGATCTCGATGCCGCTCAGCACAGAGCGGCCGAGCTGGTGCATGCGCGCCGACGGGCTCTCCATGCTGAGGACCATCTGGCCCTTGAGGTGGGCTTTCGCTCGCGCGATCTCGGCCCCGGGGAGCCGGTCGGCTTGGGTGAGCTCCTCACGGATGATGCCCATAGCCTCGGCCAGCGCTTCCTGGCGTGAGCCCACGTAGACGGCCACGAGGCCGGTCTCGGCGTAGAGCGAGGTGTACGAGTACACGGAGTAGGCGAGGCCGCGCTTCTCGCGCACCTCCTGGAAGAGGCGCGAGCTCGACGAGCCGCCGATGGCCGTGTCGACGACCGAGAGGGCGAAGCGCCGCGGGTCGTTGCGGGCCAGCCCGAGGCCGCCCAAGCAGACGTGGTACTGCTCCGTCTCCTTGAGCGTGAAGGTGGCCACATGCCGCGGCGCGGGCTGGGCGGGCGCGATGGCGGGCGGCGCGACGGAGGGACCCGCCGCGCCGCCCGCCAGGTGCTTCTGCGTCAGCTCACAGAGCCGTCCGTGATCGACGTTGCCGGCGGCGGCCAGCACGATCGCCGGGCTCACGTAGTACGCGCCGTGGTAGGCCTGCACGGCGGCTTTGTCGGTCGCGCGCAGCGACTCGGCCCGGCCAATGACCGCTCGCCCCAGCGGGTGGCTGTCGAAGACCGCCTCGGCCAGCACGTCGTGCACGAGCTCCTGCGGCGAGTCCTCGTACATGGCGACCTCTTCGAGCACGACCTCGCGCTCGGCCTCGAGGTCGGCGAACAGCGGGTTACGCACCATGTCGGCGATGACCGTCAGGGCCGTCTCGAGCTGCTCGTCGAGAAAGCGGGCGTGGACGATCGTGTACTCCTTCGACGTGGCGGCGTTGATCTCGCCGCCCATCTCGTCGAAGATGCGCGCGATGTCCCAGGCCGAGTAGCGCTCGCTGCCCTTGAAGATCAGGTGCTCGATGAAGTGCGAGATACCGGCCTGCGCGGCCGTCTCGAGGCGCGAGCCGGCGCCGATCCAGACGCCGAGCGCGATCGAGCGGACCCCGGGCAGCCGTTGGCTGGCGACCCGGAGCCCGCCCTCGAGCGTCGAGAGCTCGAAGCCTTCGATAGCTGAGGCCTCCGCGCTCTCTCCCTAGCGGTTCACGTTCAGGTCGATCGGCTTGAGACCGATGCGGCCCCGCTGTTGGTCAACCTCGACCACCTCGACGGTGACGACGTCACCGCGGTTCACGACGTCCTCGACGCGTGCCACGCGCTCTCCGTCCTTGCCCAGCTTCGAGATGTGGATGAGGCCATCGACGCCCTTCTTGAGCTCGACAAAGGCGCCGAAGGCGGTCGTCTTGACGACCTTGCCGGTGATGATGTCGCCGATCTCGACGTCCTTGGTCATGCTGGTGATGCGCTCGGTGACCGCCTCGGCCGTGGCCATGTCGGGCGCGCAGATGAAGACCGTACCGTCGTCCTCGATGTCGATCGTGACGCCGAACTCCTCGACCATGCCCTTGATGGTCTCGCCGCCCTTGCCGATGACCATGCCGATCTGGTCGGGATTGATCTGCATCGTGATGATGCGCGGCGCGTACGGTGAGAGCTCAGCTCTCGGTTCGGGGATCACCTCGAGCATCTTGCCGAGGATGAAGAGACGCGCCTTGCGCGCCTGCTCGAGAGCCTCCTGGAGCATCGCCACCGACACGCCGCTGATCTTGATGTCCATCTGCAAGGCGGTGATGCCCTCGCTCGAGCCCGCCACCTTGAAGTCCATGTCGCCGAGGTGGTCCTCGACGCCGGCGATGTCGGTCAGGACGACGTAGTCGTCGCCCTCCTTGACCAGCCCCATGGCGATGCCGGCCACCGGAGCCTTGATCTGCACTCCGGCGTCCATGAGGGCCAGCGTCGACCCGCAGACACTGGCCATCGACGACGAGCCGTTGCTCTCGAGGATCTCGCTCACGAGCCGCAGCGTGTAGGGGAAGTCCTTCTCGTCGGGCACCATCGGCAGCAGGGCGCGCTCAGCGAGGGCGCCGTGCCCGATGTCGCGCCGCTTCGGTCCCCGCATGAACCCCGTCTCACCCACCGAGAAGGGCGGGAAGTTGTAGTGGTGCAGGTAGCGCTTCGAGTCCTCGAGGCCGAGACCGTCGATGCGCTGGTGCTCACCGGTGGCCCCCAGCGTGATCAGGGTCATCGCCTGCGTCTGGCCGCGCGTGAAGAGGGCGCTGCCGTGAGTGCGCGGGGAGACGCCCACTTCGGCGCTCACCAGCCTGATCTCGTCGAGGCCGCGCCCGTCGGGACGCCGCTTCTCGACGGCGATGCGCCGCCGGATGATGTCCTTCTCGAGCTGCGCGAAGGCGCGTCGCGCCTGGAGCATGCGCTCGGGGTCGGGCTCCTCCCCATCGCCGGGGGCGAAGGCCTCGAGCGCCTGCTGGCGCACCTCGACGGTCGCCTCCGAGCGCCCGCGCTTGTCCTCGACCTGCGTCGCCCGGTCGAGCTCGGCGCCGAAGCGCTCCTTGATCTGGTTGTAGATCCCCTGATCGATGCTCCACTCGGGGACGGGCCACTTCTCCTTGCCCGCTTCGCTACGCAGCCGGTCCTGGAGGTCGATGAGCTTGACGAGCTCCGCCTGGGCCAAGCGCAGGGCCTCGAGGACCTGCTCTTCGGTGACCTCGCGGGCGCCCGCCTCGACCATCTTCAACGCGTCGCGCGAGCCGGAGACGACGATGTCGAGCGTGGCCGTCTGGAGCTGCTCGAGCGTGGGGTTGACGACGTACTCGCCGTCGATGATGCCGATGCGCACCGAGCCGATGGGCCCCAAGAAGGGGATCTCGGAGACGTGCAGAGCCGCCGACGCGCCCAGCATGGCGAGCACGTCGTAGGCGTTCTCCTGGTCGACCGACAGCACTGTGCCGATGATCTGCACCTCGTTCATGAAACCTTTGGGGAACGAGGGCCTGATGGGGCGGTCGATGAGCCGCGCCGTGAGGATCGCCTTCTCGCTGGGTCGCGATTCGCGCTTGATGAAACCGCCGGGGATCTTGCCGGCGGCGTACATCCGTTCCTCGATGTCGACCGTGAGGGGGAAGAAGTCCTGCCCCTCGCGGCCCTCCTCGCGTCCGACCGCGGTGACGAGCACCATCGTGTCGCCGCAGCGGACGAGAACGGCGCCGTTGGCCTGCTTCGCCAGCTTGCCCGTCTCGAGGGAGATCGCCTTGCCGCCGATCTCAGCTTCTACTCTTGTCATCTACTTCTCTCTTCCTTCTTTGCCCGCAGCGTCGTCGATGCGCGCGGGCTTTCGTCGTATCGCCGGTGGGGCGCTCCCCCCGGGGGCCGCTACTTGCGCAGCTCGAGCTCCTTCACCAGAGAACGGTAGCGCTCCACGTCCTTCGCCTGCAGGTAGTCGAGCAGGCGGCGGCGGTGGCCGACCATCATCAGGAGGCCACGGCGCGAGTGGTGGTCCTTCTTGTGCGTCTTGAGATGTTCCGTGAGGGTGTTGATGCGCGTCGTGAGGAGAGCGATCTGCACTTCGGGCGAACCCGTGTCGCCGTCGTGCTTGGCGTGCTTGGTGATGATCTCGCTCTTCGCGTCCTTCGTGAGTGCCAGGGGAATCACCTCCCTTGCGGGATGATCCGGAAACCCAGTGAGGGGTCGGCGGCCCCAGACCGAGAGACGGTCGCCGGGTACCATACCACACGGACGCGGGTCGACAAACAGGGCGGGCGGCGAAGCGGCCCGCCCGAGCGTGGATGGCGGCGCGGTCGCCGTGGGCGAGCGATCCGTCTGGGCGGGCACTACGCGCCGGGTGCGTCGGAGCGAGCCGCACCCGGCGCCGACTCGCCGACTGCGAGGCCTACGTCGGCGTAGCAGGCGTCGTCGAGGGACTTGACGTGCGCGACATCGGCGTGCATCCGAGCGACGAGATCGTCGACATACTCGAACGCGATCTCGTCGCGGATCTTCTCGAGGAAGTCTAGGCGCACCTCGCGGCCGTAGATGTCGCCCTCGAAGCCGATGAGGTAGGCCTCGACGTGCACAGTGCCCAGCTCGTCGCCGTGATGCACGAAGGTGGGGTTGTGGCCCACGTTGACCGCCGCGCGGTACCAGCGACCGTCGACTTGCGCCCGGGCCGCGTAGACGCCGAGGCCCGGGAACAGCGTGCCGGTGTGGGCCTCGATATTCGCTGTCGGAAAGCCGAGGCGTCGCCCGCGTTCGAAGCCGCGCACTACGCTGCCGATGGCACGCGGCGGGCGGCCGAGGATCTCACGCGCCTCCGCGAGCCTGCCGCCTTGCACGAGCTCGCGGATGCGTGACGAAGAGATCGGTCGCCCGCCGGCCAGCACGAGGGGGACGATCTTGGCCTCGAACCCGTGCACGCGGCCGCATCCCGCCAGGTCGGCCGATGTGCCCCTGGCGCCGGCGCCGAAGGTGAAGTTGCCGCCTACCACCACGACTCGCGCCGTCAGCTGCTCGGCGAGGAGGGCGCAGAACTCCTCCGGCGTCATGGCCGCCATCGCATGGTCGAACGGCAAGACGACTGTCTCATCGACGCCCAGGTCGGCGATGAACTCTATCTTGAGCGTGAGCGACGTCAGCAGGCGGGGTTGACGGTGAGGGGCGATGACGGCCAGTGGGTGGTGCTCGAACGTGACGGCGGCTGACGTGATACCGCGCTCGCGCGCCGCCTCGACGGCGAGTCCGATGACGCGCTGGTGCCCGATGTGCACGCCATCGAAGGTGCCGATGGCGATCGCGCGGGGGCGGCGCGCCAGCGCGCCCAGGTCCCTTACGGTCTCCACCCCGCGTCCTTCGTCACCACAAGTCTCTGGCTCATGGTTGCGGAGCACCCATCGAACGACTGAGTGGCCACCATCTCCCGCCCCTCACATCATGACGAGCGGCTTCAAGGCACGGCCGTCCTCGGCTGGGCCGTAGACCGCCAGAAGCTCTCCGCGGTGGACGACCCGCACTGCCTCTTGCGCAGCCGCGGGCAGCCGCGCGCCGTTGCGCACACCGGGGACCTGGGCAGCGCCGATCTCCACGGCGGGCAGGAACTGGAGCGCCCCGCCAGGCGTCAGCAGTCCGGGGATGCGCTCGTCGCCGTCGTCGCGCGCCACGACAGCCGCCTCGAACTCGGCCAGCGGCTGTGCGCCATCGAGCCTGAACGGGCCGATCGCAGCCCGCGCCAGCTCCTCGAGGTAGGCGCCGGCGCCGATCGCCTCGCCGATGTCGATGGCCAGTTGGCGGACGTAGGTCCCCTTCGAGCAGATGACGCGGGCCAACATCGTCTGCGCCCGGCCGTCGAAGTCGAGCACCTCGATCGACGAGATCTCGACCTCCTTGGTGGGTGTCTCGATCACCTCGCCGCGGTGCGCTTTCTTGTACAGGCGTTCGCCGTCGACCTTCACGGCCGAAGTCATGGGAACGGTCTGCGTGACGTGGCCGATGAACCGCGGCAACACGGCGGAGACCTCGTCGAGAGTCACCGTCTTCGCCGTGCGGTCGAGCTCGCCCGTGCGGTCGCCGCTGTCGGAGGTGAAGCCGAAGCGCAGTGTGCCCACGTACTCCTTGGGCAAGTCGACGAAGAAGCGCGCCAGCTTGGTGGCGCGGCCGACGAGCACGATGAGGAGCCCGGTGGCGAACGGGTCGAGTGTGCCGGCATGACCCACCTTCTTCACTGCGGGGCGCAGCAGGCGCCGTACTCTCGCGACCACGTCGTGCGAGGTGCAGCCACTCGGCTTGTCGATCAGGAGGATGCCGTCGCCAGGCGCCCGGCGAGTTCTGAACTGAGCCAGCGGGCCACCTCCTCCGGTCCGTCATCGCTCGAGAACCCGGCCGCGTTGCGGTGGCCCCCTCCTCCGAGAGCCGCCGCGAGCGCGCCCACGTCGAGCTCCTGCGAGCGCAGACTGACGCGCACCCGTGCTCCCCTCGTCTGTTCCTTGACGAGAGCGGCCGCGTCGACGCCGTCGAGGGCGCGCAGCGAATCGACGATGCCCTCGGTCTCGTCCTCCCCGGCGCCCGTGGCTTCGTAGTCGGCGAGTGTCAGGACGCTCACCACGGCCCGTCCGCCGGCTACGCGGCGGGCGCCGGCGACGGCGCGCCCCCAGAGCTGCAGCCCGGCGAAGGTACGCCGCTCGTACAGTTCGCGGTAGAGCTCGTCGGGAGCGGCGCCCCCCGCGACGAGGTCCGCGGCACAGCGCAGAGTGTCGGCGGTCGTGTTCGCGTGGCGGAAGTGCCCCGTGTCGAAGGAGATGCCGGTGTAGAGGGCCGCCGCGGCGATCGCGGACGGCGTCAGTCCGAGGCGACCGGCGAGCTCGCAGACGATCTCGGAGGTGCTGGCCGCCTGAGGCCGCAGTAGGTTCAACTCGCCGAAAGCGGTGTTGTCGGGGTGATGGTCGATGTCGACCAGGCGCCCTCGCCAGACGTCGAGCGGCAGCGCGATGCGGTCGAAGGAGCCGCAGTCGAGGGCATAGAGTGAGGCTTCCTGCGGGGGGAGGCTGCGGACGACCGCGCCGGGCGGCACGATGTGCTCGGCGTCGGGCAGCCGCTCGTCGGCGTCGACGAACAGGTGGCCCTCGACGCCGAGCTGCGCGAACAGGTCGAGGAGCCCGACCGCGGCGCCCACGGCGTCGTAGTCGGGGTTCTCGTGGACGGCCACCGCGACAAGCGTCTCGCTTCTCATGGCGCGGCAGACGGCGTCGAGATCGGCCGCGGCACAGTTCGTCACCCGGTCTCCTCGGCGGTGTCCCGTGCGCCCCTCTCCCCCGTCGCGCCGTCCTCGCCGTCCGCCTCGCGCACCTCGGCCTCGTAGCGCTGCAGGAGCTCGTTGATGCGCATGCCACGATCGACCGATCCGTCGTAGACGAACTCGAGCTGTGGCGTCCGCTTCAGGCGCACCGCCTCGGCCACGCGCTCCTGCAGGTAGCCGTGCGACGAGCGCAGCCCGGCCAGCGTCTCCTCGCGCTCACGCTGCCCACCGAGCACACTCACGAACACCTTGGCGTGCCGAAGGTCGGTCGAAGTCTCGACCGAGGTCACGGTGACGAACCCGATGCGGGGGTCTTTGAGGCCCTCGGCGATCACGCTCGAGAGGACCTCGCGGACCGCCTCGTTCACCTTCAGAAGGCGGCGTCCCATTCGACCTCCACCGCGTCGACCGACTTGCGGACGACCCAGGCCACCTCGAACTCCTGCCCGTGCAGGTAGCGGTCGATCTCGTCGATACGTTCCTGCGCCTGGCTCGCCGACGAGGCGGCAAGCACGATGAGCACCCGCGCCCGCTGCCAGCTCTCCTGGAGGCTCACCTCGCTGAACGACGCCTTGAAGCGCAGCTGGACCACGTCGCGCAGCGAAGCCAGAGGCGAGCGCTTGTCCTTGAGCGAGCGGTTCTCGGGGAAGTGCAGGTCGGCCAAGAGCAGGCCGATGTAAGCCTCAGCCGCCACGAGCGACTTCCTTGGTCTCGTAGGCTTCGAGGACATCTTCTTCCTTGATGTCGTTGAAGCCGTCGAGCAAGATACCGCACTCGTAACCCTCCAGCACCTCGCGCACGTCCTCCTGGAACCGCTTCAGCGACGCCAACCTGCCGTCGTGGACGACGGCGCCGTCACGCAGGACGCGGACGCTGGCGGTACGCGTGATCTTGCCGTTGGTCACGTAGCAGCCGGCGATGGTGCCCAGGCGCGACGCCTTGAACGTCTGGCGCACCTCCGCGGAGCCGATGACCTGCTCGACGAACTCTGGCTTGAGCATGCCCATGAGTGCGGCGCGCACGTCCTCGGTGACCTTGTAGATCACCCTGTAGGTGCGGATGTCGACGCCTTCCTGCTCTGCGAGCGCCTGCGCGGGCTGGTTGGGGCGCACGTTGAAGCCGATGATGATCGCGCTCGAGGCGCTGGCGAGCATGACGTCGGACTCCGTGATGCCGCCGACGCCGGAGTGGATGATGCCGATGCGCACCTCGGGGTGCTCGATCTGCCTCAGGGCGTCCTCGACCGCCTCGAGGCTGCCGCCCACGTCGGCCTTGACGATGAGGTTGAGGTCCTGGACCTCGCCCTGCGCGATGCGCGCGAACAGATCGTCGAGGGTCAGCGAGCGCTGCTTGGCGAGCTCCTCCGCACGCAGCCGGTTGGCGCGCTTCTGCGCCAACGAGCGCGCCTGCCGCTCATCCTTCACGACGCGGCAGAACTCTCCGGCCGGCGGCAAAGAGTCGAAGCCGACGATCTCGACCGGCGTCGCCGGCGTGGCCTCCGCGAGCGGCGCACCCTTGAAGTCGCGCATGGCGCGCACGCGGCCGCTGGCTTCGCCGGCGACCACGGCGTCGCCGACGCGGATGCTGCCGCGCAAGACGAGCATGGTTGCCACGACGCCGCGTCCGGGGTCGACCTTCGACTCGATGACGTAGCCGCTGGCCGGGGCGTCGGGGTTGGCCTTCAGGTCGGTCATCTCGGCCACGAGCAGCAGCATGTCGAGGAAGTTGTCAAGGCCCAGGCGCTGCTTGGCGCTCGTCTCGACGAAGATGGTCTCGCCGCCCCACTCCTCGGGCACGATGCCGTACTCGGTGAGCTGCTGCTTGATCTTCTCGGGGTTGGCTTCGGGCTTGTCGATCTTGTTCACCACGATGAGGATCGGCACGGCGGCGGCCTTGGCGTGGTCGATTGCCTCCACCGTCTGAGGCATGACGCCGTCGTCGGCCGCAACGACGATGGCGGCGATGTCGGTCACCTTGGCGCCGCGCGCGCGCATGGCAGTGAAGGCTTCGTGGCCCGGGGTGTCGAGGAAGGTGATGAGGCGGCCGTCGTGTTTGACCTGGTAGGCGCCGATGTGCTGCGTGATGCCGCCGGCTTCGCCGGCCGCCACCTCGGTCTCGCGGATGGCGTCGAGAAGGCTCGTCTTGCCGTGGTCGACGTGACCCATCACGGTGATCACCGGCGAGCGCGGCTTGAGGTCCTCGGGCTTGTCGGTGAAGGCCTCCTCGGCCTCCTCGACCTCGTCCTGAGCGTGGACGATCTCGACCTGGCGCTTGAAGTCGTCGGCGAGGATGGTGACAGCCTCGTCGGAGAGCGACTGCGTAATGGTCACCATCTCGCCATAGCCCATCATCGCCCTGATGATGTCGCCGGTGGAGATGCCCAGGAGCTGGGAGACCTCTTTGACGTTAGCACCCGAGGGCACCTTGACCTTGCCCGTGACGGCCGGCGCGGCGCGCTCCTCGAGTTGCTCGGGCGCGCCGCGCCGGCCGCGCCGGTTGCGCCTGTCGTGCTGCGGTCCGGGTCCGCGACGCGATGCGCCGGCGTCGATGACGACGCGGCGCCGCTTACCACCGCCGGCGCCGCCCGGCCGGGTGTTAGCCGGCTGGCTCGCTGCCGGCTGGCTCGCTGCCGGCTGGCCCTGCGGCGCCGCATAGGCACGTTCGACGTCGCCTTCGTCGACCTCCGCTTCCGCGTCTACCCCGTCGATGCCGACTCGCTTGAGGCGGGCGAGCACATCGTCGACGCTCGTGCCGCGCTGGCGCGCGATGTCGGCGATCCGTTTCTTCTTCGCCATCTGCCTCACTGCCTTTCGCGACTAGGCTCGGCTGCGCGAGCCTCGATAGCTTCCCAGAGGCGCTCGTCGACGTGCGCCGGCGAGCGGAAGGCGCGCGCGAAGGCTTTGCGCCGCAACGCCGCGTCGAAGCACACCCGGTCGGGGCACAGGTAGGCGCCTCGGCCGGCGGCGGGCCCCTCCAGCGGGGCTACCCTCCCGTCGCGCAGCTGCAATCGTATCAGCTTGTCGCGCGCTCGCCTGCCGCGGCAGCCAAGGCACGTACGCGTGGGCGCCGACATCGCCGTCACCCCTGGTCGGCCACCGCCTGGTCGACGGGCGTGTCCTCGCCGGCCTCGGTCACCCGTTGCTCGCCGGCGTCCTTCGCGTCAGCTGCCTCTGCCTGGGCGAGCTTCTGGTGCGCCGGGATGCCGCAGTAGCGACTCCCAGGCAGCGCCATATTGGGACAACGCTTGCCGCTCGAAGTGACCGCCTGACAGCGATCCGTCAGCTCCTCATCGCCGTCGCCGTACTCCATCTCGAGCTCGGCCTGAGACATCTCGGACTGGCTCTTGATGTCGATGCGCCAGCCGGTCAGCTTGCTCGCCAGGCGCGCGTTCTGGCCCTCCTTCCCGATGGCCAGCGAGAGCTGGTCGTCGGGCACGACGATCGTTGCGGAGCGCTCGTCGTCGACGACGATCACCTCGCGCACGCGCGCCGGCGATAGAGCCTTGGCGACGAAGCGCGCCGGCTCCTCGTTGTAGGGGATGATGTCGATGCGCTCCCCGCGCAGCTCGCTCACGACCATGCGCACGCGCGAGCCGCGCGGTCCGACGCAGGCTCCGACCGGGTCGACGCCGTCGGCGTGTGACACGACCGCGATCTTGCAGCGGAAGCCCGGCTCGCGCGCGACGTTGCGGATCTCGATCAGGCCGTCGGCGATCTCGGGCACCTCGAGCTCGAAGAGCCGCCGCACGAGATCGTCGCTGCGTCGCGACAGGATCACCTGCGGCCCCTTGGTCGAGTTTTGCACCTTGATGATGATGGCCTTGATGCGCGCCCCATGCTCGTAGCGCTCGGTCTCGATCTGCTCGCTCTTGGGCAGCAGCGCCTCGACGCGCCCCAGGTCGACCAGCGTGTAGCGCTGGTCGCTCTGCTGCACGATGCCTGTGACGATGTCGCCGACGCGGTCGACGTACTCGCCGTACATCATGTCGCGCTCGGCCTCGCGGATGCGCTGCAGGATCACCTGCTTGGCCGTCTGCGCGGCGATGCGCCCGAAGTCCTCAGGCGTGACCTCGACCTTCTCGATCTCGTCCTCGTTCACCGACGAGAGGTCGAGGCCGATCTCCTCGCCTTCCTCGTTGAGCACCTTCAGCGACTCCACGTCCACGTGTTCGGGAAAGATGAGCTGGAAGACGCGCATGTCGCCAGTCTCGGTATCGACCTCCACCTTGGCGTGCTCCACTGCGCCCAGCGTCTTCTTGTAGGCCGAGAGCAGGGCATCCTCCAAAGCGCTCACGAGAGCCGGGAAGGCGATGCCCTTCTCTTTCTCGATGAGGTGCAAGGCCTCGATGATCTCTCTACTCACGTTGGCCTCCCAGTCGAATCGAAGGTGGGGACGAGACGCGCCCTGACGACCTCGGCGTAGGGGATGGTCACGTCGCGCCCCTCGTCGAGTCGTAGCGTGATCGTGGTCTCGTCGGCCGTCGTGAGCACGCCGCGATACGACGCGCGCCCTTGGAGCGGCGCCGCCGTCTTGACCGCCACCTCACTGCCTGCGACGCGTGCGAACTGCTCCGGCTTGCGCAGCGGGCGATCGAGGCCGGGCGACGACACCTCGAGGCGGTACGTGTCGCGCAACGCATCGAGTGCGTGCGTGACCGCCACGCACAGGTCGAGGTCGACCCCGCTCGGCCGGTCGATGTAGACGGTGAGCAGCGGGTCTCTGCCTTTGCGCAGCTCGAAGTCGACCACCTCGACGTCGTCGAAGCGCTCGGAGATCTTCTGTTCGATCAGATGTGCCAGCGCGTGCCGTTCCATACAAGACAAAAGTGGGCTCGTGCACCCACTTCCGAAAGAGTCCGCCTCCCAAGAGTGTGTCGTTTAAGTCCCGCTACTGTATACCCCGAATAGCCTGCAATCAAGGCATGGCGCCGTGTGCCCGCAGCCGTCGTGTGGCCGTCACCTCGGGCGCAACATCCCTGCAAAACGGCCATTCAAGGAGGCAGGTCTCAGCGGTGGAACCGCCAGGAGGCGCTGCCGCCGCAAGGCGCCGGCCAAGGCGCGTCTAGAGGCACCCGCGGCGAGTGCGCCCGCCGTGCACGCCGGCCGATCACCGAGCGCTCAACGAGCGGCCGCCTGCTGCCGATACTACTGGCGGCACGGACGGCGGAGTCGAGAGGGAAGGGAAGGGACGTCATGGGAGAGTTCACGACCTTCGAGTGCCGCGAGTGTGGCTACAGAGCGGAACAGATCCGCTGGGGCGTCAGCATGAGGGATCCGCGCATCCGCTTCATGCCTGCCTTCTGCGTAGAGTGCAAGACGATCTGCGAGGTCGACCTGACCGGGGCCGACATCATGGTCGATGAGTTCAACTGCCTGGCGTGCGGCAGCCAGCTCTTCTTCCTCGAGAAGGCGGCCTCGTACACCTGCCCGAAGTGCAACGCCCACGACATGAGACTCTTGCAGGGCGACTACTGGTGAGGACCACCACCTGAGAGGTTCCCTGACGGCGGCAGGCGCCGCGGGGCCTGCCCCGCTCCCCGCTCTCTAGGGCTGGATCACTACCGGGCTGCCGGCCGGCACCAGCTCGCTCACCTTCAGGATGTTCGCGTCGTGCATGCGTACGCACCCGTGGCTCACCGCCTGGCCGATGAGCTCGTCCCGGTTGGTGCCGTGGATGGCCACCTGTCCCCCGCCGGGCCACCATGAGAGCTTGGGCTGGAAGGCGCTCAGAGCGAGCGCGAGCACTCCGTACGGCCCTCCCGGGGTCCGAGGGCGCAGTTTCTCCGTCAGGAAGAAGAACCCCGTCGGTGTCGGGTACTGGGAGGTGCCGATCGCTACCGGGTAACCGGCCAGATCATGGTCGCCGCGGATCACAGCCAGGCGCCGCCTTGAGAGGTCGATGACGATCTTGGTCGTGGTCGGGTAGGTCGCCAGACCGCCCTCGACAATCCAGGCTCGGCTCCCGTTGGGAGGTACCGGCAACCACACCCGGTACCAGGTCCGCCCGTCTACGTTGCGCGTCTCGTTCACGAGAAAGAGGGTCGGGAAACCGTTCGCCGTGCGTGTACCGAACGTCGCCCGCACGGGAGCCGAGGCACTCGGCCGCGTGCGGGCGACGATCGGCCCCGCCGCCTTGGCCACGATCCAGTGATGGATGTCGGCCGCGCCGGGGCTCGCGGAGGGCGAGCCCGACGGGGCTGGCGGCGCGCTGACGGCCGCGAGCGGCTTCAGCGTGCCGCCCCCGGCGGCGCGCACGTGCACTACGAAGTAGCCGAGGCTCGCGAGGGCGACGACGAGGGCGACAGCCTCGAACAGGGCGAGGGCGCCGCGACGGCGGGCGGGTGTCACGGGGCGTATGCGCCGAGGTCGTGCATCCTGGCCCAAGGATAGAGCACCCCTCTCGGGGTGTACATCGCCGCCGCGCGCGCCCGCCTCACCCGCCCGGCGGCGCGGCGCTCACCCCTGCGCCGGTCATCATCGCGCCCGACGGGCAGGTAAGCGCGCCGCGCGCGGCGTACACTACAGACGTCCGGGGCATGTCGGGCAGTAGACGCCAGGCGAGTCGACAAAGGAGTGATCCGTGATCATAGCCATCATCCTCATCGTGATCGTGGTGATCATCGTCGCGGTCATCGCCGGCATGTACAACAGCCTCGTCAAACGGCGCAACCAGGTCGACAACTCGTGGAGCCAGATCGACGTGCAGCTCAAGCGTCGCCACGACCTGATCCCGAACCTGGTCGAGGCCGTCAAGGACTACATGGCCTACGAGCAGGAGACGCTCACCAACGTGACACAGGCGAGGGCGGCGGCCGTGGCGGCCGGGGCCCAGGGCCCCGCCGCACAGGCGGCCGCCGAGAACGGCCTCACGCAGGCGCTGCGCTCCTTGTTCGCCGTGGTCGAGAACTACCCCGATCTCAAAGCGAACCAGAACGTCATGTCGCTCCAGGAGGAGCTCACGGCGACCGAGAACAAGATCGCCTTCGCGCGGCAGTTCTACAACGACAGCGTGATGACCTACAACATGAAGATCCAGTCGGTGCCGACCAACATCATCGCCGGGCTCTTCAACTTCAAGGAACGGCAGTTCTTCCAGGGCGACGAGGCCGACAGGGAGCCGGTCAAGGTCGATCTGCGCTAGCGGCTACGGCGCGACGTCTGATCCGAGGCCGTGCCGCCAGGGTAAGAGAGAACCATGTACGAGCAGATCGCCCGCAACAAGCGCGCCTCGTGGCTGCTCATGGCTGCGGTCGTCGCCGTCCTTCTCCTCCTTGGGTTCGTGATCGGCGTCGCCCTCACCGGGCGGCCGTACGGCGGCCTCGGCCTGCTGGGTGTCTTCGGCGTGATCGCCATCCTGTGGAGCATCATCGGCTACTACGCGGGCGCCGGCATGGTCCTCGCGGCGAGCGGGGCGCGTCGGGTCACGCACGAGGAGGCGCCGCAGCTCTGGAACGTGGTCGAGGAGATGACCATCGCCGCCGGCACACCCATGCCCGCCGTGTATGTGATCGACGACCCGGCGCCCAACGCCTTTGCGACCGGCCGCGACCCGCAGCACGCCTCCGTCGCCGTTACCAGCGGCCTGCTGCAGATGATGAACCGCGAGGAGCTGCAGGGCGTCATCGCGCATGAGATGTCGCACGTGCGCAACTACGACGTGCGCTTCGCCACGCTGGTGGGCATCCTCGTCGGGCTCATCGCGCTCGTCGCCGACTTCTTCTTGCGCTCGACGTTCTGGGGAGGCTTCGGCCGCCGCTCGGGCGACGACAGCGGTGGCGGCGGAGGTCTCATCTTCCTGCTGGCCATCGCGCTGGCCATCCTCGCGCCGCTCTTCGCGTGGCTCGTGCAGATGGCCGTCTCGCGGCGGCGTGAGTACCTCGCCGACGCCTCCGGCGCGGAGCTCACGCGCAACCCCGTCGGGCTGGCCCACGCGCTCGAGAAGATCGCCGCCGACCCGCGGCCGCTGCGCGCGGCCAACAGGGCCACGGCACACCTCTACATCGCCAACCCCCTGCGCAAGCTGCGCGAGACCGAAGGCCTGTTCGACACCCACCCGCCCATCCAGAAGCGCATCGCGGTGCTCCTGGCGATGGCGCACGAGGGGCCGGCGCCGGGGGCGCCGGCCCCGCAGGCGGTCTGACCGCACCCCCCGGTACGGCGGTCACCGACCGGCGTCTGCCGCGCGCTGCTCCTCGGCCAGGCAGCGCTCCAGCGCGGCCTGGTACCAGTGATTGGCGGGTGACATGGCGAGCGCCAGGCGCAGTTGGGCGCGCGCCTCGGCGAATCGGCCGAGCTTGAGCAGCGCGCGTCCGAAAGCGTAGCGCGCGTAGTCGTTCGTCGGCACGTGCTCGACGATGGCCGAGAACTCCGCGGCGGCACGGTCGTAGCAGCCGAGATGGAAGTACGCGCGCCCGAGCGCCTCGCGGATCGAGTTCTTGCCGGGCGCGAGGCGCCGGGCGCGCTCGAAGAAGACGGCCGCCTGGCCGGGGTGATTGTGGCGCAGGAACGTCTGCCCACGTTGGAAGAGGTCGTAGGCCTCGTCGTGCGGTACTGCGGGCTCGTCGCCCCGGGGTCGTCTGTTCTCGTCGTCCATGCGCTCGCCTGCCACCGCGACGGCGCCTTGCGGCCGCGTCGCGGACGCCTTAACGCTACATACCCAAGCTGGGTGCGATGTCCTGCATCGCGGCGAGGCCGAGGGCGAAGAAGTCGTCCAGAGGGATGCCGAGCTCCTCGCAGCGCTGGATGGAGGCTCGGTCGACCCCCCGCGCGAACGCGCCTTCACGGAAGCGCTTGCGCAGCGACTTCACCTGCACGCCGGCCAGCTCCTTGTCGGGACGCACGAGTGCGGCAGCCGTGATCAGCCCGCTGAGCTGGTCGGCGGCGATGAGCGCGACGTCGATGGGCCGATCGGCCGGCGCGCCGGTGGCCGGGTTGTGCGCCGCGACGGCGTGGACCACGTCGTCGGGCGCGCCGGCCGCGGCCAGGAGATCGGCGGCCTCGCGCCCGTGGCGCCTGAAGTCGTCCTCGGTCTGCTCGGAATCGAGGTCGTGGCCGAGACCCGCGAGACCCCAGACGTCCGCATCCCTTCCGAGATGGACGGCTACTGCGCGCATGATGGCCTCGCTGGCGAGCATGTGGCGGCGCAGGTTCTCGTTGGCGACGCGTTCGTCGACGAGCGCCGCGAGCTGCGCGCGATCCAGGCTCATGTAGCGCTTCTCCTACTCGTGAGCAACAGCTCGACCTGGTCGAGGATGGCCCGGGCGCACTCCGACTTGGGACTGCGCTCGATGCGGATCTCCTCGCGCGGGGCGAGGATGGTGATCTCGTTCTCGTCGGAGCCGATGCCGACGCCGACCGCCAAGATGTCGTTGAAGACGAGCAGGTCGACGCCCTTGGCGGCCTTCTTGGCGCGGGCGCGGTCGAGGCGCGGGCCGGCCTCGGCGGCGAAGCCGACGCGCAGGAGGCCCGCGCGGGCGCTCGTCGCGAGGATATCGACTGTGGGCACGAGCTCGACGGTGAGCTGGTCTCGGCCGGCGCGGTCGATCTTCTCGTGCGTCTGCGGCCGCGCCGGCTTGAAGTCGGCGACGGCCGCCGCCATGACGAGCACGTCGGCGTCGGCCGTCTCGGCGGCCACCGCCGCGGCCATCTCGTCGCAGGTCTCGACAACGAGCCGCCGGTAGGCGGTCTGCAGCGTCGCGCGCACGGCCTCGATGAGGACCACTTCGGCCCCGCGCAGGTAGGCGTCGTCGGCCACGGCGCGCCCCATCTTGCCGCTCGAGCGGTTGCCGATGAAGCGCACCGCGTCGAGCGGTTCGCGCGTGCCGCCGGCGGTGACGACGACCTTGCGCCCGGCCAGCGGCCCGGCGGCGGCGGCGGCGAAGGCGCGCTTGACGGCGGCGAGGATCTCGTCGGGCTCGGCCATGCGCCCCGAACCGGTCTCGCCGCAGGCGAGCGCGCCTTCGCCCGTCGGCAGCACCTCGACGCCGCGTCCGGCCAGCACGCGCAGGTTCTCCTGCGTCGCCGGGTGCTCGTACATCGCCCAGTTCGCGCTGGGCGCGACGACGACGGGACCTCGGAACGCCAGGTAGATCGCCGTCAGGAGGTTGTCGGCGATGCCGGCGGCCATCTTCGCCAGCGTGTTGGCCGTCGCGGGGGCGACGACCAGCGCCTGAGCTCGGCGCGCGGCCTCGATGTGCTGGAACCAACCGCCGTCGGCCCGCCAGGCGCTCTCCTCTTCGAGGACGGGCGAGCCCGAGATGGCGGCGAAGGTCAGCGGCATCACGAAGCGCTTGGCGGCCTCGGTGGCGACCACGACGGGGGCGAACCCGTCCTTGACCAGCAGACGCACCAGCTCCACGGCTTTGTACACGGCGATGCCGCCGGTGACCCCCACCAGCACGGTCCGCTCACCCTCGTTCACGCCCTCGCCTCTCGCTGGCCGATGTCGCTCACGTCCCCCTCCCCGGTCGCCACGCAGCGACGGCGTCAGTCCCTGTGCGACAGGCCGATCTTGCCCTCGGCGACCTCTTCGAGCGAGATCGTCAGCAGGTTCTTGCTGCGCGAGGTAACGAGCGGCGGCGGGAAGTCGTCGTCGAGGAGTCCCTCACCGAGGCTGTTGTAGTAGTTGTTGATCTGCCGAGCGCGCTTGGCCGCGATGATCGCGAGCGCGTAGCGCGACCCGCCGGCGTGGCCGAGCAACTCGTCGATGCTTGGACGGTCCACTGGTCTCCCTCTCTCTTCTAGCTCACGGTGCGGCGCGCGACGATGAGCTCCACCACCTCGCGCGCCGCCTTGTTGGCCTCGTCGTTCACCACCACGTGATCGAACTCTCGCGCCGCCGCGACCTCGTCGCGCGCGATGCGCAAGCGCGCCGCGATGGCGTGCTCACTCTCGGTCCCCCTGCCACGCAGTCTCGCGGCGAGGTCGCCGAACGACGGCGGGGCGATGAAGATGAGCTCCGCGTCGGGCAGCGCGCGCCGCACGTTGCGCGCCCCCTGGAGCTCGATCTCAAGGATGACGTCGCTGCCCTCCGCCAGCCTGCTTTCGACATCGCTACGCAGCGTGCCGTACAGGTTACCTCCATACTCTACCCACTCAAGAAACCTGCCCTCGTCAGCAGCGCGCTCGAACTGGTCGCGGGAGAGGAAGTGGTAGTGCACGCCGTCGATCTCTCCGGGACGCGGCGGCCGCGTGGTCGCCGACACCGACAGAGACAGCCCGTCGAGAGACTCGAGCACGCGCGCGATGACGGTCCCCTTCCCGGCGCCCGACGGCCCCGAGATCACGAAGACCTGCGCGATGCCCTAGCCTCCGAAGTAGGCGAGGAGCTCCCGGCGCTGGCGATCGGAGAGGCCGCCCACTGTCTTGCTCTGGCTGACGCGGCACATCTCCATGATCTTCGCCGACTTCACCCTGCCGCACTTCGGCGCGGCCATCAGCACGTCGATGACCTTTGCCGTCGCGAGGAACTCAGGTGGGTCGCCCAGCACCGTGACGATGCTCGCCTTGCCCCTCTTCAGGTCGGCCTTGAGCGCGGCGCGCTTGCTGCGCACCTGATTGGCGCGCAGCAGGGCCTCCATCCGCTGGTTCAGCGAGCGTGCGGGAGCGGTGTTGATCTGCTTCACGGTGGCTGACATGCGGGGGATTCTATAGGAGGGCCAGAGTCAGTTCAAGACGCTGCGAAGCGAAAAAAGGCCGAGAGATGCTGGTATTTTGGCTCCTACCAACTTCATGCCTCAGGCTCTCAGGGGCACACTCACGGCAGCGCCGCTCGTGCTCGCACCTCGTCCAGGCGGCCGATCCCCCGCCGCCGCATCTCGTCGCCCAACTCGGCGACGATACGGCCTGCTGCATCGATGCCGGCGAAGTTGGCCGCCCCGACCTGCACTGCGGTCGCGCCGCAAGCGATGAACTCCAGCACGTCGCGGCCCGAGACGATGCCCCCCATGCCCACGACGGGCACACGCACGGCGCCCGCGACCTCGGCCACCATACGCAGGGCGATCGGTTTGATCGCCGGGCCGCAGAGACCGCCGGTCACACCGCCGAGGAAGGGTAGGAGCGTATCGCCGTCGAGCACGAGCGCCTTGAAGGTGTTGACGAGAGAGAGCCCGTCGGCACCGGCGGCCTCGGCGGCGAGCGCGATCTCGACCACGGAGGTGACGTTGGGCGTGAGCTTGACCATCACGAAGCGTCTCGTCACCGCCTTGACGCGCGCCACGAGGTCGGCGGTCGCCGCCGCGTCGGCGCCGATGGCGAGGCCCGTAGCGACGTTGGGGCAGGAGACGTTGAGTTCATAGGCGCGTACGTCCGGCTTCGAGCTGCCCTCGAGCCACACCTCGAGCCGCTCGATCACAGCGAGGTAGTCCTCCGGGCGGCCGCCGCCGACATTGACGATCACCGGCGCGACGAGCGCAGTGAGCTGCGCCAGGTCGAGCAGGTATCCCTTGAGCCCCGGGTTCTGCAGACCCACCGAGTTGATCATGCCGGCGGGCGTCTCGGTGACGCGCGGCGGCGGGTTGCCCTCGCGCCGCTCCAGAGTCACAGTCTTCGGCACGTAGGCCGCGAAGGGGAACTCGGCCACCAGGTCGCCCTCGTAGCGCGCGGCGGCCTCGAGCAGGTCGAAGGTGCCGCTGGCATTGAGCACCGGGTGCGGCAGGCGCAACGGGCCGAGCTCGACCGAGAGGTCGGGCTCGAGGCCGCCGCGCGCCCGCTGGGCCGTGGTCATGGAGCCTCCCCGGCCGTCGCCGGACCTGGTCTCGATGAGGTCGCCAGGTCGTTCAGGGCGAACACCGGTCCGTCGGCGCAGACGCGACGATACCCGGCGCGCGTGGGCACGACGCATCCGTGACAGGCGCCGGTCCCGCAGGCCATGTGCGCCTCGAGCGACGCGTAGCCCTGGAGACCGCGCGCCGTGACCCAGGGCGCGAGTGCCGCGACCATCGCCGCCGGGCCGCAGGCGAAGACGGTCGCTCCGTCGGGCACGTCGATGGTGTCGAGCAGGTCGACGGCGGTGCCCCGCCGCCCCACCGAGCCGTCGTCGCTCGCCACCCACAGGGGGTCGATCTCGAAGGCGCCCACGAGGCGCGCCTGGGCGGCGTCGCGAAAGCCGAAGGCGCCGACGACGGGCACCTCGGCCGCGACGAGCTCGTCGGCGACGAACTGCAGCGGCGCCGCCCCGATGCCGCCGGCCACGAGCAGCGCCGCGCGCACCCCCTCCAGCCGGAACCCACTGCCCAGTGGTCCGGCCAGAGGTAGCGTGTCGCCGACCTCGGCGGCCGCGAGCACGGCCGACCCCTCGCCGCGAGCTTCGATTAGCAGTCGCACACGCTCGCCGTCGACCGAGTGCAGCGAGATGGGCCGGCGCAGGAGGAAGCGCCCGCCGGGCACGCCTACCATAACGAACTGGCCGGGAGCGGCGCGAGCGGCGATCTCGATAGCGGCCAGCGAGAGCAACGAGAAGGCGCCGAAGCGGCGCGACTCGACGACGCGGCAGTCGCGGCTGACGGCACGGCGCTCATGCTCCCGGTCTGGGTTCAGTGCGGGATCAGCATCCATGCGGGCAGGTCGTCCCCCCGATCGTAGAGGTCTTGCAGGCAACGCACGGCAGGGTGCGGCTGCCGAGCCGCCTCGACGGCCGAGACGGCCGCCGAAGCGCCGGCCATGGTCGTGATACAGGGTATCCCGGCGCGCAGCGCGGCGCGGCGGATCTCGTAGCCGTCGCTGCGCGCCCCGCGGCCCAGTGGTGTGTTCACCACCACGTCGATGGCCCCCTCTTCGATCAGGGCGACGGCGTGGGGCTCCCCCTCCGAGACCTTGTTCACGGGCTGGGCCGGGATACCCAGGCTCTGCAACGCGGCTGCCGTGCCGCGCGTGGCCAGGATGGCGAACCCCAGACCGTGCAGGCGCTGAGCGAGGATCGTGGCCGCCGACTTGTCGCTGTCGCAGACGCTGAGGAACACCGTACCCTCGGCCGGCAGTGGCGCGCCGGCGGCCGCTTGCGCCTTGGCGAACGCTAGGGGGAAGCTGTCGGCGACCGCCATCACCTCACCCGTCGAGCGCATCTCGGGGCCAAGCGTCGCGTCGGCGCCCGAGAAGCGCGCGAAGGGAAAGACCGCCTCCTTGACGCTCACGTGCTCGGGGACGCGCGCCGAAGGGGCCAGGTCGCGCAAGGGAGCACCGAGGATGACGCGCGTCGCCAGCTTCGCCAGCTGCACGCCGGTGGCTTTGCTCACGAAGGGCACGGTGCGCGAGGCACGGGGGTTGACCTCGAGGACGTAGAGCTCGTAGTTCTGATAGGCGAACTGCACGTTCATCAGCCCGCGCACGCCGAGGGCGCGGGCCAAGGCCGCCGTCTGCCGGCGCACCTTGTCGAGCGTGCCCTCGCCGAGCGAGATCGACGGCAGCACGCAGGAGGAGTCGCCCGAGTGCACCCCGGCCTCCTCGACGTGCTGCATGATCGCCGCCACGTAGACGTCCTCGCCGTCGCTCACCGCGTCGACGTCGACCTCGATAGCGTCCTCGAGGAACTTGTCGATGAGCACGGGATGCTCCGGGCTCGCGGCCACGGCGCCCGCCATGTAGGCGGCCAGCTCGTCGTCGTCGTAGACGATGCGCATGGCCCGCCCGCCGAGGACGTACGAGGGCCGCACCAGGGCCGGGTAGCCGATCTCGCGCGTGATGGCGAGGGCCTCCGCCTCGCTGCGCGCCACCCCATAGCGCGGGCATTTGATGCCAAGGCCCGCGAGCAGCTCGCCGAAGCGGCCCCGGTCCTCGGCCAGGTCGATGGCCTCGAACGGTGTCCCGACGAGCGGCGCGCCGGCCTCGACCAGACGCCGGGCAATACGCAGGGGCGTCTGGCCGCCGAACTGCACGATGACCCCCAGCGGCCGCTCGTTGGCGACGATGTTGGCGACGTCTTCGAAGGTGAGCGGTTCGAAGTACAGGCGGTCGGAGACGTCGTAGTCGGTCGAGACCGTCTCGGGGTTGCAGTTGACCATGACGGCCTCGTAGCCGGCCTCGCGCACCGTCATCGCCGCGTGCACGCAGCAGTAGTCGAACTCGATCCCCTGACCGATGCGGTTTGGTCCGCTGCCCAGGATCACGACGCGCGGGCGCGCAGCCGGCAGGGCCTCGTTCTCGTCGTCGTAAGTCGAGTAGAAGTAGGGGGTCTCGGCGGAGAACTCGGCGCCGCACGTGTCGACGGCCTTGTAGACGGGCAGGATGCCCCACTCCAGGCGGCGTTCGCGAATCTCGGCCTCGGATCCGCCGCGCAGCTCGCCCAGACGGCCGTCGGAGAACCCATACCGCTTCAGGCGCCGCAGCAGCCCAGCGTCGAGCTGCGGCGCCGCGCGCGCCTCGCGCTCGAGCTCGACGATGTCGGCCAGCTCGGCGAGGAAGAAACGCGGCACGCCGGTGCGCCTGTGGATGCGCTCCAGATCGAGCCCGCAACGGAACCCCTGCAAAATGAGCTCGTAGCGATCGCAGGTCGGCACGGCCAGCGCCTCCAGCACGGCGCCGCGCTCTCCGGGCAGGTCGCGACGGCCGTCGAGCTCGCGCGAGCGCAGCGCCTTCTGGAAGGCCTCCTTGAACGTCCGCCCGATGGCCATCACCTCGCCGACGCTCTTCATGTGCGTGGTCAGCTCCGGGTCGACGAGGGAGAACTTCTCGAACGCCCAGCGCGGCATCTTCACGACGACGTAGTCGAGGGTGGGCTCGAAGCTCGCCGGTGTCTTCTTCGTGATGTCGTTGGCGATCTCGTCGAGCGCGTAGCCGACGGCGAGCTTGGCGGCAATCTTAGCGATAGGAAAGCCCGTCGCCTTGCTGGCGAGGGCCGACGAGCGCGATACGCGCGGGTTCATCTCGATGACGACGACCTCGCCCGTGTCGGGGTTCACGGCGAACTGCACGTTGGAGCCGCCGGTGTCGACGCCGATCTTCCTGATGATCGCCTTGGCCGCGTCGCGCAGCTCCTGGTACTGCGGGTCCGTGAGCGTGAGTGCCGGCGCCACCGTGACGCTGTCCCCGGTGTGCACGCCCATGGGGTCGACGTTCTCAATCGAGCAGATGACGACGACGTTGTCGGCCGTGTCGCGCATCACCTCGAGCTCGAACTCATGCCAGCCGATGACCGACTCCTCGAGCAGCACCTGCGAGATGGGACTGGCGCGCAAGCCTGCGGCGCAGACGCGCCGCAGGCTTGCGCGGTCGTGGGCCACCCCGCCGCCGCTGCCGCCGAGCGTGAACGCCGGACGCACGATGAGCGGCAGGCCGATCTCGTCGATGGCGCGCTCGGCCTCGTCGACCGTGTGCGCGAGGGCGCTGCGCGGCACACGCAGGCCGATCTCCTCCATGGCGCGGCGGAACTCGGCACGGTCCTCGGCGCGGCGGATGGCCGCCGCATCGGCGCCGATGAGCTCGACCTCCCAGAGGTCGAGCACGCCGGCCTCCTGCAGCTCGATGGCAAGGTTGAGGGCCGTCTGGCCGCCCAACGTCGGCAGCAGGGCATCGGGGCGCTCGATCTCGATGATGCGCGACAGCGTGTCGAGATCGAGCGGCTCGATGTAAGTGCGCGCGGCGAAGTCCGGGTCGGTCATGATGGTGGCCGGGTTCGAGTTGACCAGGATCACCTCGTAACCGTCCTCGCCCAGCACCTTGCAGGCCTGTGCGCCCGAGTAGTCGAACTCGCAGGCCTGGCCGATGACGATCGGCCCCGAGCCGATGATGAGGATCCTGTGCAGGTCGTCGCGCCGCGGCACGCCTACCCCTCCCTGCGCCCCAGGTCGCCAAGCCTGCCCAGGTGCCCGCGTAGCGCATCCTTGAGGCTCGGGTGCCGGTACGGCCGGCCGCCGCCCTCGTCCGTCTCGTGTCCGCCATCGGTCGGTGAGTCGCCTTCACCAGTGTCGACCACGGGAGCGTGCGATGTCGCCGCCTGCGTCGCCGCCGCATCAGCCGGAAGGTCCGCGGCCTTTGCGATCAGTTCCGTAGCGGATGCCGGCAGGTCACTTGCGTCAGCAGCCTGCCCAGAGGTGGTCGCCGGCGCGCCCGCCGTCTGCGCGCGCCGCTGCCTTGGCCTCGCTCCGTCATCCGCCTCGGCGGCGCCGCGAAAGGCCTGCATCTCGGCGGCGAAGCGGGCGAAGAGGTGCTGCGCGTCGTGCGGGCCGGGTGAGGCCTCGGGGTGGTACTGCACCGAGAAGGCATGGCGGGCCGCATCGGCCAGCCCCTCGACGGTGCCGTCGTTGAGGCTCACATGCGTGAGCTCGATGCCGGAGGGAAGCTGGTCGGGTTGCATCACGGCGAAGCCGTGGTTCTGCGTCGTTACCTCGACCCTCCCCGTGCGCAGGTCCTTGACGGGGTGGTTGGCGCCCCGGTGCCCGAAGGGCAGCTTGTACGTGCGCAGACCGAGCGCGAGGGCGAGGAGCTGATGGCCCAGACAGATGCCGAACACCGGCACGCGGCCGAGCAGGCCCCGCGTAGTCTTGACGGCGTAGGTGACGGCGGCCGGGTCTCCGGGGCCGTTCGAGAGGAGCACCCCGTCGGGCTCGAGTCTCAGGATCGCTTTGGCGCTCGTCGAGGCGGGCACGACGGTAAGGCGACAGCCTTGGGCAAGGAGAAGGTCGAGGATGGAGCGCTTGACGCCGAGATCGACGACCACGACATGGAAGCGCGCCTCAGAAGGGTCGGCGGGCACGACCTCGCGGCGCTCGCCGCAGGTGACCTCAGCGGCGAGGTCGCGCCCGCCCATCGGCGGCACGCGCAGCGCCGCCTCGCGCAGCGTCTCGACGGCGGCGCTCTCGGTGCTCACGATGGCGCGCATGGCGCCGCGCTCGCGGATGTGGCGCGTCACGGCGCGTGTGTCGACGCCGGTGACGGCGACGACGCCGCGGGCCGAGAGCCAGGTGAGCCAGCCAGCCTCCGCGGCGCGGTTGTAGGCGTAGTTGGTGATCTCGCGCGCGACGATGGCCGGCGGGGCGGCGTCGGGGCTCTCGTCGAGCCCCGGCGCCGCCCCGTAGTTGCCGACCATGGGGAACGTGTAGACGACGATCTGCCCGTGGTAGGACGGGTCGGAGGCGATCTCCTGGTAGCCGGTCATGCTCGTGGTGAAGACGAGCTCACCGCCGGCGGTGCCGGACCCGATGAGCGCCTCGCCGGCGAACGAAGCGCCGTCCTCGAGGACAAGCAGGGCTGGCTTGGGCACTGCCCCCGCGCCCCTAGGCGCCGCCCTCGAACACGAGCCGGCCGCCCGCGACCGTGAGCGCGACGCGCCCTTGCAGCGTCTCGCCGAGCCAGGCCGAGTTCGTCGACTTGGACCGCAGCTGCGTCGCCTC
Source organism: uncultured Actinomycetes bacterium (assembly GCA_963725665.1). Lineage (GTDB taxonomy): Bacteria > Actinomycetota > Thermoleophilia > UBA2241 > UBA2241 > CAVRZA01. The sequence goes on along the minus strand of CAVRZA010000008.1, from coordinate 166,777 downwards.
GACCACCCAGCGCGCCTCGGGGTCGATGAGGCACACGTTGGCCGTCTCCCCCGCGACGATGGTGGGCGGCCTCATGCCGGCGATGCGCGCCGGCGCCTGGCTCATGCGCTCGATGAGCACCGGCAGCGAGATCTCCTTGGTGAGCACGGCGCGCGTGTACAGCGAGGCGAAGGCCGTCTCGAGGCCGATGGTGCCGAAGGCGGCCGCCTCGAAGGGCACCTCCTTCTCCTGCTGCGCATGGGGCGCGTGATCGGTGGCCACGCAGTCGATGAGCCCGCTCTTGAGCGCCGCGACGAGCGCCATACGGTCGCTCGCGGCGCGCAGCGGCGGGTTCATCTTCACGCCGGAGTCGAGGGAGTAGACGGCCTCGTCGGTCATCGTCAGGTGGTGCGGCGTCGCCTCGGCCGTCACGCGCACGCCGAGCTTCTTGGCCCGCTCCAGGTGCTCGAGCGAGAGCTCGCTGCTTACGTGGCAGAGATGAACGCGGCCGTCCTCGTAGCGCGCCACCTCGAGGGCGCGGGCCACGTCGGCGCTCTCGGCGATGGCCGGGATGCCGCCCAGGCCCAGCTTCGCCGACACCGGCCCTTCGTGCATGACCCCCGCGCCCATGAGGGCGTCGTCCTGCGCGTGCAGGGCGACGAAGCGGTCGGTGACCTTGACGTACTGCAGCGCGCGGCGCAGAAGCTGCGCCGTCGCCAGCGGCTTTCCGTCGTCACTGAAGCCCACCGCGCCGGCCTGCGCCAGCTCGTACATCTCGGTGAGCTGCTTGCCGGCCAGGTCCCTGCTGACAGAAGCGAAGAAGCCCGTGGGCACGCTCGCCTCGGCTCCGGCCCGCTGCGCGAGCCCCTCGAGCACGGGCGCCGAGTCGATCACCGGGTCCGTGTTGGCCATCGAGAAGAGGGCGACGTAGCCACCGGCCGCGGCGGCCGCCGTGCCGCTGACTAGGTCCTCCTCGTCTTCGCGTCCCGGAGTGCGCAGGTGCGCGTGCAAGTCGACGAAGCCCGGCACGAGCAGGCGGCCGGCGCCGTCGACCGTCCTGGTCCCTTCAGGCGCCTCCAGGTTCTCGCCGATCGCCGCGATCTTGCCCTTCTTGATCAGGACGTCGCAGACGTCGTCGAGCTTGGCTTGCGGGTCGACGACGCGGGCGCCGCGCACGACGAGGTCGGCGCCCGCCCCGCCCTTCGACCAGACGCGCACGCTCATGCCGCACCCCTCTCGCTCGCCGACCGTTCGTCGTAGCCGACGATGGTGCGGTAGAGGATCGCCATGCGCACCGCCAGCCCGCTCTCGACCTGCTCGAGGATGAGCGTGTCGGGGTGGTCGGCGACGGCCGGGCTGATCTCGATGCCGCGGTTGATCGGGCCGGGGTGCATCACCTTCTGCCCCGGCCGCAGGCGCTCCAGGGTCATGCCGTAGAGGGCCGAGTACTCACGCAGCGAGGGGATGAAGTTGGCCCCCTCCTGCATGCGCTCCATCTGCATGCGCAGCAGGTAGACGACGTCGGCCTCCTTGAGGCGATCGAGGCTGTGCTCGACCGTCACCCCCAGCGTCTCCACGTCGCGGGGGATGAGCGGCGGCGGTCCGGCCACGGTGACCTCCATGCCCAGAAGCTGGAAGGCGGCGATGTCGCTGCGCGCCACCCGACTGTGCAGGATGTCGCCGACGATCCACACCTTGAGGCCGTCGAGCTCCTTGCCCAGCGCCTGGCGCATGGTGAAGAGGTCGAGCAGCGCCTGCGAGGGGTGCTGGAACTTGCCGTCGCCGGCGTTGATCACGCTGGCCGGCGTGTAGCGCGAGGCGAGGCGGCCGGCGCCGATCTGGGGATGGCGCATGACGATGATGTCGGGCTGGTAGGCCGAGAGCGTGAGGATGGTGTCCTTGAGGGACTCCCCCTTGTCGACCGCCGAGCCCGAGGCGCGCACGTTCATGGTGTCGGCCGACAGTCGCTTGGCCGCCAGCTCGAAGCTCGTCAGCGTGCGCGTCGAGGACTCGTAGAACATGTTGATGATCGTGCGCCCGCGCAACGTCGGCACCTTCTTGATGTCGCGCTGCAAGACGGGCAAGAAGCTCTCGGCCGTATCGAGGACGAGCTCGGCCTCGGCGCGCGTCAGGTCGTCGATCGATAGCAGGTCGCGCTTGGCCATCTCACTCCTCCTCCGCGGGGCTCTTGAGCACGACCTCGTCGACGCCGTCGACCTCGGTCAGGTGGACCTCGATGCGCTCGCGCTGCGCGGTGGGCAGGTTCTTGCCGATGTAGTCGGGCCGGATGGGCAGCTCGCGGTGGCCGCGGTCGACCAGCGCGGCAAGCTGCACGCGCCCGGGGCGCCCATAGTCGAAAAGGGCGTCGATGGCGGCGCGGATGGTGCGCCCCGTGTAGAGCACATCGTCGACCAGCACCACGGTGGCGCCGTCGACCGCGAACGGCAAGTCGGTGCTCTGGACCACGGGGTTGGGGGTCGCCGGCACGACACCGTAGGCGCCGCGAGCGGCCACGTCGTCGCGGTAGAAGGAGATGTCGAGCTCGCCCAGAGGCACCTCGCGCCCGGCGATCTCCTTGAGGATGGCGTGCAGCCGACGCGCCAGGAAGGCGCCCCGGGTGTGGATGCCGACGACGGCCAGCTTCTCGTCGCCGGTGTTCTTCTCCAGGATCTCGTGGGCGATGCGCGTGACGGTGCGCGTGAGCAGCTCGTCCGTCATGACGACCTTGGCGGCTCTAGGCATAAAAAAACACCGCCTTCGGGCCGTCGGCGATGTGTGCGCGTGACATACTGCCCCCTTTCCGGTCTCACAGGACCTGGATTAAAGGTTTTGGCGACTCTACCGGTGCGCTACCGGGCAGTCAAGGTCGGTTCGGGTTGGCAGACGGCGCCGTCTCAACTGGCCTTCGCTTGCCTCTTCGCCCGCATGCTCAAACGACCCCTACGCCGGTTCATCAGCAGACGCCGACACTCCAGTCAGCTCATTCCACCCCGGAACAAAGCAGCTGCAACAAGGTCCAGGAGCAGAATGCCCCAGTACTCGCCCCGCCGGAGGCGCTGTTGAGGGCCACCTGGGTGTCGTCCACGAGTAGGGCGTCGTTGCTCAACCACCGCATCGTCGGCCGGCGCGCGTTGACCTCTCCCTTCCAGACGGTGCCCGACTGACTGAAGAGACCAAGCGTGCTGCGCTCGACCGTCACCTCTGACCATATGTCGCCGAGGATGGCGAACTGCTCCACCAGCTGGCTGTTGGCAGTCCACCGACCATCCGGGGAAACGAGCGTGGCGAACGTCTCTCGCGAGTCCCAGCGCGCAAACGGATTCCCGAGCTCGACCCTCGCCGCAAGAAGGCCAAGGGCTGCCATGAACACGACGACTGCAACCGTGATTGCGGCGACAGATGGTCCTCCGATTGGCGGTCGTAGAAGCAAGGCGACCAGCAAGCCGACCACGCCGCAGACGATGACTCCGACGGCGAGAGTGCTCGAAGCGGCTGGAACCAGCGTGAGGAGAAGGAGAGTCAGCACAAGGCCGGTCAGCCGGACGTTGGGACGCACGGCCAGGGACGCCACGGTGCAGGCCATGGCAGCGCCGAGCATGACCGCGTACAGAAGCCATCCACTTGAGTTGAGTGTCCACGCCATACCCGCTCCGCCGACAAGGAACGCTAAGAGCGACGAGGCAGGTAGCGCGATGAGGAGAACAACGAGCGACCCTATGGCCAGTCTATGGAAGACCATGCCCATGAAGTCAGTATGCCACCGTTCGCAAGGGAGGTTTCTGGGAGGCCCGCTTTCAGGTTTGCGAAAGCGACCGCGAGGAACGACGCCAGCTCCTCGGGCAGGGGCGCCTCGAAGCTCAGCTCGCGTCCATCCTCAGGGTGCGGGAAGCTCAGGCGCCACGCGTGCAGGAACTGACGGGCGAGGCCGGCGGGACGCCGGCCTCGCCCGTAGACGGTGTCGCCGGCCACGGGATAGCCCAGAGCCGCGAAGTGCACGCGGATCTGGTGCGTGCGCCCGGTCTCGAGGCGTACCTCGACGTAGGTGAAGTCCTCGCCAGCCTCTTGCCGTCCGCCGCCCGCGGTCGTGTCTTGCGCGCCGCACGTGAGCCGGCGCAGCACGCTGAAATGGGTGACGGCCCGTCGCGCCGCCGCGCTGTGCAGCGACATGCGCGTACGGTCGCGCAGGTGACGTCCGATGGGAGCGTCGATGGTGCCTTCGTCCTGCGGCAGGCGTCCCTCGAGCAGCGCTAGGTAGGTACGCGCGATGCGCCGCGCCGCGAGGAGAGTGACGAGGCGGCGATAGGACTCCTGACTGCGGGCGACGATGAGCAGGCCGGAGGTGTCGCGGTCGAGCCGGTGCACGATGCCGGGACGAAGCTCGTGGCCGCCGGCGATGCCCCGCCCGAGCAATCCGTGCACGAGGGTGCCGTGCTCGTGGCCCGGCGCCGGGTGCACGACGACGCCGGCCGGCTTGTCGACGACGAGGAGCCAGTCGTCTTCGTAGACGACGGTGAACGCGACGTTCTCGGCGACGAGCTCCGTCTCGCCGGCCGGCGGCTCGTCGACCTCGACGCGTTCGCCGGGGCGCACCTGGTGGTGCTTGGCGCGCGCGACACCGTCGACGAGCGCCCAGCCCTCGGCGAGCAGGCGTTGCGCCTGCGCGCGCGAGAGGCCGGCGTGGCGGGCGAGCGTCACGTCGAGGCGCTCGCCCGCCTCCTCCGGCCCAACGACGAAGGAGCGCGTCACGGCAGCCTCAATCGCCGGTAAGGACGACCAACCCGAGCCAGACGGCACCGGTCGCGATGGCGGCGTCGGCGACGTTGAACGTCGGCCAATGGGGCACGGTGACGAAGTCCCAAACGAAGCCGAAGCGCAGGCGGTCGATGAGGTTGCCCAGGCTGCCGGCCAGGATCAGGGCGAGCGGCAGCGAGTAGCGCGGCCCCAAGTAGAAGAGGAGCACGACCAGGACCGCCATGACGATGGAGACGACGGCGACCACCCAGGTGCCTCCCTGGGCGAAGGTGCCGAACGAGATGCCCTTGTTGTGCACCTCCTCGAGCCTCAGCCAGCTCGTCAAATGGAGCGGGAGCTCGGCGACATCGCGGCGCACGAGCCACTTGGTGAGCTGGTCGAGCGCCACGACCCCCGCGACGACGAAGCCGGCGGCCAGCAGACGCCTACTTCTTCTCGTCACCGGCGGGTGGCTCCTCGACCGTGCGGATGTCGGTGTGTCCCAGCGGGCAAGCGAACTCCTTGCCCTTGCTCGCGCGCGATCCCTCGTGGGAGACGATGTTCAGGGGATAGGTCGCCCTGCAGCTCTCGCAATACGCCAGCTTAGCCATGCTCACCTCCCCGAAGCAGTGAGTCCAGGCGCGCGTCGTCGGCCGCAAGGCCGGCGACGCGCGCCACCTTTCGTCTCGCTCGTGCGCCGCTCACGATTGTCACGTCTGCGCGCGACACGTCGAGACGCTGCGCGAGCAGGCGCACGAGCTCTTCATTGGCGCGACCCTCGCGCGCCGGGGCCCGCAACCTCACGCGCACGTACCCGTCGCGCTCGCCCTCGCACGTCGCGTGCCGCGCGCCGGGCGTGACCCAAAGAGCGAGCAGGACGCCGCCGGCCGTGGGCCGCACGGCGTCCCGCTCACCACTTGAACTCGTCGTCGCGCACCTCGGTCTCGATGTCGCCGAGCAAGTCGTCGCCGCTGGGTGCGGGCCCGGCATCACCCGTGGGCGCCTCTTCGGGCGCCGTCGTCTCCGGCGTGGCGATCGGCTTACCGAACACGCCACCCGAGGACGGGCTCTTGTCGGGTTCCGCCGGACGCGCTGTGCCGCCCAGCGCACCCTCGGCTGGAGTCGGTGCGGCAGCCACGGTCTCCTGCGCGGCGATGGCGCGCTTCGCTTCGTCCGAAGGCTCCGGCGCAGGCGGCTCGGTAGCCGCCGGCGCAGCGGCATGGGCCTCGTCGCGTGCCACCTTGGCGCGTTCGTCGGCCTCGTCGCGTGCCCTCTTCGCCCGTTCGTCGAGCTCGTCGACCTGCTTCATGTAGCCCTGCAGCATCGCCTTGAACTTGAAGCGGAACTCCTCCTCGGTGCCCTTCAGCATCACGATGGTCTTCTCGACCGTCTGCTTGTCGGCGTAGGAGTCGTTGACCATCTGACGCGCCTTCATCTCGGCCTCGCGCAGGATCAGCTGCGCCTCCTTCTCGGCGTTGACCTTAAGCTCTTCGGCGCTCTTCTGTGCTGAGACCAGCGTCTTTTGCAGCGTCTCCTCGAGGTTGCGGTACTGATCGACGCGCTCCTGCAGCGACTCCACCTGCTCGCCCAGCTCGATGTTCTCCTTGAAGAGGCGTTCGAACTCGTCGGCCACCTCATCGAGGAACTCGTCGACCTCGCCGTCGACGTACCCGCGCAGGCCGCGCTTGAAGTCTTTGTGGCGGATGTCTAGCGGTGTGAGCTTCATGAGGCAGCCCCCTTAGGCCTAGACGATCAGATACAGCAGGCGCTGGACCACGAGGAGCACGACGAAGCCCACGATCGGGCTCAAGTCGAGTGCCGCGTTCCCCATGCGAACGGGTGGCAGGATGCGGCGGAAGAGCCGCAGGTACGGTTCGGTGACGTCGTACACGTAGCTGTAGACCGTGTACATCGGCGTGCCGGAACGCAGCGGGAACCACGACAGCACCGCGCGTGCGAGGACGAGGAGGATGTAGATGCTGATGGCCAGTTCGAGCAGCCTGATGATGAAGGTCATGGGTGCTCTTTCGCCCGCGCGACGGCAGCCGAAACGGCGCCCGCCACGAGATCCTCGAGGCCCCCGTCGTGGAGGACCTTGACGCCCGCCCCCGTCATGCCGCCCGGCGTCACGATCGTCTCGCGCACCGCGCCGGGGTCGCCGCGCGCGCCGATCACGAGCCCGATGCCGGCCGCCGACTCGGCGACCAACAAGCGCGCCGTGGCGGCCGGCACGCCGGCCGCGACGGCGGCGCGCTCGAGCGCTTCGGCGAAGTAAGCGATGAAACCGGGGCCGCACCCGGAGACCGCCGTGTAGAGGTCGAACACGTCCTCCGCGATCGGCACCACCGTTCCCAGCAGCTCGATCGCGGCACGCACGCCAGGCTCGGCGTCGCCGAGCGTGCCGGACACGAAGAGCAGTACCGCGCGCCCCTGGGCGGCGGCGACGTTGGGCATGACGCGGCCCACGCGGGCGAGCGGCGAGAGCGGCGCGCGCAGGGCGGCCAAGTCCACGAAGGCCGCCAGAGACACCAGCGGCGTATCACCGACGTCGGGTGCGACCGCCGTCAGGGCCGCGTCCACGGCCGTGGGCTCGACGGCGAGGACGATCAGGTCGACGGCGCGCGCGAGCTCGCCGGGCGAGTCGGCAGCGTGGCCGTCGGTGCGCCGGGCGAGTTCGCGCGCCCGCTCCTCGGCGATGTCGAAGAGCCAGAGCTGGGGACGCTCAGAAGCCGCGAGACCGGGACGGCTCCACCCCTCGGCGAACGCCGTGGCGATGCGGCCTGCGCCGAGGAGACCGACCTTCATGTGCGTGGGGCTCTCAGAACTGGTTGAAGAAGCCCTTTTCCATGAGGCGGGCCTTCTCCTCCGCCGAGACCTCGACGTTGCGCGGGGTCAAGAGGAACACCTTGTCGGCCACGCGCTGCATGCCGCCGTCAAGGGCGTAGGTAAGCCCGCTGCCGAAGTCGATCAGCCGCTTCGAGAGCTCCACCTCGGCGCCCTGTAGGTTGATGATCACCGGGATATCGACCTTGAACTTATCGGCGATCTGCTGCGCGTCGTTGAAGTTCTTGGGCACCACGAGGTGTACCTCGACGCGCTGCTGACGCGGCGCCTCGATCGGCCGCACGACGCGTTGCGGCACCGGCCGCGGCTGCTCGTCGGCGAAGATGTCGTCGTAGTCGGAGCGCGAGCGGCCGCGGTTCAGCTTGCGCACGTTGGGGCGCTCCTGGTAGGAACGCTCGAGCTCATCGTGCGGCGCCAGCGTCTCGTCCTCGTCGTACTCATCCTCTTCGGCGATGCCGAAGTAGACCATCACCTTGTGCCACGTATCGCCCAGACCCATCGCTCCTCCAGGTCGCCCTCAGAACAAGACGCTTCCCACACGCACGATGGTCGCCCCTTCTCTGACGGCGACGTCGTAGTCCGCGCTCGTACCCATCGACAGTACCGCGAAAGTATATCGGCCCCGCCACGCCGCCGAAAGGCGTTCCGCGAGCTCTCGCGTACGGGCGAAGTAGGGCGCCGACGACGATGCGTCGGAGCCCAGGGGCGGCATGCACATGAGCCCGGCGAACTCGACGCGGTCGTACGTGGCCGCCTCCTCCAAGAACACGTCCACCCGCTCGATCGGGACCCCGCTCTTCGTCTCTTCCCCGCCAATGTTCACTTCGAGCAGGGCTCTCGTGGTGTTCGTCGAGCGAGCCTGCAACTCCTTTACGACGCTCACGCTGTCGACGCTGTGGATGAGGCGCACCAGCGGCAGGACGATCTTCGTCTTGCGACTCTGCAGGTGGCCGATGAAGTCCCACACGAACCCGTCGCCGTAGCGCTCGTGCTTGGCCGCCAGATCCTGCGCCCGGTTCTCGCCCACCAGGCCGACCCCGGCATCGATCAGCACCTGCATGCCGTCGACATCGACGTACTTCGTGGCCACGAGGATCTCGACCTCTGCGCCGGATCTCCCCGCCGCGGCCGCCGCCTCGTCGACCCGCGCCCGCACCGCGGCGAAGTGCTCGCGCACGCTCTCGGCGCTCCCGCGATGCTCGGTCACGCCCTACTCATTCCCGATCCGCCGCATTGCTCAGACCAGCGACTCGAGCGGCCCAGGCCGCAGGCCGCGCTGTTCACGCGAGCCACGCTATCGCCGCCTGGCGCCCGGTGAGGCCTCTGTCACGCCGGTGCGAGAAGAAGCGTTCGTCGCAGGCGGTGCAGAGGCGCGGATTGACGACGGCCTCGGAGGCGAGGCCTACCGCGACCAGTTGTTGCTCCGCTGCCCACCAGAGATCGACACTGCCCCCCCGCCACGTGCCCGGGAAGGCGGCCTCGAAGCGACGACCGATGTCGTCGCCTACCTCGAAGCTGCAGGGGCCGATCGAGGGGCCGACGAGGGCGGCGAGGAGGCGTGCGGGCTGCCCGCGCGCCGCGTCGCCGCCCCGCGGCGAATACCTGTCGTCCGCCGGCGCGTGGCGACCTCCTGAGTCTGCCACGCGCAGCGACGAGACCAACTCCCGCGCGGCCTTGGCGACGATGCCGGCGAGCATGCCCCGCCAACCGGCGTGCACCAGGGCGATGCGCGCGGCGCCTCGCGCGCCGTTCGCCACGATCAAGACCGGCACGCAGTCGGCGAAGGTGACCATCAGCGGCACGCCGGCGTCTCGGGTCACGAGACCGTCGGTGTCGTGCAGGACAGTCTCCCTGCCGAAGGCACCTCTCCCCCGCTCGCCGAGGCCGACGGTCGAGAGCGTCGTGCCGTGTACCTGACCGGGCACGACTAGGTCGCGCACCTCGAGGCCGAGCCCGGCGGTGAGGCGGCGCCGGTTCTCAGCCACAGCGCGTTGCTGGTCGGCCACGGAGTAGCCGATGTTGAGCGTGTCGTACGGGGCTTGCGACACGCCGCCCAGGCGTGTCGAGAACGCCGCGCGCCAGCCGTCGCCGCCGGCTTCGAACCAGACGAGCTCACCGTCGCGGCGCTCCCTCACCTCGACAGCGGTCATCAGACCCACCCCGGCAAGAGCACGCTGGAGATGCCGCGGAAGAAGGGCTCGAACACGTTGCCGAGCGCTGTCGGGTTCGTGATGAGCAGGAGAAAGACAGCCACGAACAGCACGTTGCCGAAGCGGTCCAGCGACGTCCAGGCGGGATAGAGGCGCGCAGGCAGGATGCCGCCCAGCACGCGCGACCCGTCGAGGGGCGGTATCGGGATGAGGTTGAGGAAGCCCAGGAAGAGGTTGAGGACGTAGAGGTCCCAGCCCAGCTCAAAGAGCAGTCCCTGGGAGCTGCCCGCCAGGCGCACCACCTGCGATGCGCACACGGCTATGGCGAAGTTCGTCAGCGGCCCCGCAGCGCCCACGAGCATCATGCCGTGCTGCGGCGAGCGGAAATGACGCGGGTCGACGGGCACCGGCTTGGCCCAGCCGAAGAGCACGCTCCCCGACAGCGAGGTGATGACGAGCATCAGCGTCCCGAAGAGATCGAGGTGTGGCAGCGGGTTCAGTGTCAGGCGTCCCATGGCGCGCGGCGTCGGGTCGCCAAGGGCGTCGGCCACCAGGCCGTGCGCCAGCTCGTGCAGCACGAGGCTCACGAGCAGCACCGGAAGGATGAGGAGGAGGTCGAGGGACGGTCCTTGCATGGTCCGTCTAAGTGTAGCCGCTTCGACGGCGCGGCGCAGCGCTAGCGCAGGCGCCGCGCCGTCTCGAGCGCCTCCTCCCGCGACGCGATGACGCCGTTGAGCTTCAGGCGCAGCAGCGTGCGCAAGACCTCGCCGAGCTGCGGTGACTCATCGAAGCCGAGCGCCAGCAGGTCATCCCCCGAGACATCGAGGTGCACGAAGCGCGTCGTCTCCAGGAAGTGCGCGAGCCGCTCCTCGGCGGCCGAGCCGCGGGCGCTGACGAGGGCGACGAGCACCGCCTCGAGCGGCTCGCCCCGCGCCGCCTCGTAGAGGTCGGCGTCGCCCATCCCCGCGGCGACGCGCTCCGTCAGACGTCGGCCGATCACCCACGAGCGCGACAACACCTCGCCGTCGCGCGCCCTGAAGCGCATGCGCACCGTCCACGACTCGATCTCCTCCGGCTTCAGACGGCGCAGGAGCCACACCAGCCGCAGCCGCCAGAGCGGCACCTCGCCGGCGAGCTTGAAGCGCCGCCAAGCGGCGTCGCCGGCGCGTAGCAGGCGATCCGTCTCTTCGCCCAGGACGAGGCGCGGGTGGACGGCGTTCTGCAGCTCGAGGTCGCGCAGACGGCGCAAGGCGAACTCCACCTTGGGCTCGCTGAAGAGCAGGATCAGCTCGTCACGCAGCCGCGCCGAGGAGAGGTCGCCGATCAGGTCCATGTCGCTGCAGCTCTTGGCCAGGCTGAGCGTGTGGCGGTCCATACGCAAGCCGTAGCGGCTCTCGTAGCGGATGGCGCGGAAGATGCGCGTCGGGTCCTCGATGAAGCTCAGGTTGTGCAGCACGCGGATGCGCTTGCGGTGCAGGTCCTCGAGGCCGCCGAAGTAGTCGAGCAAGACGCCGAAGTCCTCGGGCTTGAGAGAGACAGCCATGGCGTTGATGGCGAAGTCACGCCGCGCCAGGTCGTTGCGGATCGTGGTGTGTTCCACCTTCGGCAGAGCGGCCGGGAAGTCGTAGAACTCCGTGCGCGTCGAGGCGACGTCGACGCGGAAGCGTTCGCGGCCGTAGCTCGCCGGGGCGATGACGACCGCGGTCTGGAACTTGCTGTGCGCGCGCACGCGCCCCTTGAGCCGCCGCGCCAGCTCCCGTGCGAACTCGATGCCGTCGCCCTCGACGGCGATGTCGACGTCGAGGTTGCGCTCTTCAAGGAGCAGGTCGCGCACGAAGCCGCCGACCAGGTAGACGCCGCGATACGTCACCGCGACGGCCTCGACCAGCGCGAAGAACTCGTCGAGCCCCAGCGCGCGCAGGCGCTCGGCCACGTTGACCGCCGTCGGTACGCGCTCCGGCGCCGCGCGCCTGTGCAACTCGCGCAACAGGTCCGAGCGCGTGACGACGCCGACGACATCGTCGAGAGCGACGGGCTCGTCGGCGTCGTCACGCACGATGGGCACGCGCCCCAGAGGATCGCGCGCCATCAGCTTGGCGAGCTCTTCGACGGGCGTCGAGGCGCGGGCGTAGGGCGCCTCGCTGGTCATGACCGCCTTGACGGGAGCGTGCCCGAGACGGTGGGAGACGGCGCGGTCGAGGTCACGGCGCGCCACCGAGCCGACGAGCAGGCCGTCGTCGATCACCGACAGCCCGCCGTAGCCGTAGCGCTGGCAGGTCACCAGGGCCTCGTCTACGGTGGCCTCGGTGGTCACCCAGTGCAGCGGCTTCGACATCACCGACTCGGCCGTGCGCACTTGGGCCGCGACCACGCGCAGCGAAGCGCGCAGCCGCCGCTTGACCTGCGTCAGGCTCTGGTCCTTGAGGATGCCCGAGGCGGCGGCGACGTGGCCGCCGCCGCCGAGCGGCCTGAGCACCGCCGCCACGTCGAGCAGGCCGCCGCGGCCGCGCGCCGTCACGAACACGCGCTTCTCCATCTCCACGAGCAGGAAGAAGGCGTCGCAGTTGGTGAGGTCGACGACCTTGTGCGCCACCACGCTCACGCCCTCGACGTACTCCGTCTCCTTCACGGCGCCGATGAGCACCTCGAGACCGGCCACGGAGAGGCTCTCGACGGTGTCGAGCACGTGGCGCAGGAGCTCGCGCTGCTGCTGCGTGAGCGGGTTGTGCAGGTAGCGCTCGATCAGCGTCTGGCTGGCGCCCTGACGCATGCAGAAGGCGAGCGCCTCCGCGTCGCGCACGGTCGCCGTCGAGAAGCCGAGCGAGCCGGTGTCCTCGTGGATGCCGAGTGCGAACACGGTCGCCTCGAGGGAGCGTCACCTCGATGCCGCGCTCGGCGATGATGCGCAGCATGAGCGTCACCAGGGAGCCGTCCTCGCGAGGTGATGAAGTTGTTCTCGTGCACGAAGTCGGGCGGCTCCACCTCGGGCCGGTGGTGGTCGAAGACGACCACCTCGACGCCCTTCTGGTAGCAGAGAGGCCCCAGCTCGCCGAGGCGGTTGGGGTGCATCGTCTCCACCAGGATCAGGCGTTTGACGTAGCGCGGCTCGACGGCCGCCGCCTCCGCCGTCTCGATCTGCTCGGCATGCAGAGTGGCGAACTCGCGCACGTTGCGGTTCAGAGCCCCCGACAGGACGATCGTCGCCTCCGGGTAGAGCTTGTGCGCCGCGACCATGCCGGCGAAGGCGTCGAAGTCGGTGTTGGAGTGCGTGACGATGAGCTCGCGGATCCTCATGGCAGCGAGTGTATACCCGGCTCACGGCGCGCTCGCGAGCGCGAGGGCGCTCCAGGGTGCCCCGGTCGCGGCGGCGACCGGCGGAGGCCGGTTGCCGCCGCTTCAGCCGTTCAGCGTGATAGCGCCCGCCGGGCAGACCTGCAGGCAGTGGCCGCACAGGCGGCAGGCGCCGGGACTCTGCGCCGCTGCCTTGCCGCCGTTCCAAGCGAAGACATCGTAGGGACAGACATCCAGGCAGCGCCCGCAGCCCACGCACGCCGCGGAATCGACGATCACCCGCTGGACGCTGTCAGTCGACCCCGTCGAGCCACCGTCGCCCTGGGTGGAGCCGCCGCCCTGTCCGCCGCCCTGAGACCAACCTCCCGAGCCGCTCTGTTGCGAACTCGCCACCTGCGTCCCGGCGGCGCTTCCGGGTTGAGCCTTCAGCAAAGCTGTGACTCCCAGGAAGGCCGTCGCGCCGGCCGCTGCGCCCAGGCCGAGCAGAAACGTGCGCCGCGAGAGCCGGTCGTCGTCTCCGGCGTCGCGCTCGACGCCCGCCGCACGGACCCCGACCGAGGATGCCGAGACCGTCGGCTGTGTCTGGGTCGCGGGGCCGGGCTGCGCGGCGGGTGGGGTGGTCACCCGCCGTGCAGCCCGGCCCTCCGGCAGGGCCATACGGCGGGTCATCGTGGCGATCCAGCGCAAGTGGAGCAAGACGTGCGCGATGACCCCGGCAGCGGCGATCACCCCACTCCAGTCGTGGATCGTGTGCCACGTCAGGGTGCTCACGCCCAGGATGGTGACCGCTCCCGCGGGCGAGACTGAGCGTAGCCCCGGCAGCAGGAACAGGATGCCGGTCAAGGTGCTAAGCAGGAACGCGACAGCGATGACGACGTCGATCCAGTAGTTGACGGTCGCTCTCCTCATCGACGACTTCACCGCTCCCTTCTCTGCATCCTTACACCGCGGCGTCCTGAGACTAAGCCGCCGCGCCATTGGCCTTAGACGAGGATGGTAGGGACACTCCCTGAGACGATCCTGAGAAGTCGCTGAAGGGACGGTGAGTGCCTGCCGGTGCGTCAGCGTACGTGCAGAAGATCCCTGTTACTCGTAGCGCAGCGCCGTGGTCGGCTCCACAGAGGCTGCCTGCGCTGCGGGTCCGATGCCGGCGAGGATGCCCACGGCGGTCGCCACGACGATCGCCAGCGTGACCGTTGTCGCGGAGAACACCGGCGAGACGCTCATCGCGGAACCACCGACGAAGGCGCTGGCGATGCCCGCACCCAGACCCAGGATGCCACCGATCACGCTGATCACGATCGAGTAGACGAGGAACTGGACGACGATGTCTCTCCGCATCGCTCCCACAGCGCGCCGCACGCCGATCTCTCGCGTCCGTTCGCGCACGGTGACGAGCATCACGTTGGCGACCCCGATACCGCCCACGACGAGGCTGATGGCGGCGATGGCCGCCATCAGCTTGGTGAGGGTAGCGGTGCTGGATGAGACCGCCGAGGCAATCGAGCTGGCGTTGACGATTTGGAAGTCGTTCTGCTCACTGGCACTCAGGTTGTGTTGGGTGCGCAGTGTGCTCTCGACAGCGGCCTCGAAGGTGTCCTGAGAGCCGGGCTGCGCCTGCACACGCACCTCGGAGATGTCAGGATGGAAGGCGACGAGCCGGCCTTCGATGGAGGTCAGGGGAACGAGGATGCTCGAGTCGACCGATGCGAAACCCACGCCGCCCTGCTCCGCCAGCACGCCGACTACCTGGAACTGCACGCCACCCACGTTGATCGTCTGGCCCACGGCGCGCAGCGGGGTCAGGTTGAGGTCGTCGGCGACCGTCGATCCGAGCACCGCCACGGGTAGGCCGTGATCGACATCGAACTGACTGAAGAAGGTGCCGGCTGCGACCGTCAGGTGGTCGATCGTCTTGAACTGCGGGAACGTGCCCGTGACGGTCTCCATGGCGGTCGACGAGCCGTACCTGACCGTCGCGCTGGTGTCGACCGAGTAGACCGTGCCCTTCACCCCAGGTGTCGCCTTGATGGCGGCGAGATCGCTCGTTGAGATCGGCGTCGCGTTGGACGAGAAGCGGCTCGTCTGCACGGTGATGGTGTCCGTGCCGAAGGCGTTGAAGCGGTTCTCCACGGCACGCGTGGAGCCTGAGCCGATCGAGGTCAGCGCGACCACCGCCGCGACACCGATGACGATCCCCAGGATGGTCAGGACGGCACGTAGCGGGTGAGCGCGCAGGCTCGCGAACGCCAGGCGCAGCGATTCGAGGAAGACGATCACTGGCCACCGCCCGGCAAGCCGCCCTGCGGGAAGCCGCCCTGCGGGAAGCCGCCCTGCGGGAAGCCGCCACCACCCTGGCGGAAGAAGCCCCCACCGTTGGAGCCGTTCGTGCCGGTGCTGCTGCCACTCGTGGCGTTGTTCGTGTACTGGCCGGTCACCACGACCTCTCCGGCGGTGAGCCCGCTCGTTATCTGCGTGTAGGACGACGTGGCCATGCCGGTCTGCACCTGCCTGTACTGGGGCGAGCCGTTCATCATCACGCGCACATAGGAGGTGGTTCCCGTCCCCGACACGGCGCTGGTGGGCACGAGCAGCACGTTCTTGCGTTGGGCGATGACGATCTCGAGCGTCCCGGTCATCCCGGATTTGGCTACCTTGGGAAGGCCGCGGGGCCTGATGGTGATCGAGTACTGCGCTGAGCTGGACGAGCTTGCGGAGGAGGAGGACGCCGGCTGGCTCGAGATGTAGCTGACGGTCCCCGTGAACGTGTCGCTGGTGTAGCCATCGATCGTCATCTGCGCCTTCTGACCGACCTTAAGACTGGCGATGTCGGCCTGGCTCACAAGAGCCGTGGCGCTCAGCTCGTTGGGGGCGACCACGGAGGCCAGAGCGGTTCCCGAGCTCACCCGGTTGCCCGGGTTCACGCTCCAGGAGGTGATGATGCTCCCCGTCGGTATCCACACGAAGCGGGTGACGCTCACGACTCCCGTCTTGGTCATCCCATGGTCGGCCTGCCACGCCTCATAGGCGGTCGCCGTGGCCGATGTGAAGTCCCCGTTGATCGTGCCCGTGTAGTAGCCGCCCTTCTTGAGGGCACGTTGCAGGGCGGCGACGTTGGCCCGCTGCGATCCCGTCGCCAGATCCGTGGAGAGGTTCTTCCACAGCGGCGTGGGGCTCACGAACGCGTACACCTGCGTACCCGAGACGGTGAGCAGGCGCTGCAGGGTATGCGGCGTAGCGCCGGCTCGCAGCCAGATGTGGGTGACCACTCCGCTGAGGCCGGACGAAGCCGATGAGCTGCTCCCCGAGGACGTACTGCCGCTGCTGAGGCTGCCTGACGTCGTGCTGGCGCCGCTGTTGGCGCTACCGCTAAACGAGCCACCGCCGCCGCTCCTGCTCGATGAAGTCGGCGTGGGCGAGGGCCTGCTACTGCTCGACGGGGTCGGCTTGACCGTGGGCTTGACCGTGAAGCTCGCCGCGCTGGTGGCCGTGCCGCCTGGAGCGGTGACAGTGACCGAGCCGCTTGTGGCACCGGCGGGCACAATCGCCGTGATCTGCGTGTCGCTGTTCACGGTGAAGGTTGCCGCACGGCCGTTGAAGGCGACCGCCGTAGCGCCGGTGAAACCGCTGCCGACCATGGTCACGCTGCTACCCACCGGGCCGTAGGTTGGAATCAAGGCCGTGATTGCCGGCGCCGCGACATCCGCCAAGCTTTCGCCACCGGTGCTCATGGCGGCGAACGTGGTGAGGCTCTCGCTGCTTACGGCTGCCTTACGGCTGGACGCCAGACTCGCCGTCGCACCGACGCTCGCGGTCGCCGAAGTGCTGGCCGTCGAGCTGCTGCCTGTGGAGCTGCTGCTCGACGAGCTACTGGCCGACGAACCACCCAGCGCGATGGTCGTCACCCCGTTGGTCGAGCCCAACGTGAAGTCGACTCGGACCGACTGGGCGATGGTGCCGGTGGAGGCGGTAGCCGTGAGGTAGTGCACAGCCGCTGTCGTGTTGCGGCCGAACCAGAAGTACCAACCTGCCACTGCGGCCGCGATGGCGATCACGAAGATCGCGACGATCCACCAGCGCCTACGCTTCTTCACGATCGCCGTGGTCGCTGCGGCCGCCTCCGGAGCGAGAGTCTCGGACGCCGCGGCTTGACTCGCGCTCACAGGGAACCTCCGTTCGACTGACCGCCGGGCGGGAAGGGAGCGCCGCTCTGGCCCGGAGCCGGACCATTCCCGTTGCCGGGGAACGCGCCTCGCCGGAACGAGCGCGTGTACACCACGTTCTGGCCCTCGCTCAGGCCCGACACGATCTCAGACTCGCCGCCCGACTGCTGGCCGACCTCGACCGACACCGTGCTGGTCTTGCCGCTCGTCAGAACCTGCACGGTGGCCGAGCTACCGCTGCCCTTGATCGCGGCCGTGGGGATGATCAGCACGTCGGCGGCCAGTACCTTGGTCTGGATGCTCGCGAAGCCTGTTGAGGCGGCTGACGCGTTGGCCGGCTTCTTGCTGAGCGTGACCGTCACCGTCGCCGAGCCGTCGGCGTTGCTCGTCACCTTGGTCACCGTGCCGGACGTGCCAAGTCCGCCGAACGCGTTCCCGCCGAAGCCACCACCGTTGAAGCCCCCCTGTCCGTCCTGGCCGCCAGGAAAGCCACTCTGACCAGGCTGGGGCATGCCGCTCTGACCCGGTTGGGGCATGCCGCTCTGACCCGGTTGGGGCATGCCGCTCTGACCCGGTTGGGGCATCCCACTCTGACCCGGTTGGGGCATCCCACTCTGACCGGGCTGGGGCAGCGCGGAGGCGCCCTGAGCCCCTGTGCGCGGGCGAACGACCATCACCGTGGCCTTCTGGCCGACGGCGACAAAGGCCGCGTTCTGCTGGGTGACCTGTGTGACCGCAACCGTCTTGCCGTTCGAGGTCGCGAGCTTCGCGCTGCCGGTCACCGACTGCACGATATCGCCGCGTTGGACCGTGGCGACGACCTGGATGGAGGTGGGGACACCGCCCTGATTGCCCGTCGAGGCTGTACTGCTGGAGCTGCCACAGCCAACGGTCGCGGCCGCCGTCACAGCAAGCAGGGCGACGACGGCGACTGCACCCGAGCCTCGTTGGCCGCTCTGGCCCAATGGCCTCGCCGGACGTCTGTCCGATGACTTCATAGATGTGCCTCCGCGGAGTCGTGGTCGTGCAACCTGCCATCGGCGAGTACCAGCCGCCTATCGGCGTGCTCGGCGACGTCTTCCTCATGGGTGATCATGACGATGGTGCGGCCCCAGTCATGGAGTCGGTCCAGGAGCTCGAGGACCTCGCTGGTTGCTACGAGGTCGAGGTTGCCGGTGGGCTCATCGACGAGTAGCAGCTCGGGGTCGCCGACCAGGGCTCGTGCGATGGCCACCCGCTGCATTTGGCCCCCTGAGAGACGACCGGGATCGTAATCGGCGCGATCTTCGAGCCCGACCGCAGCAAGCGCCTCACGCGCCCGCCGCAGGCGCTCGGGCCGACGTACGCCGCGATAGACGAGTGGTGTCGCCACGTTCTCGAGCGCGCTCGTGCGCGGGAGCAGGTTGTGAAGCTGGAAGACAAACCCAAGCAGTCGATTGCGCAGCTGAGCCCTGCCGATGTCGTCGAGCCCCGAGACGTCCTGGCCGGCGAGGAAGTACGAGCCCGCGTCGGCACGATCGAGGAGTCCAAGCACGTTGAGCAAGGTCGACTTTCCCGAACCGGAGCGGCCGGTGCAAGCGACCCACTCGCCGCGGCGGACCTGCAGGTCGAGGTCGTAAAGGACGGGCAAGGCGATGTCGCCGTGACGGTAGGTGCGTTCGATGCCGACCGCGTCAAGAATGACGTCTGTTCCGTTCCCCCTCGTCGGGACGGGAGGCGTCCCCGAACGACTCACCCCTGACTCCTTCGGTCGTTTTTCATCACTCTCGCGCCCCGCCCTGAAGAGAACCTTTGGGCGACCTGTGAGGGCCCTGAGGATTCGAACGAAGAAAGCAAGAGGCATCTCGCCCGCGCGAGGCTGGACGTCATCCCCTGCCACGCTGCCCACAGTCCCTGCGCGGAGTCTCAGCCCTGCCCCACCGACCTCTCAGCCCCCCCACATTTCCGCCGACTAGAACGTTCGTGTGCAGAGTGACGCAGAGCATCGACCGGAAGGATCGTGAGATGAGCATCCCGTGCACACCGACGAAGCGGCGCCCTCCGGAGGGCCGGCCGTGCACCCTGTCCGCCCAGACGCAACAGGCGGACAGCCACGGCTGGGACGAGGGGACCGTTGTCCTTCGCCAGACGAACGGCAGCCTCCCCGGGCTCGACGGTACGTCCGCCTTCAACCCTGTCGACGAGGAGGCTGCACGGCGTCTCACGCGGCGCCTGCGCGACGACCGCGTGCGCCGGGCCGCCAGCGCGGTCGTCGCGCAGGCTCTCGCCGAGGTCGGTTACGAGGCGATGACCTACCCCTACGTCGCCCGTCTGGCAGGCATCGAGACAGAGGACCTCGAGCGGGTCCTCCCCTCGAAGGCCGAGCTCGTGCTGTCGGCGCTCGGCGATGGCGACTGGTCACAAGCGGCGCTCACCCTGCCGGGCCATGAGATCGTCCTCCGCTGCCTGGCGTTCTGGGAGCGCGACGAGAACGGCCCGATCCTGCGTGAGCTTCTGCGCGCCGCCTGCCGCGATCGCCGCCTCGCGGCGGCCCTGGAAGGTCACATCCTCGGCGCGCTCATCCGGCCCTTCGTCGAGGAGCGTCCGACCACCGACGCCTACCCTCGCGCCCGCCTGGCCTTCGCACAGCTCCTCGGCCTCGCGGTGAGCCGCTACCTCCTCTGGCAGGAGCCCCTGGCGAGCGCCGACCACGAGACGCTGGCGGCGTGGATAGGGCCGTCGCTCGACCAGTTCCTCCATGGGCAGCTGGGAGCCGCTGTCGTGGCGAGACCCTCGGCCCGGCCGGCAAAGGTCCGCCGGCATCCCCTCGTCGATGTGGAGCCCGCCTGGGCGAAGTCGACCTGGACACGCTCCGCATGAGTGTCGGACGAGTCCCGAGTCGGATGGGTCCGCGTCAGGGCTGCTGCGCGCGCAACGGCTCTGGCGACTCCGGCGCGGAGCGCTCCCCAGTGTCGAGCGGCAGACGCACGATGAAGTCAGAGCCTTGTCCGGGCGCAGTGCGCAGATCGATCGTCCCCCCGTGCGCCTGGGCGATGCCCAGCGCGATGGCGAGGCCGAGACCCGTCGTGCTCTTGGCCTTGGCCTCGCCGGGCGACGACTCCTCGCCCGGTTCGCCGTCGGCGTGGAAGAACGGCTCGAAGACGTGCTCCGCCACCTCCGGAGACATGCCGACGCCATCGTCGGACACCTCGAGCTCGGCCCAGCCGTCGTGGGCCCGAGCGCCGACAAGAACCTGCGCCTCCGGCCCGGCATGGACCAAGGCGTTCATCACGAGATTCGCAGCGACCTGGCGTAGCCGGACCTCGTCACCCTCAAGGACGACGGGATCGCTCACGGCAAGGTCGATGACGCGCCCGGGGTCCGTGATCCGGGCATCGGCCACGGCGTCGGTCGCCACCTGTGCGAGATCGACGGGCTCGCGTTTGAGCGGTCGCCCCTCGTCGAGCCTCGCCAGCAACAGCAGCTCCTCGACGAGCACGCCCATGCGCGCTCCCTCCTGCTCGATCCGGCGCATGGCGAGCTCGAGGTCCTCAGGGCGGTCCTTGGCGCCACGCCGGAACAGTTCAGCGTAGCCGCGGATCGAGGCCAGCGGCGTGCGCAGCTCGTGGGAGGCTTGCGCCAGGAAGCGCCGCAAGGCGTCTTCGGAAGCCTTGCGGCGCGCGAACGCCTGCTCGATCTGTGCCAGCATGGCGTTGAGGGCCAGGCCGAGCCGCCCGACTTCCGTGCGCGGCTCGGCGGGCTCGACGCGCCGCGTGAGATCGCCGGCGGCGATGGCGCCGGCGGTCACCGCCATGTCCTCGAGCGGGCGCATCTCGCGGCGCACGATCCACCACGCCAGCCCGCCGAGACCAAGCAGCACGCCGACCGTCACCAGAACCTCGATCAGCAGGAGCCGCCCGAGCGTCTGCTTGAGGTCGCTCAGCGGGACGGCCACCACGACGATGTAGTCAGCACCGGTCGTCGCCGTCACCCCCCAGACAAGCACGCGATAGGTGAGCCGCGAGCCCGTAGCGCCGACCGTTACGGTCGCCCCTTCGGGGTTCGTAGTGACGAGCTTGCTGAGGTCGCTCGGCAGCGAGGGAGGCGCCACGGACTCTCCCCCGTAGGTGAACGCGGTCGCGCTCACCGTCCTGCCTGAGCTGTCGATGATGGCCACGTAGGTGCCGGGAGGCAGGTTCGGCACGCCGCCGGGCGGCCCGCCGGGGAGCGACGGCGAGCCGCCGCTGCCCGACTCCAGCAGCGCTCGCACGGCCGGGCCGCGAGCCTGCTCGAGTTGCTGGTCCACGCGAGTGACGAGAAACGAGCGCAGCGACGCGTAGGTCACCGCGTCGGCGACCAGCAGCCCGACGGCGACGAGGGCGACGAGCGCCAGCAGGAGGCGGAGCCGCAGTGACACGCCTACTCCCGCGCTTCGCGCAGGCAGTAGCCGAAGCCGCGCACGGTGTGGATGAGCGGCGAGCCGAGGGGGTCGAGCTTCTTGCGCAGGTAGCTGATGTAGATCTCCACGACGTTGGCGTCGCCGCCGAAATCGTAGTTCCACACGCGATCGAGGATCTGCGCCTTCGAGAGCACGCGCCGAGGATTCATCATGAGGTAACGCAGCAGCTTGTACTCCGTGGCGGTCAGCTCGACCGGCGTGCCGTTGCGGTGCACTTCGTAGGTGTCTTCGTTCATCTCCAGATCGGCAAACGAGAGCACGGCGGGCTCCTCGCCGGCGCGCTGGGTGCGCCGCAGGACGGCGCGGATGCGAGCGACGAGCTCCTCGAGACTGAAGGGTTTCGTCATGTAGTCGTCGCCGCCCAACGTGAGGCCGCGGATCTTATCCTCGGTCGCGTCGCGGGCGGTGAGAAAGAGTATCGGCGTCGAGGGCGCCTCGCCGGCCAGGCGCCGGGCGACCTCGAAGCCGTCGATGCCGGGCATCATGACATCCAGCACCACCAGGTCGGGGTGGAAGGAGTGCACCGAGCTCAACGCCTCGTGGCCCGTGTGGGCGACGGCGACCTCGAACTGCTCGTAGCGCAGCGCCAGGCCGATGAGATCGGTGAGGCTTTCTTCGTCGTCTACGACGAGGACCTTCTGTTGCGCGCCCACATCATCCCCCTCTCCTTCGCTACGACCGGAGGTTACGGTCGCCCCGTTGGAGGAGACTGTGCCCTTCCTGTGAAGGACCTGTGCATGTCTCAAGAGTACTCGCCTGCGCCGCGTTTCACACCTTTCGCGGCGAGAGTCACAGCTATCTCCAAGCAACGGTACAGGTTCGCCATAGCTGCCTCGGCTACAAGAGGGATGATCTGTTCGAGGGCGGTCGCGATTGTGCATGTACGGCCGCGAAGGAGGCACGAATGAGGCGCTCGCACATCACTGTCTTTCTGTTCGGTGTCGCCGTCACGATCCTGCTGTTGATCGCCCTGATGGCCGCCGGCATCGTTCCGGTCAAGACAACGCAGACGACGGTCGTGGAGCGTGCGGCCGCGGCGACGTCGTCGACGACGACATCGTCGGCCACACAACCGGTCGCTTCAACGAGCGGCGGCCTCTCCGCGAGTGAGATCTACCAGAAGTACGCTCAAGGCGTAGTCGAGATCATCTCCACGTTCTCCAGCAGCGCCAACCAGCAGTTCTTCGGTCCCCAGACGCAGCAGGCACTGGGCTCCGGCTTCGTCGTCACGAACGACGGCTACATCCTCACCAACGCCCACGTGGTCAGCGACAACGGCCAGACGGTCAAGACGGTCCAGGTCGTCTTCAAGGGGACGGGCACGCAGACCAAGACCGTCACCGGCACCGTCGTGGGCGCCGACAACACGAGCGACGTGGCCCTGATCAAGGTCGACCCCAGCAAGGTGGGCACCCTCGACCCGATCCCGCTCGGAGACTCGAGCACGGTGCAACCCGGCGAGCCGGTGGTGGCCATAGGCAACCCACTCGGCTACGACTTCTCGATCACCGAGGGCATCGTCTCGGCGACCAATCGCAATCTCCAATCGCCCAACGGCTCCACGATCTCCAACGGCATTCAGACCGACGCCGCCATCAACGAAGGCAACTCCGGCGGCCCCCTCATCGACAGCAGCGGACAGGTGATCGGCATCAACGAGCAGATCGCCTCGACGACCGGAGCCAATACCGGTCTGGGCTTCGCCGTGCCCATCGACACCGCCGAGAACGTGATGAACCAACTGCGCACCAGCGGCAGCGTGAGCTACGCCTGGCTGGGCATCGAGGGGCAGACGCTGTCGCCCGACGTGGCCAAGACGCTCGGCCTCAAGACGACCGAGGGGGTCCTCGTGGCCCGCGTGGTCTCGGGCAGCCCTGCAGCCAAGGCGGGCATCAAGGGCGGCTCTCAGCAGCAGTCGATCCAGGGACAGACCTATGTCACCGGCGGCGACATCATAACGTCCATCGACGGCACCGCCCTGACGGGCATGGACCAGCTCGCCGGCATCATCAACTCCCACAAGACCGGCGACACGGTGAAGCTCACGATCGTCCACGGGTCGTCGACGAAGACCCTTACGGTGAAGTTGGGCGAGCGGCCGGCTTCCTTCTGACGGCGACGTCCCGCGAGGAGTACAGGCAGAAGCTGAACGATCTCTGACCCCCTCCCCGGCACGCGTTGGCTCCCGCGTGCTTGCCCGAGGCGGCCACCGCCCTCCCCCCAGGCGGTGGCCGCCTCTTCTTTCTGCCGCTTGCCTAGTCGACACACGGACGCCTGCGTGCGCCTCCAAGGCCGCAGCTCACGTCGTCCGCGCGGACCCGTCCGTCCCGTAAAGGCGCACCGGGCGCGCATAAACGTCGCCGCGTCTGGCCGCGAGGACCGGGATCTGCCCTCGCCTCCTCACCACCTCGGCCGCATCGACCTCGGCCACGATCACACCGTCGTCGTCGGGTAGCGCCGCCAACACTCCTCCCCACGGGTCGACGATCACGCTGTGCCCGTGCATGGCGACGTTTCCGCCGGCGACGCCCCTCTGGGCCGCAGCGATGACGTAGGCGTGGTTCTCGATCGCCCGCGCCCGCACGAGGGCATCCCAGTGAACCCTGCCGGTGATCTCTCGGAAGGCCGCGGCCACCACCAGCACCTGGGCGCCAGCCGCGGCGAGCGCGCGATAGAGCTCCGGGAAGCGAAGGTCGAAGCAGATCGACATGCCGACGACGAACTCGGGAAGCCCAACGGCTACAAGAACGTCGCCGGGTGCGATCGACGCTGACTCGTGCGCCGAGACCTCCTTCGACACCGCGACGTCGAACAGGTGCAGCTTGCGATAGACGGCGCTCACCGACCCGCTGGGATCGAGGATGTAGCTCGCGTTGTAGTAGAGGTCCGCCGACGGACCAGGCTCGACGAGACTCCCCCCGTGGATGAAGCAGCCGTGCTCCCGCGCCTTGGCGGCGAGCTGATCCGACGTGGGACCGGGAATTGACTCTGCGACCTCGGGGTAACGCGACGGCGAGCCGTGGTAGGTCATCAGCTCGGGGAGCACGATGAATCGTGCTCCCCGAGCCGCCGCCTCATCGACTAGTGCGAGCGCAAGAGCGACGTTGTCGCTCTTGCGCTCGCCGACGTTCATCTGCACTGCCGCGACGCGCATCGCCGAACAGGCTCTCCCCCCACGACGCTCGACTCTTCCCGGTCAGACCGCTGGCCGACCGCCCAGAAAGTACTCCGCGCGACCACATGGCCTGTGAGCACGACTGGATCGGTGCCTCCGACAACGACCTCTCGCGAGGTCTGGGCATCACCGACCTGACCGACCTCGAGAGTCTCGACCGGGCCAAGGTCAAGGCCACCCTGCTCTCGCAGCTCTTCTACAGCGCCATGGACACGCTCACGGTCTGCCACTTCATTTGGGGCCGGGAGCGGTCTACACATACGACGAGTTGTGCGCTTTCGTGCGCCACGTGACAGGCTGGTCGATGAGCTTCTGGGAGTTGATGAGGGCAGGCGAGCGGCGGGTGGACCTGATGAAGGCCTTCAATTCGAGGGAAGACCCGGGGATCGAGTCCGACGTGCTGCCGGCGAGGATGTTCGAGCCTCTCCGGGAAGGGACGCGCGACGGCGCCCGGGTCGACAGCTCGCGCTTCGACGAGGCGCGCTCCGAGTACTACGAGATGATGGGCCGGGACCCGGAGACGGGTGTTCCCTCAGACGGGAAGCTCATGGACCTCGGGCTCGACTGGGCCATCCCGGCACTGGTGACCAGCGGGCGTTCGGAGGGGGCCTGACGAGCGTGTGGGTGAAGGTCACATTCTCGGGCATCCTGCCGTCCGTGCTGAGCAAGCCCGCGTCGGCGCTGGCAGTCGAAGCTACACGCGGCAGTACCCTCGCAGATGTGATGCGGCTACTGGACGTTCCGGACGGGACGACGATGGCCTACGCGGTCAACGGCCGAGTTCGACCACCGGAGTTCCAACCGCAAGATGGCGACGAGATCATCGCGATCCCGTCGATAGCCGGCGGTTGAGAGGCGGCACAGTGAGTGCCTGGCAGGACATGCTCCCTTCCCCACGCGGCACCCGGTGGGAGATAGCCGAGGAGCTGCGACGCCGCATCCGCGGGGGGAGCTGCCCCAAGGGCAACGCCTGCCGACCGAGCGCGAGCTGGCGGAGGAGCTGGCCGTCTCCCGCACCACCATCCGCGAGGCCCTGCAGGCCTTGAGACAGGAGGGCTTCGTCGAGACGGTCCGCGGGCGCGTGGGCGGCAACTTCGTCACCGACCTGACACTGCCGCAGGAGCTGTGGTACGAACGCATACGCGAGAACCCGGCGGAGCTCGACGAGCTCTTCGACTACCGTATCGCCCTCGAGACCAGGAGTGCCTTTCTCGCCGCCAACCGGAGGAACGGGAGCGACCTGGCGGCGATGCGCGAGAGCATCCGCATACTCGAGAACAGGGGCGACGCGGCGACGAGCGACTTCCGGGTCGCCTTTCGCCGAGCCGACGCGACGTTCCACGAGGTTGTCGCCCAGGCCTCGCGCAACGAGCGGCTCTACCGTGCCATACGGGCCGCGCGAGACGACATCTTCTTCCCCTTCGACTGGCTGCCGCATCCCGTCTACGTGGCACCCACGTTCGGGGGACACTCCATGATCCTGCAGGCCATCCGTTCCGGAGACGCTCGAGCTGCGGCCAGCGCGATGGAGTCTCACCTCGAGCGCACGCGCATCGAGCTCGGGACGATCATCCTCATGATGACGGGCCGCATGTCAGCCGGTCGAGCAAACGGAGGCGCAGGCACTTGAGGGGAGCAGCTGCCGCTCTCAGGCCTTGAGCAGCCAAGCGACATCGCCACCGAAGGCCTCGTGCAAGGCATCGCTCAGGGGACCGTTTCGCGGATGCTCCAGCTCCGGGTCGGCGTCGAGGACGGCACGCGCCAGTCGGCGGGCCCGGACCACCGTCTCGCGATCGCGCGTCAACTTGGCGACCTTGAGATCGGGCAGACCCGACTGGCGCGTGCCGAAGAGCTGGCCCTCGCCGCGTATCTCGAGGTCCTTGTCGGCGAGGACGAAGCCGTCGTTGGTCTCGAGCATGGCTTTGAGCCGGGCGTCGGCGTTGCGCGTCGTCGTCTCGGCGAAAAGCAGGCAGTACGACTTCTGCGTCCCCCTCCCCACGCGGCCGCGCAACTGGTGCAATTGCGCGAGACCGAAGCGCTCGGCGCTCTCGATCATCATGACGGTGGCGTTGGGCACATCGATGCCGACCTCGATCACGGTCGTGGCCACCAGCACGTCGATCTCGCCCGCCTTGAAGGCGGCCATGACGCGCTCGCGTGCGGCCGTCTTGAGCTGACCGTGGATGACCTCGACGCGGTAGTCGCGGAACTCCCCCCGGCGTAGGCGCTCGGCCTCCTCGAGCGCGGCGGCAGTCTGCAGCGCCTCCGACTCCTCGATGTTGGGACAGACGACGTAGGCCTGACGACCCTTGTCGAGCTGTTTGCGCATGAACTCGTAGCCTTGCGGGCGCTTCTCCTCGC
Organism: uncultured Actinomycetes bacterium; assembly: GCA_963725665.1. GTDB lineage: Bacteria > Actinomycetota > Thermoleophilia > UBA2241 > UBA2241 > CAVRZA01. Next base: position 139,645 of record CAVRZA010000008.1, on the reverse strand, counting down.
CGACGAGGCGCGTGACGACCGGCGTGCGTCCGGCCGGCGAGCCCTCGATGGTGGTCACGTCGAGGTCGCCGTAGAAGGTGAGTGCCAGGGTGCGTGGGATCGGCGTCGCCGTCATGTAGAGGAGGTGCGGGCTGCGGCCGTCGTCTGTCGCCCGGGCCGCCAGCTCGTCGCGCTGGGCGACGCCGAAGCGGTGCTGCTCGTCGACGACGACGACGGCCAGGTTGGCGAAGCGTACGTCGCCCTGGATGAGGGCGTGCGTGCCCACGACCACCTCGGTCCCGCCGGCGCCAATGCGGGCGAGGGTGTCGCGGCGCTCGGCGGCGGTCAGGCGCGAGGTGAGAAGCTCGACTCGCGCCCGGCCGCCGCCGAGCGCGTTGATCGTCTCGAAGTGCTGCTCGGCCAATGTCTCGGTAGGCGCCATGAAGGCCCCCTGTGCGCGACCTTCGACGGCGCGCAAGAGCGCGTAGAGAGCCACTACCGTCTTGCCCGAGCCGACGTCGCCTTGCAGTAGACGACGCATCGGCACCGTCCGCGTAAGGTCGCCCTCGATCTCGGTGATGGCGTGCTCCTGGTAGTGCGTGAGCGTGAAGGGCAGGTCGGCCAGGAACCCGCGGGCGAGTCCGGCGGGCGCGGGCAGCGCGAGAGCGAGCGCCGACGCCTCCTCGTGGCGCTTGTGCAGGAGCAGCCCGAGCTGCATGAGCAGCAGTTCCTCGAGCACGAGGCGCTCTCGCGCGGCCCGCGCCTCGCCCAGTGACTTGGGCGCGTGCACTGCCACGACGGCGGCCGCCCGCGACGGCAGACGCTCCCGTGCGCACAGCTCCGCCGGCAAAGGGTCGGGCAGCACTCGCATGACGGGCGTCACGAGGTGCACCAGCGTGCGCAGAAAGCGTGCCGAGACCTCCTCGCTCGCCGGGTAGACCGGCACGATGCCCTCCGTGTGCACGGTCTCCCCCTTCTCGGCGAGGATCTCGTGCGCCTTGACGACGTAGGTGGGGCGACGCCCCTGGGGCTTATAGGTGCCGCGCAGGCTGATCTGCATGCCCTCGGCGAACACGTCGACCAGGTAGGGCTGGTTGAACCATACCGCCTCGAGCACACCCGACTCGTCGCGCAGCGTCACCCTGGTCAGGCGGACATTACGCCGCGCCGTGCGCTCGGCGCGCACCCGCTCGACCACGCCACGCACCGTGGCCTCCTCTCCAAGCTTGATATCAGCGATCCGCTTGCGCTGCGTGAAGTCCTCATAGCGACGCGGGTAGTGCTCGATCAGGTCGCCGACGGTGACGAGCCCGAGGCCGGCCAGACGGCGCGTGAGGACGGTGCCGACCCCGGGCAGCGCCGACAGCGGTGCGCGCAGAAGAGCGGGGTCGAAGAAGCGGTGCGGGCGCGGCGGCCGTGAAGCGTAGTGACCGCCGGCGAAGGCGAGCGGCGTTGGCGCCTCAGTCACTCCACAATCATACTGAAGGCGACGGCGCCGGGGCCAATGTGGGTGCCGACGACGGCGGCGACGGCGCCCACGACGTCGATCACAGCCTTAGGACGCGCCGCCAGCAGCGCCTGGCCGAGGGCCTTCATCGGTTCCGGGTTGGCGGCATGCGTCAGCGAGAGGTGCAGCTCGTCGTCGGGTCGCGAGTACTTCTCGAGGTAGCCGACCATGGCCTCCAGCGTGCGTCTCTCGCCGCGCACCTTGGCGTAAGCGTTCAGGTGCCCCTGGTAGGTCTCGACCAGCGGCCTGATACCGAAGACGTCGCCGATCATCGACTGGGCGCGGTCGATGCGCCCGCCGCGGCGCAGATACTCGAGCGTCGCCGCGTGGATCAGCAGCCGGCTGTCGCTCTCGAAGTGATGGCAGTAGTCGCGCAGCTCGTCGATCGGCACCCCGCGGTCTAGCCGCGCCCACAGGCGCACCACCTCGAGTGAGATCGTCGTCGTGACGTTACCCGAGTCGAAGACCTCGACCCCCGGCACGCGCTCGGCCGCGGCTCGCGCCGCCTCGAAGGTGCCGCTCATGAAGTGGGTGATGTGCACGGAGACGACATGCTCGTAGCGCTCGCGCAGCTCGCGGTAGACGGTCTCGAACTCGCTCACCGAGGGCTGTGACGTCGTCGGCAGGACCGACGACGTCGCCAGCTTGGCGAAGAACTGCTCCGGCGTGAGGTCGTAGCCGTCGCGGTAGGTCTCGTCACCGAAATGGACCTTGAGGGGGACGATGCGCAGGTCGTCGCGGCCGAACCAGTCGGCGGGTGGGTCGGCCGTCGAGTCGGTCACGATGGCGGTGTTCTCGCGTGTGAGGAGGTCGCTCACGTCACCTCCGCCGATGGCCGGCGCCCTCATCGAGGCCGATCATTCGGCGCTCACGAGGAGAGGATACAGCGGCTGGCCGCCGTCGTGCAGGCTCACCTCGCAGGCGGGGCAGACCTCGGCGACAGCGGCGCTCAACTCCTCGTGCGTCACACGCCAGCCGTTCAGGGACGTCAACACCGTGACCAACTCGACATCCGTCTTGACGAGCCGGCGCATGACCTCGCGAAAGACCTCCACAAGGTCGTCGCCGGCGGCCACGAGGCCGTCGTCGACGAGGCCGATGACCTGGCCTTTGCGCACGTGCAGGCCGTCGACCTCGGAGTCGCGCACGGCGTGCGTGACCTCGGCGCTGTGCACGCGCTCGATGGCCTCGCGCATGGCGGCGTCGTTCTCGGCGCCGCTACGCTCGGGGTCGAAGGCGACCATGGCCGCCAGACCGGCCGGGATCGACTTCGCCGGCACGACGAAGACCGGCCGGTCTCCCGCCATGGTCGCCGCCTGCTCGGCCGTGAGCACCACGTTCGAGTTGTTCGGCAGCACGACAACCTCGCGAGCGCGCAGCCCGGAGACGGCCTCGACGAGCTGCGCCGCGCTGGGGTTCATCGACTGCCCACCGTCGACCACGGCCGTGCAGCCGAGCGAGCGGAAGAGCTCCTGGTTGCCGGCGCCGGCGACGACGGCGGCAACGGAAGTCGCCGGCGCCTCCTCCTCGTCGTGCGCGCCGCCGCCGAGACGTTCGTCGCGGGCGAAGGTCTGCGCGTGCATATCGTTGATCTCGACGCCTCCGATCGCACCCAGCTTGGCCGCGTAGCTCAAGAGCTCGCCGGGGTCGTCGGTGTGCACATGGATCTTGAGCGTCGAAGGGTCGCCGACGACGAGCGCGCTGTCGCCGCGAGCGGCCACGAACTCCTCGACGTCGTCGTGCCCGAGGCCATCGCCCGTGATGACGAAGCTCGTGCAGTAGCGGTAGCGCGAGAGCTCGCTGGGCTCTTCGACGCGCACGTCGCGCGTGTCGACCACGGCGATGCCCGCGGCGGCCCGCGCGGCGATCTCGCCGGCCTCTCCCGCCGGCTCCCCGGTGGCTCCGGCGAGCAGCCCGCGGAAGAGCACCAGAAGACCGTAGCCTCCCGCATCGACCACGCCCGCCTTGCGCAACACGGCGAGCTGCTGCGGTGTGCGCTCGACGGCCAGGCGACCGGCCTCGGCCACCTGTGCGACGAGTGCCGCCAGTGGCGCACCGTCGGGCAGGTCCTGGCCGGCCGTGGCCATCTCGCGTACGACGGTGAGCATGGTCCCCTCGACGGGTTGGCGCACGGCGCGGTAGGCGGCGACCGTGCCCTCTTGAAGGGCCCGCTTGGCGTAAGCGGTGTCGAGACGACCCGACGACGAGAAGACCTCGCACACGCCGCGCACGATCTGCGAGAGGATCACGCCCGAGTTGCCCCGAGCGCCCATGAGCGAGCCTTTCGTCACCGCCAGGGCGACGTCGTGGATGCCGTCGCCGTGGGCGCGCTCGAGCTCCTCGAGCACGGCGCGCACGGTGAGGGCCAGGTTCGTCCCGGTGTCACCGTCGGGCACCGGATAGACGTTCAGATCGTTGACGAACTGACGCTCGGCTTCGATAGCGTCGAGGGCCCCGCGCACGAGCAGGATGGCCTGTTCGCGCGCCGTCACTCGCGCACGTCCTCGACGCGCACGTTGACCTGCCCCAGCTTGACGCCGCTCTGACTCTCGACCTCGAAACGCACCTGCTCGCGCAAGTTCTCGGTCACTTGGGCCAGGTTGATACCGCGTTCCATCACCACGTGCAACGTGACATCGGCGCAACCTTCGTGAAGATCGACAGCGACGCCCTTGGTGAAGGGTCCCTTGAACAGGCGCGCGATACCGGCAAGAGGCGACTCGCGCATGCCCAGGACGCCGTAAGTGAGCTGTGCCGCTCGACCGGCGAGCTTGGCGATAACCAGGTCGGCGACCGCGATGTCGCCGCCCACGTCAGCGCGCGAGCCGGCCAGCTTTATCTCGGATTCGGCCATGAGCGACTGCCGCCCCGGCTCCCGTTCAGCTCTCCGCGTCGCCGAGGCGGTTCAGCTCGTCGACGATGAGGTCGGGATCGACATCATGCATGATGGCCCCTGCCTCGATGGTCTCGAGGTTGGCGCCGATGCAGAGACAGCAGGCCATGCCGTGGTACTCAAAGACCCGGCGCGATCGGGGGTGCGCTTCGAGGGCCTCGAGGATAGACATGTCTTTCGCAAAGGTCACCATGAATGCACCTGCACCCCCCCAGAGTCCACTCACAGACACGCCGTCACACCGTTTGTGCCCACTAGCGCTAACGTAGTTTATGCCCGCTGGCGGTACCGTAGTTTATGCCCGCTAGCGGTAACGTAGTCTGTGCCCGCTAGCGGTAACGTAGTTTGTGCCCGCTAGTGAGGACGCAGTTTATGCCCGCTAGCGGCCATATTTGCGTCTCGCGGCAGCGTGTAGCATACTTACGGGCCGTTATCCAAGCAAGCCGAGGAAGAGCATGTCCCGAGTCTGCGTGAGCTGCGGCAAGGCGCCCGCGATGGGCAACAACCGCAGCCATTCCAACGTGGCTACCAAGCGCCGCTTCGACCCCAACCTGCAGCGCGTGCGCATCATCCTCGACGGCAGGCCGCAGTCGGCCTACGTCTGCGCCCGCTGTCTGCGCGCCGGTAAGGTCCGCAAAGCCGTCTAGCGTCTCGAGCGAGGCGGGGGCGGCGACGGCTCCAAGGAGCCGTCGCCGCCCCCGCCTCGCCGTTCCCGCCGTCCGCGAGCGGTGCACCGCACGCGGGCCCTTTTGCCTAGCGCCGCACCCTGTAGTACTCGCGCACGGGCTTGCCCAGCGCCAGCAGGACGATGGCTGCACCGATCCCGCCGTAGAGCATCTGCGGCCAGCTCAGGCCGATGAACGCCGACTCGACGATCTCGAAGATGATGATGCCGAACCCGGCCAGGCCGCTCGCCGTCCAGCCCCAGTATTGGCCCTTGAAGGGTGCGATACGCTGCAAGCCTGGCCAGGCCGGACGCCGGAGGAGGACCACCGACACGAGCAGCGGCAATACGCCGACAACGAAGAAGAGAAGCAGTCCGGGGATGAGGAAACTCGAGAACGGTATGTCCTCGAGCCAGCTCTTGGGAGCGTGGATGATGCTCCCGTCGGGTGCGGCGATGAAGGCGATCCCGCCGGCGAGGCCGCTAACGCCCAGGAAGATCAAGATGACGACGAGCGCGGTCGCCAGGGAGGGTCGCTTGGGCAGCCCCCTGACCCGGCCGACCTCCATCACGCGTCGGGAGGAGCCGGCAGCGTCTGCAGCAGGTTGGCCATCTCGATGGCGCTCATGGCGGCCTCCCAGCCCTTGTTGCCGGCCTTCGTGCCGGCGCGCTCGACGGCCTGCTCGATTGTGTCCGTCGTAAGCACGCCGAAGACCACCGGCACGCCGCTGTCGAGGCTCACTTTGGCGATGCCCTTGGCCGTCTCGGCGGCGACGTAGTCGAAGTGCGGTGTCCCGCCGCGGATCACGGCGCCGAGACAGATCAGGGCATGGTAGCGCCGGCTGGCGGCCATCCGCTGGGCGACCAGCGGCAGCTCGAAGGCACCCGGCACCCAGGCCACCTCTATGTCGTCTTCGTCGACGTCGTGCCGCTTGAGGTTGTCGAGGGCGCCGTCGAGGAGCCGCGTCGAGATGAACTCGTTGAAGCGCCCCACCACGATGCCGAACTTGAGTCCTTTGCCGCTGAGCTTGCCTTCGAAGGTCGTCATCTCGTGCTGCTCCTTTCGTTCTCACCGGCACGCTCGTGAGCGCCGCCGGTACTGCTCCTCGCCTCGTCCCCCTACCCTTCCTCGCCCTCTTCGACCACCAGCCCGTCCTGGGCCAGCAGATGCCCCAGCTTCTCCCGCTTGGCGCGCAAGTAGCGCCGGTTCTCCTTTTTGGGGGCGATCTCGATGGCCACGCGCTCGGTCACGCGCAGGCCGTAGCCCTCGAGACCGATGATCTTGCGCGGATTGTTGGTCATCGTGCGAATCGTGGTCAGGCCCAGATCGACGAGGATCTGCGCCCCGATGCCGTAGTCGCGCAGGTCTGCCGGAAAGCCGAGCTCGAGATTGGCCTCGACCGTGTCGCGTCCTTGCTCCTGCAGGGCGTAGGCCTTGAGCTTGTTGAGAAGGCCGATGCCGCGCCCCTCCTGGTGCATGTAGAGGACCACGCCGAGCCCCTCGGCCTCGACGCGCCGCATCGCCGCCGCGAGCTGGTCGCCGCAGTCGCAGCGTAGGGAACCGAGGGCGTCTCCCGTCAGGCACTCGGAATGCACGCGCACGAGCACCTCCTGCTTGCCGGCGACGTCGCCCTTCACAAGCGCCAGGTGATGGGCGCCATCGATCGTCGATTCGTAGCCGATCGCCGCGGAAGGTCCCGTACTTGGTGGGTAGCGTCGCTTCGGCCACGCGCTCGATCAGCTTCTCGGTGCGTCGCCGGTACTCGATGAGGTCGGCGACCGTGATGAGCTTGAGGCCGTGTTCGAGACAGTAGGGGATCAGGTCAGGCACACGCGCCATGGTGCCGTCGTCGTTCATGATCTCGCAGATAACGGCCGCCGGTGTGAGGCCGGCAAGACGGGCCAAGTCAACGCCGGCCTCGGTCTGGCCGGTGCGCTCGAGCACGCCGCCGGGCTTGGCGCGCAGCGGGAAGACGTGACCGGGCTGGACGAGGTCTTCGGGCCCTCTTTCCGGGTCGATGGCGACCTGGATGGTGCGTGCGCGGTCGGCGGCGGAGATGCCCGTCGTCACGCCCTCGCGCGCCTCGATCGACACGGTGAACGCCGTCTGCAGGCGAGCCCGGTTCTGGCTCACCATCGGCGGCAGGAGCAGCTCGTCGCAGCGCTCCGGTGTGAGGCAGAGACACACGAGGCCGCGGCCGTGCTTCGCCATGAAATTGATGGTCTCCTTGGTCGCGGACTCGGCCGCCATCGTGAGGTCGCCCTCGTTCTCGCGGTCCTCGTCGTCGCAGACGACCACCAGCCTGCCGGCGCGGATCTCCGCGAGCGCCTCCTCGATGGTCGCGAACGGCGGCTCCTTGGCGCAGGCCTCGACCGCCATCACCCCACGCGGATCGCCGGAGTGCTCAGTGTCGCACACGATGTCGAGGGCGCGCGCGGGTCGGCGGTCGGCACCGCCAGCTTCGCTGAGGGTACGTTCGGCGCCGCCGGCCCGGCCCGCACGCGCCTGCTTGTCTCCGTCGCCACTCATACGAACCCCGCTTCCGCCAGCTTCTCCCAGGTCAGTCCCTCGCCCGGCTTGGCACGGCCGAGGAACGCCGCCACGTACTTTGCGATCAGGTCGGCCTCGAGATTCACCCGCGAGCCCGGGCGCAGCGCGCCCAGGGTGGTGAGCGCTGCCGTGTGCGGGATCAGCGACACCTCGAGCTCGCCCTCGCCGGCCGAGACGACGGTGAGGCTCACGCCGTCGACGGCGAGCGACCCCTGGTCGACGCAGAGCGTCGCCACCGCGCGCGGAGCGGCAAGACGCACGACCAGAGCGTTGTCACGCTTCTCGACGCGCGTGACGACGCCGACGCCGTCGATGTGCCCCGTGACGAGATGCCCGCCGAGGCGCGAGCGCAGGGTGAGCGCACGTTCGAGGTTCACTGGCGCACCGATCGCCTTTTCGGCCAGTGTGGTGCGCTTGAAGGTCTCGGGCATGACGTCGGCCGTGAAGCGGTCGCCGCCGAGGGCGGCGACCGTCAGGCAGACCCCGTCACTGAGGATCGAATCCCCGACGGAGGCGCCTTCGAGCACGGTCACAGCGCGCACCGTCAGCAGCGCGCTCTGCTCGCCCACGCGCGTCTCGACGACGGTGCCAACCTCTTCGACGATGCCTGTGAACATCAGCGGCCTCCCCCCAACATCGCTTCGCCCGCACGATGCGGCACGCGAGCGCGTACGAGGATGTCACCGCCGACTTGCTCCCACGACACTTCGTCGAGTCGGAGGACCATCTCCATCGTGGCCGCGGCCGGCAGCGCGAGCAGCTCGGGCGCGCCGTGACCGACGAGCAGCGGCGCGACGAAGAGCAGCAAGTGCTCCACCAGCCCCTCGCGGAGAAGGGCCGCGGCCATCGTAGGCCCACCCTCGCAGAGCACATCGAGGAGGCCGCGCTGCGCGAGCGCGGCCAGCGCGGCGCGCAGACCGGCTGCGCCGGTCACGACGACCTCGATGCCGCGCTCGCGCAGCGCGGCCTCGCGGTCGTCGTCGATCGTCTCGGCGACGACCAGTGTCGGTGTCTGGCGCGCCGTCCTGACGAGCGTCGCATCGAGGGGCACATCCCCGTGCCGCGCCAGAACGACGCGCACAGGGTCCCTGCCCTCGGCGTCGCGCACCGTCAGCGAGGGGTCATCGCGGCGCACCGTGCCGGCCCCGACGAGGACCGCGTCGGCGCGCGCTCGCAGCTCGTGCACGAGCCGGCGACTCTCGGCCGACGAGATCCAGCGCGCACCGCCGTCGGCGGCGGCCACCTTGCCGTCGAGGGAGACGGCAGCTTTGTAGGTGAGCAGCGGCAGACCGGTGTCCACGAAGTGTAGGAACGCCTCGTTCTGCTGCTCGGCGCGGCGGCGCACGTCGCCGTCGACGAGATCCACCTCGAGGCCCGCTGCGCGCAGCCGCCCGATTCCGCCTCCGTTGACCAGCGGATTGGGGTCCTGCAGCCCGACGACCACCCGCGCGACTCCGGCGGCGATGATCGCCTCCGTGCACGGTCCCGTGCGCCCCTGGTGACAGCACGGCTCCAGCGTGCAGTACAGGGTGGCTCCACGGGCGCGCTCCCCCGCTGCATGCAAGGCGACGACCTCGGCGTGGTCGCCGCCGAGCCTCTCGTGGAATCCCTCGCCGACCACGTCTGCGCCGGACACCAAGACCGCTCCCACGAGGGGGTTCGGATGCGTCCGCCCACGACCCAGCTCGGCGAGCTCGAGGGCTCGCTCCAGATGCCGTCTGTCGCTGTCGCTGACTTCAGTCACAAAAAGACCCCGAAGCGCACACCGCGCTCCAGGGTCGCTGGCCGAGCCTCGTGGCTCGGCCAGCCGTCTTCTCCCATCCGGACTCTCACCGTCGGCCCAGGAGTTCCACCTGGTCCACCGCTCTCTCGAACGGGTCGCGGGCTCTCACCGCCGGTGGGGACTTCCACCCCGCCCTGAAGACGCTTGCCGCTTTTCTCGAGCTCAGTATACGCCGCGGCGACCGACGCTCACAAGGCGATGCGTTCCGGCGCAGAGAGGCGCCCGGGACGCAGAGCGGGATCGCGTGGGACGATGAAGCCTTCGATGCGCAAGGACGCGAACCGTGAAGCCACTACCTGTCCGGCCTGAGCCAGATCGCGTTCGAGCGCCCGTCTCTCGGTAAGGCCCGTGTCGGCGAGCCTGTCCGCATAGGCGAGGCAGTCCTCGTGCGACACCAGGCAGAGCAGTTCGGTGCCGCGAACGCGCACCAGCATATCGAGCCAGCCCAGCATGGTCGTGCGTTCGTGTTGACGCAGGAAGGCAAGTGGCCCGCCGGGTACGAGCAGCCGGTCGGCACCGTCGATATCGAGCCTCGTCTCGAGCGCCAGGAGGTACTCCCTGAGACGGCCATCGGCGCACGCTACAATGATTGCCGCGGTCACGGGGATGCGCCGCTAGACCTCACTCGCGGCCAGCGCGGCCAGGTGCTTGTAGGCTTGGCCGGGATCAGGCTTGCCGAAGACGCTGTTGCCGGCCACGAGTAGGTTCGCCCCCGCTTCGACCAGCGTCGCCACGTTGCCTTCGGCGACGCCGCCGTCGACCTGCACAGCCACATCGGCAGGCAGGCTCTGGCGGGCTCGCGCAAGCTTCGCCAATGAGGTCGGGATGAAGCTCTGCCCCCCGAAGCCCGGGTTCACCGACATGATGAGCACCATGTCGCAGTAGTGGCGGATCTCATCGAGAGAGGCGACCGGAGTGGCCGGGTTGAGCGCCACGCCGGCGAGGGCGCCGGCGTCGTGGATCTGGGCCACAACGCGATGGAGGTGCACGCAGGCTTCCTGATGAACTGCGATGATGTCGGCCCCCGCCTCGGCGAACCGCTCCACGTATCGCTCTGGAGACTCGATCATCAGGTGGCAATCGACGGTGCCGCCACGTCCGTGGATGAGCGGCGCGACGGCGGCGACGACGGGCGGCCCGATGGTGATGTTGGGCACGAAGTGCCCGTCCATGACGTCGACGTGGATCAGGGTCGCGCCGGCCTCCATCACGCTATCGATGGATTCGGCGAGACGTCCGAAGTCGGAGGAGAGGATCGAGGGCGCTATCAGGCGGTGACGCAGCCTCTCCTTCGTCTGTGCCGCGCGGCTGTCGGGTGCCGTCTCCACGACCTAGGTATTCTCCCTCCGGCTACCCAGTTCCTTGCCCGCCACGGTGTCGCGTCGGAGCCTGGCGATGAAGAAGCCACTCGTCCGGTCGCGTGACGGTAGAGTCAAGAGGAACCCGCCGCGCCGTGGATGGGCGAAGCGCGGGTGGGTGGCCGAAAGGTCATCGAGCGACCAGCCGCCGCGTGCGAGGAAGCGGTCGACGGCTCTGAGCGTCTCGGCGTCGGTGAGTGTGCAGACCGAGTAGGTGAGCGCGCCGCCGGGCTCGACGAGCCCGGCGGCGCGCTCCAGCAGGCGGCTCTGCAGCTCCGCGAGCCGTTCGATGTCGGCCGGCCGGTGCCGCCAGCGCAGGTCGGGACGCGAAGCCAGCGTACCGAGGCCGCTGCAGGGCGGATCGAGCAACACGGCCCCAAAGCGGCCGTCGTACTCCGGACTGAGCGCCAGCACGTCGGCGACCACGACCTGCACCTCTGCCAGGCGCTGGCGGGCGAGATTCGCGCGCAGGCCGGCGGCGCGTGTCTCGTCGGCCTCAACGGCGACGACGCGCGCCGCCGGCCACGCGTCGCCAAGCTGCGAGGTCTTGGTGCCGGGGGCGGCGCAAAGATCGGCGATCTCGCCGCCCCCCGCGCCGCCCCCGGCACCCACGTCCAGCCCGTCGAGCACGACCTGTGCGGCGAGCTGCGAGCCCAGAGACTGCGGTGTCACGAGACCGTCGCGAAAGGCGGCCGACCACTCGATGGGCGGGCCCGAGATCTCGAGTGCCCGTGGGAAGCCGTCGACCGGCGACGCCGTGACGCCGTCGGCCGCCAGTGCCGCGACGGCCTCAGCGGGTGTACCAAGCCGCGCGTTGACGCGCAGGCAGCGCGGCGCCGGCTCGTTGTCGGCCTCGAGCAGCGCAAGGGCGATGCCGTCGCCGAGCTCGCGCTGCCACAGTCGCACGAGCCACTGGGGGTGAGAGGTGCGCAGGGCCACTGCCCCGAGCGACGCGCCCTCGGACAGGCCGGCGAGCCGCTCGCGTCCCTCCGCCGCGACCCGTCGCAGCACGGCATTGGCGAACCCACCGGCGCGCCGACTACTGCGCTTCGCCAGCTCGACGGAGTCGTCGACCGCCGCGTGCGCCGGCACGCGGTCGAGGTAGAGAAGCTGAAAGGCGCCGAGGCGCAGCGCCGTGCGCACACCCACGTCGACACGGGTAAGCGGTCGTCCGCCGGTGGATACCGCGAGCACAGCGTCGAGGCTGTTGCGCCGCTTGAGGGTGCCCGAGACGAGTTCGGAGGCGAGGGAGCGGTCGCGGGGGGCGAGCCCGGCGAACTCGGGCCTCGCCCCGAGGGCGAGGTCGAGACGGCCGGGCTCGCGCTCGGCCCGTAGCAGCACAGCGTAGGCCGCCTCGCGGGCCGGCGCCGCGCCGGCTACTGACCTGCCAGGCGCCGGCCCGCGCCGCGCAGGTACTCCTGGGTCGTGATCCGCCGTTTGCCCGCCTCCTGCAGCTCGAGGATCTCCAGCCATCCCTCACCGGTGGCCATGACGAGGCGGTCGCGGTCGGCCTCCGAGGGCGGCTCGTCGAGTGGGCGCGCACGCCAGATAAGCGTGCGCTGACCGCCGAGCTCGGCGACCGCCCCGACCTGCGGCGACAGCGCCCGCACCTGGTCGGCGATCTCGCGTGCAGGGCGACGCCAGTCGATAGGCCGGTCGGCGTCGCCGATCTTGGCGGCGTAGGTCGACTCGCCCTCCTGCGGGCGCCACTCGACGCCCCCATGCGCGAGGCCGTCGAGCACCGCCATGAGGCCCTCGGCGGCCGGCTGCGCCAACGCCTCGTAGGCCTGGCCGGCGTCGGCCTCGCGCGGCACGTGCACCAGGCGCAGGTCGCCGATGGGGCCCTCGTCGACGCCCGGTGTCATGTGCAGCGTAGCCACACCGAGTTCGGTCTCGCCGGCCATCAGCGCGCGCTGCACAGGCGCCGCACCGCGCCAGCGCGGCAGGAGTGAAGGATGGACGACGAGGGTCTCGATACGTTCGAGGACTGCCGTGGGGATGATGCGCCCGTAGGCGCAGACCACGAGCGCTCCCGCACCACGTGAGAGCACGTCATCGGCGAACGCCTCGTCGAGGCGATCGGGCTGCAACACAGCCAGGTCGGCGGCGAGCGCGGTCTCCTTGAGAAGCGAGGGCTGCGGGGTGCCGTGGCGCCCCCGGGGGCGATCGGGCGTCGTCACGCAGGCGACGACACAGTGAAGGGCGGTGAACTCGGCTGAGGCAAGCAAGCGGTCGAGAACGAGCGAAGCGAAGCGGGCGGTACCCGCGTAGGCCAGATCCATGCCGCGGTCAGACCCGGTTGAGCTCGCCCTCACGGAGCGCACGTAACGCCTTGGCGCGCTCCTGTCTGGTCGTACGGTCGATGATCAGCACGCCGTCCAGATGATCGAGCTCGTGCTGGATCACACGCGCCTCAAGCCCCTCAGCCGTGAACTCCAGCCGTTCCCCGTGCAGGTCCTGAGCGCGCACATCGACCACGAGTGGCCGCTCGACCGGCACGACGATCCCCGGCACGCTGAGACAGCCCTCTTCGGCGATCTCGGCCTCGTCGACGACGGCCTCGACCTCGGGGTTGACGAGGGCGTGAGCCTCGTCTTCGATCTGGTAGACGAGCAGGCGTCGCACGACGCCCACCTGGGTCGCGGCGAGACCGATGCCGGGGGCGTCGCGCATGATCCCCGTCATACGTTCGGCGAGCGTGGCGAGCTCGTCGTCGAAACTGGTGACGGGCTGCGCCTTTTCGCGCAGCACGGGATCGCCGAACACGCGCACCTGGCGCAGAGCCGCCCGGCGCCTCTCGGTCAGCTCGGCGCTCTCCTCGACGCTGGTTTGTACGACCTCGCTCAAGACTCCTCTTGCTACCTCGACTCGACTGTCTGCGGTCTTCTTATCGGCACGGACCGCACGCCCCTTTCGCCACGGGTATGGTATCCCCTCGCTCGCGGCCCGAGCCAGCCGGTCGACTGCTCACAGCCATTGCGGCTCGACGTCGACCGCCAGTCGGGCCCCTCGCTGCGCAAAACGTCCTCTGTAGCGCGCGACGGTCGCGGCGACAACGCCCAGAGTTTTCCCTACGTCGGTGGTCTTAATCACCAGGCGCGCGCTCGAACGCCCGCGCTCTCTCACGATCGGCCCCGGGCCCATGACCTCCTCCCCGGCCCGCAGGACGGCGCGCAGGCGCTGCACCATGAAGCCGGCCCCCTTGACCGCTTTGTCGCCGTCACCCGAGGTGACCTCGAGGGCGACGAGCACCGTCGCCGGCGGGTAACCGAGGGTGCGCCGTCGCTCGAGCTCACCGGCGTAGAACGCCTCGTCGTCGTGGGCGCCCGCGAGAGCTATCGGTCGCGCCGCCGGATCGAGCGTCTGCACGAGCACGCGCCCGGGGTCGGGGCCGCGGCCGCTGCGGCCGCCCACCTGGATGAGCATGGCGAAGGTACGCTCCTCGGCGCGGAAGTCGGGAAAGCGCAGCTCGAGGTCCGCGTTGACGACGCCGACCAGGGTCACGTCGGGAAAGTGATGCCCCTTGGCGATCATCTGCGTGCCCACGAGCACCTTGGCGCCGGGCTCGCCGAAGCGCGTGAGCACCGCGCGCAGACGAGCGAACGACGAGGCGACGTCGGAGTCGAGGCGCAGCAGCTCGACCCCGGGGACCAACTGGGCGACCTCACGCTCAAGGCGCTCCGTGCCGTAGCCGTAGCGCGCCACGTCGAGGCTGCCGCACTCCGAGCACGAGCCCGGCGCCGGCAGCGAGTAGCCGCATGTACGGCAGCGCAGCAGCTTGCCGCCGGCGAACAGGGCGAGCGTCACGTCGCAGCGGGGACAGATCCACGTGTGTCCGCAGTGCGAGCAGGCGACGAAGGCCGCGAAGCCGCGCCGGTTCAGAAACAGGATCGCTTTGTGGCCCGCTTCGATGGTCTCCGTGAGCGTCTGACGCAGCAGCGGCGACAGGACGGTGCGCACGTCACGCATGTCGACGATCTCGAGCGGCGGTGGCTGCGAGCCGTCGACGCGCTGCGACAGGTCGACATGGGCGCGCACACCCGCGAACGCCTCGACGCTCGGCGTCGCCGAGCCCAGCACGAGCACGGCACCGCTTCGCCGCGCCCGCCAGCGCGCCACCGTGCGGGCGTCGTAGCGAGGTTCGTTCTCCTGCTTGTAGGAGGCGTCGTGCTCCTCATCGACTACGATGAGGCCGAGCCTCTGCAGTGGAGCGAAGACAGCCGATCGCGCACCGATGACGAGGCGCGCCCGGCCGGAGGCGATGGCACGATAGGCGTCGAGACGCTCTCCGGCCGAGAGGCCGGAGTGCATCACGGCGATGCGCTCGCCGGGGAAGCGCTCGCGCATGCGCCCCACCGTCTGCCCGGTGAGACCGATCTCGGGCACGAGCACCAGCACGCTCTCGCCGCGCGCGAGCACGTTGGCGGCCGCCCGCAGATAGACCTCGGTCTTGCCGCTGCCGGTGACGCCATGCAGGAGCACCTCGTCGCCCGAGCCCGCCAGGCCGAGGATGGCGGCCAGGGCCTCCTCCTGCATAGGTAGGAGCGCCGGGGCGGCCGGCGCCGGACGCTTGTGCTCGGCGCCGGCCGCCCCGGCGCCTCCTGGGAAGGAGCCCAACGCCTCACCGGCCTCGGCGACGCGCAACGCGCCGGCCTCGAGCAAGCTGCCGATGGCGGCATCGCTCACGCCGGAGACACGCTTCACCACCGACTCCTCGAGCGGTCCACGCTCCTCCAGAAGGCCCAGGGCGGCGCGCTGACGAGCGCCGGCCCGCGAGGGCTCAGCCGCGCCGCGCGCCAGGACGCGCGGCGGCGACTCCGCCCCCACGACCATGACCCGATAGCCGAGCTGCACCCAGCCGCGACGGCGCAGGCGGTCGACGAGGGTCTTGGGCGTGCGGCCTGCACCGCCCGGCCGCGCGAAGGGCGCGAGGCTGTCCTCTCCTTGCGCGAGCGCCGCACGCCCGGCCTCAGTAAGGCTAAACGTCTTCTCTAGCTTGAGAGCAGAGGCGGGCGGCGCGACCAGAGCCAGAGCGGCGCCGAGCGACGTGATGTAGTAGTCGCGCACGCGCCCCGCGAGCTCGAGCAGATCGGCCGGGATCGGCGGCAAGTCGACCACGTCGCGCAAGGGGAGGATGCGTCCACTGTGGGTCGTGAGCGCCGACAGCCCCACGACGACTCCGAGCACCGTCTGACGTCCGAGCGGCGCCGCGACTAGGCTGCCCGTCTGTACGCGCGCGGCAAGCTCCTCGGGGATGAGGTAATCGAACGGTCCGGTGAGCGCCCGGGCCGTGAGCAGCGGGAAGACGGCCGCGTACACGTCAGATCACCGCGAGTCTACCCGCCCAGGGGGACGCCCGACAGGGGGCGCGCACCGGCGTTCGGGTGACGATCCGCCGGCCGTTCGCACGACGAGACCGGCGCCACCCCGACCGGCGATCCGCGGCTGGGGCTTACCCGACGACCGGCTGGACTTCGGCGGGATCGAGGCCGGCGGCCTTACGCAGCGCCTCGGCCTTGTCGGTGCGCTCCCACGTGAAGTCGCGGTCGTTGCGGCCGAAGTGGCCGTAGGCGGCGGTCTTGCGGTAGATCGGGCGCAGGAGGTCGAGGTCACGGACGATGGCCGCCGGACGCAGGTCGAAGTGCTCCCTGATCAGCGCCTCGATCGACGTCACGGAGATCTTCTCGGTGCCGTGGCAGTCGACCATGAGCGATACGGGATGGGCGACGCCGATCGCGTAGGCCACCTGCACCTCGCAGATCTCGGCCAGCCCCGCGGCCACGATGTTCTTGGCCACGTGCCTCGCGGCGTAGGCGCCCGAGCGGTCGACCTTGCTCGGGTCCTTCCCCGAGAACGCGCCGCCGCCGTGTCGCGAGGCTCCCCCGTACGTGTCGACGATGAGCTTGCGCCCCGTCAGGCCGGTATCGCCCATGGGGCCACCGACGACGAAGCGCCCAGTGGGGTTTACCAGCGTGAGGGTATCGAGCTTCGCCGGATCGTAGAGAGCACGCGGCAGGATGGGCTCGACGACGTGCTCGATGAGGTCGGGCTTGATGAGCGTCTCGACGTCGACGTCGGGGGAGTGCTGGGTGGCGAGCACGACACGCGTGATCTCCACCGGTCGGCGGCCCTCGTAGCGCACCGTCACCTGCGATTTGCCGTCGGGGCGCAAGTAGGGCAGGATCTCCGCCTTGCGCACCTCGCTCAGGCGTTTTGTGAGCTTGTGGGCCAACATGATCGGCAGCGGCATGAGCTCCGATGTCTCACGGCAGGCGTACCCGAACATCATGCCCTGGTCGCCGGCGCCCTGGCTGTCGAGGATGTCGTCGTCGTTGGCGTCGGTGCGCACCTCGTAGGCCTGCGACACGCCCTGTGAGATGTCGGGCGACTGCTCGTGGATGGTGGTGATGACGGCGCATGTCTCGTAATCGAAACCGTACGTGGCTTTCGTGTAGCCCACGTCTTTGACGACCTGGCGTACCACCTTGGGGATGTCGACGTAGGTTTCCGTGCTGATCTCGCCTGAGACGACGACAAGGCCGGTCGTGGTGAGCGTCTCGCAGGCGACGCGGCTGTAGGGATCTCCGACCAGCACCGCGTCGAGGATGGCGTCGGAGATCTGGTCGGCGAGCTTGTCGGGGTGGCCCTCGGTCACCGACTCTGAGCTGAACAGGAACTCCCTCATGTCCTCCACGCTGCCTCCTCGTGCGCATCGGCGACGCCGCATGGGCGCGTCGCTGTGTCGTCGTCAAGAACCTGGCCGGCTCATCTGCCAGGCCGCACGCGAGCGACCTGCTGGAGTTGGCACCGTGCCGTGCGGCCGGTTGCCGGGCTTCTCAGGGCCAGTCCCTCAGCCGCCCCGCGCCAGGCGGGGCTTCCTCTCGATGAGTCCCTGCGGCCGTCCGCAGTCTAGCAGACGGCTCGCACGGACGACAACGATGACCACCCGGCGGAGAGGCAACTGACCGGATGGAGACACCGCCGTGATGCCGCGACGATCGCCTATGACAGCAGACGGCGAGCGGTCCGCCTCGCGGTCTTGCTCGCCGTCTGCCTGATCTGCGCGATGAGCGTGAGGAGATCCTGGCTCGCCTGCTCCGAGGTCAGCTCCCGGCCCATCAGGCTGCGCACCCCGGCCGCGGGGCCGACGCCGTGCTCGAGCACCTGATAGACGGCCTCCGTCACCGGCATCTCGACACCGAGCTTGGCGCTCAGATCGTGCAGCGCGTAGGTCGTGGGGATGCCCTCCACGGTCTGGCCCACGACCTCCTCGACGCGCCGCGGGTCCTCTCCCTTGGCGATGAGCTCGCCGGCGCGCCGGTTGCGGCTGTGCTGCGAGGTGCAGGTGGCGATGAGGTCACCGATGCCGGCGAGACCGGCGAAGGTGGCGAAGTCGGCTCCCAGGCGCATGCCGATGCGCGCGATCTCGGCCAGGCTGCGCGTCATCAGTGTGGCCCGCGTGTTGTCGCCGAAGCCGAGTCCGTCGGCCATGCCCACGGCGAGCGCGATGGGGTTCTTGGCCGCGCCGCAGAACTCCACCCCGACCACGTCCTCGTTGGTGTAGACGCGCAGCGTGTCACCCGTCACCGCGCCTTGCAGCTGCTTGGCCACGCCCTGGTCTGAGCAGGCGATCACCGTGCCGGCCGGCATGTCGCGCGCGACCTCTTCGGCGTGGTTGGGACCCGAGAGCGCCGCGGCGACGACGAACGTCTCCTCGCCGATGACCTCGGTCGGCCGCCGGAGGGAGCCGCGCTCGAGGCCCTTCGCCAGCGAGAGCTGCAGCGCCCGCGCCGGCCGGCGAGCCTCGACCCAGCGGGCGACCTCGCGCACGACCTGGGTCGGGACGGCGTAGACCACGAGCTCACAACCACTCAGCGAGGCCTCGTCCATGGCGATGAACCTGAGCTCCGCGGGCAGCTCGATACCCGGCAGGAAGTGTGGGTTGGCGTGCGCGCCGTTGATCTCGACGGCCTCATCACGGGTCACGAGTCAGCACCTGCACGTCGTGTCCTCGGCGCACGAGGAGCCGCCCGAAGGCGCATCCCCAGCTCCCCGAGCCGATGACGGTGACCTTCATGGCAACTCCCTCGGCCCGTTCGGCTGCACAGCGTCGGTCACCGGTCCGCTCTCATTGACCGTGCGGCTGCGCGTCGCCGCGATCGCTCCAAGGCAGTCTGACACGGTTCTCCGCGCGCAGGGCGATGCGCCGGATGTTGCTGCGGTGTGCGTAGATCACCACCAGCGTGCCGATGACCGCGGCGATGCGGTACGAGAGGGGCTGGTGGGTGACGAAGGTAGACACGCAGAAGGCTATGGCGGCTAAGATCGACGCCAAGCTCACGATGCGCGTCACAAGGATGACGACGACCCAGGTCACCAGCAGCACAAGGAACACCACCGGCATGAGAGCGAGGATCACCCCGGCTCCCGTGGCGACCCCCTTGCCACCGTTGCCGCGCAAGAAGACCGAGTAGGTGTGCCCGAGGAGAGTCACGAGCCCGACGACGACCGCCACCCACGGCGCCAGGAAGAGCGTCGCCAGGAACGTCGGCAGGAACCCCTTGCCCATGTCGCAGGCGAGGACGAGGATGCCCGCCTTGGTGCCGAGCACCCGGAAGACGTTGGTCGTGCCGATGTTGCCCGAACCGTAGTCGCGCACGTCGGTGCCCCAGAACCAGCGCCCGATGAGCACGCCGAACGGAATGGACCCGACGAGGTAGGCAACGATGACGAGTCCAAGGGCGAGCACGACGTCGAGCACCTACTTCTCCTTGAAGTCGATGATCACCGGCACGCCGGCGAGCCGGAAGCGCTCGCGCAAGCGGTTCTCGAGGAAGTAGCCGTAGTCACGGGTGACGAGCCCACGGTCGTTGACATCGACCGCAAAGCGGGGCGGCGTCGTGGCGTACTGCGCGATGAAGTACGTCTTCAGCGTGCGCCTCCCTCGGCGCGGTAGGGGCCGCAGCGCGTTGGCGGCCGCGAGCGCCCGATTGAGCTCCGGGGTCGGGATGTGGGCAGTATAGCGGCTCTCGAGTAGGGCGACTACGTCGAGCAGCTCGCCCAGGCCGGCGCCTGTGAGGGCCGATACGGCGATGACCGGCGGCTGCTGGCGCAGCTTGCGGCGAGCGACCCCGCGCAGCTCGTCGAAGTCGGGCGGCGCGAGATCGCTCTTGTTGGCCGCGAGCACCGTGGCGCAGCCGCGCCTCGCGGCCTCGGCGGCGACGTTGACATCGAGCTCGCCCATGCCCACGGTCGTGTCGAGGACGACGACGGCCACGTGGGCGCGCTCGAGGCTGGCAAGGCTGCGCAGGTAGCTGTAGTACTCGACGCCGGAGACCTTGGCCGCCTTGCGCATGCCGGCGGTGTCGATGAAGCGAAAGAGGCCCTGGGGCAGCTTGACCGTCGTGTCGATGGCGTCGCGCGTCGTGCCCGGCGCCTCGCTCACGATGACGCGCTTCTCGCCGACGAGAGCGTTGAGGAGCGACGACTTGCCGGCGTTCGGCCGACCGACGATGGCGACGGGGATAGCCGCCTCCTCGACGGATCCCAGCGCATCGCCAGGTTCGGGCACCAGCTCCAGCAGGCTGTCGAGCAGGTCACCCGTGCCCGTGCCGTGCATGGCCGACACAGGCAGTGGCTCGTCGAGGCCGAGCTCGTAGAACTGCGCTGCGAGATCGTCCCGGCGGGGATCGTCGATCTTGTTCGCCACGAGCACGACGGGCACGTGAGCACGACGCAGGCGGTCGGCGATCTCGTGGTCCCCCGGCAGCGGTCCCGCGCGCGCGTCGACCACGAAGAGCACTGCGTCGGCCTCGGCGATGGCCGCATCGACCTGCGAGCGGATCTCCTCGGCGAGTCGCGAGTGATCGGCCACGTCGAAGCCGCCGGTGTCGAGAAGCGTCAGGTGGCGCCCGTTCCACTCCACGTCGATCGCTTTGCGGTCACGTGTCACGCCCGGCGTCTCATGCACGACAGTGGTCCGGGTGCCGCTGAGACGATTGACCAGGGTCGATTTGCCCGCGTTGGGGTAGCCGACCACGGCGATGACGGGGATCGGGCTCACGGCTCTGCCTCGCCGATCGTGAGCTGCCGCCGCGCGGGGGGAGCGGGCCCACAAGGGCATACTGGGCCGCTCATCGGCCCGCTCTCGCGAAGGCCTCGGCCAGGCTCCTGCCGACGGCGAAGCGCCCGTCACAGGCCTCTCGTAGCGTCTCGAACGGCACGTCGTCGAGCGTCACACCCAGCTCGGACGGCAGAAAGGCCTCGGGCGCGAGCAGCCACTCGCCGGCGGCGAGCGGCTGCTCGCGCAGACCGCGCAGCACGTCGCCGCCTCCGAGCAGACCGGTGACCGTGACGTGCGGCCCGAAGAGCTCGTTGCCCACGACGTAGGGACGCGCGCGCGCCGCGGCTCGCGCCGCTCGTCCCGCCGCAGCCGCGTCGGACGCGCGGCGCGGTCGCGCGCCCCCTCGGCAGGCTCTCCGCCACGGGACCCGAGACGGTCGCAGACCTCCTCGATGACGGGCCACGCGAGGACGCCGGTCAGCAAGGCGAAGCGTCGTCCATCGCCGGGAGGGCGAGCGGCCGGCGCCTCGCCGAGCCGCGCTTCGTCGACTTCCGCGAGCGTCGCCGCGACAAGACCGACGCCGTTCTCGTACTGCAGCTCGGCGTCGCTCGCCGGCGGCCGGCGGCCCGCCAGCAGGTAGAGCTCGTCGGCGGCGTGCGCGAAGTCCTTCCTTCGGCTCGACTTCGCCCGGCCCTGCGCGGCCTCGATCAGAGCAATCGCCCGCGCCGCGTCGTCGGCCGTGGCCCGTCGCAGCTCGCCCTCGGCCGTCAGCGAGACCGGTACGACGCCCACGTCGGCCACCGCGGACACCGCCGCGAGGCCGGCGATGGTCTCGGCAAGCGCGACGCCGTCGTTCCATCCCGGGCACAGCACCACCTGGACGTGTAGCTCGATGCCGGCGCGCGCGAGCCGCGCGAGCTTCGCGCGGCTCGCGCGCGCCGGTTCACCCATGAGCCGCGCCCGGCGCTCGTCGTCCCAGTCGTGCAACGAGACGAACAGCGGGGACAGTCGCAGGCGCTCCACGCGCGCGAGGTCGTCCTCGTCCATGTTGGTGAGCGTGATGAACGTGGCGCGCAGGAACGAGAGGCGGTAGTCGTCGTCCTTGACGCGTAGCGACGGTCGCAACCCCGCCGGCACCTGGTCGATGAAGCAGAACCGACAGTCGTTGCGGCAGCGACGGACCGGAGCGCCCAGCCCGCCTGCGAGAGCCACCCCGTGGCTCTCGCCGCGCTCGAGGTCAACGTTCAGGGCAAGCTCGCGACCGGCGCGCCGCACGGTCAACGCGAACGAATCGTCGGCGGCAGCCGCTTCGAGGTCGAGCACATCGACGGCGGGCCTGCCGTCGACGGTGACGATCTCGTCGCCGGCTCGCAGGCCCGCCCGTTCGGCGGCCCCTCGCGCTGCCTCGACCGGCAATCCACGCATCTGCGCCTCAGTCGGCAACGAGCTCCCGGATGCGCGCCACGGCTGCCTCGATCTCCTCCTCGGGTGTCGAGGCCCCGGCCGCCACGCCGATGCGGCGCAGGCCGGCGAGCCACTCGCGTTCGAGCTCCGCCGCGCGCTCAATGTGCCAGGTGCGCGGCTGCAGCTCGCGGCAGAGGCTGGCCAGGCGCGTCGTGTTGGCGCTGTTGCGGCCGCCCACGACGACCATGGCGTCGACCGTCGCCGCCAGCTCGCGGGCGGCCGCCTGGCGCTTCTCGGTGGCGTCGCAGATGGTGTTGAAGACAAGCAGCTCGCGTGCCAGCGGCGCCAGTGTCGCAGCTAGGCGGGACAGGTTCTCGCGTGTCTGTGTCGTCTGCACGACGACGCCCACGCGCCGGCCGCGCACCGCACCTGCAGCGAGCTCGCCGGCGTCCTCGACGACGATCGCCTTCTCGCCGGCGCAGGCAGTGAGACCGACCACCTCGGGGTGGTCGCGCTCACCCAGGATCACGGGGACGTAACCCTTCTCCTGCAGTTCGCTCGCCTTGCGCTGGGCGACGGTGACGAAGGGACAGGTGGCGTCGATGACCTCGAGGCCGCGCCGGCGCGCCTCGGCGACCACGCCGGGCGGCACGCCGTGGGTGCGGATGATGACGCTCCCCTCCGCGATCGCGTCGAGGCTTTCGACGGCCTCGATGCCCCGCTGGGCGAGGCGCTCGACGACCGATGGATTGTGGATGATCGGACCCAGCGTGTGGATGGGCGCCGGCACCTCGCCTGACGCCTCCTGCGCCAGGCGCAAGGCGCGCTCGACCCCGTAGCAGTACCCCGCGTACGGCGCCACGACGATCTCGACGTCGCTCACGGCAGTCTGTCGTAGAGGGCGCTCACGGCCTCCATCATGCGCTGTGACGCCTCCGCGTACACCTTGCTCCCGCGCCCCTCGAGGTCGTCGAGGGCGACGGGCGGCCCGGCCACGAGGCGCACCGACGCGAGGCCGAGCCGCCCGTCGCGTCGTATCTCTTCGGTGCCCTTCATGGCCGCCGGGATCACCGGCGCGCCGCTGCGCAGGGCCAGCAAGCCGACACCCGGCTCGAAGGAGTGCACCCGGCCGTCATCGTGTCGCGTGCCCTCGGGGAACATGAGGAGCACCTGCCCGGCCGCGAGCACCTCGAGGGAACGGCGCAGCGCCTCGCGATCGCCCTCACCGCGGTGGATGGGATACGCGCCCAGGTGCTCGATCATCCAACGGAACCAAGCCTGTTCGAAGAGCTCGCTCTTGGCCATGAAGCGCAAGGGTCTCGCGAAGGACACGCCGATGAACGGCGGGTCGAAGTCGCTCTGGTGGTTGATGACCACGATGGCCGGTCCTCGCGGGGGCAGGTGTTCGGTCCCCGACGTACGCAGATGGTAAAACTGTCGCTAGAGTGGTCGGCAGGACGACC
Source organism: uncultured Actinomycetes bacterium (assembly GCA_963725665.1). Lineage (GTDB taxonomy): Bacteria > Actinomycetota > Thermoleophilia > UBA2241 > UBA2241 > CAVRZA01. Next base: position 115,980 of record CAVRZA010000008.1, on the reverse strand, counting down.
CGGGCGACCTTGTAGAACCAGGGGTCCTCAGGCACGTAGATCGGCAGACGGCCCATCGGTTGGGGCAGCCGGTGTACGCCGGGAGGGTCTCCCCCAGCCTCGGCGACCGGCCGCCGATCCGCGTCTCGCCGCGCGGATTCTTCGTCGATCGTCACTTCTCCCCCAATCTCTCACGGACGATGTCCGTCGCGGCGTCGACCATGGCTGCGATGTCGAGCTGCGAGGAATCGAGCTGCACCGCGTCGGGCGCCGCCTTCAGTGGCGCCACGACCCGCGACGAGTCGTAGGCGTCCCGCGCCTCGATGGCCGTCAGGGTCTCGTGGGGATCGACGTGCTCCCCGTTGGCCACGAGCTCCTTGCGCCGACGCTCGGCGCGCACAGGCGCGTCTGCGACGAGGAAGATCTTCACGGCGGCGTCGGGGCACACCACCGTCCCGATATCGCGCCCCTCCATGACTACGTCGGACGCCTCGGCGATGTGCCGCTGCTCGGCCACGAGCACATCGCGGACCTGGGCGTGAGCGGAGACCTGCGAGACCGCCGCGGACACCGCCGGGCGGCGGATCTCGTCGCTGACGTCGCGCTCGCCGGCCGTGACGTGTCCCCGCTCGTCGAAGCCGAGGTGCGCCGAGCGGGCCAGCGCGGCCAGCGAGGCGCCGTCGTCGAGCGCCACCCCATCGCGCAGCGCGAGCAGGGTCACGGCGCGGTACATCGCGCCGGTGTCGAGAAAGGCGAACCCGAGGCGCTCGGCCAGCAGGCGCGCGAGCGTGCTCTTGCCCGAGCCGGCCGGTCCGTCGATGGCGATCACCGCCACGGCTGCGGTGCCACCTCCCCCAGGAGGTCGCGGAAGCCGGGGAACGAGACGTCGGCGGCGTCGAAGCCGGCGACCGTCACGGGCCCGGCGGCGACAAGACCGGCGACCGCGCCCAAGAGCGCGAGCCGGTGATCGCCGCGGCTCTCCACGGAGCCTCCGAGCAGCCCGGATCCGCCGCGCACGACGAAACCATCGTCGGTGGCTACGATGTCGACGCCGAGAGCAGAGAGCAGCTCGACCGTGGCGGCGAGCCGGTCCGTCTCCTTGACACGCAGCTCGGCTGCGCCTTCGACCACCGTCTCCCCGTCGGCGAAGGCCGCGACGAGGGCGACGAGCGGCAGCTCGTCGACGAGGAGCGGCACTTCGCGGGCCGACACAGTGACCGCGGCGAGCCGGCCGGCCGCCGACGCCGTGAGGCGGCCGGCCGGCTCGCCGCCGCTCTCACTCTCGACGCGCCACTCCACCGGCGCCCCCATGCGACGCAGCACCTCGAAGAAGCCCATGCGCGTCTCGTTGAGGCCGAGCCCCTCGACCGCGAGCTCTGAGCCGGGCGCGACGACGGCCGCCGCGACGAGGAAGGCGGCCGACGAGGGGTCGCCGGGCACGTCGATTGCCCGCAGGCGAGGCTGGGCGGGGCCGCGAAGGACGATCTGCCGCCCGCCTGAGACGGCACCCAGCGTCTCCACCGTCACCTCGACGCCGGCCGCGGCGAGCATGCGCTCTGTGTGGTCGCGGCTGCGGTGCGGTTCGCGCACGCGCGTCTCGCCGCTGGCGAAGAGTCCGGCCAGAAGGATGCATGACTTCACCTGAGCGCTCGCCTGCGGCAACTCGTAGGTCACCGGGCGGACCTCACCACCGGTGATCGTCAGCGGCGGGCGGCCGCCGTCGGTGCTCACCGAGACGCCCATCGCCAGGAGAGGATCGGCGACGCGCGCCATCGGGCGCCGCCGCAGGCTCTCGTCGCCGTCGATGACGAACGTCCCTCGCTGACCGGCCAGAAGCCCGGCGAGCAGGCGCATCGCCGTGCCGGAGTTGCGCGCGTCGAGCCTGTCCACCGGCGGGCGCAGGCCGCGCAGGCCCACGCCGTAGACGCGCGCCAGGCGGCCGCCGGCGTCGCGCTCGACGCGCACGCCGAGCTGGGCGAGCATGCCCGCCGTCGCCTCGGTGTCGCCGGCCCACAGCGGGTCGCGCACCTCCACGACGGCGTCGCTCACGGCGCCGATGAGCAGTGCCCGCTGCGTGATCGACTTGTCCGCCGGCACGCGCACGGTTCCGCGCAGCGGGCCCGACGGCGCGAAGGTGGCGGTCTCGGTCATCGCCGCCCCGCTCACTCCACGACCTTGGCCGTGCTCACGGGGTAGCCCAGCTCTGCGACGACGTCCGCCGCGCGGCGGCAGACGTCGTCGCCCGACACGTACACCGTGAGCGTGCCGCCGAGCTCGGCGCTCATGTGATGCAGGGCGAGGTCCTCGACGTTGATGATCTCGTCGCCCAAGGCCGTCATGATCTCCTTGAGCACGCCGGGCCGATCCGGCATCTGCACCTCGAGCCGGTAGAGCGCCTCGGGCACGAGGCTCGAGTCGACCAGCATGCGCTGCCGGTGGGCGGCCGCGGCCCCGATCTGCTCGGTGAGCAGCTCGGCGTCGGCCGCCTCGAGAGCGCCCTCGACCTCGTCGAGGCCGGCGCGAAAGGCGCGCAACGCCTCAAGCAAGGCGGCGCGGTTCTCGAGGAAGATGTCGGTCCAGACCCGCCTGTTGCTGCCCGCGATGCGAGTGAGGTCGCGGAAGCTCGGGCCTGCGCTCAGCAGAGCATCGCGGCCGCTCTCGCGGCCGCCCGCTTGCGTCATGAGCGTGTTGGCGAGCACGTGCGGCAGATGGCTGACGACCGCCATCAGGCGATCGTGCTCGGCGGCGTCGATCGCCACCGGCCGTGCACCCAGAGCGGCGACGAAGTCGAAGAGCTCCTGAAAGGCGCCGTGGCGCACGTGCGCCCCGGGCGTGAGGAAGTACGTGGCTCCCTCGTAGAGCGAAGCACGCGCGTTGCCCACGCCGGCGGTCTCGGCGCCGCACAGAGGGTGCCCGCCGATACACGTCGCCTGCTGCTCCCAGGAGAGCGACTCCATAACACGCGTCTTGGTGCTGCCCACGTCGGTGACGACGCAGCCGAGACGGGCCGCCGCGTAGGCGCGCCGTACGTGCTCGACGACCTCGCACACGGGCGTGCAGATGAAGACGAGATCGGCCTCCGCTACCGCCTCTTCGAGCGACGCGGCGGCCTCGGTGATCGCTCCCAGCGCCAGGGCCTGCTCGAGCGTCGCGGAGGTACGGCTGTAACCCACGACGCGCTGGACCCCGGCCCTGATCTGCGCAGCGAGGCCCAGCGACCCTCCCATCAGGCCCACGCCGACGATGGCCACCGTGCGACGCGCAGAGCCGCTCTCGCCTCGACCCGACTGACCGCGCGGGCCGACGTTCGTGGCGTCCCCGGAGGTCATGTCACACCAACCGTCACCGGCATGCGCGCCGGCGAACCGTCGCCCCGCCGCCTAACCTGATGCCGCCGCCAGAGCACCGGCCGCCGCACTTTCAGGAGACCCGTTTGCCGACCCAGGCGACCAGGTCGTGCACCCGCGCGGCGTACTCGGCGAAGGCCGCCGTCGAGATCGACTGGGGTCCGTCCGACAGGGCCTGCTCGGGATTGGGGTGCGTCTCGATGAGGACGCCGTCGGCGCCGGCTGCGATACCGGCCAGCGAGAGCGGCAGCACCAGCTCTGGGCGTCCCGTGGCGTGGCTGGGATCGACGAGGATGGGCAGGTGGGAGGCGAGCTTCACGACCGGGACGGCGCTCACGTCGAACGTGTTGCGCGTCGCCGTCTCGAACGTGCGGATGCCCCGTTCGCAGAGGATGACCCGGCGATTGCCCTCCTTCACGATGTACTCGGCCGCCATCAGCCACTCCTCGATGGTCGCCGCGAGGCCGCGCTTGAGCAGGATAGGCTTCTCGACCTGGCCGCACTCGGAGAGCAGCTGAAAGTTCTGCATGTTGCGGGCGCCGATCTGGATGATGTCAGCGTACTCGAGCACCGGCTCCAGGTCGCGCGGGTCCATCAGCTCGGTGACGATCGGCAGGCCGGTCTCGTCACGGGCCGCCGCCAGCAGGCGCAGGCCTTCGACGCCGAGCCCCTGAAAGCTGTACGGGGAGCTGCGCGGTTTGAAGGCGCCGCCGCGCAGCATGCTGCCGCCGTGCTCCTTGACCGCCCGCGCGGCGGCCATCACCTGCTCCTCGTTCTCTATGGAGCACGGGCCGGCGATGAGCGCGAAGTGGCCGCCGCCGACCTTCACCCCGCGCACGTCGATCACGGTGTCCGCGGGATGGAACTCGCGGCTGACGAGCTTGTAGGGCTTGAGGATTGCCACCACACGGTCGACGCCCGGGCAAGCCTCGAGCGGCAAGGCGGTGATCTCCTCCCTGTCGCCTATTGCTCCGATCACCGTCACGCGGTCGCCCCTCGACACGTGCCCCGTCGCACCGACCTCCGCCAGGCGCGCGACGACGTGGGCGACCTCTTCCTCGGTCGCCCCCTCATCCATGATGATCATCATGCCCAACGTGGCCTCCCTCAGCCGCCGGCGCCCGCGGCGCTCAGCTTGTCGAGAAAGAAGTCGATCTCGGCCCGCGTGCCCACACCCACACGCGCCCAGCCCGGACAGCCGATCTTGGCTCCGTCGCGAACGATGGCGCCGAGCTCGAGCAGCCGCTGGCAGACTCCCACGTCGGGCGGGCAGAGGTCGCCCACTTCGACGAGCATGAAGTTGGCCTCGCTGGGCACCGTGGCCCGCCCCATGGCGGCGAGCCGCTGCACCATGTAGGCGCGCTGCACCATGTAGGCGCGCATCTCGGCGTTCAACCGCCGGCGCTCGACCACCTCGTCCTGATGCTTGAGCGCCTCGATCGCAGCGACCTGGGCTGGCTTGACCAGTTCGGCCGGAGAGCCGGGCTTGTACGGCACGGTGCGGTCGCGGTGCGCCAGGAATCGCATGCGCTACTCCCGCATGTCGAGGCGGAACCGCTCGGTGAACGAGGCGATCTCCTGGCTCGTATCCCCGTCGGCGGTCGTCGCTGCGCGGAGGGCTCTCGGCCTCAGCTCGATCGCTTCGTTGACGGTCGCATCGTTCACGGTCGGTCGTCCTCGTTGCTCTGGGATCCTCGATAACGGGCGCGGTCGCTGCAGGGCGGTGTGAGCGAGGTCGCACCGGCGACGGCGGCACTGCGAAGAGCCGCACCGCCCTCCTTCGTCAAGAGAGTGGAGTATACACCGGCCGCGCAGCGAAGAGCCGGATGCGGCGCGACGTGCCGGACCTTGAAACGGTCGCCCGGCGAGCGCGACCCGTGACCAGAGTGGAGCCCGGCCGGCGCCATCATCTGCTCGGCGACGGCCGCCTAGGGCTCGACCGCCGTCTCTGGGCCCAGCACGTCTGCGGGGTCTTCGGCGCGCACCCTGCTGTCTGACTCCTCGCCGGCGCGGCGCAGCGCGTCGACCTCCTCCTGCGTCAGGTCGCGGTGCTGCCCGACGCCCAGCCCCTTGTCGGAAAGGGGGCCGTAGCGGCGGCGGTGCAGTTCCTCGACGCCCAAGCCGAGTGCCTCCAACATGCGCCGCACCTGGCGTTTGCGGCCCTCGTGGAGCGTGAGCTCCACGAGGGCCGTCTTCGGGCTCTGCTTGATGAGCCGCGCCTCGGCCGGTGCCGTCACCCCGTCCTCGAGCTGGACGCCGCGACGCAGCTCCGCCAAGTCGTTCTTCGCGATGCGGCCTTGCACTCGCGCCACGTACGTCTTGGGCACGCCGTAGCGCGGGTGCATGAGCCGGTTGGCCAGCACGCCGTCGTTGGTGAGCACGATGAGTCCGGTCGTCTCGACGTCGAGGCGCCCTACCGGGAACAGGATGCGACCGTCGGGCACGAGCTCGATGAGCACGCGGTCGGCGTGCGGGTCGCTGCGCGTCGAGGCGACGCCGCGTGGCTTGTTCACGAGGACGTAGCGTAGCTCGCGCGGCGTCACGATCTCGCCGTCGACGGCCACCTCGTCGTCGGGCCCCACCTGCTCCCGCGGAAAGGTGACGACGACGCCGTTGACCGTTACCCTGCCCTGCTTGACGACCTCGTCGCAGTGACGCCGCGAGCCGGCCCCCGAACGCGCGAGGTAGACGGACAGGTAGACGCCGCGGCGGCGGCGCTCGTCACGCTCTCCGCGCCCGTGTCGGCCCTCGCCGCGCAGGTCGGGGCCGCGCTCTTCGTCGTCCGCTGCGCCCTCGTCGCGCTGGTCGTCGTTTCCATCTTGCGCGGCGTCCCCGTCGCGCGGGTCCTCGGCCGCGCCCGGCCCCTCGGCGTCCTCAAGCATCAGGCGCCCCTCCTCTCGGCATTCGCCTGGAGTCGCGAGCGCAGCTCGTCGACCTCGGCCGCCGTGAGCTCGAACTCGGCCAGCGGCGGTAGCTCGCCGAGGTCGTGCAGTCCGAAGAGCTGCAGGAAGAGCCGCGTCGTGCGGTAGAGGATCGGGGCGCCCGGCGAGTCGGCGCGGCCCGCCTCTTCGACGAGGCCGCGCTCCTCGAGGGCCGCCAACGCCCAATCCGAGGATACGCCGCGCACCTGGGCCACCTCAGCGCGTGTCGCCGGCTGCAGGTAGGCGACGACGCTCAACGCCTCGAGCAACGCCGGCGACAGCTCGTCGGGGCGGCGGGCGCCGGCGAAGCGCTCGACCGCCGCCTCGCAGTCGCGAGCTACGGCGAAGGCGTTGCCTCCCGCCACCGCTCGCAGCTCGATGCCGTGGCGACCGTCGTACTCGCGGCGCAGCTCAGCGAGTGCCTCCTCCACGCGGGCCACCTCGAGCTCGCACGCGGCGGCGAGCTCCTCGCGCGACACCGGTCGCGGTGAGACGAAGAGGATGGCCTCGGTCAGTCGTGTCACTTCATCCATAGGTCCCGTCGTTCGAGCCGCTTCCGACCGGGCGTCATCCTACCCTCAAGCGCCGCCGCCATCACCTCTCGGACACCAGCGTGAGATCACGCCTCGTCCCGTCGCGTCCACCCCTCGACCAGTCACGCCCACCCTTCGCGGGCGCCCGACCGTCCGTCGGCGTCACCGTGATATCCGCGAACGGCCGCGTCTGCGCGAGGCGCACTTCGCCCCGGCTGTGCAGCTCCAGCAGAGCGAAGAACGTGAGCGCCTTGCGCAGCCGGTCGCGGGGCGCCACGGCGGCGAACGTGAACGACCCACCGTCGATGAGCCGCCGGCGCAGGCGGCGCAGCTCCGCCACGAGCGATACGGCCAGGTCGGTGATGTGGCTCGCGTCGGGCGCCGGCGGCTCACGCAAGAGCGGCGTCAGAGCCGAGACGAGCAGCGCCGAGGCGAGCGTCGGACCGTCCTGCGATGAGCGCAAGAAGCGCGCCGGCACCGGCGCCTGCCGGTAGACGCGACCGGCGTGCTCAGCGTAGCCGCCGGCAAGCGCCTCGCCGGCGCGCCTGAACTGCGTGTAACGCACGAGCGCGGCCAGCAATTCCTCGGCCGTCCCCTCGTCGTTGGGCTCCTCTTCGTCAGCGAACAGGTCGCCGGTCACGAGGAGGCGCGACTTCATCTCGAGCAGCGACGCGACCAGCACGACGAACTGTGAGGTCGCCTCGAGATCGAACTCGCCGCTGTCGGCCAAGTGCACGACGTACTCGGCGATGAGACGCGAGACGCTGACCTCCCAGAGGTCGATCTCCTCGCGCAGGATCAGCGTAACAAGCAGGTCGAAAGGCCCGTGGAAGACGTCGAGGTCGAACTCAAGCTGCGGCAAGCCTGAGGGCGCGGCCCCGAGAGGTCGCGTCGCTGCCGTGCCGATGGCCGTCATGCGGGGCGACTACTCCTCGGGCCGGCGCACGAACGACGGCACGTCGAGCTCATCGTCGAAGCGCGGCGGTGGCTCGAAGATCGGCTCCGTAGGCCGGCGAGGTCCGCTTGGCTCGTTCTCCTCCCGGCTTGACGGCTCCAGCGCCAGCGACTGCCCATCGAAGCCGGTGGCGATCACCGTGACCGTCATGCGACCCTCGAGACGCTCGTCGACCACGGCGCCGAAGATGATGTTGGCCTCGTCGTGGGTGGCCTCGGCGATCGTCTGCGCGGCGTCGTTGACCTCGTAGAGCGACAGGTCCTTGCCGCCGGTGATGTTCAGGAGGATCCCGCGCGCGCCCGAGATCGACGTCTCGAGCAACGGCGAGGCGATTGCCTGAGTGGCCGCTTCGCCGGCCCTGGTGTCGCCGGTCGCCGAGCCGATGCCCATGAGCGCCGTGCCGGCATCCTTCATGATGGTGCGCACGTCGGCGAAGTCGAGGTTGATGAGGCCAGGCACCGTGATGAGGTCGGTGATGCCCTGCACGCCCTGGCGCAGCACGTCGTCGGCGAACCGGAACGCCTCCACCATCGTGGTCGTGCGCTCGACGACCTGCAGCAGGCGCTCGTTGGGGATGATGATGACGGCGTCGGCCATGCGGCGCAGCTCTTCGATGCCCTCGGATGCCTGCTGCGAACGCTTGCGGCCCTCGAAGGTGAACGGCCGCGTCACGATGGCTACTGTGAGGGCGTCGAGCTCCCGCGCCACGGCGGCGATGACAGGCGAGGCTCCCGTACCTGTGCCGCCACCCTCCCCGGCCGTGATGAACACCATGTCGGAGCCGCGCAGCGCCTGTTTGACCTGATCGCGCGAGGCCTCCATGGCTTCGCGACCGACATCGGGGTCAGCGCCCCCGCCCAGGCCGTGGGTGATCTCTTGACCGATATGCACTTTCACATCGGCGTCGCACATCTCGAGAGCCTGAGTGTCTGTGTTTACGGCGATGAACTCGACGCCGCGGATGCCCTCGTCGACCATGCGGTTGACGGCGTTCGTGCCGGCGCCGCCGACCCCGACCACCTTGATGGTGGTCACATAGCCGCGCCCCGACGCGAAGGGGTCGTCGCGCGAGCGGTCGGGCGGTTCACCGCCGCCGCGCTCCTCGCTGCGACGGAAGAGCTCGTTCAGGCCGTCCCGCATGCTAGCGCGACTTCCCATTCAATACCTCCCCGGCAAGGGCCCGGTAGGCCTCCGCGGCAGCGCTCTTGGGGTCGTATCTCAGCACCGACGAGCCCTTCACCGGCGCCTCGGCGAACTTGATCGTCTTGCGTACCGTCGTGTTGAAGACGAGGGACCCGTAGTTCTCGCGCAGCACTTCCACGGCCTCCTTGCCGTGCAGCGTACGCGCATCGAGCAGCGTCGGCAGGATGCCCTTGATGCGCACCTTGGGGTTGAGGTTGTCGCGGATCATGCGCAGCGTGTGCTCGAGCTGGAGCAGACCACGCAGGGACAGGTACTCGCACTGCACCGGCACGATGACACCCTCAGAGGCGGTGAGCGCGTTGATAGTCAGAAGTCCGAGCGAGGGCGGGGTATCGATGAGGATGTAGTCGTAGCGCCGTTTGACGTGGGAGAGGGCGCGCTCGAGGGTGCGTTCCCGGCCGATCATCGTCGAGAGGGCCATCTCGGCCCCGGCGAGGTCGATCGTCGACGTGGCGATGTCGATCTCGCGCTCCACGATCACGTCCTCGATCGGCGTGTGGTGCACGAGTACGTCGTACATGCTCTTGTCGAGCGTCTCTGGGTCGATCCCCTGGCTCATCGTCAGGTTGCCCTGCGGGTCCATGTCGACGCCCAGCACGCGCAGGCCGCGCTCCCTGAGCGCTACGCCCAGGTTCAGGGTCGAGGTCGTCTTGGCTACGCCGCCCTTCTGGTTGGCGAACGCAAGCACGTGAGCCATTGGCCCCAGCTCCTTGGATCGCGGGTGTTCCGCACTATTTTCTGGCGCCGCAGGCGAAACCCTGCATGGCTGGAGCGCGCGGGAGGGCGGCTCGACGAGCCGCCCTCCCGCGCGCTCCGACGCGCCGCCGCCGATCTCAGGTCTTGGGCGCTTTGGGTGCCTCGGGAGCCTCGGGAGGTGTAGGTTCCTCGGCCTCGGTCTCGCCGGTGTCCTCCTCGGCTTCGTCGCCCGCCTCATCGAGGGGCTCGTCATCCGCCTCTTCGTCGGCCGCTTCGAGCTCCTCGGGTTCCTCCTCGGCTTCCTCCTCGTACTCCTCGTACTCCTCGTAGTCCTCTTCTTCTTCCTCGCTCACGATCTGGGAGATGGCGCGCTTGAGGTACTTCACCTTCACACGGTTGGCTATCTCGAGGACCACGTAGTCCTCGCGCAGCTCCTTGATGGTGCCGAACATGCCCCCGATGGTGACGATCTCGTCGCCCTTCTTGAGCATGGTCAGCATCTCCTGGTGCGCCCGGCGCTGGCGGCGCTGCGGCCGCACGGCGAGGAAGTAGAACACACCCACGAACAAGATGATGTAGACGAAGATGATGGCGCCGCCGCCTCCCATAAGTGCTCAGCCTCCTGTCGATAGACGCGTCAGCGCGTCGTTGGCGAATGCGGGAAAACCGCCGGCAAGGATACTGCGGCGCGCCCGTTCGCACAATCGTACCAGTACCCGCACGTTGTGCAGGCTCAGCAGTTCGGCGGCGAGGATCTCCTTCTGGTTGACCAGGTGGCGGAGGTAGGCGCGCGTGAACCCGCCGCGGCAGCAGGCGCAGTCGCAGTCCGTGTCAAGCGGACCGAGGTCGGCGGCGAAACGGGCGTTGCGCAGGTTCAGGCGCCCCCGCGAGGTGAACGCCGTGCCGGTGCGCGCGAGACGCGTGGGCAGCACGCAGTCGAACACGTCGACGCCCCGCGCCACGACCTCGACGATGCCCCGCGGGTCGCCGATGCCCATGAAATAGCGCAAGGAGTCGCGCGGCAAGAGCTCGTCCATGAGCGCCACCGTGGCCAGCATGTCGGCGTCTCGCTCCCCGACGGAGAGGCCGCCGATGGCGTAGGCGCCGAAGCCGATATCGATGAGCTCCGCCGCCGACCGGCGGCGGAGCTCATCGTCGACCCCGCCCTGCACGATGCCCACGAGGAGCTGGTCGTCGCGCGTCTGCGCCGCTTTGCAGGCGGCCGCCCAGCGCGTCGTGCGCTCCACGGCGGCGGCCACTTGGTCGTGTGACAGCGTCGCCGGAGCGCACTCGTCGAGGCACATCACGATGTCGGCCCCGAGCTGCTCCTGGATCGCCATGACGGCCGCCGGCGTGAACACGTGCCGGCTGCCGTCGTAAACGCTCGTGAACTCCACGCCGTCGTCGCCGAGCACGCGGGTGTCGGCGAGGCTGAACACCTGGAAGCCGCCCGAGTCGGTCAGGATCGGCCCCGGCCAGCGCATGAAGCCGTGCAGCCCGCCGTGCGCCGCGACGACCTCGGCGCCGGGGCGAAGAGCGAGATGATAGGTGTTGGCGAGGACGAGCTGCGCGCCGAGGTCGTCGAGCACCGCCGGCGCGAGGGCTTTGACCGTGCCTTTCGTGCCCACGGGCATGAAGCAGGGCGTGAGGACCTCACCGTGCGGCGTCCGCAGACGGCCGGCGCGGGCGCCGCCGCTGGTCGCCTCGACGGTGAAGGCGAAGCCACGTTGCGGCGCGTGACCGCTCACCGGGTGCCCGGACCCCCGGCCGAGCTGACTCCCACGAGGGAACGCACGCTCACAGCGCCAGCATCGCGTCGCCGAAGCTGTAGAAGCGGTAGCGCTGCTCGATCGCGCGCCGGTAGAGGCGGCGGGTCTCCTCGACGCCGCAGAACGCCATCGCGAGGGCCAGCAGGCTCGTGCGTGGCAGATGGAAGTTGGTGAGCAGGCCGTCGACGAGGTCGAAGCGGAACCCCGGCGTGATGAAGAGGTCGGTGCGACCCGCGAGCCGGGGGTCGCGGGCCAACGTCTCGAGGAGGCGGGTCATCGTCGTCCCGACGGCGATGACCCGCCTCCCCTCGCGCTTGGCCTCTAGTATCCGCTCCCATGTGCGCGCGTCGACCGCGTAAGGCTCGCTGTGCAGCTTCTGGGTCTCGACTTCATGAGCCGTGAGCGGCCGGAAAGTGCCCAGGCCAATGTGCAGCGTCAGCGACTCGACGGCGACGCCGCGCCCGGCGAGGCGGTCGTCGAGCTCGGGCGTGAAATGTAGGCCGGCCGTGGGCGCTGCCGCCGAACCGAGGACGCGCGCGTAGGTCGTCTGGTAGCGCCCGCGCCGCTCGAGACGCCGCTTGATGTACGGCGGCAGGGGCGCCTCGCCGACGGCTTCGAGACGCTCGAGCACGGAACCCGGCGACAGGCTGTGCACGAGCCAGCGCCCGTCGCCGAGGCGCTCGTCGACGCGCAGGCGCCAACAGTCGGCCTCGGGTCCACTCCCCCCCGCGCCGGGGTCGGCGCCGTCGGCGGGTGCGAAGCTCAGGATCTCGCCCACCCGCGGCCGGCCACGCACGAGGACCTCCCAGAGCGCGCCGTCCGTCGGCGACGGCGCGCCACCGGCGGCCGGCTCGAGGAACAGGACCTCGAGTCGGCCGCCGGTGGCGCGCCTGAAGTGCGTGCGCGCCGGGATCACCCTCGTGTCGTTGCGCACCAGCACGTCGCCGGGCGCGAGCAAGTCGGGCAGATCGGCGAAGCGATGGTCCGTCACGGCCCCGGACGACCGCCTGAAGACCAGCAGGCGCGAGGCGTCGCGCGGCTCGACGGGAGTCTGCGCGATCAGCTCGTGCGGGAGCTCGTAGTCGAGCTCTTCAATCCTCATCCGCGCGGCAGCAGGTTGAGCAGCACCGTCAGCAGCACGCTAACGGCGACCATGACGCCGACGGGGGCGCCGACGGCGAAGAGCGTCACGCTAGCTCGCCCGCGCCGCGGCGTCGCGGCGGGCGCGGCGTGACTCCCAGGCGCGCCACTTGCTCACCGCACAGCCGCAGTAGCGCTGGCGGTAGAGACCGAGGCGACGGCTCTCGTCGTAGCTGCGGCGGAAGTGCGGACGCAGGTCGCGGTAGAGGAACTCGACGCCCCACTCCGCGGCCGCTTCGTCCCCGGCCCTCTCGATCAGGTCGTGTCGCTGGTGCGGGCTCACCGTGAGTGTGGTCGAGAAACGGGGCAGCCCACGCTGCGCCGCCTGCCGCGCCGTTGCGCGCAAGCGCAGCCGCAGGCAGGCGGCGCAGCGCACCTCGTCGTCGGCGGCCACGGCGGCGACGTCCTCGTTCCCTGCCCCAAGCGCCGCCAGCCAGTCGGCCGGGCCGAGGCTCGCGTCGGCCACGAGCCCGACCCCCGCGACCTCGGCGAAACGCTCGAGCGACTCGAGACGTCGCGCGAGCTCGGTCGCCGGGTGGATGTTGGGGTTCACGAACAGCAACGTGGGCTCGAGACCGGTGCACCGCCAAGCCGGCACCGAGACCGTGCTGCAGGGCCCGCAGCACGCGTGAAGCAGGAGGCCGTCCATGCCTCGATTATACGCGCGCCTCACTCAGGGACGCCGGGCCGCCTGGCTCGGCGCCCTCGCAACGCGGCGCACTCCTGGGTGCCACCGCAGCCCACCGCCCGGATCAGTCGAAGAGCGTCTCGCCGACGGTGCTCGCCGGCGGCTCGACGCCGCAGTGCCTGAACCCGCTCTTGGTCAGCACGCGGCCCCGCGGCGTGCGCTTGAGAAAGCCGCGCATGATGAGGTAGGGCTCGTAGACGTCCATGAGGGTGTCAGCCTCTTCGCCGAGCGCGACCGCCAGGGTATCGAGGCCCACCGGCCCGCCGTCGAACTTGGTGCAGATCGCCTGCAGGATGTCGCGGTCGAGCTTGTCGAGCCCCTCGCCGTCGACCTGGAAGAGCTGCAGCGCCTTCAGGCAGATCTCGGCGTCGATGTCACCTTCGTGGCGCACCTCGGCGTAGTCGCGCACACGGCGCAGCAGGCGGTTGGCGACGCGCGGCGTGCCGCGTGCCCGGGCGGCGATGGCCTCAGCCGACTCACCGTCGATGCTCACCCCGAGGATGCCGGCGGAGCGCCGCACGATGGTGGCCAGCTCGTCCTCGTCGTAGTACTCCAGCCGCTGCCACACCCCGAAGCGGTCGCGCAGCGGCGTCGTCAACAGACCGGTCCGTGTCGTGGCCCCGATCAGCGTGAACGACGGCACCGACATGCGGATGCTGCGCGCCGCGGGGCCCTCGCCGATCATGATGTCGATCTCGAAGTCCTCCATGGCCGGGTAGAGGACCTCCTCGACGGCGGCGTTGAGACGGTGGATCTCGTCGACGAAGAGCACGTCGCCGGGCTGCAGGTTGGTGAGGATGCCGGCGACGTCGACCTTGCGCTCCAGCGCCGGCCCAGAGGTCGTGTGCACGCTCACCTCGAGCTCGGTGGCGATGATGCCCGCGAGCGTCGTCTTGCCCAAGCCGGGAGGCCCGGCGAGCAGCACGTGATCGAGCGTCTCGCCGCGGTTCTTGGCCGCCTGCACGAAGATCTCGAGCTGCTCCTTGACGTTGTGCTGCCCGACGAAGTCGACGAAGCGACGCGGCCGCAGCGACAGCTCGACATCGCGGTCGTCGGCGGACTCCTTGGGATCGGCGATACGCGGTCGGTACTCAGTCATCGGACGGCTCCGAGGCGGGAGGCGCACCCGGCGCCGGCGCCGGCTTGCGCTTGAGCGCGTAGCGCACAAGCTCCTCGAGCGGCGCCTCCTCGGGCGCGCCCTTGAGGGCTTCTTCGGCCTCGCGCAGCGTCAGGCCCAGGTTCTCGAGCGCTCGCCGCGCGAGGACGAACGCGCTGGCGGCCTCGCCGCCGGCGAGGCCGCCAGCGCTCACGCCGACCTCAGAGAGGTCGGGTCCCACCTTGTCTTTGAGCTCGATCATGAGCCGCTGGGCGAGCTTCTTGCCGATGCCCGGGATAGCCTCGAACTTGCGCGTGTCGTCGCGCATGACGGCGGTCTCGAGCTGGTCGATCGGATAGGCCGAGAGGATGGCCAGACCGACCTTGGGACCGACCCCGCTGATGCCGATCAGGGTGAGGAAGAACTCCCGTTCGCGCGATGAGGCGAAGCCGAAGAGCTGCAGCGCGTCGTCGCGCACGTGCAGGTAGGTGTACACGAACACTTCGGAGTCTATGTCGCGTGAGAGCCGCGCGAGGAGCGTAGCCGGCGCCTGCACAGCGAAACCGACCCCGCCGGTCTCGACGATCGCTCGGTCGGCCTCAACGCTCAAGACCGTGCCGCGCAGCGACGCGATCACGGGCGCGGCACCCCCGCCAGCAGCTTCGACGTGTGCAAATGGCAGATGGCGACCGCCAGGGCGTCGGCGGCGTGGTCGGGCTGCGGGATCTTGGGCAGTCCCAGGAGCACCTTGGTCATCTCCTGCACCTGCACCTTGCTCGCCCTGCCGTACCCGGTGACGGCCTGCTTGATGGCCAGGGGCGTGTACTCGGCCGGCGAGATGTCGTGCCGCGAGGCGGCCAGGATGATCACCCCGCGCGCGTGCCCCACAGCCAGCGCGGTCTTCACGTTGACGTTGACGAAGAGCTCCTCAATCGCCACGGCGTCGGGCGCGAAGCGCTCGAGCAGCGCCAGGCTCTCGTCGTAAATCTGGCGCAGACGCAGATGGGTCTCGGCCTTGGCGGAGGTGACGATGCACCCGTGCCCCACCGAGCGCAACCGGTT
Source organism: uncultured Actinomycetes bacterium (assembly GCA_963725665.1). Classification (GTDB taxonomy): domain Bacteria; phylum Actinomycetota; class Thermoleophilia; order UBA2241; family UBA2241; genus CAVRZA01. The sequence goes on along the minus strand of CAVRZA010000008.1, from coordinate 100,591 downwards.
GCCTTCCTGCTCGACCGCACCCCACCCAGTGCTGGCCGTGCCCGGATCGATCCCCAGCACGATCACCCTGTTCCCCTTTCGCTGCTCACATCCGGCCGGCGCCTCACAGACGAGCCGCGAGGCTAGCCCGCGACCGCCTCGAGCACCTCTTCGGGGATGTCGAAGTTGGCGTAGACGTCCTGGACGTCGTCGATGTCCTCGAGCGCGTCGACGAGGCGCAGCGTCTTGCGCGCCTCAGCCTCGTCGAGCTGCACGGTCGACTTGGGCTGCAGCGTCAGCTCGGCCTGCTCGTACTCAATCCCGGCTTGCTCGATGGCCTCGCGCACTACAGAGAGCTCGCTCGGCTCGCAGAGCACCTGGAAGGTCTCGCCGTCGCGCACCACGTCGTCGGCGCCGCCCTCGATGGCCGCCGCCATGACGTCGTCCTCGGTGTACTTGCCGGCGTCGACCACGACAGAGCCGCGACGCTCGAAGATCCACGCCACCGAGCCGGGCTGCCCCAGGGCGCCGTTGTGCTTGGTGAAGACGCTGCGCACGCTTGAGGCGGAACGGTTGCGGTTGTCGGTGAGCACCTCGACGATGATCGCCACCCCGGCGGGACCGTAACCTTCGTAGGTGATGCGCTCGAACGCATCACCGCCGCCCTCACCGGAGCCGCGCTGTATCGCGCGGTCGATGTTGTCTTTGGGCATGCTGTAGCTGCGCGCCTTCTCGATGGCGGCCGCCAGAGCCGTGTTCGAGCCGACGTCGGCTCCACCCTCGCGCGCCGCCACCATGATGGCGCGCGCCAGCTTCGAGAAGAGCTGGCCTCGCTTGGCGTCTTCCTTGCCCTTCTTGTGCTTGATCGTCGACCACTTCGAGTGTCCGGACATCAGGAAGTCACCTCCCGACTCTGCCTGTGCTCGCGTAGCGTATCATTCTGCGCCGATTTGCAGGACCAAACACCCGCCGGCGCGAGGAGTGGGAGCGGCGGCGAGCCGCGACCCGCCTAGCCCTTCTGGGCGGCTTCTTTCTCTTTCTTGGCCGCGTCGATGATCTTCTGCGCCAGGTGCGCCGGCACTTCTTCGTAGCGCAGGAACTCCATCGAGTAGTCGCCGCGCCCGCCGGTCATCGACGTGAGGTCGGGCGCGTAGGTGAGCATCTCGGCCAGCGGCACTTCGGCGGCGACCACGCTGTAGGTGCCGCGCGGGTTCATGCCCAGGACCCTGCCGCGGCGGGAGTTGAGGTCGCCGATGATGTCGCCGACGTTCTCCTCGGGCACCGTGACCTCGACGGTCATGATGGGCTCGAGCAACACCGGCTGCGCCTTCTCGATGGCGTTCTTGAAGCCGATCGACCCGGCGATCTTGAACGCCATCTCCGACGAGTCGACCGGGTGGTGCGAGCCGTCGTAAAGGATGACGCGCACGTCGACCACGGGGTAGCCGGCCAGGTAACCGTCGCGCATGGCCTCGACGATGCCCTTCTCGACCGCGGGTATGTAGTTGCGCGGGATGACCCCGCCGACGATCTTGTCGACGAACTCGAAACCCTCGCCGCGCCCCATCGGCTGCAGCTCGACCCACGTGTCGCCGAACTGTCCGCGGCCGCCCGTCTGCTTCTTGTGCCGCCCCTGGGCCTTGGCGCTCATCTTGACCGTCTCGCGGTAGGGCACGCGCGGCGGCTTGAGGTCGACCTCGACGCCGAAACGTCGCTTGACGCGTTCGACGATCACTTCAACGTGCACCTGGCTCATGCCACCGACGATCGTCTCGCCGGTCTGCTCGTCGCGATGGAGCTCCATCATGGGATCTTCTTCGGCGAGACGGCGCAGGGCGGCGATCACCTTGTCTTCGTCGCCCTTGCTCTTGGCGCTCACGGCGAACGACATGAGAGGCGCCGGGAAGCTGATAGCGGGGAAGGTGACAAGCTCGCCCTCAGCGCAGAGCGAGTCGCCGGTGACGACGTCTTTGAGCTTCGCCACGGCCCCGATGTCGCCCGCGACCAGCTTCTCGACCGGCTTGTTCTCCTTGCCCTGTGGCTTGAGGAGCTGTCCGAACCGCTCCTTGTGAGCGTCGCGCATGACTACCGCGGTGCTGTCGCCGCTCACGGTGCCCTGGAAGACGCGGAACACGTTGATGCGTCCGCTAAAGGGGTCGGCGAGCGTCTTGAAGACGAACGCCGCCGCCGGCTTAGCCGGGTCGCAGACGAGCTGCGCCTCCGAGCCGTCGGCGGTGCTCACGACGGTACCGGCGACGGCGGTCGGCGCCGGGGTCGCCCCGAGAAGATCGAGCAGCGGGTCGACGCCCACGAGGTGCACCGCCGAGCCGGCGGCCGCCGGGAACAGCTGGCCGCCGGCGATCGCCGCCGCCATGGCCACCTTGAGCTCGGCTTCGCTGATCTCCTCGTCGGCGAAGAACTTCTCGAGCAGCTCGTCGCTGGTCTCGGCGACCACCTCGATGAGCGTCGCGCGAGCCTCGGCCGCCGCGTCGGCGAGCTCGGCCGGGACATCGCCGACGAGGGCCTTCTGACCGTCGACCATGTGCGCCTTCATCGTGAGGAGGTCGACGACTCCCTTGAACTCGTGCTCGGCGCCGATGGGCAGCTGCACCGGCACCACTTGCTGGCCGAAGGCCGCGCGTAGCGCCGCGACCGTAGCGGCCAGATCGGCGCGCTCGCGGTCGAGCATGTTGCAGAAGAAGAGCCTCGCCAGCCCCTGCTCGGCGGCGCGACCCCAGAGACGCTCGGTCTGCACCTCGACACCGGGCACGGAGTTGACGGTGATGAGGGCCGTCTCGACGACGCGCAGCGCCGCGATCGTGTCGGCCTGGAAGCTGGGATCGCCGGGGGTGTCGATCAGGTTGAGGGTGAGGCCGCCGCGCTCGACGTGCGCCAGCGTGCCCTGCAGGCTGAGCTGACGCCGCTTCTCGTCGTCGTCGTAGTCGGACACGGTCGTGCCCTCTTCGACCTTGCCGAGACGATTCACGACGCCGCCCCGGTAGAGCAGGGCCTCGAAGAGCGCCGTCTTGCCCGTCCCTCGGTGACCGACGAGTGCGATGTTCCTGATCTTGCCCGGGTCTGTCATGCTCGTTGTCTCCTTGTCGGACGGCTCCCCGGCGGGCGCGGCACTGCCGCCTGGAGGACCGCGTCGGTGCACAGCCTAAGATGGCGGGGCCGCCGGCGATGCCGGCGAGCGGGCCCGCAAATGGTGAAGTCTAGCATACGGCGGTGGAGGCGGCGCGCGGGCCTGCGGCTGGCGCCGGAGAGCCTCGCGGAGCGAGGTCGGTGGCCGCCAGCCGCAAGGCGCGCGCGCCGTACTTGGCACGCACCTGGTCGACCGCGTCGCTCAGAGCGATCTCCTTCCAGTGGTCGTCGAAGGTGAGCTGGAACGCCTTGGTGTGCAGGTTGCTCGCCGCGACGCCGAGGAGGCGTACCCAGCGTCCGCGCAGATCGAGCTCGGCGAGCAGCTCGAGGATCACCTCGTAGACGGGACGGGTGCTCATCGCCGGCACCGGCAACGTACAGCGACGGGTCAGCGTGTGGAAGGTGCTGTAGCGCACCTTGAGGGCGACGGTGCGCGCCGAGAAGCCCTTGGCGCGCAGGCCCGACATGGTGGCGTCGGTGAGAGAGAGCAGCGTCGCGCGCAGAAACTCGGGGTCGTTGACGTCTTCTGCGAACGTCACCTCGTGGCCGAGCGACTTGGGCCCCGCGTGCCCGGCGTGTACCGCGGAGCCGCCGCTCCCCACAGCGAGCCGCTTGAGGCCGTACGCGCCCTTGCCGAAGGCGGCCGCCAGCACGGACAGGGGGACGTCCTGCAGGGCGCCCACCGTCGCCAGCCCCAGTGAGCGCAGCCGCTCCTCGGTGGCCGGGCCGATGCCCCAGAGCTCGCCGACCGAGAGCTCGCGCAGGCGGCCGCCGACGTCGTCGTCGGTCAGTTCACCGATGCCGCAGGGCTTGCTCAGGTTGGAGGCGATCTTGGCCAGCAGCTTGGTGGAGCCGATGCCGAGCGAGCAGGTGAGGTCGTGCTCGTCGCGGACCAGCTCCTGCAGGCGGCGGGCGATCGTCTGCGGCGGTCCGAAGAGGCGGCGGCTGCCGGTCACGTCGAGGCACGCCTCGTCGATGGAGAGTGGCTCGACCAGGTCGGTGAAGCGTCCGTAGAGCTCCTGCAGGCGGCGATGCACGGCGGAGTAGGCGGCCATGTCGACCGGCAGGTACACCCCTTCAGGGCAGAGGCGCTGCGCCTGCGCTATGGGCATGGCCGTGCGCACCCCACACGCCCGTGCCTCGTAGGAGGCCGTGGCCACCACGCCACGCGAGCCCGGCCGGCCGCCGACGATCACCGGCAGGCCGCGCAGCTCGGGTCGCCGCGCCTGCTCGACGGAGGCGAAGAAGGCGTCCATGTCGATGTGGATGATGGCCCTCATGGAAGTAGAATACGAACGTATGTTCGTAGTGTATCGCAACGACCGGACGCCCGACAAGCGGTCGCGGCAGGACGAAAGCGCCGCACACACCCCAGCGCGGCACGGCAAGAAGGCGACGGGGCGCGGCGCCGGGGGCCTTCGCGCCCCCGGCGCCGCGCCCCGTCGCCTCAGTAGATGCGCCGCCCGAAATCGACCGTGAACATGCGCACGCCGGCGATGCCGGCGTAGGCGCCCAACGCCCGCCCGATGCCGACGTCGCGCCAGCGCTTGGTAAAGATCACGCTGCGGTGAGCGGTGCTGCGCATCCAGGCCCTGAAGATCGCCCTCGGTGAGCCGGCGGCGCTGCCGGCGCCCCAGCCGATGACCTCACCGACGCTCCAGGAGGAACAGCCGGAACGTCCATAGCCGTAACGCACGATGCGCTGAGCGAAGGTCTCACCCGAGGCCGAGCTGTGCGAGAAGTAGCTCAAGCGCAGCATCGAGAGCGAGTGCGCCTTGGCTGCCCGGCAGAGAGTGGTCCGCAGACCAAGGCGGTGCAGGCCACGCGCGGCGCGAGCCTTGTTGATGAGGGTGAGCAGAGTGCGCTCGGGTGTGGTGAGCGAGACGGTGCCGAGGACCGCGTCGCTCGTCTGCACGTCGCTCGCGGCGTCGCCGCCTGCCGCGACCGGCCCGTCGACGAACAGCGACGCTTCAGCGGGTGCTACTAGGACGAGGGTGACGAGGATGGCTGCGCTCAGCGCAAGCCAGGTGACTCCCTTCCCCATGGTTCCTCCAGTGGGTCGCTTCGGTCCGCCGGCGGCGGCGCTTGCAGCGCACCGCTTGTATGCCAACGCACCTCGGACGAGGCTGGACCCCGCTGGGTGACGGGCTCCCTTGGCTCCTGTTAGCGCGGTACCCTACCAGCCCTCGGCGAGGGAAGGCAAGGGGGACCAGCGGACCGCTCGCCCGGGCGCGCGCGGACCAGTCGGCGGGAAACAACGCGCGTCGCGGGAGGCCGGTCGCGGCGCGGCGCCCGCAGACCGCGCGGCGATTTCAGCCCACGGCCTCGCTCGGCAGGTCCTGGCGCGGCACGTCGCGCCAGAGCGCCTCAAGGCGGTAGAAGTCGCGCGCCGCCGGTGTGAAGACGTGCACCACGACATCGAGGTAGTCGAGCAGGATCCATTCGGCCTCGCGCTCGCCCTCGACGCGCGCCGGGCGCACACCGCGCTCGCGCATGCGCCGCTGCAGCTCCTCGGCAAGGGCCTTGGTCTGGCGCGCGCTCGTGCCGCTGCAGATGAGGAAGTAGTCGGTGTAGGTGACCGCCTCGCTCATGTCGAGGGCGACCACGTCGTGGGCTTTCTTCGCGGAGACGACCCGCGCCATCTCGAGCGCGAGGTCGAGTGAGTTCTGCCTGGAGGAGTCCGTTGCTACCGTAGCTCGCTTGGTTTCATGTCCTGGCCGACAATCACCACGATGCCGTTCGGGGGCAGATCGGCCCCGCGCAGCACCGCGCCACGGCGCAGTATAGCACGCACGTCGCCCGCGACCGTGAAGGCGTCAGAGCCGGCGTAGATCTGCGTCCGCCGGTAGTCGAACGAGTCGGCGTTCTTGGGCTGCGGCAGGTTCACGTCGAGGATCGCCAGGCGCTTGGCGACCAGCTGCCCGATGCCGGCGAGACCCGATCCGTTCTCGATCTGCACCGTGAACTTCGAGCGGTAGCCGGGCGCGCGACGCGTGATCTGGGCGAGGATCTGGTCGTTGTCGGGCCGGTAGACGAACTGCCCCTCCGACACGCGACCGGTGGCCGGGAGCATGCCGACCCAGACGTGACCGCCGAGCACGGCGCGCAGGATGGTGCGGGCGTCGGCCGGCTTCGTGCCGTCGCCGGCGGCGACGGCCTCGACGGCGGTCGACGCCCCCGTCCTGTTCACGGCCGCCGCTTCGAGGACGGCGCGCAGCACAGCCATGTCGAAGGCCGCCTCTTCTGTCCCCGTCTTGCCGGGCGCACTCAGGGCCGCCGCCAGCATCGACGCGGGCAGGCTGAAGCGGCCTTTGTAGCTGTGCCAGGCGCCGCTGAACTGCACGGTGGCCGGGCGCGCCAGCTCGACACCGAGCCGGCTGCTCCCCGCGAGCTTCTGGAGCCCCTCGTAGGAGAGGTCGAGCCGGTACTGCAGCGGGGCGTTGATGAGCTTGCCCAAGATCGCCGCGTACTCCGGCTGCGCGGTGATGTCGCCGGCCAGGAGGTACTCGTCCTGCAAGCCGACGAGGAGCGTCGAGCGAGGGATCGTGAATAGCGAGTAGGACCGCTTGGGCTGGTCGTAGAGGAGTAGGGCGCTCAAGGGACTCGTTCCCTTCTCCCCCGCGCCCACGCGCACCAGGGCGATGAAGCTCGCGTCGGTCGGGCGCACATGCTTGGCGGTGAGACGCCGGGCGAGGTATACCGAACCCATTACCGCCGCGAACGTCACCACGCCGGCGAGCACGTACAGGGCGATGCTCTGCCAGGAGTGCGACCGCTCGGAGCGACGCCGCGCCAGCCGCTGGGCCCGATATCCGTGTCTTTGCTTAGCCATGCAACTCGTTGTATAGCGCCACCGTCGCGGGATGCAGCGGCCGCTGCCTCTCGACGAGGTCGACGATCGTCAGACGCACGAGCGACCGCAACGCATCGTCGAGCGAGTTCGCCGCCAGGCCACGATGCTCCTCCACGCCGGGGTAGTCACGTCCCGGTTCGATAGCATCGGCAAGATAAACGCACTTCTGGAGGGGGTCCATGCCGCCGCCCCCCACCGTGTGCGTGGCGATGGCGCGCAGGCAGGCCTCGCTCAAGCCGCGCTCCGCAAGCTGCGCAGCGGCGAGCGGCGCGTGCAGGAGCTGTCGCGGCCGGGCTCGCTCTAGAGGGCCGATCGCGAGCCCGGCCGCCTCCGCCTGAGCGAGGGTCTCCTCCGACGAGAGATCGCGACAGTAGTCGTGCAGGAGGCCGGCGAGACGCGCCGCCTCTGGGTCGGCGCCCCAGGCCTTGGCGAGCTCGGCGGCCGTGTCGGCGACGCGCCGCGAATGGGCCAGCAGTCGCGGCGGCAGCCGCCCCTCGATCAGCACCTCGGCATCGCGCAGCGTCACGGCGCCTTGTACAGCCCCAGACGCACGATCATCTCGTCGACCGCCGGTGGGACGAGGTAGCGTATCGGCGCCCCCCGGCGCACGCGCTCGCGCAGCAGGCTCGAGGAGACGTCGATGCCGACGTTGTCGAGGAGCACGACGCGTTCGCTTCCCCACGCGGCCTGGGCCTCGGCGACGGCCGCGCGGTCGTCGCCAGGACGGAACGCCACCGCCAGCCGACAGGCGGCGAGAATGCTCTGCGGTCGATGCCAGGTCGCGAACTGCAGCAGTGAGTCCGACCCGATGATGAAGTAGAGACGCCGCCCGGGGTGAGCCGTCTGCAGCGCCTTCACAGTGTCGACCGTGTAGCGCAGGCGCTCGTCGATCTCCACCGTCGAGACGACGAAGCGAGCGTCGCCGGCGACGGCGCGCCGCGTCATCTCGAGGCGTATGTCGGCGGGCACGCCGTCGGCCATGTGCTTGTGCGGCGGCGCGGCCGCCGGTACGAACAGCACGCGCTCGAGGCCCAGTTGGGCGCACGCGTCGGAGGCGACGACGAGATGACCGACGTGGGGCGGGTTGAAGCTGCCGCCGAGCACGCCGAGGGCGGGGCGATCGTCGGCGGCGGCCGTCACGTGCGGACCTGGCCCTCGCCCCAGACGACGTACTTCTCGCACGTGAGCTCCTCGAGCGCGAGAGGCCCACGCGCGTGCAGCTTCTGGGTCGAGATGCCGATCTCGGCGCCGAGCTCGAACTCACCGCCGTCGGTGAAGCGCGTCGACGCGTTGACGTAGACGCAGGCCGCGTCGACGAGCTGGGTGAAGCGCCGCGCCGCCTCGAGGTCCTCGGTGACGATGGCCTCGGAGTGCCCGGTCCCGTAGGTGGCGATGTGCTCGACGGCCTCGTCGAGGGAGTCGACCACGCGAACTGCCAGCTTGAGACTCAGGAACTCCGTCTCGTAGTGCGTCCGGTTGGCGCGCTTGAGCGACGCGTCGTCGACGACCTCAGCCGCCGCCTTGTCGACGACGAGTTCGACGCCCCGCGCCTTGAGCTCGGCAAACACCTTGGGGAGGAACTCCGCCGCCACCTCGCGGTGAACGAGCAAGGTCTCGGCCGAGTTGCAGACTCCCGGACGCTGCACCTTGGCGTTGATCACGATGCGCTGTGCCTTCTCGAGGTCCGCGGTGGCGTCGACGTAGACGTGGCAGTTGCCGCCGGCGGCGTAGATGACCGGCACGCGGCTGTGCTCGAGTAGGAACTCCTTGAGCTCTTCCCCGCCGCGCGGGATCACAAGGTCGACCGCGCCGCGCTGCCGGACGAGCTCGAGCAGTGTGTCACGTTCGGCAGCGAGGTACGAGACGGCCGCCGCCGGCAGGCCCGCCTCGATGACGGCGCCCTGCACGACCTCTGCCAGGATGCGGTTCGAGTGCTTGGCGGCGCGGCCGCCGCGCAGTATCACGGCGTTGCCCGTCTTCAGGCACAGGACGGCGGCGTCGACGGTGACGTTCGGCCGCGCCTCGTAGACCACGGCCACGACCCCGAACGGCACCCGCTGCTTGCGCACCTCGAGACCGTTGCGCAAGCGCCAGCCCCGCGTCACCCGACCCACGGGGTCGTCGAGGGCCATCACGGCGCGGACCGAGGTCACGATGTCACGCAGGCGGTCTTCGTCGAGCAGAAGGCGATCGACGAGCGCCTCGGGCAGATGCTCGCTGCGCGCCATCTTGAGATCCTCGGCGTTCTCGCGCAGGATCTCGTCGGCGCGCCGCTCGAGCGCCTCGGCGACCTCGCGCAGGGCCTCGTCCTTACCCTCGCGCGGCAGAGTCGCCAGGCCTCGAGAGGCGCGTTTGGCGGCGGCGCAGAGCTCCTCGACCGTCACACGTCCTCCTCGTCGCTGAGCACCAGGCGGTCCCGGTGCACCACTTCGTCGCCCACGTGCGGCAGCAGCCTGCGAGCCTCCTCGCTGCGCAGGCCGGTGACGCGCCGCACCTCGCGAGCGCTCATCGCGGCGACGCCGTGTGCGACCTCACGACCGGCGGGATCGCGCAGCACCACGGCGTCTCCCGCGCTAAAGGTACCATGGACGTCCAGCACACCGACCGGCAGGAGGCTTGCCCCCGTCTCCCGCAGGGCGCGCGCGGCCCCCTCGTCGATGTCGAGCGCCCCGCGTACCGGCTTCGCGTAGCGCAGCCAGAGCTTGAAGGCGGGCTCCCCGCCGCTCTGCGCGCGCACGCTCGTGCCGACCGGCTCGCCCTCAGCGGCGCGCGCAATCACCGCGGGAGCGGCGCCGTCGGCGATCACTACGGGCACGTCGGCCGCCGCCGCCATAAGAGCGGCGGCCACCTTGCCGCGCATGCCCCCGGCTCCGCCACTGTGGTCGTGCAGCTCCGCCTGGGTGATGCCCGCACCGCCGCTCAGCTCCTCTATCAAGCGCGCCTGAGGGTCGCGCGAAGGGTCGCTCGTATAGAGCCCGCCGCGGTCGGTGAGGAGCAGCAGTAGATCGGCGCGCAGCATGATGGCGACCTGTGCCGCCAGGATGTCGTTGTCGCCGAAACGGATCTCGTCGGTGGCCGTGGTGTCGTTCTCGTTCACCACGGGCACGACCCCCCAGCGCAGCAGCCGCCGCAGTGTGTGGCGGGCGTTCACGTAGGCCGTCCGCTCGGCGATGTCGGCACTCGTGAGGAGCACTTGCGCGGCGATCCGCCCCTGGCGGGCGAGCGCCCGCGACCAGGCGGCGAAAAGGCGGCCCTGGCCGACGGCCGAGGCCGCCTGCAGCGCCGCCATCTCGCGTGGGCGCTCGCCCATCTCCAGCAGCGCCTGGCCGCAGGCGATCGCCCCGCTCGAGACGACGACGACGTGGTGACCGGCCGCGAGCAGATCGGCGATCTCGCCCGCGCGGGCGGCGATCACGGCTCGCCGCAGCCGTCCGCGCGGCCCCGTCACCGTGCTCGAACCGAACTTGACCACGATCGTCTTCACGTCGCTCCCGCTGCTCCTTCTGCCCTATTCGCGCTCACGCAAACTCGAACTCGTGCTCGCCGATGACGACGGCGTTGCCCGGCTGAGCCCCTGCGCGACGCAGCGCCTCGCTCACCCCGGCTCTCTCCATGACCTCCTGCAGGTAGCGCACCGCCTCGTCGTTGGAGAGCTCCGTCTTGGCGACCAGGCGTTCGAGCGCCGCGCCGACGATGCGGAAGCCCTCTTCCTCGCGCGCAACGGTGAAGGCGCTCACACGGTCCTCTCCGGGGCGCAAGACGGGTGGCGCTGGGGCGGGCGCTGGCGGCGGCTCGACCGCCGCCAGCGCCCGCCCCAGCGCCACCACCAGCTCCTCTACGCCAGAGCCGGTCACGGCCGAGGTCGCCGACGGCGCCGCCGCCCAATCGAGACCCACACTCTGCAGCGACGCCACCGCAGCGCTCGCCTCGCCGGCTCCCACGAGGTCGGCTTTGTTGAGCGCGCACAGCGCCGGGCGCGTCAGGAGCGCCGGGGAGAAGGCCATCAGTTCATCGCGCACGGTGCGAGCCGCGGCGCAGGCGGCGTCGGCGCCCTGCGACACGTCGACGACGTACAGGAGCACCGCCGTGCGCTCGACGTGCGCGAGAAAACGGTCCCCGAGACCCACGCCGGCGCTGGCGCCTTCGACCAAGCCGGGGATGTCGGCGAGCACGATCTGGCGCTCGTCGATGATCACCGTGCCGAGATTGGGCTCGAGCGTGGTGAACGGGTACGGGGCTATCTTCGGCCGCGCCCGGGTGAGCGCGGCGAGCAGAGAGGACTTGCCCGCGTTGGGCAGGCCGACGAAGCCGACGTCGGCGAGCAGCTTGAGCGTGAGCTCGATCCAGCGTTCCTCGCCCGGGAGACCCTTCTCGGCGAACCGCGGCGCGCGGCGTGTGGAGGAGACGAAGCAGGTGTTGCCGCGGCCTCCCTCCCCGCCGGCCGCCACGAGCGCACGCTGCCCCTCGACGACGAGGTCGGCGATCAATGCGCCGTCGATGCGCACCTCGGTACCCACGGGCACCTCGACCACGGCGTCATCACCGTCGCGCCCACGCTTGTTGCCGCCCCGGCCGTGGCCGCCGTCGCCGGCGCGCACGTGCACCTTCTGACGGAAGGGAGAGAGATCACGGATCTGACGCGTCGCCTGGAGGTGGACGTCGCCGCCTTTGCCCCCGTCGCCGCCATCGGGCCCGCCCTTGGGGACGTGCTTCTCGCGCCTGAAGCTGGCCGACCCCGCACCGCCGTTGCCGCCACGCACATCGATCTTGGCGTGGTCCTGCATGGAGCGGTGGGTCCGGCGATCAGCCGGGCTTGGGCGTCAGCCCTCGGGGATGACGGAGATGACGCGCCCGGCGCCGCCCTTGGTGAACTCGATGCGGCCGCCGACGATGGCGAAGATCGTGTGGTCGACGCCGATGCCGGTGCCGGAGCCGGGACGGAACCTGGTGCCGCGCTGGCGCACGATGATGGAGCCCGCCGGCACGACCTGGCCGGCGTACGCCTTGACGCCCAGCCTCTTCGATTCGGAGTCGCGGCCGTTGCGGCTGGTGCCGCCGCCCTTCTTATGCGCCAACGTCCTTCTCCTTGGCTTCCTTGAGCGTGATCGCATCGATCGCCAGACGGGAGAGGCGAGAGCGATGGCCACGCATCTTCTTGTAGGTCGTCTTGGGCTTGTAGGTGAACACGCGGATCTTGGGGCCCAGGAAGTGCTCCTGCACGGTGGCCTTGACGCGGGCGCCCTTGAGCCGGGCGGCGTCGAAGATGCCGTCGGCGGTGCGCACCGCGAGCGGCTCCAGGGTGATGCTCTTGCCCTCGTCGGTGCCCACGCGGTCGACCTCGATCACATCGCCTGCGGCGACCTTGTACTGCTTGCCGCCCACGCGCACGATCGCGTACACGACCTCGTCCTTGCCGGCCTTCGCCATGCTCACTCCCCGCAACGCAACGACCGCCGATGATAGCCAACGCCCCTTTGGGTGTCAACGAAGGCCAGGCGCGACCGGCGCCGCGGGGACGGCTCCCCGCGGCGCCGGTCGCGCCCGCGCGCGAAGCCGCCCGTCAGTGCCTGCCCTTCCCCATCAGCGTCGCGAAGGCGCCGGTGCGCGACATCGAGGTCACCTTCACCGCCCTGCGCTTGCCCAGGGAGGGCCGTCCTCCGAGCACGGTGATCTCGTACCCGTCGACGTGCGCCACGGCGTCACCCGGGCTGTAGGTCAGCGTGTGCTCGAGCTCGACCTCGAGCTCCTGTCCCTCGCGCACGGGGATGCGCTGCCGCTCGACGTCCTCGCGCGTCCCCGCGACGATGAGCTTCAGGGTGTCGACCGGCAGGGCCTGCGAGCCCTCGAGGAAGATGTGCTTGCCCGTCTCCTTCTCGAGAGCCTTGAGCCAGCCCATGCCGGCTATGCGCTCGCCCACGAGGTGGTTCACCTCGTACAAGAAGGCCTGGTGCGGCGACGCCTTGGCCTGCCGGCGCACCTCACGCACCGCGTTACGTGCCGCCGTGTCCTCGGAGAAGATGCGCGCCCTGCCGGAGCAGCTGGGGCACTCCTTGGTCAGGACGCCGCGCGCTCCGTCGGTAATGTTCTGACGCGTCATCTCGACGAGCCCCAGGGGCGAGATCTCGACCACGTATGTCTTCGTGCGGTCGGTGTCGAGCTCGGCCTGTAGCTTCGCCAGCACCGCCTCGCGGTTGCGCGCGTAGGCCATGTCGATGAAGTCGATGATGATGATGCCGCCGATGTCGCGCAGACGCAGCTGGCGCACGACCTCCCGCGCCGCCTCGAGGTTCGTCTTGGTGATCGTCTCCTCGAGGTTGCGGCCCGCCGTGTAGCGGCCGGTGTTCACGTCGATCACAGTGAAGGCCTCGGTATGGTCGATGACGATGTTGCCGCCGCTGGGCAGGCGTACGCGACGTTCGAGGGCCTTGGCGATCTGCTCCTCGATCCCGTAGGCGTCGAACAGGGGCTGTTCACCCTCGTAGGGGCGCACGCGGTCGGCGAGCTCCGGCGCTTCCTTCTGCAGGTAGGCGACGAACTTGTCGCGCTGTTTCTTGTCGTCGACGATCACCGCCTCGAAGGTGTCGTTGAAGAGATCGCGGGCGACCTGCAGCGACACGTCGGCCTCTTCGTAGAGCAGACCCGGGGCGGGGATCTTCTCCGCGCGCGCCTTGAGGCGCGACCAGAGACGGGAGAGGTACTGGAGGTCACGGTGCAGCTCATCGAGGCCCTTGCCCTCGGCGACCGTGCGCACTATCAGCCCCGCCTTCTTGGGGCGCAGCTGCTTGCAGAGGTCGCGCAGGCGGTCGCGCTCGGCCGCCCCGAGGCGTCGCGAGACGCCCACGCCGCTGCCTCCGGGCACGTACACGAGATAGCGCCCCGCCAGCGACAGCTGTCCGGTGAGGCGGGCGCCCTTGCTGCCCATGGGGTCTTTCATGACCTGCACGAGCAGCTCCTGGCGCGGTTTGAGCACCTCGGTGATGTGCTTGGGCCGCTTCTCCTCGTCGTCGACCGCGACCTCGTCGACGTAGAGGAAGCCGTTCTTTTCGAGGCCGATCTCGACGAAGGCGGCGTCCATCCCGGGGATGACGTTGTCGACCTTGCCATGGTAGATGTTGCCTGCGTACGACCGCTTGCCGGGGCGCTCGATGTAGATCTCGGCTAGACGCCCGTCCTCGACGAGCGCTACGCGCAGCTCGTCGCCCTCGACGGTGACGAGCATCTCCTTGTGCTCGGGCAGCTCGGGCTCGACCGCACCCACTCTGGGGAGCTGGCGCCGGCCCCGCCCGCCGCGGCGGGCGGGCTCCTCTTCCTCGCCGGCCTCCTCGCGCGCCTGAAGCGCCGCTGTGACCCCCTCGGCCACCGGCGCGTCGGCAGAGAGCTCGGAGCCTCGCTCGACCGTCCCGTGACCCGGCGACGGATGCTCGCCGGCGACCTTGCGCCGGCGGCGGCCGCCGCGGCTGCGGCGAGCCGGCGCAGCCGGCTCGCCCCCCTCGGCGGCCGCCGCGCCCAGTGTCTCGGGCGGGGCCGGCGCTGCTCTGGGCGCCTCGACGGCGGCGACCGGCTCCGTCAGCTCGACCGCCGGGCCTTCATCCGGCGCGGCGAGCGTCTTGCGACGGCCGCGACCGCCGCGGTGACCGCGCCGCTTCGGCATGCCCGACTCGCGCGGACCGGAGGCCTCGTCGACGCCGAGCGCCTCGGCAGCCGCCTCCCCCCGGCGTCCGACGACCGCTGGCGAGGGCTCGGCTGTGTCCGCCGCCGGCACCTCGGACGCCGCTGCCGGCGCTTCCGCTGGACTCGCGGCGCTCGTCGGACGCCGCCGCCGCGAGCGCTTCTTGTGCTGCGCCGGCGCCTCGCTGTCGGGCGTCGCTGCGGCCTCGAGCGTCGCTGCTGCCCCAGGCGGCGCTTCAGCCGCAGGTGCGACCTCGGCCGCGGTCGGCACGCCTGCCTCGCCCCCTTCTCCAGACGCATCCGCAACCTCGCCTCCGGATCCCTCTCTCGGAGGGCCGGCGGCTTTCGCCCGTCGCCGACCACGCGGTCGCTTCGCCGGCTCGGCAGCCGGGCGCTCTTCTGCCGCCGCCACCTCGCCGCCCACTACCCCTTCGGCGGCCTGCGCCGGAGCCTCCGCCGGGCTGCGACGGCGACGCGCGCCCCGCTTCTTCGCCGGCTCGACGACGCCGGCCGCCACGCCCTCGCGCGCGAGCTCCGGCTCGACCGCTTCGGTCGGAGCCGCTCTGGGCTCCCCCGCCGCCTCCGCCGCCTGCTCCTCGCCACCGGCATCCTTGCGCCGGTGACGCCGCCCTCCGCGGCGGCCGCGCCGGCGACGGCGCGGCGAAGAAACGGCGTCGCCGCCTTCTCCCGCCACGCCATCTCCGGCCCCGTCACCGGGGTCTGCCGTCGTGCCGGAGTCGTCCTCCGGCCTCAAAGGCCGTTCGTCACTGTCGTCCATATCGTTCACTCCTTGCCTGCGCGACCACAGTCGCGCGATTCCCTGTAGGCGACGCGCGTCCTCACGAGGTCGCGCATCACCGGGTCCACCCCGGCCCTGACGGCCAGCAGGCGGACGAACTCCTCGGGTCTGGCGGCGCCGGCGCTCTCGTAGCGCACCGTGAAACCAAGCCGCGAGCCGCTTAGCGACCTTCTCACGAACACCCCGCCGACGTAGTGCCGCAGGTCGACCATCTTCGTCCCTTTGGGCGAGATGCGCTCCGTCGCAACGTGCTCTTGCTCGTCGAACCAGGCGAGAGCCGGCGCCAGGCGCTCGGGCCTCGCCGCCAGCTCACACTCGTAGTCGGCGCTCACGGCCACCGGGCGCGGGCGCGCCGCGGCGGCCTCGAGAGCCTCGATGCCGATGCCCTCCGGCGCCGCGGCGCGCAGCCGGACCAGGCGATCGTCCGCGGCCACTTCGCCGAGTTGAGCAGCGCTCTCCCCCGCCGGCGAGCCGTGCGATGCTCCCAGGGCCCTTGCCCGGTCATCCGCTGGCTCGGGCTCCGCCAGCTCGACGACGGCGAGCTCGCACAGGGCGGCTGCACCGACCGGCAGCGGCAGGACGAGCGAGAGGCGCGGCCTGGGACGCATGCCATGCGAGGGCGCGATCGGCACGCCGGCGCGTGCGAATGTGCGCTGCAGCGCCCGCGCCGTGTCGAGGTGCGAGAGGTAGCGCGCCGCCCCGGCGCGCGAGAAACGCAAGAGGTGCCAGCTCACCGCACGACCCCAGTCACCCCACAAGGTCCATCTGTATCTCCCCAACGCAGGCGCCGCACTCGCTGCAAGCGCCGAAGCGGCAGTCGTCGCGCCCGCCCCCGGAGGCCACGGCGTCGCGTTCCTCGTGCAGGAAGCGCGACGCGATACGCGCATCGACCACATCCCACGGCAGCGCGTCGCCCTCCCCGAGCCCGCCGCGGTCGTCGAGGTCAAGGCCTTCCTCGCCGGCGGCTCGCCGCCACGCCTCGAGGCTGAAGTGCTCGCGCCAGCCGTCGAAGCGCGCTCCCAGGCGCCAGGCGCCTTCGACGAACCTCCCCAGCTCTTCGCCACCGCGTGCCAGGGTCGCCTCGACCTGCGAAGCACCCACGTCGTGAAGCGACAGCCGCACCCCACGCGGCATCGCCGCACGCAGGAGCTCCTGCCGGCGGACGATGGCGTCCGCGCCGGCGAAAGGCTCCCACTGCAGCGGTGTTTGCGCTTTGGGCACGAACGACGACGCCGAGACAGAGAGCTGGGCGCGGCCTCCGATGAGCCGCCTGCCCTCGTCCAAGGCGGCAGCCGCCATCGCGGCGATGGCACGCACGTCCTCGTCGCGCTCTCCGGGGAGCCCGATCATGAAGTACAGCTTGACGCCGGTGAAGCCGGAGCTGTAGGCGGCGCGCACGGCGCCAAGGAACTGACCGTCGTCGACGCGCTTGTTGACCGCGTCGCGCAGCGCCTGGGTCGCGGCCTCCGGCGCGAGCGTCACCGACCCGCGCTGGTCGCCGCCGAGCCGAGCCAAGCCGACGGCGGCCGAATCGAGGCGCAGCGACGGAAGGGAGATGCGCACGTCCGACCGCCGGTCGCGGATGCCGCGCACCGCGTCCTCGATGCCCGAGTAGTCGCACGAGCTCAGGGAGAGCAAGGAGACCTCGTCACAGCCGGTGGCCGCAAGAGCGCGAACGGCCGACTCGACCACGAGGTCGACGGGCCGTTCGCGCACCGGCCGGTACCAGAGCCCAGCCTGGCAGAAGCGGCAGCCCGCCGAGCAGCCGCGCATCACCTCGATGACGGCGCGGTCGTGCACCGCTTCGAGCAGCGGCACCAGCGGCTCGGTGACCGGCGGCGTGCGCGAGAACTCGCTAAAGACCTGCCGCTCGACGCGCGCTCCGGCCGCGGACCTCCCGCTCCTTTCGGGGGACGCGCCGGCCTCGGCTCCTGCGCTCAGTCCGCCGTGCGCGACGGGATAGTTCCCCGGCGAATCGTGGCTCGCGCGTGCCGGCACCCAGACGCCGCCGACGGCCGCGAGATGGTCGAGGCGCTGCGCGCGCGAGGGCGCGCGCAGCGCCTCGACCATCTCGCCCAACCTGCCCTCAGCCTCACCGACGAAGAAGGCGTCGAAGAACGGTGCCACCGGCAGCGGGTTGGCCGTGCCCGGCCCGCCGCCCATGACTATTGGGTCGCCCTCACCTCGTGCGGCCGCGCACAGCGGCACGCCGGCGAGGTCGAGCATCTCGAGCACGTTCGTGTAGGTGAGCTCGTGCTGCAGGGTGAAGCCCCAGAGCTCGCACTCGCGCACGGGGGCGAAGCTCTCCAGGGTCCACAGAGGCACGCGGCGTTCCCGCATGAGCGCGGCGAGATCTGGCCACGGGCAGTAGGCACGCTCGACCGCGGCCGGCGTGCGTTCGTGGAGCCAGCTATAGAGGATCTGCAGACCGGGGTTCGATATCCCGATCTCGTACACGTCGGGGTACGACAGCACGATGCGCGGCGAGGCGCCGCTCTTGCGTCGCACGTTGAACTCGCCGCCCACGTAGCGTGCGGGGCGAGTCACGCGAGCGAGGAGATCGGTCAGCTCATCCGGTACGCGACCCCCGTCCTGCGAGTGGGTTGGGAATCTTGCCAAGCTTCTCCGTGAGCCGTGTTACCCGGCTCGTCGTGAGCGGCGCGCCTTCTTCAAAGTAGCGCACCGCGGTCTTACCGAGGGCCAGCGTCGCCGCGTAGCCGAAGCCGCCCTTCAACATCCACCCCGGTCCGGGGGCGAAGTCGAGCGCTTCGCGAGCGATCGTGCGTAGGCCGAACCCGAGGCCGACCACCGAGAGGATCTCGACAGCCCGCTCGAGCCCGACGCGCTCGCCATAGGCGGCGGCGATCTGCAGGACCATGCGTATCTGGTTCACCGTCATCACCGGCATGTCGGCGCCGGGGATGAACACCAGCACCCCGACGACGCCGTTCTGGCGCGCGGCGGTGGCGATGATGCGGTCGACGACGGCCGGGCGCAGCGCCGGCAAGCGCGCCGCCAGCGGCACGGCGCCGTCGCGCGCGCGCCCGGCGATGCTCCTCGCCGCCTCCGAGTGCGCCAGCGCTTCGCCGGGACGAAGCACGGCCACCTCCTGGGCGAAGAAGACGTCGCTCGCCACCCAGAGCCCCGCGTCGGCCCGGCCGGCGTCGAGGAGCACCGCGAGGAGCGGCACGTCGGCCTCGCGCACCATCGCGACCGGCGCGCGCAGGGCTTCGGGCGCAAGACGCCCTGGGCGCGCCACAAACACCACCAGCGAGCAGGCGCGCAGCTCCTTCGGCGAGCGGGCAAAGGAATCGACATCGAACGTGCGCAGGACGTCGGCCGCGCGATCCGACCCCGACTGAGCCGCGCCGCCGGCGGCGTCGCCGCCTCCCGAAACCAGAGCGGCCGCGAACATCGCGACGTCGCCCGGGTCGCCCACCAGGCACAGCCTCGCGGGCCGCCCCGCACGAGAGCGCGCCTCGTTGAACGCGCCGATGATCTTGCGCATGCTAACCGTTGCCACGAAGCCCCCCTGCCACACCCGCGATCCGTCCTCTGATATGGATGCTCTCGAGGAGACCGACGAGCATGAGGTTGGTGATGAGAGCCGCCCCGCCGTAGCTGATGAACGGGAGCGGGATCCCCGTGATGGGCATGATACCAAGAGTCATACCGACGTTCACGAAGATCTCAAACAGGAACATGGCCGCGATGGCTCCCGCGATCATGCTGCCGTACAGGTCGCGCGAGATGGTGGCGATGCGTAGCGCACGCCAAACGAGCACCGCGAAGAGAGCCAGGAGCAGCGCGGCGCCGACGAACCCGTAGCGTTCGCTCACGACGGCGAAGATGAAGTCGGTGTGGTGTTCGGGCAGGAAGTCGAGCGTCGTCTGCGTAGCCAGGTTGCCGCGGCCGTGAAGTCCCCCGGACCCGATGGCGATGATCGACTGCGCGAGGTTGTACCCGCTGCCCGAGGGGTCGTGGCCTGGGTTGAGGAAGACGGTGAGCCTCTCCATCTGATAGCTCTTGACGAGTTGGACGCCCAGCGCCGGCAAGAGCGCGAAGACGCCGACGAGAGCCAAGGCGAGGGCGCCAGCGAGGGCCGCAAAGTGGGTCCAAGGCGTACCGTAGAAGAAGAGGACGGCGATGCACAGGCACACGAACACCATGGTCGTGCCGAAGTCGGGTTGGGCGAAGACGAGCAGCGCCGGCAGCGCCACGTAGGCGATGGCCATCAAAGTGATGCGGCGCGTTCCCAGCAGGTGCAGCCGGTCGAGGAGGAAGGCCGAGAGGGCGACGGTCACGATCACCAGAGCGAGCTCCGACGGCTGGAAGCGGAAGAACGGCAGCACGAGCCAGCGACGCGATCCCCGCGTGACGGGTCCCAAGGCGAAGACGGCGAGGATCGAGAGGATCGCGAACGCGTACAGCGGCCACTGCCAGCGGCGGAAGCGTTCGTAGTCGACGATCGACAACGCGACCAGCAGGACGTACCCGGCCAGGCCGTAGACGAGCTGGTAGTCGGAGTAGTAGGTGGGACGCGGCAGGGGGTCGTTGCGCGTGGCGAAGAAGACCACGGTCACGCCGTAGCCGGTCAGGATCGCCGCCGTCGCGAGGAGCAGGTAGTCGACGTGGCGCAGGTAGGAGCGCAGGTCCACCGTCAGTCGCTCTTGGTCGCGCCGCTGATCTGACCGCCCTTCACGTTGAACAGCGTGTCGTAGATCATGCGCGCCGCCGGCGCCGCCGCGCTGCCGCCGTGGCCACCCTGCTCGATCATGACGGCGACCAGGTACTTGGGATGGTCGGCCGGCGCCCAGCTCACGTACCAGGAGTAGTCGCCCTTGCCGAACATCTCCGCCGTGCCGGTCTTGCCGGCCACCGGAACGGGGAAGCCGGCGAACACCGACGTCGACGTGCCGACCGGACCCGAGGCGGCGAGACGGATGCCGCGGCGCACGGTCTCGAGCGTGGCCAGCGAGACGTCGAGCTTCTTCGGCGCCGCCCCCGACAAGCGCTCGAGCAGCCTGCCCTGGGGCGAGAGCACCTTGAGGCCGAGGTGGGGTTCGACGACGAAGCCTCCGTTCGCGACGGCGGCGTAGGCGACCGCCATCTGCAGGGGCGTCGCCTTCAGGTCGCCCTGGCCGATGGCCAGGTTGATCGAGTTGCCCGGCTTCCAGAGCTTGTCGATAGGACTCGTGAAGGTCTTCTTGCGCCACTCGGGCGTTGGCACGAGACCGGGCACCTCACCGGGGATGTCGATGCCGGTGAGGTGCCCGAGGCCCAGGCGCTTCGCCCAGTCCTCGAGCTCCGTGCCTTTGCGGCCGTAGAAGAGCAGGCCGACGTTGTAGAAGTAGACGTCGCACGACTCCTCGAGCGCCAGATCGAGCGGGATCGTGCCGTGCGCCCCGGGGTAGATCCAGCAGTGCCAGGTCGACCCGTAGGCTTTGAAGTAGCCCGGACAAGAGAAGGTCGTGTAGGGGCTTATGACGCCCTCTTCGAGCCCCGCCACGGCATCGATGAGCTTGAAGGTCGAGCCGACCGGATAAGCTCCCTGGTCGGCGCGTTCCATGAGAGGGTTGTTGGCGGAGGGCCGGCGCAGCTTCTTCCATTCCTTCGGCGTCAGCCCGTCGGCGAAGATCGCGGGGTCATAGGTCGGGTAGCTCGCCATGGCGAGAAGCTCGCCGCTCCTGGGGTCCATGACGACCGCGGCGCCGGCGTCGGCGCGCCAGTTGTTGGCGGCGTGGGCGAGGTCGATGCCGTAGCGCACAGCGTTCTCCGCCGCCCGCTGCACGCGATCGTCGATGGTCAGCACCAGGCTGTCTCCCGGCTGCGCGAGCCTGCCGCCGGGCACCTGCGCCTTGGGCCTCCCGAAGGCGTCGACCTCGACCTTCAGCGCCCCGTCGCGCCCGCGCAGCCAGCGGTCGAACGTGTACTCGACGCCCGACAGGCCGATGACATCGCCGGCCGAGTACCCGCTGAAGCGCGATTCCTTGAGCTGCTGTCCCGAGATCTCGCCGGTGTGGCCGAGCAACTGAGCGGCCAACTCGCCGCCGGGGTAGTCCCGCAAGTAGTTCTTCTGTACTTCGACCCCCGGGAACGACGCCTTGCGCTCGAGGATGTAGGAGAACACGCGACGTCTCACGTCCCTTTTGATCACGACGAGGTCGTAGGGGTTGGCGGCGTGCTCACGCAGCTGCCGACGGATCTCGGCGCCCGACATGTCCAGCACTCCGGCGAGGCGCTTGATGAGCGGCTTGAGCTCACCCGACGGCACGTCCATGGGGCGTATGCCGATGGCGTTGCCGGGCCGGTTGTCGACCAAAATCCTGCCGTTGCGATCGAGGATCGTCCCCCGCGGCGGCACCAGCTTCACCGTGCGCAGGCGGTTGTCGTTGGCTTCGGCGACGTGCTGCGTGCCGGTGAGGATCTGCAAGAACCACAGACGGAACAGGATGACCGCGAAGACGACCACGGCGAGCATGCCGATGGCGGCCACGCGGAGGGCGACCGACGGCGGCTGCACGAACGGCCTGTCGGCCCTGAGCGTGCGTATGGGACGGTCGCGACGGCCGTCGGGAAGGGGGCGACGCTGGAAGGGTCCCCTACGCCTCCAACGCACGGTGGGTCCTCTCCCCTCGCATCCACCAGCGCGCGGCGACGTAGACCGGCGCGGCGAGCAAGGTGTTCAGGATCAGGGCCGGGACGGCGACCCTCGTGACGACGAAGTCGAGCGGCACCTGGCGCCCGAGCAGGAACTGGGCGACCACGGAGAGCGACTCGGCCAGAAGACTGCCGACGAAAACGGCGACGAGGGGCGCGAAACCCGACGAGAGGTCGGCGGTCTCCGCGTATCGCCCCGAGAAGTAACCCACGATCACCAGCACGAAGGCCGTGATGCCGAGCGGTTCGAAGAGAGCCACGGCGACGACCACACCGCCGGCGAACCCGAACAATGCGCCGGCCTCCGAGCCGCGCAGGAGCCCGACGGAGGCGACCACGATGAGCATGAAGTCGGGGTTCGCGCCGAGGATGCGCACGTTGGGCGCGATCAGCGTCTGCAGCAGCGTCGCCGCGACCAGCAGCACGAAGAAGCGGGCGAGCTCTGCCGCCGGGTTGAGCTGCTCCTGGGCGGTGTGCAAGCGGCGCGTGACGCTCGCGGGTGCCACCGACGCGGGCGCGGCCCGCCGCGACGGGATCGTCGGCACGCTCATCGTTCGACCACCATCACGAGGTCGAGCGTGTGGAAGTCGACGAAGGGACTCACCGACACGCTCTGGTAGAGCTCTACCTCCTGCTGCGCCACGCTCGCGACGGTGCCGATGGGGATGCCCGGTATGAAGACCGAGCCCTTCATCCCCGACGTGACCACGAACTGCCCCTGCTCCACCTTGGCGCTCTTGTCGACGTACTGCAGGCTGAGATCGCCGGTGACGCTGCCGGCAAGCAGCCCTTGGGCCCGTTCGGGCAGCACCACGGCGTCGACGAAACTCGATTGGTCGGTGATCAGCGTGACCTCGGCGGCGTCGGTCGTCACCGAGGTCACGCGCCCGACGAGGCCCTGCCCGTTCACGACGGCGTCGAACTCCTTGACTCCCTGCTCCGACCCGGCGTCGACGGTCACCGTCGAGTACCAGGCCGCCGTCGAGCGCGCGATCACGCGCGCGGTCACGAAGTGCAGGCCTTTGGGGTAGATCGACGCCATCTGCTGCCTGATCTGCACCAGCGCGCGCAGCTGATCGTTCTCGGCCTGCGTGGCCTGCGCTTCGGCGACCCCCGCTCGCAGAGCGACGACCTCCTTCTTGAGGCGGGCGTTCTCCGACTTGGCGCGGAACAGGTCGCCGACCCAGTTCCAGCCGTCGCGGAAGGGCTGGATGGCACGCGCGGTGCCCGTCTGCAGGGGAGCCAGCACGCTCAGCCCGCGGTCTTGGGCGCGGTGCACGACGCCTCCCTCAGACTCACGGAAGTACAGCGTAAGCAGACCTACCGATAGCAGAAGCAGGACAGCGGCGAGGATCCGCCGTCGGACTGCGCGTTTGCGAGCCACCAGACGCTACAGCCGTTTCTCGCTAGCGCCCCTTCGGCCGCGCGCTGCGCATGCTCCTTGAAAGGGCATCGAACTCCTCGAGGTACTTGCCGGACCCGACCGCGACGCAGGTGAGCGGCGACTCGGCGAGATGCACGGGCATCTGCGTCTCGCCGCGCAGGCGCTCGGGCATCCCCTGAAGCAGAGATCCGCCGCCAGCCAGCATGATGCCGCGGTCCATGATGTCGCTCGCCAGCTCGGGCGGTGTCTTGTCGAGCGTGGCTTTGATCGCGTCGATGATCGCCTGGGTCGGCTCCTCCAGCGCGGAGCGCACCTCCTCAGACGAGAGGACGATCGTCTTGGGCAGCCCCGTCACGAGGTCGCGGCCGCGGATCTCGGCCTGTTCCTCCTGCGGCAAAGGATGCGCCGAGCCGATCTCGAGCTTGATCTCCTCGGCCGTCTGGCTGCCGATGAGGAGCTTGTACTCCTTCTTGACGTAGCTGATGACGGCCTCGTCGAGCTCGTCGCCGCCGACCCGGATCGACTGCGAGACGACGATGCCGCCGAGGGAGATGACGGCCACCTCGCTGGTGCCGCCGCCGATATCGACGATCATGCTCCCCGTGGGCTCGGCTACCGGCAGACCGGCGCCGATGGCGGCCGCCATGGGCTCCTCGATGAGGCCCGCCCAGCGAGCGCCGGCCGAGTAGGTCGCCTCCTCGACAGCGCGCTTCTCCACGCCGGTCACGCCCGAGGGCACGCAGATGACGACGCGCGGGTGGGCCCACTTGTTGTTGGACGCTCTGCGGATGAAGTGACGCAGCATCTGCTCGGTCACGTCGAAGTCGG
Organism: uncultured Actinomycetes bacterium; assembly: GCA_963725665.1. Taxonomy (GTDB): domain Bacteria; phylum Actinomycetota; class Thermoleophilia; order UBA2241; family UBA2241; genus CAVRZA01. The sequence goes on along the minus strand of CAVRZA010000008.1, from coordinate 76,276 downwards.
CGATGACACCATCCTTCAGAGGACGGATGGCGCTGATCGTGCCCGGGGTCCGCCCGAGCATGCGCTTGGCCTCGGCGCCGACGGCGTGGACCTCGCCGCTGCGGTGATCGATGGCCACGACCGAAGGCTCGGAGAGCACGATGCCGCGCCCCCGTACGTAGACGAGGGTGTTCGCGGTCCCCAGATCGACCGCCATGTCGCGAGCTCCAAAACCGGTGAGGAAGCTGAGGAAGCTAATTGCCGGCTCCTTTCAGTGCAGACAAGGAAGGCTTCAGACCAAGCCCCATAGTATAGGGCATGGCTCTCGCGGCGACCACAGCCGTGCCTTCGAGGCCCGCGCTTGCCTCCTGGCGCATCTCCTCACGTTTCGACGCGCCCCGGCCGGTCTCCTCATCGCCGCTCAGAGCCAAGACAGCGGCTCGACGCCGAGGCTCACGAGCTCCTCGACGAGGAGGCGCACCGGCAGACCGACGACGTTGAAGTAGTCGCCCTGCACAGCCGCGACGAAGGACGACCCCAGGCCCTGGATGGCGTAGGCGCCGGCGCGCTCGCGCCACTCGCCGGAGGCGAGATAGCGCGCCAGCGCGCCGGCGCCGATCTCGCGGAAGCGCACCGCCGTGACCTCGTGTCCACAGCGCTCGTCCGCGCCGTGACGCAGGCAGAGCCCGCTGTAGACCTCGTGCGCGCGCCCACTCAGGCGGCGCAGGTAGGCGGCCGCTTCAACCTCGTCGGCCGCCTTGCCCAGGGTCTCACCCTCGACGACGACGACCGTATCGACGCCCAGAACGAACTCCCCCACCGCTAGACGCACGCGCCCGCAGACTGCGGCGGCCTTGCCGCGGGCGTTCTCCTCGACCGTCGCCGCAGGGCCACCCTCGTGCTCCGTCTCGTCGTGACCGCTCACGCAGACGCGGAACGGTATCCCGAGTTGGCGCAACAAGGCGTCACGCTGCGGCGAGCGCGAGGCAAGGACGAGGCGAAGCCTATCGTGCGCAGAGGTCACGTCACGCGCCAGCGGCGGTCGGGGCTCACAGCGGCGGTCGCTACACCAGCTCGTCGTCGCGGAAGTAGAGTGCGATCTCCCGCGCGGCGCTCTCGGAGCCGTCGGACCCGTGGACGATGTTCCTCTCCGTGTCGAGCGCGAAATCGCCCCTGATCGTGCCCGGGGCCGCGTGCACAGGGTTCGTGGAGCCCATCATGGTCCGCGCCACGGCGATCGCCTCGGGTCCCTCCCACACCATCGCCACGACCGGCCCCGAGGTGATGAACGTCAGGAGCGGCTCGAAGAACGGCTTCTCGCGGTGCTCCGCGTAGTGTCGTTCGGCCAACTCTCTCGAAAGGCGCAGCAGCTTCAACCCCCTCAGGGTCAACCCGCGGCGCTCGAAGCGCGCCACGATCTCGCCCACGAGGCCGCGCTCGACGCCGTTGGGCTTCAGCATGATGAACGTCCGTTCCACATCGACCTCCCTGGGACCGTTGGTCGTCCGATGGGCCGCCGCTCCGCCGGCAGAGGAGCGAGACGCCCGGCGCCTCGTGCCGTGTTCAGAGCCAGTCTTCTGTCGTCCGGGCATGCGACCGGGCCGCCGCGTCGCGGCCCAGCTCCGCCGACGAGGCCTGACCGGCTAGCGCAGCTCGTAGCCGGCCGGCTCCGCCATGAGCTGCTCCTCGCAGTAGGGACACACCCTCCAGCTCGGTTCGGCGGGCCGGCGGCAATTGGGGCACACGCCGCGCAGGCGGCGCATGCAGTTCGGACAGATCAGGAAGTCCTCGCGCACGCGCGCCTTGCAGTGCGGACAGCGCGCTTCCTCGGCCAGGCGCTGCTCGAGCGTGCGCATCTCGAGCTCGCGCTCGCGGATGTCGTCGAGGTATTCGGGCGGGCGGAGGATGGCGTAGATGAGCACCCCGAAGGGACCGAACACCACCCCCGTGAGCACGGCGACCACGATCACGATGGTGTCGTCGATCCGCCGCCGGGAGTCCTTGTAGATCCAGTAGGCACAGGCGAGCCACAGGACGATGGCGAAGAAGATGAACATGTACTCGATGAAATGCCAGGTGGACGACTGGAAGAAGTCCTTGATCGACCCGAAGGGATCGCTCGACGTGTCGTTCGCCATCACAAGCAAGTGCACCGTCTCGTCCTCCTCGTTCGTCCACGTGCCGTGGGACGGACGTCTCTTCTACGCGTCACCCGAGTACCCTGTTCAGCAGCGGCGGGCCGATCAGGTAGCCGATGAAGAACGAGACGACGGCCACGGCGAGCAACAGCAGGATCGTGAACAAGATGCGGACCAAGGTGCTCGAACCGGCGGCCATCCTCTGCCTTTCGACGGGTCGGCCTAGTATAGACCAAGGGCATCTCGCTCGACTCGGTCACTGGGCGAGCACGTCGGCGAGGTCAGAGAGCAGGTAGAGCGACCCCGTCACGAGCACTGACCCCCCCACCCCGGCGAGCTCTTCGGCGAGCGCGAGCGCACGATGCGGATCGGGCTCGCTGCGCGGGCCCGCGCCGCCGGCGGGGACGCCGGCGGCGCGCGCCCGCGCAGCGAGCTCATCGGCCGTGAGGCTGCGCTCTTCGCTCGCCCGCGTGCACACCAGCTCGTCGATCAGCGGCGCCAGGCCGGCCAGCATCTCGGCGACGGCCTTGTCGCGCAGCATGGCGACGACGCCCACGCGCGGCGCGGGCCTCGCGACGGCCGCGAGGCTCGCCGCCAGGACGCGCATCCCGTGCGGGTTGTGCGCCCCGTCGGCGAGCACCAGCGGCCGTCGCGCCACCACCTGCAGCCGACCCGGCACGGCGGTCGACGCAAGCGCCGCGCGCACGGCTTCGGGGTCGAGCTCGCCGAACAGAAGCTCACACGCAGCGACGGCGAGGGCCGCGTTGACGACCTGGTAGGACGCCTCCGTCGGCAGACTGAGAGCGTCGTAGGCGCGTCGTGCGGTAACCACCGAGAATCGCTGGGGCCCGCCAGCCACGCTCACGTTCTCGGTGCCCGCTGCCGCCGGCTCGACGAAGAAGTGCGCCCGCGCCCGCGCACGCCGGCACGCCGCCCGCGCGAGCCCCTCGAGTCCCTCGAGCGGGCCGAACACGACGTCCGCCCCCGATCCGACAACGGCGATCTTCTCGGCGAAGATCGCCTCGCGCGTGTCGCCCAGCACCTCGGTGTGCTCGAGCTCGACGCTCGTGAGCACGACCACAGGCGCGTGTAGGCAGTTGGTGGCGTCGAGCCGACCGCCCAGGCCGGCCTCGATCGCGGCATGCGTCACACCGGCAGACGCCAGAGCGATGAACGCCGCCACGGTGAGCACCTCGAACTGCGTCACGGGGCCGAGAGCGGCCGGGAGGCGCTCGCTCTCGGCTCGCACGCGTGCGACCGCGTCGCCGAGCTCCTCAGCCGCGATCGAGCGCCCGTCGACCAAGACGCGCTCGGCGAAGCCGGTGATGTGTGGCGAGAGGTACGCCCCCGAACGCACGCCGTGGGCGCGCAGGATGGCTTCGGCGTAGCGGGTCGTCGAGGACTTGCCGTTAGTGCCAACGACGTGGATGGCGCGAAAGCGTTCGTGCGGGCCTCCGAGTGCGCCCAGCAGGGCAGCGACCCGCTCGAGACCGGGCCGCATGCCGAAGACCGCTAGCGAACGAAGGTACGCCTCCCAATCCGCGCCGCGACCCCCGCCGGCAGCCACCGGGCGTCAGCCTTGCTGAAGCAGGGCGAGCCGCGCGGACAGTTCGTCGCGGTCGGCGCGGTAGGCGGCGAGCTTCTCGCGCTCCTTCTCGACCACAGCCGCCGGCGCCTTGCCCACGAACGATTCGTTCGCCAGCTTGGCCTCGGCGCGACCGACCTCGGCGTCGAGCCTCGCGAGCTGCACCTGCAGCCGCTTCTGCTCCTCGGCACGGTCGACGCCAAGCGCCTCGACCTCAAGTCGAGTCCCACCTGGAATGACAATCACGTTGGCTGTCGCGGAGAAGGTAACCCGAGCCGTGCCGCTCGCTTGGATAGTTGTCCGTGTCAGGCCAGCAATCACGGACTCGTACTGTCGGAAGAGCTCCGCTATGTCGTGGCTATCTGGCAGGAGTCTTGCGACAAGCCTTGCGCTCTGGGGGACGCCCGTCTCGGCTCGATAGGTTCGAACCGCGACAATCGCCTTCTGAAGTTGGGCGATGATTCGCTCGTCGGCGGGCGCCAGACGCGCCTCGTCGACCCGCGGGTAGCGGCGCTCCAGCAGCGGAGCCTCGTCGGTGAGGGCGGCGACCTGTTCGGTGACGAAGGGCAGGAAGGGGTGCAGCAGACGCAGGATCGCGTCGAGCATGTAGCGCGCGTGGCCGGCCGCCACGAGCCGCTGCGCTTCGTCGTCGCCGTAGACGCGTAGCTTGGCCATCTCGAGGTACCAGTCGCAGAACTCGTCCCACACGAAGTGGTAGGCCGTGTCCACCGCCTCCGAGAAGTCATAGGCGGCGAGCGCTTCCTGGACCGCGGCCACGCAGCGCGCGAGGCGGCTCTCGATCCAGCGGTCGACCTGGTCGACCTCGGAGCGTGCCAGCTCGACGTCGCCGGCGGCCAGCAAGACGAGCCGCGAGGCGTTCCACAGCTTGTTCGCGAAGTTGCGCCCCATCTCGATCTTCTCTTCGCTGAAGCGCACGTCCTGGCCGCTCGACATCGCCAGCAGACCGAAGCGCGTGGCGTCGGCGCCGTACTTGTCGATCATCTCCAGAGGGTCGATCCCCGTGCCCAGCGACTTGCTCATGCGCCGCCCGTCGGCGGCCTGGATCACCGAGTGGATGTAGACGTCGTCGAAAGGGACCTCGCCGACGAACTCGAGGCCCATCATCACCATGCGCGAGACCCAGAGGAAGATGATCTCGCGCGCCGTGCTCAGCAAGCCTGTGGGGTAGAAGTACGCGAGGTCGGGGGTCTCGTCGGGCCAGCCCCAGGTGGCGAACGGCCAGAGGGCCGAGCTGAACCAGGTGTCGAGGACGTCGGTCTCCTGCCTCGGCGCCTGCGCGCCGCACTTCGCGCAACGCTCCGGCGCTGCCTCCTGCACGAGCACGGCGCCGCAATCGTCGCAGTACCACACGGGCAGACGGTGCCCCCACCAGAGCTGGCGCGAGACGCACCAGGGACGCAGGTTCTCCATCCAGTCGAGGTAGACCCGCGCCCAGCGCTCGGGCACGAAGCGCACCTTGCCCTCGCGCACCACCTCCATGGCCGGCTCCTTGAGCTCGTCCATGCGCATGAACCACTGCAGCGAGATGAGCGGCTCGATGTGCGTGCCGCAGCGGTCGCAGGTGGCAACACTGTGGGAGAACTCCTCGGCCTTCTCGAGAGCGCCCTGCGCCAGCAGGTCAGCGATGACGCGCTCGCGCGCCTCGTCGACGCCCAGGCCGGCGTACGGACCGCCGGCCTCGGTGATGCGCCCGTCGGGGCCGATCGCCTGCACGGTGTCCAGGCCGTGGTCGCGGCCGATCTCGAAGTCGGTGATGTCGTGCGCCGGCGTGATCTTGAGCGCCCCGGTGCCGAACTCGGCCTCGACGCGATCATCGGCGATCACCGGTAGGCGGCGGCCGAGGAGCGGGAGGAGCGCGACGCGCCCCACGATGCCGGCGTAGCGGCCGTCGCCCGGGTTCACGGCGACGGCCGTGTCGCCGAGCATCGTCTCGGGGCGCGTCGTGGCGATCGTGACCGAGCCGCCGCCCTCCAGCTCGTAGCGCACGTGGTAGAGCTTGCCCCGCTCTTCGACGTGGGCGACCTCGAGGTCGCTGATGGCCGTGCCGCAGCGCGGGCACCAGTTGACGAGGTAGGAATCCTTGTAGATGCAGCCCTTGTCGTACAGGGCGACGAACACCTTGTTGACGGCGCGCACGTAGCCCTCGTCGAAGGTGAAGCGCTCGCGCTCGTAGTCGCAGGCGCAGCCGAGGCGCTTGAGCTGCTGAATGATCGTGCCGCCGTACTGTTCGCGCCAGGCCCAGACGCGCCGCACGAACTCCTCGCGCCCCAGATCCTCCTTGGTGAGGCCCTCGCGCGCGAGCTGCTTCTCGACCACGTTCTGCGTGGCGATCCCGGCGTGATCAGTGCCCACGAGCCAGCAGGCGTTGTCGCCCCGCATGCGGCGGTAGCGGATCATCACATCCTGGATGGTCCCGTTGAGCGCGTGGCCCATGTGCAGGTTGCCGGTGATGTTGGGCGGCGGGATGACGATCGAGTAGGGCGTGCGCGAGGCATCGACCTCGGCATGGAAGAGGTGGCTCTCGAGCCAGTCCGCCATCCAGCGCGCTTCGACTTCTTGCGGCGCGAAGCGCGTCGTCGCTTCGAGATAGGTGCGTGCCTCGGCGTCCATGGCGGCTTGCGAGTATACCAGCCGGACCGCGGCCTCTAGCAGCCGGGGTCCTGGCTCGCCGCCGGGACGGCGGCGCCCAGGCCCGATCCCGAGAGGATGTGCGGCAGCGCCTCGGTGAAGCGGCGCACGTAGACGAACTCCAGCTTGCGCGCCAGCTCGGAGGGCAGCTCGCGCACACCGGGCCTGCTCTCCTCGGGCAGCACCACCGTGCGTACACCGTTGCGCACCGCGGCCAGGCACTTCTCCTTGAGGCCGCCGACGCGCAGGACGCGGCCCGAGAGCGTTATCTCCCCGGTCATGGCCACGCGCGGCCGCAGTGGCACGCCGGTAACGGCCGAGAGCAGGGCGGCCGCTATGGCGAGACCCGCGGACGGCCCGTCCTTGGGCACAGCGCCCTCGGGGACGTGCACGCGCACGTCGCGGTTGGCCAGATCGAGCCCTCTCTTGCCGGCGTAGCGCGAGCGGCGCGCGAGCTGCCGCAGTGTGGGGTCGGACTCGAGGTGCGCAAGCAGATAGCCCCACGCCGCCGACGCCGACTCCTGCATGACCTCGCCGAGCTGACCGGTGAGGATGAGCTCGCCGCGCCCCTTGGCGATGCTGGCCTCGATCGTCAGCACGTCGCCGCCGTCGGCGGTGTAGGCCAGGCCGAGACACTCGCCGACCATCTGGCGCCGCGATAGCTCGCTCTCACGGTAGCGCGGCTCGCCGAGGTAGGCAGCCAGGTCGTCGGCGGTCACCTCGATCGGCAGCGACAGACCCTCTTCGAGATGGCGCCGCGCGACCTTGCGGAAGATACGCCGCAGCAGCCGCTCGAGCTCGCGCACGCCGGCCTCGCGTGTGTACTCGCGGATCAGCCGCCGCACGACGGGGGCGGCGATGCGCACCTGCCGGCGCTTGAGGCCGCTCTCGGCGGCCGTGCGCGGCAGCAGGTGCCGGCGCGCGATGGCGACCTTCTCCTCGAGCGTGTAGCCGCCCGTCTCGATCTCCTCGAGGCGGTCGTAGAGGGTGTGCGGGATGCCGTAGGCGTCGTTGGCGGTGGCGATGAAGAACACCTGCGAGAGGTCGTAGTCGACCTCGAGATAGTTGTCGCGGAAGGCGGAGTTCTGCGCCGGGTCGAGCACCTCCATGAGAGCCGCCGCGGGGTTGCCGCGCCAGTCCGACTCCATCTTGTCGAGCTCGTCGAGGAGCATCACGGGGTTATCGACCCCCGCCTTGGCGATACCGTCGATGATGCGTCCCGGCATCGCCCCTACGTAGGTGCGCCGATGACCGCGGATCTCGGCCTCATCGCGCACCCCGCCGAGCGAGACGCGCACGAAGGGGCGCCCGAGAGCATCGGCGATGGCGCGCGCGATCGAGCTCTTGCCCGTGCCCGGCGGGCCTACGAGGCAGAGGATGGTGTGCGGCTGGTCGCTTCCCAACAGCCTGCTCACGGCAAGGTACTCGAGGATGCGGTCCTTGACGTCCTTGAGGCCGTAGTGCGTTCGCTCCAGGTGTCGTGCGACGGCGGCGATGTCGAGCCTCGTCGCCGCCGTCCTTCCCCAGGGCAGCCCGAGGACGGTGTCGAGGAAGGTGTGCACGACGGCGACCTCGGGCGACATCGGCGGGGCGGTACGTAGCTTGACGATCTCCTTCTCGACGACGGCGGCCGCCGCCTCGGGCAGCCCCAGCTCGGCGGCCTGGCGCGCGTACCGCCCTGCCTCGTCGTCGGCCTCCTCCCCCGCCTCGGTGAGCTCGTCGCGGATGGTGCGCATCTTCTCGTGCAGGAACGCCTGGCGCTGCATCGACTCGATGCGCCGCTGCACCTTCTCGCCCAGTTCGTGCTCGAGCTGCAGCACGGCGTTCTCCTCGACCAGCGACTCGAGCAGCGCGCGCAGACGCTCCTGAGTGGAGCCCATCTCGAGGAGCCGCTGTTTCTCTTCATAGCTCACCAGCAGGTGGCCGGCGACGAGGTCGGCCGCCTGCTCGGGGTCGGCCGCCGCACCGACGATGTACTGCGCCTCGTCGGGGATCTGCGGGTGCGCGGCGACGTAGAGGCCGAACTCGGTGAGCACGCGGCGTGCGAGGGCCTGACTGCGGCGCGCGTTGCGATCGGCCGAGACGAGCGGCGTGACGTTGACGACGAAGTGCGGCGTCGTGGCAGCGAAAGCGTCGATGTGCACACGCTCCTGACCCTCCACGAGCGCCTTCACGCTGCCGTCGGGCAGCTTGAAGAGTTGCACGATCGTCGCCCGCGTGCCCACGGGCAGAATGTCCTCTTGAGTCGGGTCCTCGATCGTCGGCTCGCGCTGCGACGAGAGGACGATCGAGGACCCCTCAGCGAAGGCGCGCTCGATGGCCCTGACCGACTTCTCGCGCCCCACGAAGATGGGCGCGACCATCTTGGGGAAGACGATCAGCTCCCGCGTGGGAAGCAGCGGCAGGACGTGCTCGGGTGTCGCCGGGCTAGGCGGACTCTTCGCCAAGTTGGAGACTCGAGGCCTCGGCCTCGGTGACGAGCGTCGGGCTGATGCCCTTCTCGATCGTCTCGCGCGTGATCACGCACTTGCGCACGTCGCGCCGCGAGGGCAGCTCGAACATCACATCGAGCAGCGCCTCCTCGATGATCGAGCGCAGGCCGCGGGCGCCCGTCTGCCGCTCCTGGGCCTTCGTAGCTATGGCGCCCAGCGCCTCGTCGGCGAAGACCAGCTCGATGGAGTCGAGGGAGAAGAACTTCTGATATTGGCGCACGAGCGCGTTCTTCGGCTCGGTGAGGATGCGCACCAGGTCATCCTGGTCGAGGTAGTGGACGGCCGAGACGACGGGCAGGCGACCCACGAACTCGGGGATCAGGCCGAAGTTGAGCAGGTCCTCGGGCAGCACGAACTTGAATATCTCGCCCGTGTCCTTGGCCTGCGCGATGGTGGAGAGGTCGGCCATGAAGCCGACGCCCTGCTTGCCGATGCGTCGCTCGATGATCTTGTCGAGGCCGGCGAAGGCACCGCCGCAGATGAAGAGGATGTTCGTCGTGTCGATGGTGAGGAACTCCTGGTGGGGGTGCTTGCGTCCACCCTGCGGCGGCACGCTGGCCACGGTCCCTTCGAGGATCTTCAGCAAGGCCTGCTGCACGCCCTCGCCCGAGACGTCCCGCGTGATCGACGGGTTGTCGGCCTTGCGCGCGATCTTGTCGACCTCGTCGATGTAGATGATCCCGGTCTCGGCGCGCTTGACGTCGAAGTCGGCCGCTTGGATCAGCTTGAGAAGGATGTTCTCGACGTCCTCACCGACGTAGCCGGCCTCGGTGAGCGCGGTGGCGTCGGCGATGGCGAAGGGCACGTTCAAGATGCGCGCCAGGGTCTGGGCCAGAAGGGTCTTGCCGCACCCGGTCGGCCCGAGCAGAAGGATGTTGGACTTCTGCAGCTCCACGTCGGCCTCGCCCGAGGCGATGGCCTGGATGCGCTTGTAGTGGTTGTAGACGGCCACCGACAGCGTGCGCTTGGCCTCATCCTGCCCCACGACGTAGTCCTTGAGGATGGCGTTGATGTCGCGCGGACGCGGCAGCGTCTCGAGATCGAGCGTCGCCGGAGCCGTCAGCTCTTCGTCGATGATCTCGTTGCAGAGGTCGATGCACTCGTCGCAGATGTACACGCCGGGGCCGGCGATCAACTTCTTCACCTGCCGTTGCGACTTGCCGCAGAAGCTGCAGAGGAGCTGATCGTTGCTGTCGGTCGGTCCTGCCAAGGTGATGCCTCCTACCGATCTACCGATGCGAGATCACATCGTCGATGATGCCGTACGCCTTCGCCTCGTCCGCCGACATGAAGTAGTCGCGGTCGGTGTCGGCGTGCACCTTCTCCACCGTCTGATCCGCGTGCTTCGCCAGGATCTCGTCGAGGCGCCGGCGCATGTCGACCATCTCACGCGCGTGGATCTCGATATCGGTGACCTGACCCTCGAAACTGCCGAGCACCTGGTGGATCAGCACCTTCGCATTCGGCAGGGCGTAGCGCTTTCCTTTCGCCCCCCCGGCGAGCAGGAGGGCGCCCATGCTCATGGCCATCCCCACGCAGATCGTCGACACGTCGGGCTTGATGAACTGCATCGTGTCGTAGATCGCCAAGCCCGAGTACACCGACCCACCGGGGCTGTTGATGTAGACGCTGATGTCCTTGTCGGGGTCCTCGGATTCTAGATGGATGAGCTGGGCAACGACCAGATTGGCGACCTCGTCGTTGATCGGCGTGCCCAGGAACACGACACGTTCGTTGAGCAGGCGGGAGTAGATGTCGAAGGCACGCTCGCCGCGGCTGGTCTGCTCGACCACCATGGGGACCAGAGGCATCTGCGCTTTCACTCCTTTCGGCGCCTGTGGGGGCACCGTCGGTCTCGTCGTCGGTCCTGAGACGTTCATCGGCACTGGCGGTGCCCTCATGTATCGCTCGCGCCGCTCGCCGCGGGCTCGGCGGCGGCCTCACGCACGGGCTCGCCCTCCTCATGGACCGCAGGCTCGGCCTTTGCTTCGACCTGGACCTCGGCCTCTTCCCCGGCGTCGACTGCGAGTTCGGTCTCTTCCTCGGCGTCGACTGCGACTGCGGTCTCTTCCTCGGCGTCGACTGCGAGCTCGGTCTCTTCCTCGGCGTCGACTGCGAGCTCGGTCTCTTCCTCGGCGTCGACTGCAGGCTCAGTCTCGGTGACGACCGCGTTGTCGACCAGGACATCGACCGCCTTGGCCATCAGCAGCTCCTCGCGTACCAGTTCCTGCCGTCCCGACGCGTACGCGTCGATCACGAGCTGGTTGGGATCGCGCTGCAGGATCTCGGCGTCGTGCTTGATGCGCTCCCGCACCTCGTCGTCGGTCACCTCGAGGTTCTCGGCCTCGCGGACCGCATCGATGACCAGGCTACGCTTAAGGTTCGCCTCGGCCCGCGGGCGCAGCTCGTCGTGTACCTGCTCCGGCGTGCGCTCGATGGCGCCCAGGTAGGCCTCCATCGTCATCCCCTGATCCTGGACTGTGTGTTCGAGGTCGTGGTAGAGGGCGTCGACCTGCCGGTCGACCATCGCCGGCGGCAGCGAGACATTGGCGTTGGCGACCGCCTCGTCGATCACCGCGGAGCGGAACTCGCGCTCGGCTGCAGCCTCTTGGGCTTGCTGCAGCCGCGCGCGCATGTCGTCGCGCAACTCCGCCAGAGTCTCGAACTCGCTCGCCTCCTTGGCGAAGTCGTCGTCGAGCGCGGGAACGAGCTTCTCTTTGATCTCTTTGACCTTCACCGTGAACGTGGCCTCAGCACCCTGCAGCTCCTCGACGCCGTAGTCGTCCGGGAAGGTCAAGGGGAACTCCTTCTCCTCGCCCTGCTCGCTGCCGATCAGGGCCTCGTCAAACCCCCCGATCAGCGCGCCGCGACCCACCTGCGTCATGTAGTCCTGCGCCTGTGCGCCTTCGATGGGTCCGCCGTCTCGCGAGCCTGTGAAGTCGATGACGACGAAGTCGTCCTCGCGCACGGGGCGGCCCTCGACCGGCTTGAGGCTGGCGAAGCGCTCCTGCAACATCGTGAGCTGTGCGTCGACCTGGGCGTCAGTCACTCCGACCGACCGCTTCGGCACACGGAGACCCTTGTACTGGCCCAGGACGGGCGTGGGACGCACTTGCACCTTGGCCGTGAAGGCGAAAGTGCCGTCGTCGTTGAACTCGTCGAAGTCGATGTCGGGCTGAGAGACGGGGTCGACCCTCGCCTCGTCGAGAGCCTCGCCGTACCAGTCGCCGAGGTGGTCGCGCAGCGTCTCGCTCAGCACGTAGTCCTTGCCGAGGCGGTTGAGGACGACCGCTCGCGGGACATGGCCCTTGCGAAAGCCTGGAACGCTCATCTCTCGGGAGAGGCGCTCGATCGTCTTCTCCACCTTGTCCTTGATGTCGTCCTGCGGCACTTCGACCTCGAGGACGACCTCGTTCTCGGCCACCGGCTTGACTTCTGTCTTCACTCTTCTTCGTCCTTTGCGTCTGTTGTGGCGAGCTGCGCGGCCCCGGGTTCGGCTGCGGGAGTGCGCCGCCCGCGGCGGAAGGAGGGGGTGCCGGGCCGCTGGTGCTGCTTGGTGCGGGTGAGAGGACTTGAACCTCCACGGGCAGTGCCCACCAGATCCTAAGTCTAGCGCGTCTACCAGTTCCGCCACACCCGCGAGCGTTTACCCCGCGACCGGACCGCACTCAACCGGGTATTCCCCACGCGTCGCAGCGCAACCCCGGTCGCACCAGGGGAGATGGGGTGAAGGACGGGACTCGAACCCGCGACCGCCAGGGCCACAACCTGGAGCTCTACCACCTGAGCTACCTTCACCACCGTGTCGCCGTCGGTCACCCGCGCGGCGGCAGAATAGGATACCACCGCCGCTTCGCGGCCGTCATCCGTGGCCGCGACCGCTCAGCGTGGCCGATGCAACGGTCCGCTGGCCATCCGCGGCGGACGCAGCGAGATGTGCGGCCGCCGCGTGGCCAGCGAAACGGCTTGTGCGCACTTCTCGCGGGGGATGAGCCGCTTGTCCGGCAATCCACGAGACCCGAGGTGCCAAGGTGCACACAGTGGCTCCCGCATATCAGACACCTGCGCGAACTCGTGAGCGAATGGTACGGTCCGTGGCCGTCACGGCCGAGCGGCCGGTCGCTGCAAGGGCCGCCTTCGCCCTTGTGTCCGCGCTGCTCATCACGCTCGTCCTGTTGCTGGTCCCCGGTCTCGTCGGCCAAGCCTTGGCGGCCGATCGAGGGACTGTTTTCAAGGTCGGCGGCGACGTCACGATCCCCCAAACAGATTCCGCTGCGGCGGTCATCGTCGTGGGAGGAGACGTCACCGTGGCCGGCACCGTCAGAGACGCGCTCGTCAACGTGGGCGGCAAGGTCAACCTGCTGCCGACGGCCGTTGTGGGCGCCAACGCCAAGGCCGGCGACAGCACACTCGTCCTGGTCGGCAGCTCGGTCACACGCGCGTCCGGGGCGGTCGTGAACGGCAAGACCACGACGGTCAGCGGCAGCTGGGCCGGCGACATCTGGCGCACCGGAATCGTCGATCCCATCGTAAGACCCTTCCGTACCACCTCGCTCGTCGGCTGGGTCGGTTCGACCATCCTCTACGCGCTGGTCGCCATGCTCATCATCGCCCTGGCGCAGCGGCAGACCCTCGCGATCAAGAACCGCATCCGGGAGCGCTTCTGGCCCACGTTCGGATGGGGACTGCTGGGCGCCGTCGTAGTGGTGCCCGTCGTGACGGTGCTCCTCATCATCAGTATCGTCGGCATCCTCGCGCTGCTCCCGTGGGCACTGGTCGTGTTCGCAGCGTTCTTGTTCGGAGCGGTCGGCGCGGCCGTGCTGGTGGGCGACCGCGTCCTGCCCTGGCTGGGCTCCAAGAACGAGAGCTTGCTCCTAGCCGGGGTCGTCGGAGTGCTCATCGTGCGCCTGGTGGGCCTGATCCCGATCGCCGGCGCCATCGCCGTTGGCGTGCTCTGGATCGTCGGCTTCGGCGCCGCCTTCATGGCCTTCTGGGACTGGCGGCGCGAGAAGCGCGACGTGGCTAGGGACGAGCGGACGAGGCAGACACCCCCGGCGGCAGCCGCGTAAGTGGCCTTATCGCTCGGGTAGATGCTCAGTGGGCAGTGGGCCCGCGCGCAGCACCTACCTGGTCTGTGGGCGAGAAGGTCAAGCTCACCCTCAAGAGGGGATCGGACGGCCACCAGCGGGTGGTCCAGCGAGTGGAGCGCATCATCAGGGACGCCAGCACGCTGGGCACTTTCAGATGGACGATCACGCCCAGGACGCGCGGTGAGTACGCCCTCTCTGCGAGGTGGCCAGCGACCGCCGAGCATGCCAGCGTGTTTGCCGTCGAATGGTGGTTCATCCTGGAGTGAGGCGGTCCACACGGCCGGTGCGCACCGGCTCGCGGGGGCCTGCGCCGAATCCGCGGGGCAGCGGCCCGGACACCCGGTGGCCGGGTCCGGGCCGTTGGCCTTGCACTGAGGCTCGCCACCCGTGAGGCAGCGGTCACGCTGGCGCTGACGAGCGGTTGGAGAGTCGCGCCCCCACTGCTATCGATTTCCACGTCCATAGGCCCATCGGACACCCTGTTTCGCGCTCCTGCACACCCGTAACACGACGCCGGTTTGTGCCGTGGACCTCAGAGTTAGGGCCAAGGCATACGAGACTCCTCAAGAGAGGCAGCGCTTCGTACGGGAGCTCTGATCCGCCGGCGGCACGTCGCGGCCACTATCATCTGGCGGGGAGCCACTGGTGAGACCGGCCCGCAGGCCGGTCTTTGTGCTTCTTGGGGCGAAGAAATCGACCCGTCGGACGTCTAAGCGTTTCTGCCACATTTGGAGCCACTCGTCTCTGGAGCGGAGGGAGCCAGGGCCGGAAGGAAGGAATGGCGCCATGGACGTTCGACTCGCCACCAGATCAGTCCCCGCACAAGAGACAGCACGCTGCGCCCGTCGCAGCACAGTCTGCCGCGGGTCACGCCTGCCGCTCACTCTCGCCCTTGGCGCGCTCCTCGCTGTCGCGACCTGCGGTCTGTCTGCGCTGACGCTCGGCGGCTGCGCAAAGAGTGCGGCGGCACAAGGCAGCGCGACGGTCTCGCCAAGCGAGAGGCCCATCACGTGGTTCACCGCCGCCCCGCTCGGGGAGCACCAGTTGACGACACACGAGAAGAGGATGCTCGCGGCGGCCGCCGACTTCGTCAATGACCCTGAGTACCAGGGTTACCGCACTGACCGCAACGACTATCGCAAGTACGTCGGCCAGCCGGGGGCGATCGTCGCTTACGTGGTCGTGCTGATGCAGGCCGGCATCGACGTGTCCGCCGTGGTCGACACGGCCAGCGGAGAGGTGCGCCCCATCGCCACCATCAGCGGGGGGGTACGACGATCCTTACTTTGGTGTGCCGCCGTGGACTCACGGCATGATTCCGTGGAAATCGTATGGGGTCCTCAGCAAGGGTGAGACCTGGGCAATGGACGCGGCGAAATACTGGTTCTACGACCGCGTCGTCGCGAAGCTGGACTGGCCTACCGCAGCCAAACCCATCGTCGCAGGCTACATCGTGGGCTGGCCCGGCGTCGGCGTCCTGCAGATCTACGTCACTGAGCAGAACGGGAGGGGAAAGCCCGCGGCGTACGGGCTTGGGCGGTATTTCCCCTGGTGAGGCGCAGCGGCGCCTGAGGATCGAACGACTCAGGGGCAAGGGAGAAGGGAGCAGGTCATGAAGCCGCAATGGGGATTCGGGTCATCGGCATCCATCGCAATCGGGCTCGCGTCGCTCGTCGTGGTCGCCACGCTCACGCTCGCTGCCTGCGGCGGCTCGAGCACAAGGGCGGCGACCTCGCCCTCCGCGACGCCGTTCGCTGCCGCCACGCCCGTGGCCCTCGTCGGCAGCGACTCGGTCGCCGTCACCAAGAAGGTGGTCGACGGCTACACCGCCGCGTGGGTCGCGTGGAGAACCGACCGGTTCGGCCCTCTCTACGCGGCCGATGTAGCTTTCGTCGACTGCGCCTACAACGTGCACGGGAAGGGCAAGGCGGTGGTTCTCAAGGCACTCCGAAGGAGCCTCGCCATGACCACCGGCGCTCGCGTCTACGCGGGCTACGCCGGCGTCGGCTGGGGGGTGACTGAGCTGCGCTGGGATTACCGCGATGAATCCACCAACGGATCGATGCAAGTCCTCGTAGTCCTCGAGAGCCGCAGCGGCAAGATCGGGTACGAGGCGTGGTACTACGAGGCCTCCGAGAAGGGCCGGCCACTCGCGCCAGCGCCGCTCAAGTCGGCGCCGGGACCGCAGGACTCGCCGGCGGCGGCCGAGGGCGTGGCGCTCAAGTACGCGGCTGCGCTGCAGGCCCAGGACGCCGCCGCGATGGCCGCCTTGAGCGCGCCCACGATCGCCTTCGCCGACACCGCCTCCGACACGGTCGGGCACGATCCCGGCCAGGTGCAGGCCCACTATGCCAAGATCTTCAAGACGCCGGCCGGTTGGAGCCTAACCTTCACGAACCTCAGCTATGCCTTCGGCGCCGGTTGGGCGGCCGTCATCTGGAACGCCGGCGGCGACGGCGTGACCATGCTCGAGATCCGCGACGGCAAGATCGCCCGCGAGACGCTCTACTACACTCGGAACAACGTTCTGTTCGTGCCCTGAGGGCGTGCGGCGGGGAGCGCTGCGTCCGGCGGGCGACCTGTCCACGACGCGCAGGCGGCTGCTGCTGACGACCGCCCGTCGAAGGCCACCCGCCGAGTGACCCGCCGAGCCGCCGGGCTCGAGAGCATCGGCTCCGTCGGCAAGGCGCCCTGCGTGACGGCGATGGCTCCGGCGGCCTCGTGGACCCCGTTGGCGCCGTCTTGCCTCTTGACCTCGACTACGGGCATCCGGCGTTGTTCTGCCGGTCGTCCTATCCCGCCAGTGCCCTCCGCAGCCTGGCGTCGATCTTCTCCGCGGCCTCCTCCTGCGTGCCCGGCATCACTGTGAATGATGTACCAGGCGCATCCTCCTGACAGTGCGATATCGACTTCGCCGGCAGTCGGCTAGCGATACGGCGGGCGCGCATCCAGGTCGGCTACAAGGTCGCCGAGAGCGAGCCGAAGACGAGAGGCAGCCGCCCGTCGATCACACTCGACGCAAAGACAACAGTGATCCTGCAGTCGTGGCGCGAGCGACAGGAGAGCGAGTTTGCCCCGCTTCGAGGCGAAGCCTGCTGACACGACGTGGGTGTTCGCCGACGAGAAGGGCGCGGGGCTGCACCCCGACCGCGTAACGAAGCTCTTTGACCAGACGCAAGCGCGGGGCCGCGGCGGCACTCTCAAGGATCTCCCGCGGATCCGCCTGCACGACCTTAGGCACGGACACGCGACGAACGGCCTGGCGGCCGGCATTAACCCCAAGGTGATGAGCGAGCGGCTCGGGCACTCGAGCGTCGCCATGACGCTCGACGGGTACTCGCACGCCATCCCCGCCCTGCAGGAGAGCGCCGCGGAGCTCATGGCAGCACGCGTCGATCGCGGGTAGCGGTGAGAAGAGCGAGGTCAAAGCGAGGGCAAAACGCCTCGCCTACGTCTCGGGCGGTTTGCAGAGTGCCTGCAAAACGGTGGAGGTGGCGCGCCCGGCAGGAGTCGAACCTGCGACCTAGAGCTTAGAAGGCTCCCGCTCTATCCAACTGAGCTACGGGCGCGCGCTGATTGGGCGACGCAGGTGGAGCGGGAGACGGGCCTCGAACCCGCGACTTCCAGCTTGGAGGGCTGGCGCTCTGCCGACTGAGCTACTCCCGCTCGTGGTGTTGGTCGGGACGGGCGGACTTGAACCGCCGACCCCCTGCTCCCAAAGCAGGTGCGCTACCAGACTGCGCCACGTCCCGGCCGGGCCAGTATAGCATCGCCCCTCGACCCTACGGCGGCCCCCGACGGCAGAGCGCTGCCGGCCTGGAGACTCTCGGCCGGGTGTGAGGAAAGACCTTGGCCCCGCGTGTTGAACATGAACACCGTGAGCGTTAAAGCGAGAGTCTTCCGCGACGGCAAACCGGCCGAGGACGACCTGCCCCTCGAGCAGGTCTCGGAGGTCCTCGAACAGCCCGACACGCTCATCTGGCTCGACGTGGTCGGGCCAACTCCCGAGCAGGTCGAGGGTCTTGGCGAGGAGTTCGGGCTGCACCCCCTCGCACTCGAGGACGCACTGCACGAGCACCAGCGCCCCAAGCTCGACCGCTATCCGGACTTCGCCTTCGTCACCGCTTACGCGGCCGAGTGGGGCCAGGACGGACGTATCAAGTTGCACGAGCTCAGCATGTTCGTGGCCCGTCGCTACGTCATCACGGTGCGTCACGACGCTGGGTTCGACCTGAGCGACGTGGGCTCGCGCCTCGAGCGGGCGCCGGCCGACCTCGCCAAACGTGGCGCATTTGTCGGCTACACCGTGCTCGACCATATCGTCGACGGCTATTTTGAGGTGACCGATCGTCTGCAGGGACGTCTCGAGGACGTCGAGGAGCACCTCGTGTGGGGTGCGCGTGAAGGTGGGCAGGTGGGCGAGGCCTACACACTGCGGCGCGACCTCATCCACTTTCGCCGCGTGGTCGCGCCGCTGCGCGAGGTGATGAATGCACTCGTGCGCCGCGACGAGACCATCTTCGACGAGCCTATCGAGGAGTACTTCCGCGACCTCTACGACCACGTCGTGCGTGTGTTCGAGGAGATCGAGATGGACCGTGAGATCATCGCCGCCGCCTTCGAGGACCACCTTGCCGTCGTCTCAAACAGCCTGAACACGGTCGTGCTCAAAGTGAGCGCCTGGGCGGCCATCATTGCCCTGCCCACCGTCATCGCCAGCATCTACGGCATGAACTTCGTGCACATGCCGGAGCTCGGTTGGCGGTACGGCTACCCCTACGCCTTGATCGCCATGATCGTCGCCTCCGGTCTGCTCTACCTCACCTTCAAGCGCAAGGGCTGGCTCTAGGACGCGACTGCCAGAGACGGCTCTACCTTGGACAAGACCGGAGCCCACCGCCCGCCGGTGCGATTGCCAGCGGCCGCGATGCCAGTCCTCCCCCGCAGTTGCTGCCGCGCCCGCGTCGTCACAGTGGGGCCACCGGCAGCACGAGGCGCTGGCCGGGCGTGATATCAGCCGAATCCATGCCGTTGCGCCGCTCGATGTCGTAGATGAGCGGCCGCAGATCGCGGCGGCCGCGGTAGGTGCCGGCCGCGATCTGCCACAGAGTGTCGCCGCGATGCACCACGTAGACGTGCTCACTCACGGCCGAGCGATCGGCGGTCGCGTTGGCGACGCGAGCGCCCGCCCAGACGACGGCCGCCACGATGATCACGAGCACGGCGAGCCGCACGAGCCCACGCACGCGTCGTTGCCGGCGGATGCGGGCCCGTGCCCGCCGGGCGCGCCGCTCAGCGGCGCGCCCGGCGGGCACGGGCCACTCGGCGTATGTGCGCGGGCTGTCGCCAGGCCTCGCCACAGGTCACTCGCGAGGCGCGCTGGACAGGACGCTGCCGCAGGAGCCGCAGCGCACGGTGAGGGAGCCGTCGGCCGTGTTGCGGCGGGCGGTGAGACGGCGGGAGCCGCACCACAAGCAGGCGCCGGCCCCGTTGGGCGCGAGTAGAAGCAGCTCACCGGCGGCCTCGGCCAGCGTCGGCTCGGGGACGTGTGCGAGAGCGACGTTCACAGCCTACGGATCACCCCCACCACCTTGCCGACGAGCTCGACCTCGTCGAGCACGATCGGCTCATACAACTCGTTCTCGGGTTGGAGGCGGATCTTGCCGCGCTCGCTGTAGAAACGCTTGGTGGTGGCCTCGTCGTCGACCAGTGCGACGACGATCTCGCCGTTGTCGGCGGTGGCCTGAGCGTGTACGACGATGTAGTCGCCGTTGTAGATGCCCGCCCCGACCATGGAATCGCCTTCGATGCGCAACAGGAAGTCGTCGTCGCTGAGACGCATGAACGACGGGACCTCGACGTACGCCTCGATGTTCTGCTCGGCGAGGATCGGTTGGCCGGCCGCGACCTGCCCGACAAGAGGCAGCGGCCGTGACGGCCGCAGGCCGGTAACGAGCTCGAGCGCGCGCGGCTTGCTCGGGTCGCGCCGGATGAGCCCCCGCCGCTCGAGGTTCGCCAGGTGGACGTGCACCGTCGAAGGCGACGAGAGCTTGAGCTCGCGGCCGATCTCGCGCACCGTGGGCGGGTACCCGGTGCGCTCGCTGAAGGCGCGGATGAAATCGAGCACTTGCTGCTGCCGTTCGGTGAGGTCGTTCACGCCGGCTCCTTTATCGAACTAGTGTTCGTGTCGATGTTACCAGAACACTTGTTCGTGTCAACGGAGTCGATGATAGAGAAGGGGGCGGACGGATGGATCGGACGGAGACCCCACGCGGGCGGGGGCGCCTCTACCGCTTCTCCTCCGCCTCCTCCAGTCCCTCGTAGGTCCCCACGACCGACGACATCTTGAGCTGGAAGCGCAGGAGCTCGCCGTCTTCTTCGGCCGCGGCGACCTGATAGAGGCGGCGCAGCTCGGCCACCGGATCGGAGTGATCGTCGACGCGCAGATCGAGGTAGGGAAGGATCGTGCGGTTGGCGACGATGACCGCCGCCGACTGCCGCCCGCGGCGGTCTCCCCCGGCTGCCTGCCCGGCCTCGAGCACAGAGATGAGACGGTCGGCGAGGTCGTGGCCCTTGACCGTCAGGAAGGTCCTCTCCATGGCGTCGGTCGTCGCCTCGGAGACAAGCATGTTGCCCGCCACCGCGTAGTCGGCGCCGCTGCGTCCGCCACACCAGGGGTCGGTGCCCGGCCCCGTGTAGGTCGCGCTACGCCCCAGGGCGTCGACAGCGCTGAGCTGCCTGAGCTCGGGCCGAGGATCGTCGGCCAGAGCCCTGGCGAGGGCTCCCTCAACGCCCAGCCCGCCGCCCAGCAGGCCGAGGATTACAGGGCCCAGGTAAGGGTTGACCCAGGCCTGGGTGGCGACGGCGCCCACGCCGGCGGCGACGAAGGGACAAAGGCTGCCGACCGAGAAGGCCTTCGACGAGACGGCGACGCCGAGCATCCCCGTCACGGGATCGCGGGCCGCGATCGAGAAGGTCGAGAGCTTCCGCCTCGCGCCCGCAACGCCGACTGAAAGCCGAGGCTCGCGGCGGCCCCGCTCACCGGCACGTGAGCTCATATCGCTCCTCCTTGCGTCTCCACCGCGCCGTTAGGCGCGCAGCAGGCCTTCGAGGAGGCGCGCCTCGAGGACCTGCTCACGACCGAACGCCTCCGCCCTCAGGACGGCGCGCGCGAGACGCACGAGAGCGTCTTGAGGCAGGAGTCCCACGACCTCGCTCTCGGCCACGGCTACGCCCGCCGCCGCGGCTCGCGAGCGCACGGCCTCGTACGCGTCGAGGAGCGACGTCTCGCGGTAGTCGGTCAGGTTCATCGATACCTGCGCGCGCCCGTCGTGGAGCCCAAGGCCGATGGCCTTGAGCTTGGGTAGCCCGCCGTCGCGCTCGCGGATCTCGCGTGCGATGCGTTTGGCGAGCTCGACGTCTGCACTATCGAGGTTCACGTTGTAGGCGACCAGAGGGGCGCGGGCGCCGATGGCGACCGCGCCCGCCGTCGGGTGGATCTTCGCCTCGCCCTCGTCGGGCCGCCGCTCGGGGTCGGTGGCGATCGCCTCGCGTAGCCCCTCGAACTCGCCGCGGCGCACGTCGGCCAGGTCGCGATGCTCGGGGCGCAGGGCGGCCTTCTCGTAGAGGTACACGGGGATGGCGAGCTCGCGCGCCACGCGGCGCGCGAGCTCGCGCGCGGTCTCGACGCAGACCGGCATGTCGCCCTCCGCGATCGGGACGAAGGGCACCACATCGGCGGCGCCAAAGCGCGGGTGGGCGCCTTCGTGCCGGTTGAGGTCGATGAGGCGCGCGGCCGCCGCGATGCCGCGGAACGCGGCCTCGGCGGCCGCGCCCTCCTGCCCGACGAAGGTGATCACGCTGCGGTTGTGGGCCGGATCGCTCTGGCGGTCGAGCACGTCGATACCCTCGACGCCGGCGATGACCCCCACGATCTCATCGACGACCTCCTGTCGCCGTCCCTCGGAGAAGTTGGGGATGCACTCGATCAGACTCACGACGTCACGCCTCCTCCCTGCCCGGCGCCCGTATGGCCGCCGCACCGCGCGCTCTGGTCCCCGACCACCAGCGTCCCCCCGCTCACGACCAGCTCGCCGTTGACGACGACCGCATCGACCAGGTTCACACCGAAGTGGTAGGGCAGCTCGCGGTGCGTCGCCGCCGCAAGGACGACGAGGTCGCAACGTTTGCCCACCTCGAGACTG
Organism: uncultured Actinomycetes bacterium; assembly: GCA_963725665.1. Lineage (GTDB taxonomy): Bacteria > Actinomycetota > Thermoleophilia > UBA2241 > UBA2241 > CAVRZA01. The sequence continues at coordinate 54,139 of CAVRZA010000008.1, read as the reverse complement.
CCGACCTCAGCCTGCAGACCCAGCGCGTACGCGCCCCCCAGTGTCGCCGCGCGGAGCGCCTCGGCGGGCGTCAGACGCATCTCCTGGCAGGCGAGGGAGACGATCGTTTGCAGGTTCTCGCAGTAGCAGGTGCCGGGGTTGAAGTCGCTGGCGAGGGCGATGGTGACGCCGGCGTCGACGAAGGCGCGCGCCGGCGCGTAGGAGGAGTGGAGCGTGAAGCTCGTCCCCGGCAGCAGCACGGCGACGACGCCGGCCGCGCGCAGCGCGGCGATCTCGTTGTCGCCGACGTGCACGAGATGGTCGGCCGACACACAGCCCATCTCCGCGGCGAGCAGGGAACCCCCCGATCGCGCCAGCTCGTCGGCGTGGATCTTGAGGCCGTACCCAGCGGCCCGCGCGGCCTCGAGCACGCGCCGCGACTGCTGCACCGTGAAGGCGCCCTCGTCACAGAAGACGTCGCAGAACTCGGCCTCGTCGCGCAGCGCCGGAGCCATCTCGCGCGCTACGAGGTCGACGAAGGCGTCGTCGTCACCCGTGTACTCGGGGGGCGTGAAGTGGGCGCCGAGCATCGTGCGCACGCGGCGCGTCGCATGCGCGACGGCGGCGGCGCGCAACATCTTGCGCTCGTCCTCGAGCGTGAGGCCGTAGCCGCTCTTCACCTCGAGCGTCGTCGTGCCGTGCACGAGGAAGGAGTCGAGCCTGTGCCTTGTGAGCTCGGCCAGCTCCTCCTCGGAAGCTAGCCGCGTCGCCCGCACAGTGGCGTTGATGCCGCCGCCGCGGGCGAGGATCTCTTGATAGGAGACGCCGGCGAGGCGCTCGCCGTACTCGGCAGCGCGCTCGCCCGCGAACACGGCGTGCGTGTGCGCGTCGACGAACCCCGGGAGCACGGTGGCGCCTTCAGCGTCGACGACGAGCGCGTCGTCGCGCAGCGTGACGACGCGCTCGAGCTCGCTCTCCGCGCCCACCCAGACGATCCGTCCCTCGCGCGCCGCCAGCGCGCCGCGCTCGACCACGCCGAGATCCGGGCCGCGCATGCTGACGAGCTCGGAGGCGCCGCGCAGGACGAAGTCGCACGCGGCGCTCGTGGGCTCACGCGCCGAGCGCTCGGCCATCGCTGCCTCCCTGGAACGATCGTGGTCTGCCCGCGGCGGCGGCCCGCCACTCACGTCTCGAGCGCAGCTGCCCGGCCGTCTTCCTCTCAGCATATACCGCGCCGCGGATCGGCTCGCGTCCTGCTCAGAGAGACCGCCCAGACAGACGAGAGGGGCGGGGCGAGCGGCGCCTTCACGGCGTCGCTCGCCCCGCCCCTCAGGGAGCGCGGCGGGCGGCCCTCCCGGGCCGCCCGCCGCACGCATCCGTCAGGCCGAGACCTGCTCCCCCTTCGTCAAGATGGAGGCCGGCTTGGTAGCCGCCGCCCTGACCACCGGCCCGATGGGCAGCACGGTGCGCCCGTAGAGCTCGTTCCAGATCAGCGCGATCGAGCCGTACACGGCCGAGAGGCCGACGAAGACGCCTTCCCAGCCGGCGACCTTCGTCAGGGTCCCGTTGCCCGTCCACTCCGCGATCGCCAGCAGGACGTACAGTATGGTGAGGCTGCCGAACACCGTCTGCAGCGAGCGGTTGATCCTGAGCGTGCCGATGAACATGAGGCCGGTGAAGACGCCCCACGAGATGAGGTACCAGCCGATCGCGGTCGCCGTCGGCGCCTCGATGCCCATCCACTTGGGGAAGGCAAAGATGCCGACGAACGTGAGCCAGAAGAGGCCGTAGGACCCGAAGGCCGTGGCCCCGAAGGTGTTGTTCTTCTTGTACTCCTGCACGCAGGCGATGAGCTGCGCGACGCCGCCGTAGAAGACGCCCATGGCCAGGATCATCGTGTTCATCCCGAAGAGGCCCGCGTTGTGCAGGTTCAGGAGCACGGTCGTGAGGCCGAACGCCATCAGCCCGAACGGGGCGGGGTTGGCGGTACGATCCCTCAGCTCCGCTAGGACTCTTGTGCTCTGCTCAGCCATCGATGCGCTGCCTCCCAATGATGTTGCCTGTCAACCTGCGCCCGCGCCGCGCCTCCGATCGACTGTGAGGAGGGCCCGGCAGGCGGGCAGGGCACGACGGCGCCACGCGCCGCTCGGGCCTTGCGACTAGTATCACAATCTAATGCCCCGAGTCCAACCCACCCGAGACGAAGTTCAGGTGAAAGACCGGGAACAAGTGTTCGTCTTGGAGTCGTCCGCCCCGCTGTCGCGCGCAAGCTCGCTGGCGAACGGGCTCGCTGGCAGGCGGCTCGCTGGCAGGCGGCTCGCTGGCGGGCGGCTCGCTGGCGGGCGGATCGCCGCACAGCCAGCCTTGCGACGCGAGCGGCTCAGCCGCCCTCGTCGCCGTGCAGCTCGCGCACCAGCCCTGCGAAAGCCCCTCGGCGCACGAGCTCACCGCAGGCCTCGATCTCGGGTGCCAGGTAGCGGTCACCCTCGAGGGGCGGGGCTACGCCTCGCACGAGCTCGTAGCCGCGCCTGGTGCCCGCACCGGGCTGGAGCGGGGCCAGCAGATCGATCGCCTGCGCCGCGCAGAGCGCCTCGATGCCGAGGATCAGTTCGGTGTTGCGCATGACGGTCTGCAGCTTGAGGGCCGCCGTCATGCCCATGCTGACGTGGTCCTCCTGATCGCCTGAAGTAGGCAGGGAGTCGACGCTCGCCGGATGGGAGAGGATGCGGTTCTCGGCCACGAGCGCCGCGGCAGTGTACTGCGAGATCATGTAGCCGTTGTTGAGGCCGCTCTCGCGCGTAAGGTAGGGCGGCAGCCCCGAAAGGAACGGCGAGAGGAGCCGAAAGGTGCGCCGTTCGGACATGCCGCCGATCTCGGCCATGCTCATGGCGGCCACGTCGAGGGCTAGCGCCAGCGGCTCGCCGTGGAAGTTGCCGGCCGAGATCACTTCACCGGTGTCGGGGAAGATGAGCGGGTTGTCGGTCACCGACTCGATCTCGATCGAGACGACCTCACGCAGCCAGCGGAAGGCGTCGCGACAGGCCCCGTGGACCTGCGGGATGCAGCGGATCGAGTAGGCGTCCTGCACCTTGTCGCAGTTGAGATGGCTGAGCATGATCTCGCTGCCCTCGGTCGCGGCGCGCACGTGGCGCGCCGTGTGCAACTGGCCGGGGATGGGGCGCAGAAGCTGGATGCGATCCTGGAACGGACCAACCGACGCCTTGAGTCCCTCGATGCTCATCGCCCCGATCAGGTCGGCCGAGTCGAGCACGCTCTCACCGTCGGCCACCGCCAGGCAGCCGACGGCGGCCATGAACTGTGTGCCGTTGATGAGGGAGACGCCCTCCTTGGCCTCCAGACGCAGAGGCTCGAGGCCAGCGGCGGCGAGCGCGGGGCGAGCGGCGACCCGCTCCCCGTGAGCGCCCAGCAGCTCTCCCTCCCCCATCATCGCCAGCACCAGGTGCGCCGACGGGGCGAGGTCGCCGCTCGCCCCCAGCGAGCCGCGCGACGGCACCCAGCCTACGAGGTCGCGCTTGAGGAGCTCGACGAGCAGGTCGACGACCGAGGTGCGCACACCGGAGTGACCTCTGGCGATGGTGTTGATGCGGATCACCATCGCCGCGCGCACCACGTCGCGCGCCAACGGCTCGCCCACGCCGACGGCGTGGCTGCGGATGAGGTTCTCCTGCAGCTCGCGCGCCTTGGTCGCCGGGATATGTGTCGTCGCGAGCTGCCCGAAGCCCGTCGTGACGCCGTAGACGACGCGTTCGTCGGCCACGATCTGCTCGACGACCGCGCGGGCGCGGTCGATGCGGTCGCGCGCGGCGGCGTCCAGCCTCACGGCCGCGCCACCGCGCGCGACCGCGACGACGTCCTCGATCAGCAGAGGCCGCTCACCGACGACGACCTCCGTCTGGGCGAGACGATCAGCCAAGAGGACCTCCCATCGCGCGCCTGTGCGCGCTGGGCGACATCGACCCAGCAGGCAGGCTCATCGAGATCTTGCCCATGGTCGTGTGCGCCCCTTTCGTGGCGGTGGTCGTCCCAAGGATGGAAGAGCCGTCCCCTTCTTCGCGTCAGTTGACGACTATCCTACGGACCGTGGAGTGCTCCAGCGCGAGGCCCGTGAGCGCGTCGCCCGCCGCCTCGGCGCGCCAGCGCGCGCTCGTCCGCGGGTAGAGGATCGCCGTCCAGGCGCCGTTCTTGCCCACCCGAGTCGTGACGACCGTCCTCCACTCCCCGTCATTGAGCCGCTGGATCCTCACCGGGGTCTTCGCAGGCGCCCAGCTGCCATCGCGTGCCAGCGTTCCCTTGAGGGCGACCGGCATGCCCCGTAGCACGCTACCCGGGGCGCTGGCCAGGTAGAGGTTCTGCGGAAAGTCGAGCGTCGCCTTGTAGCCGACGGTGCTGATCCCCGTCCTAAGCGGGCCGTCGGGCCCCAGGGCGGGGTCCTTGGCGACCAGGTACAGCACCGGGACGTAGTGCTCCAGGCGCCCGGGCGGCGTGGGTGTCGAGCGCGCCACCGTGTAGGTGGCGAAGAGGCTGTACCACGACGGCGGGTCGCCGTGCACCGGTGGCGACCAGTTCGCCGGCCCAAGCGAGGCGAACACGGGGTCGAGCACCGAGCCAGCCAACCCATAGTGCTGGAAGTTCGCCGGCTTCGGCGCGGCGACGGGATCGTAGGTCACGCGCTTCGTGGCCACGTTGGCCGGCCACTCGAGCGCCGCCGACGCGACGCCCACCGAGGTCGGGACGTAGTCAAACGGAGCGCCGAAGGCGGCGCCGCTGAGGCGCGACCGCGTGCCGGCAAAGACCGGCCGGCGATAGGTGGCGGCTGCGAGGTTCGCAGGGCCGATCGTGTCGGTGCCGCCACCCGCGGCGATGTACGGGTATGTCCCATCGACCCAGAAGCGCGCGGAGCCGTTGTAGGCGGTCACGACGACGTAGTAGGTGTCGCCGACCGGCCGGGGCTCGTGCGTGGCGGGGTCCTCGCCGAGCTGCAGTCCGGCCGGCGAAATCGAGGCGACGTAGTAGTCGATTGCCTCGCGCCCCTTGGACGTGCCCAGAAAGCCCTGCGGTTCGTTGAGAGAGATCTGGGAGGGGTCGAGCAGGTAGATGTCGAGGTCGGCGCTCGTCGGCCGCCAATGGACGGCGAAGTGCATGCTGCCGACGTGGTTGACGCCGGAGACCTTGTAGATGGCGACCTGGTTCTGGCCCCAGATCACACGCTCCGTGACGCCCGGTCGGGGCTGGGTCTGGTAACTCGTCGTGACGACGGCGGTCGCCGGCGACGGCAGGAGGACGGCGACCGCCAGACCGAGGACGACGCCGAGCGCGAGCCTGCGCAGCGGCCTCGTTCCCCCCTCCGTGGGACGCCGGTGCGATCGATGGCACGGCGAAAGACTGCGCGGTCTGATCGTCTCCCCTTTCGTCGTAGACGCCACCGTCGCTCGCGGCAGGATGCTCGGCAAAAACTATAATGGCGGCCGACGATGCACAGCAACCGCCGATACGACGAGATTGCCCCTGAGCTATCAGCTCCCTCGGCCAAGCCGCAGCGCCGGCCGTGCCCGGCGCCCGCTCCCGCTCGGTCGGGCTCGTGACCCGCCGGTTCGTCATCATCGCCATCGTGGTGATCGTCGCGCTCTCCGCCGGCGCGCGCTTCTACCACCTCGGCACACCCAAGTCCTACATCTTCGACGAGGTCTACTACGCCAAGGACGCCAAGACGATCCTCAAGGGGCGGGTGGGGCCGACCGAGAAGGCCTTCCCGTGGGAGCCCGGCAAGGAGATCTCCTGGCCACATCCCGAGTGGGGCAAATTCCTCATCGCCGGCGGCATCCTTCTCTTCGGCGACAACGCCCTCGGCTGGCGCTTCGCCAGCGCCCTCGCCGGGCTCGTGATGCTGGCCGGCGTCTATCCGCTGGCGCGGCGGCTCGGCCTCGCGCCGGTCTGGGCGCTCCTGGCCCTGGCGCTGGCGGCGGCCGACACGCTCGGCATCGCTCAATCGCGCATCGCCACGCTCGACATCTTCGTCGGCCTCTGGACGGTGCTCTGCCTGCTCTTCACCCTGCGCTACGCGCAAGACGGACGCCGGCTGCTCTGGCTCGTCCTCGCGGGCGTCGTCGGCGGCCTCGCTCTGGGCACCAAGTGGTCGGGCGCCTATGCGCTGCTGGCCGCACTCCTGCTGCTCTTCCTCCTGAGAAGCCGGCCCGCCGGCGAGCCGGATGCCGGTGCGTGGCCGAAGTTGCTACGAGCAGGGCGAGCGGCGCTGGCGCCGCTCGCCCTGCTCGTAGCGCTCCCCGTGGGCTTGTACGTGGCGAGCTACTGGCAGTATTTCGCGGCGGGGCACACCTGGGCGCAGTGGCGCGAGCTGCAGCGCCAGATGTGGCAGTTCAACCTGCACCTGCACGCGACCCACAGCTACGCCTCGCTGGCGCCGACCTGGATCGCCGACTATCGCCCGGTCTGGTACTACTTCGTGAGCAAGAACGACGTCGTCCACGGCGTCATCTCGATCGGCAACGCCTTCCTCTGGTGGAGCGCCCTGGCGTGTCTCCTCGTGCTGCCCTTCGTCGCTCTTCTGCGGCGCCGCCGCGGGCTCGCCGTCGCGCCGCTGCTCGTCGCCGTCCTCTACTTCCCATGGTTCCTGACCACGCGGACCTCGTTCATGTACTACATGCAGCCGGTCGCGCCCCTGCTCGCCGTGCTCGTCGCGACCGCGATCGCCACCGTGAACGGGGTCGACGTAAGGCTTCCTGAGCACCCACCCTGGGATCGGGCCGACCCCGACGAGACGCAAGCCGGCGGGCTCGGCGGTGGATCAGAGGAGGAGCCCGGCCGATCCGTCCTGGCCTGGCTGACTCGTCGGCCGCTCATCCTGTTCGCCGCCGGCCTGGCCGTGATGACGCTGTTCTGGTATCCCATCGGGCAAGTAGCCAAGGCCGTCTTCTGGACGCTGCCGCATGCGGTCTCCCCCGCCCTCGCCTGGGGTGTGAGCGTGACGGCGGGGGTGCTGGCGGCGGCCGTGTTGATCGGCGTCTTCGTCCTTCCGCCGTGCCGCGGCCTGCGGCGGCGGTTCCTCTGGGTCTGGTCCGGGGCCGTCGTGGGATGGTGCCTGGTGTTCCTGCCCATCGTGCTCTCGCTGGCCATCCCGTCGACCCACTTCTACCGCCTCATGTGGTTCGGCAGTTGGATCTAGACACGGCCTCGTCGCGGGCGACCGCCGGACAGCCGGGCGCTGGGCCGCCGGCCGCCGGACGCGGCCGCTACGATCAGCGAGCGACGATGCGCTCCCGCCACCTGCTCCCCGTGTACGCCACGCACGCCTATGTCCACCTCACCATGAGCCTCTTCCCCGCCGTGCTCTTCGCGCTGCGGGCGCAGTGGCACGCCGACTACGCGAGCCTGGGCGGCGTCTACACCGCCGCGACCATGGTGTACGGCTTCGGCGCCCTGGGCGTAGGGCTCGCCATCGGCCGCGTGCGCGCGCTCACGTTCCTGCGTATCTGCGTGCTGGGCGCGGCGGCGGCCGCCCTGGCGGTCGCCGCCGCGCCCACGCCCATCGCCTTCTCGGCAGCGCTCTTCGGCCTCGGCGTCTCATGCTCCCTCTACCACACCGCCGGGGTGACGCTCGTCTCGACGGCCAGCGGCAACGACCCCGTCTTCCTCGGCCACCACGGCATGATCGGCAACATCGGCCTCACCGCCGCGCCGGCGTTCGGCGGCATCCTCGCCTGGCTCGTCTCATGGCGCCTGCCGTTCGCGCTCGCGGCAGGCTTCGGCGTGGTCCTGGGCGTGGTGCTGCTGGCGCGGGCACCCGCGAACGAGCCCGCGCCGGCCGCACACTCGGCCTCGCCAGCCACCAGACACAGCCACGGACGCACCTACGTCGAGGCGCTCGTCTACGTCTACGCGATCACGATCGCGCTCGGTTTCATCTTCCGCGGCGTGGTTACCTTTCTGCCCTCATACGCCGGCGTGCGCGCCGACTTCTTGCCCGCGAGTCCGCTCGTGCGCGGGGGCATCGTCGCGTCGCTGGTCTACGCCGTCGGCTTCTTCGGCCAATGGGCCGGCGGCCACCTCGGCGCCTGGCGGCGCCCAGAGCGCCTCTACGTGCTGCTTCTGGGGATGCAGGCAGCGCTTCTCGCGCTCGCCTTCTTCGCCTGGGACTGGGCGCTATTGCTGCTCTTCATGACGTTCAGCTTCGTGCACTTCACCACGCAGCCGATGGACAACACCTTCACCGGTAAGTACACGTCTCCCGGCCGGCGCGGCGTTGGGTACGGCTTCAGCTTCGGACTGTCGTTTGGCTTCGGCTCGCTGGCGGCGCTCGCCGGCGGCCTCATCGCCGACGCCGCCGGCGGACGCCTGCAGTACGTCTTCCTCATGCTCGCCGTCGCCGCGGCGGCGGCGACGGTGGCGGCCGTGGGGCTGGCGCGGGTCTCACGACGGATCGAGTCGTCCGGAGGAACCCCACCGAGACCGGAGCAGAGGTCGACCGGCTAGGCCCGATGCCAGCGGAACGGCCGCCTCCCCAGACTGCGATCCCCTACCCGATGAGAGCCGCCATGATCGCCTTCTGCGCGTGCAGGCGGTTCTCGGCCTGGTCGAAGACGATCGACTGCGGAGCGTAGAGGACCTCTTCGGTGATCTCCTTGCCCCAGTGCGCCGGGAGACAGTGCATGACGCGCACCTGCGGCCCAGCCTCGACGACCAGGTCGGCATTGACCTGGAAGTCGGCCAGGCGTTGCTCGCGCACGGCAGCCTCGGCCTCCTGGCCCATGCTCGTCCAGGTGTCGGTGTAGATCACGTCGGCCCCGCGCACGGCGCCGCGCAGGTCGGTCGTGAGATCGATCGTGGCGTCGGTCTCCCGGGCGTCCTCGCGCGCCCACGCGACGACCCAATCCTTGGGCTGGTAGTCCGCCGGTGTGGCGACGGTCACGCGCATGCCGGTCTTGGCGCCGCCGATCATCAGCGAGTGGGCCACGTTGTTGCCGTCGCCGACGTAAACAAGCCGCCGCCGAGCGAGCTCGCCGAAGTGCTCGCGGATGGTGAGCAGGTCGGCCATGGCCTGGCAGGGGTGCCAGTCGTCTGTGAGGCCGTTGATGACGGGGATCGAGCCCTCGTCGCGCAGGTCCTCGACGTCCTTCTGGGCGAAAGTGCGGATCATGATGGCGTCGACGTAGCGCGAGAGCACGTGCGCCGTGTCCTTGATCGTCTCGCCCACGCGCAACTGGATGTCGTTGGCGTTGAGGAACAGCGGCTGGGCCCCGAGCTGGGTGATCCCGACCTCGAACGAGATGCGCGTGCGCGTCGAGGTCTTCATGAAGATCATGGCCACAGAGCGTCCCTGGAGCAGCATCGGCGCGACGCCGCCCTTGTGGTGCGCCTTGATGTCGGCGGCCAGATCGAGCAGGCCGGCGATCTGTGCCGGGGTGTGATGGTGCATGGTGAGGAAGCTCGTGCCCTTGAGGCCCAGACCGGCGGCGCGCTCGGCGAGCCCGGAGACGGGAGTCGACATGGCCCCCTCTTTCGCTATCGGTGGCAGATGGTCAGGCTAGTCTACAGGTCACGCATCGGGGGCCTCCGAGCCGCCCGGCGGCGGGGGTCGTCGGCGCAGAGCGCGGGCAACGGGAACCGTTGGGGCGACCGCAGGTGGCGGGAGGAAACTGGGGCGTCAGAGCTCGCGGGCGGGACGCCGTCATGTGACGGCGGCCCGCCCGCGAGCGCCTTCTTCCGCAACCCTGCGATCAGACAGCTATGAACCCGCGCTCGACCAGGATGTCGCGCAGCGTCGGGCTGCCGATCTCCTGCAGGTCGTATTTGACCTGCACCGCGGGCAGTTTGATGTCGATGATGCGCCGCAGGTCCATGGGGGTGCCGATGACGACCAGGTCGGCGCCTGAGGTGTTGATGGTCGTTTCGAGATCCTTGAGCTGCTCGTCGGAGTAGCCCATGGCCGGCAGCAGCACGCCGACGTTCGGATACTTCTCGAACGTCGCCTTGATCTCGCCGACGGCGAACGGCCGTGGGTCGATGAACTCGGCGGCGCCGAGCTGCCTGGCGGCCACGGTGCCGGCGCCGTACTTCATCTCGCCGTGCGTGAGTGTAGGTCCATCCTCGACCACGAGCACGCGCTTGCCCTTGACCGCAGCCGGGTCGTCGACCGTCACCGGCGAGGCGCCCATGACGATCTGAGCCGTGGGGTTCACCGAGCGCACGGCCTCGAGCTCGGCCTCGATGCCGGCGCGGTCGGCGGTGTCGATCTTGTTGAGCACGATGACGTCGGCGAGACGCAGGTTGACCTCGCCGGGGTAGTACACGAGGCCGTCGCCGGGGCGATGCGGGTCGGCGACGGTGATGTACAGGTCGGGCTTGTAGAAGCTGAAGTCGTTGTTGCCGCCGTCCCAGAGGATGACGTCGGCTTCCTTCTCCGCCTCGCGCACGATGGCCTCGTAGTCGACGCCGGCGTAGATCACATTGCCGGCCTTGACGTGCGGCTCGTACTCCTCCATCTCCTCGATGGTGCAGTCGTACCTGGCGAGGTCCTCGACCGTCGCGTAGCGCTGCACGCGCTGCTTGACGAGGTCGCCGTACGGCATGGGATGGCGGATGCTGACGACCTTCTTGCCGGCCTCGCGCAGCAGCACCTGGATCTTGCGCGTGGTCTGGCTCTTGCCGGCGCCCGTGCGCACGGCGCACACGGCGATCACCGGCTTCGTGCTCTTGACCATCGTGTGGTCGGGGCCGAGCAGACGGAAGTCGGCGCCCAGCGCGTTCACCAGCGCCGAGCGGTGCATGACGTACTCGTAGCGCACGTCGCTGTAGGCGAACACGACCTGCTCGACGTCGTGCTTCTTCACCAGCTCGGGCATCTCCGACTCGTCGTGGATGGGGATGCCCTCGGGATAGAGGCGACCAGCGAGCTCGGCGGGGTACTTGCGGTCGTTGATGTAGGGGATCTGCGTGGCCGTGAAGGCGACGACCTCGTAGTCCTCGTTGTCGCGGAAGAACGTGTTGAAGTTGTGGAAGTCGCGCCCCGCGGCTCCCATGATGAGCACCTTCGTGCGGCCGTCAGTCATGCCCTCTCCTTCTTCCTCCTCACTGGCTGACCGCGCCACGACCGACTCAGGCATGCGGCTGAAGACCTTCTCGACGTACGGCGACGTCATCGCCTGCAGTACGCAGGCGTAGCTGGGACGGAACGAGATCTTGCTCCCCAGGGCGGGGGGCGCGTCGAGCGCCTCGACGTCGAGCACGAGATGGTCGCTCGACGCGCCCAGCACCTCGACGCGAGGATCGAGCGGCGTGAGCCCCTCGGGGACGACGTCCTGACGCCCGACCTGGCAGATGGCCCGCCGCCGCAGACCTCGGTCAACGAAAACGGGCCGGTTGCCGTAGGCGTCTTGGGCGACCTCGCCCACGGGCAGCGATGGCTTCACCAGACACTCGATCACCGGCGCCCGCACCGTGAAGGTGTCGAGAGCGAGCTCGGGGATGAGCGGCTCGCGCGTCAGCGTGTTCAACCCCAGCAGGATGGACTCGCCGACGCGCAAGTTGGTGACGCCATCCGGCATGACTCCCGAGAGCGCCAGCGGCAGGCTGCCGGAGTTGCCGCCCGAGACGAGGAGCTTGCGTCCGGTGGCCTCCTCGGCTTCACGCGCGAGCGCGACAAGCTGGCCGATGTTCTCGACACTGGGCACGATGGCCCCGTAACAGGTCAGGTTGACGCCGATGCCGGCGAGACGCACGTGCGGCAGCGCCAGGACCTGCTCGACGAGGCGAGGCAAATCGTCGGGCAGCACGCCCTCGCGCAGGTCGCCGACGTCGACCATGAGGACGACTTCGTGCGGCTCGCCGAGACGCGCACAGGCGGCGTCGAGGGCCGCGATGGTCTCGAGCTCGCTGTTGAGCGAGACGTCGGCGAGCCGCACCGTGTCGAGCGCCTCGGCGGGCTGCGGCGCACGGATGAGCCAAACGGGCACCGTGACGCCGCCGCGGCGTAGACGTCGTGAGGTTGCGCAGACGGGAATCGCCGATCGGCGGCCACCCCGCCGCGGATGAGAGCGTGCGCCACTTCGGGCTCGCCGCAGGTGACCTTGGTCACGCCGGTGATGTCGATGCCGGGCAGCCGCTCCACCAACGTGCGCGCGTTGCGCTCGATGGCGTCGAGGTCGATGACTATGGTCGCTGCTCTCGACACGTTCCCTCGCGCCTCTCCGCGGCCGGCCTCCGACCATGCCCGTCGCACGATGCGGGTGCCACGCAGGGTGAATAGTTCCTATACAGGAGCGTATTGCAGCCCTCCCCGGATGTGCAAGCCGAGGGGCTGTGACCCAGGGGCGGCGCAGGCAAAAGGAACCGCTCTTACGACCCGCATCAGTGCTGGCACGACGGGCACCAGTAGGTGATGCGGTTGTCGTCACCCTGGTGGCGTGCGGCGATCCGCGCTCGAGGGCCGCACCGGGGACAGTAGGAGCCGCTCTTCCCGTAGATCGTCGTGAAGCGCGACTGGTGGCCGTCCTGTGCTGAGGCCTGCATGCGTGGCCGCAGCGTGGCGACGATTGCGCGGGCCTCCTCGTCACTCACCTCCGCGACGGGCCGCCCGGGATCGATCCCGGCGAGGAAGCAGCCTTCGACCTTCCAGAAGTTGCCGATGCCGGCCACCGTTCGCTGGTCGAGCAGCGCATCGCCGATGGGCCGCGTGGGGTCGTCTCCGCGCAGACGGCGCAAGAAGCGCGCCTCGTCGAAGGGCTCGGGCGCGACGATGTCAGGGCCAAGCTGGGTCAGCCTCGGGTCGAGCCGGGCTTGTGCGGACAGTCGATGAGCTCGAGGACGGGCCCGCCCGACTGCACGACCTCCGTCTGGCCACGTCTGATCACCAGCCAGGTGCCGCGCGAGCGGCGCCATCGCTCGTCGGCCGGAACGATGCGCCAGCGGCCGTGCATGCGCAGGTGCGAATGGATCACGAGGCCCGCCCTCGAAGCGGACGAGCAGGTGCTTGCCGACGGCGTCGACGACGGTCACGCGGCGCCCGGCCAGCCGCTCCGGCCACTCGTCGCGCGCGAAGCGGGGGTGCGTAGTGAGGATCTCGTCGGGGACGTGACCCTCGAGGACGGCGCGGATGCGGCGCGCCGCGTAGTGGATGGTGTCGCCCTCAGGCATCGCCGTTCACAGCGGTGGCCGGCTGGTGCTCACGGCCCGGAGCGATCGGACGCGGTGGCCCCGATGTGGTCGGCGGCCAGCGTGAGCCTGCGCGGGCCGGCGCGGAAGCCCAGGGCGATGAGGCGGTTCGCGAAAGGAGAGGCGACGGCCGGCTCGCCGTCGATTCTCTCGACGGCGAGCCGACGCACCCGGCCGTGCGCAACGCTCTCGACGAGTGCCTGCAGCGCCTGGTCGACGCGCCCGTCGTCGGCGTCGACCAGCGTCTGCAGGCCCCTGCCGCCTCTATCGACGAAGAGGACGGGATCGCCGCCGACCTGCACGACGTAGGCGCCGCCGTGGCGCCCAGGGCTTCTGTCAGAGAGCTGCGGCCAGCGCAGCGCGGCGCCGTAGACCTGCGCGGGGTCGGCGGCGGCCAGGACGAGGGCGACGCGCTCGTCGTCGCGCTGCCCGCGCAGCCGCTCGACGGCCGCGGGCAGCGCGAACTGCGCGCCGCCCAGGCCCTCGACGAAGTAGCCCCGGCGCGCGACGCCGAGCGTCTCCAGCGAGGTGAGGGCATCGTAGAGGGCGGCGAAGCCGCCGGCAATGCCCTCGGCGCGCACGAGCTCGCGCGTCACGATGCCGTGACGCTCGAGCAAGAGCTCGGCCCAGGCGCGCCGGCGCGCTGCCGGCTCCGCACGGCGCGCCGGCGAACAGGGCCTCGGTCGGCGACCAGCGTCCCTGGACCTGCGGCATGGCTCCGGTCGGCCGCGCGCCGAAACGCCGCCGCCGTTGCGCGGCGTGCAGCGAGCGCTGTCGCTCGGGCACCGAAGGCGGCGCCAGCTTCGCCGAGCGCAGCGGCGCGAAGGCGTCGTTGGTCACCTCCCCCGACCAGACCAGATCCCAGAGCGCGTCCTGGAGCTCCTGCGTCGTGACACCGCTGAGCTCGACCAGGAAGTCGGTGAAGAAGCAGGGGGCGCGCCGCAGGCGTTCGCGGATACGGTCGTGCACCTCGCCAGTCACCGCTGCCGTCTCGGGCATCGGCGGGGGCCCGAGCAAGGCGACGTCCTCACGGAAGTAGAGCGCGACCTTGCCGCCGCGTCTGCCGACCGGCCCGGCGCCGACCCAGACGACCTCCCCACTCGCACACAACTGGTCGAGCCAGGCGGGCGAGTAGGCGCCGACGCGCCGCGGCAGCACGTCGCGCTCCCACACCTCCGGCGAGAGCGGCACTCCCTGCAGCGGCACGAGTACCTCGCGCAGCCGGTCGACACCGGCGCCTGCCGACGAACGCCGATCGATCCCCTGCCACTCGGGCGCGAACCGTGCGAGCACGCGCCGCTCCGCGGGCTCGATCTCGCGCCGCAACACAGCGAGCGAGGCCCGGCGCAGTCGACGGAGCACCTCGGGGTCGCACCACTCGCGCCGGCTGCCGCCGGGCCGCAGCTCGCCGCGAACGAGCTCCCCCTCGCGCTCGAGGCTCTCGAGCACGGGGGTGAGCTCGATGCCGTACCGCGCACGCAGCTCGGCCGACTCGAAGGGCCCATGCGTACGAGCGTAGCGACGCGCGAGACGCGCGAGGGCGTCGGGCACGTCGGTGAGGAACGCCTCGGGCAGGCCCGACGGGGGCACGGCACCGAGCGCGTCACGCATCAGGCCGGCGTCCTCGGTCGCGATCCAGCGGAGCTCGCCCGCGAGCCGGACGCGCACAGCGCGCCGCTCGCGGGCGAGCCCGTCGAGCCACGCCTCGGCCTCCTCCAGCGCGACAACGCGCCCGCGCACCTCCTCGAGGGTCAGGTCGCCGAGCCGCCGCAGCACATCGTGCAGCTCGTCGGGCGACGCCGCCCGCGTGCGTTCAGATCGCCGCTGCAGGTTGTCCTCGACCTCCTCCAGCGCGCCGGCGTCGATGAGCTCGCGCAGCTCCTCCTGGCCGAGCAGCTCGCGCAGCAGCTCACGATCGAGGGCGAGCGCCGCCGCCCGCCGCTCGGCCTTCGGCGTCTCACCCTCGTACATGTAGGTCGCCACGTAGTCGAAGAGGAGCGAGGAGGCGAACGGCGACGCGGTGGCGGTCTCTACTTCGACGAGGGACAGCTCGCGGCGGTGGATCCGGCGCAGGATCTCGACCAGCCCGGGTACGTCGAGCACGTCGCGCAGGCACTCGCGGTAGGTCTCGAGCACGATCGGGAACTGCCCGTAGCGGCGCGCTACCTCGAGCAACGACTGCGACTTCAGGCGCTGCTGCCAGAGCGGGGTGCGCCTGCCCGGGTAGGCGCGCGGGATGAGCAGCGCCCGGGCGGCGTTCTCGCGGAAGCGGGCCCCGAACAGGGCGCTGCCGCCGAGCTCGGCGACGACCAGATCCTCGACCTGGTCGGGGTCGATGAGCACCAGGTCGGTGCCCGGCGGTTCGTCCGCGTCGGGCAGGTGCACGATGATGCCGTCGTCGGACCAGATGGCGCCTGCCTCGAGCCCGAAGCGCTCGCGCAGACGGCCGCTTAGGGCCAGCGCCCAGGCGCTGTGCACGCGCCCGCCGTAGGGCGAGAGCACGCACAGGCGCCAGTCGCCGATCTCGTCGCGGAAGCGCTCCACGACGACCGTGTGGTCGCTGGGCACGACGCGGGTCGCCTGCTCCTGCTCGCGCAGGAACTCGACCAGATTGCGCGCCGCCCGCGAATCGAGGTCGTAGTCGCGCTCGAGCTCCTCGGGCTGGCGGGCGACGGCCCAGCGCGCGAAGGCACCGATCGCCTCGCCCAGCTCGCGCGGGCGCCCGATCCCGTCGCCGTGCCAGAAGGGCACGGCGGCCGGCACGCCCGGAGCAGGAGAAACGATGACGCGGTCGCGGGTGATCTCCTCGATGCGCCACGACGAGGCGCCGAGCAGGAACGTCTGACCCGCCCGCGCCTCGTAGACCATCTCCTCGTCGAGCTCGCCGACACGACGCCCGTCGGGCAGGTTCACCGAGAAGAGTCCGCGGTCGGGGATCGTGCCCGCGTTGGCGACCGCGAGGCCGAGGGCGCCCTTGCGGGCGCGGATCGTGCCCGAGAGCCTGTCCCACACGATCCGCGCCCGCAGCTCGCCGAACTCGTCCGAGGGGTAGCGACCGTCGAGCATGTCGAGCACGTTCTCAAGCTGGCGCCGCTCGAGCTCGGCGTAGGTGTAGGTGCGGGCGACGAGGGCGTGCAGGTCGTCGACCGGCACGCCCTCGTCGCCCGCCGTCGCGGCGATGGCCACGATCTGTTGCGCCAGCACGTCGAGGGGGTTGCGCGGGACGACGGTCGTCTCGATCTCACCCTCGCGCATGCGTTTGGCGACCACGGCGCACTCGAGCAGGTCGGCGCGGAACTTGGGGAAGATCCTCCCCTTGGACACATCGCCGACACCGTGCCCGGCCCGCCCGATGCGCTGCAGCCCGCGCGTCACTGACTTGGGCGACTCGACCTGGATCACCAGGTCGACGGCGCCCATGTCGATGCCCAACTCGAGCGACGAGGTCGCCACGAGACAGGGCAGCACGCCGGCCTTGAGCTGGTCCTCGATCTGCAGCCGCTCCTCCCGTGCGAGGGAGCCGTGATGGGCGCGCGCGATCGGACCCGACGCTCTCTTCCCTGCGTCGCCCTCCTCTTCCCGCTCGGCCAGCTCGTTCAGCCGCAGCGCGATGCGTTCCGCGGCGCGACGGTTGTTGACGAAGACGAGCGTGGAACGATGCTCACGCACGAGCCGCAAGAGCTCCGGATAGATCGCCGGCCAGATCGAGCGCCGCGTCGCCTCCTTGCCTGTCGACTGGTCGAGCCCGAGATCGACCTCGTCGGGCTCGACCATCGACTCCACCGGCACGTGGATGCGCAGGTCGAGCTCCTTGCGCAGGCCGGCGTCGACGACCCTGCATGAGCGCTGCGGTCCGACCAGGAAGCGGGCCACCTCCTCGAGCGGCTTCTGCGTCGCCGAGAGGCCGATGCGCTGCACGTCGCGACCGGCCTCCTCGACGAGTCGCTCGAGCGTCACGGCGAGATGCGCGCCGCGCTTGGTCTGCGCGACGGCGTGGATCTCGTCGACGATCACCCACTCCGTGCCGGAGAAGAGTCGCCGCGCCTGCGAGGTGAGCATGAGATAGAGCGACTCGGGCGTCGTGATGAGCACGTCAGGCGGCTCGCGCAGCATCTCGCGGCGCTCGACCTGCGGGGTGTCGCCGGTGCGGATAGCGACCCTCACGTCGGCGCCGATGCCGCGCAGCGGCGCACGAAGGTTCTTCTCCACGTCGTAGCCCAGCGCCTTGAGCGGGGAGACGTAGACGAGACGAGTGACGCGCTTGCGCCGGTCAGCCGGCGAGGGATCGGCCACGAGCCGATCGAGCGCCCAGAGGAAGGCGGCGAGGGTCTTGCCCGACCCGGTCGGGGCGGCGATGAGCGCGTGCTCGCCCGTGGCGATGGCCGGCCACGCCTGGATCTGCGCGGGCGTCGGCTCCGCGAACGCTCGCGCGAACCAGTCACGCACCTGTGGCGTGAAGGGAGCGAGTGCGGGATGAGGCGTCGTCGCGACCACGAGAGTCAGGATACCCCTCGCCGCACCCTTGATGCCTGGATGATGCGACGTCTTCCCGCAGCGCGCGACCACGGGAGAGGAGTGCGTGTGCGGCACCGACGAGCAAGACCCCGCCGTCGCGTCCGCCGTCGCGCCAGGACTCCACCCTCAGGCAGGCACGCTCGGCTAGCGGGCCCCAGCTCCGTTCGTTAGTCTTCCTCTACTTCTGTCACGCTCGAGAGGAGTGAAGAATGCAGGTTGCCGGCATGAACGCGGCGACGCAAGACCTCGTGGATGCTATCGAGAGCTCTATCCTGAGCGGCCGCACCACCGACGCCCAAGCCACTCGCCTGTTCTTGGCGCTTATCGCCGACAGGATCGAGAAGCTGACGCTCGCGGTCGAACAGTTGGGCGATTCCAAGGGATCCGGCGCAGCAGCATCCTAAGCAGTTGACTCCCACGCCCTAGCTCTCAGAGCCATGCGCGGGCGTAGGCTCCACGAACGCCCGCCCGAACCAGTCGCGCCCTGGGGCGTGAAAGGAGCGAGCGCGGGATGCTGGGTCTGCTCGCTCCTGCCGGTCTGCTTATCTAGAGAGTCGCCTGTGGTCATCCGCACGCGCGTCCTTCGTCGCGTCCGGCTCGATCATCCCCACGAGTCGCTCGCTCGCCGCCCAGAGTCGTTCCTGCAGCTCGCCATCATCGGCGAAGGGCGCCTTGATCGCCTTACCGTCATGCACGAGCCCACCGGCGAGCCGCTCGATCCCCAGCGAAAGGGAAAGCTCGACGAGACCCCGGGAGGCCTGCTCGGCTGTCTGGGCCCTGAGGTTCATGACCGCCCCCAGTGCTCTCATCGCAAGCGGCCCGTTCTTCAGCAGGGTGGTCTGTGTGACCCCGGGATGGTACGCGCAAACGGCCACGCTGCGAGGCCCGAGACGTCGTGCCAGCGCGTAGCTGAAGAGGAGCTCGGCGGCCTTCGAGCGACCGAAGGCCAGCGTCGGCCGGAAGCGGCCCGCGCTCTCGAGGTCGTCCACGTGGGGTGCGGTCGTCGCCGGGGCGGTCACCATGATAACGCGTGAGGGAGCGGCGGCGGCGAGGCGATCGGCCAGGAGGTTGGTCAGCAGAAACGGGCCGAGGTAGTTCGTGGCGAGCATGCGCTCGTGCCCCTCCGCGGTCACCTCGCGATGGGCGGTGAAGACTGCGGCGTTGTTGATGAGTACGTCAAGGACGGCGTGGCGGCGGGCGAACTCCGCCGCAGCCGCGCGCACCGACTCCATCAGGCTCACATCGCAGCGGAGCAATTCGGCGTCTGCGGCCCCCGCCCGACGAGCCGCGGCCGCCACCTCCTCGCCGCGTTTCGGGTCTCTAGCCAGGATGACCAAGTGCGGCCGGCGAGCCGCGAGGGCGAGGGCGGTGGCTCTGCCGATACCCGACGTCGCACCGGTGATGAGTATCGTCTTGCCCTCAGCGGAGCGCTCCATCTCGTCCATCTCGCCCTTCCTCCCGTCGTCTTGCGAAGCGGCTGGGAGGCGCGGTCGCGGAGGGCTCGTGGTGCCCTGCCGCGTCGTCTGGGCCCGTACAACGGGACCGAAGCCTGCTACCGTGCGCCCCAGGGCCTATCGCCTGCCTCCTGCATTCCCCACCGACGCGGGAGAGGCTACACGGGGTCTGGCCCAGGCTCCTTCAGCAGCCGAGGCTGTGCCGCATGAGCGCGACCACCCGGTCGGCGCTGAAGCGCGCCAGCAGCGCGCCGCAGCAGGCGAAGATGTAGTCGCCGTCGAGGGCGACGCGCGCGTCGGCGGGCGGCAGGAGCCTCTCCGAGGGGCCGCCCGTCGACGCGCGCGTCGACGCGAGCACCTCCTCCCCGCCCGGCAATCTCGTCAGGGCGCCGCCGGTGCCGATCACCCAACGGCAAGCCGTGAGGTCACGGCCGCGCGCCACCGTCTTGCGTCCGGTAGGCGTGTAGAGGTGCACGAGAGCGCCGGCGTGCCGCTGCACGGCCGTGACGGCCGCGGCGCGAGCGAGGGTGCGCGCTGCGTCGATCTCATCGGCCGTCGTCGGCAGCGCCGGCGGCAGAGCCGCCGGCCGTTCGGCCGCCGGCAGCAGGTCGACGACGTGGCGCGCGCTCACGAACGTGCCCAGGTCGCCCTCGACGGTGCGCTTGCTGTGCGGCTGTGGCTCCGTCTGCAGGGCGGCGAGATCGGGGCTGCCGTCGGTGACGGAGTGCACGTCGGTGGTCGCCCCGCCGACGTCGATGACGACCAGGTCGCCGAGCTCCTCGGCGAGACGCTCCACCGCCAGCAGCACCGCGCCGGGCGTGGGCAGGATAGGTCCCGTGACGAGGTCGACGATGCGCTCCATGCCCGGGGCGTGCGTGATGTGCTCCTCGAAGGCGTCGTGGATGACCGCCCGCGCCGGCACGATGTCGAGCTCGTCGACGGCCGGATACACGTTCGGCGTCGTCCTCACCTTGAAGCCGGCCTCCTCGAGCAGCGCGCGCACCTCGTCGCGCACCTCGGAGTTGCCACCGAAGACGACGTTGGGCCGCGTGGGCAGCCGCGCCAGCAGGCGCGCGTTGGCGAGTACGGTCTCGACGTCGCCGCCCTCGACCCCACCGGCGAGCAGGATGAGGTTCGGACGCTCCTGCGCGATGCGCTCGATGTCGCCCTCGCGCAGCCTGCCGGCCGTTTGGTACTTCACGACCGCGCCGGCGCCGAGGGCCGCCTCGCGCGCAGCCATGGCCGTCATGCGCTGCGTGAGACCGTGCACCGTCATGCGCAGGCCGCCGGCGGCGGAGCTCGTAGCGAGGATGGCGCGCGGCGCCAGCGGCCCGGAACGGGCCTCGAGCGCCGCGCGCGCCTGATTCACACCGAGCGTGACGTCGCCGTCGCCGACCGTCGTCGCGGCGACGCCCTGGCCAAGGAGCGCCGGCGCCGCCGGCGCGTCCCCCTGTAGGCCGTCGAAGGCCGAGACGACGGTCGTCGTCGAGCCGATCTCGGCCACGAGGGCGTCGACGGGGCGCGCGGCATCACACGTCCGCCCCGACGAGTCGATCACCGGCGTGCGGCCCGGCGGCTCGTCACCGCCGGGCCTGCGAGGCGCGCCGCCGTGTGCGCGCGAGGCGCTCAGGCTTCGCCTCCCGCCTCGCGCCGGCGCAGCTCCTTGACGATGAACGATCCCACGTCGATGCCCTTGGTGCCGCGGCCGAAGCCGGCATCCATACCGCACTCGACGGCTTCCTCGTTGGCCACCTGCGTGCCGCCGCCGACCAGCACGAAGCGGTCACGCACGCCCTTCTCCACGCAGAGATCGTTGAGCTTCTGCATGTTCAGGCGGTGCACGTCGCCGTGAGTGATGATGGTCGAGATCAGTATGGCGGCGGCGGCGTGCTCGATCGCGGCGTCGATGGCCTTCTCGACCGGCACCGAGGTGCCCAGGTAGTAGCACTCGACGCCGAACGCCTCGAGCCCGCCGTGCTTGATGTCGAGGATCTCCTGCATGCCGACTGAGTGCTCGTCGGAGCCTACTGTGGCGCCGATCACCTTAAGGCCATGCTCGGCCACCCAGGCGCGCACCTCCTCGGGCGAGAGCACCTCCGGCTTCTCGGGGATGACGAGGGTCGCCGGATCGACGGTCACGTCGAGCCGCCCTTTGAGCTCGATCAGCGTGCCCTCGGCAGGGTGCAGGACCTGCTTGTGGATGACCTCGCAGTCCTGCAGGTTCATCGCCTTGCCGAACTCGAGGGCGGCGAACTCGGCCACGCGTTCGGCTGCCGGGAGCATGAGGGTGACGACCACCCAGCCGTCGGCCGCCCACTCCACCTCGGGCTTGATAAGGCCCTTCTCGCGCAGCGCCCGCGTGCGCTCGAGGCGCACGTTGACGTTGTCCTCGGGGTCGAGCTCGTCGATGAAGGGGACCTTCTCACCGTCGCAGAGCGTGCAGCCGCCGATCAGGTCGCAGGGCTTCACAAGACCCTGGGGCAGGTGGTTCGCGCCGAAGTGGTGGCAGACCGGCGCCAGGTAGTCGTCGGCGCGCTCGACGATCGATCCCGCCGCCACACCGCCGTCGGCCTTGCGCGCGATGCCGTCGTCGTTGGTCTCCGGGTACAGCCCGGAGTCGACGAAGTAGGCCTGCTCGACGGAGGCGAAGTAGCCGCCGTCCGCGATCATGTGCTCGAGGAAGAGCACCGCCCGTTCCTTGAGCTCACGTACCTGCGCCTTGAGCTCCGCGTTCTCGGGGTCGACCGTGACGATGTCGCGCAGACCGTCCATGCCGACGAGCGCCTGGCGGGCCGTGTTGACAGCGTGCACGTTGTTGTAGTGCCAGGGCACGTTGCGCCCTTCATCGGGCGTGATCGTCGACTGGATGTCGGCCGAGGTCAGGCGCGAGATCAGCAGGTCGAGCACGTGCGTGACGGTCGCCTCGCGGCCGCAGGACTCGATGTAGCGCGTGTTCTGCTGGGCGCGCATCTTGTAGCCCTCGAAGAGGTCGCGCAGGGCGATGGCGTAGGGCAGGTCGAGGCGGATCTTGGGCGCCGGCGGCGCGTCGGGCGGCACTGTCGAGAGGCAGATGTCCTCTTTGGGCATGCCGACGGCCACCGAGTAGGCGCAGTTGATGGCGTGCTGCACGAGCAGCTCGGGCATGACCTTCCAGGCCTCGCGCGCCGTGGCGTTGGCGTTGTGGGCGCCGTCGATCTGCGCCATACCCACGCTTGCCATGACCTTCTTGGCCACGGCGGCGTCGACGAACGAGCGGTACATGTTGATGTTGCGGTAGAGGACGTTGTATTGCGGGTCCTGGTGGGCTCCGTTGACGCCCTCCTCGGCGAACATGACGGCGATCTCGGGGCCGGCCACCCCGCTCACGTAGGAGTGGAAGTTGATCGGGCGACCGACCTCGTCCTCGACGAGGTCGAGGGCCTTGCGCGTGGCGCGCACCTGCTTGCGCGTGACGGCGATGCCGCCGACGCCCTCAGGCGTGCCCTCGAGGAGGCCGTCCATGTGGCTCTGGCCGGCGGTGCGGATGACCATCATGTGGTCGGCGCCGTGCCAGGCGGCCATGCGCATGCGTCTGATGTCGTCCTCGAAGCGGCCCGAGGCGATCTCGGTGGTCACCACGCAGTCGGGCTGCGGATCGATGTCGCCGAAGTAGTGCGCCGAGGGCAGCGGCACGCTGCGCTCGAGCGGCTTGGACGTCTGCCGGTACTCGAACGGGCCGATGCGCTGCTGCGGCACTTGCTCGCGCCAGTGCCAGCCCTTGCGCCGCGGGCGGTAGTGCTCGATGTCCTTGAGAAGCTCGACGACGTCGAGCTTCTCATCGGGCGAGAGCGGCAGCGCGTCGTGGGCGGCGCGCTGGGCGTCGCTGGCGAGCTGGTCGTCAGACATTGCTCGCCACCCCCCAGCGCGCCGCGACCGTCTCCCAGCCCTCGCCGGCGGCCAGGCGGACCGCCGCCTCACGCACGTTGATGCCCCACTCGGTCGCGCAGTGGAGCACCACGTGGCCGGCGCCGTGACCGAGGAGGCCGCGGTTGTCGACCTCCGTCACGACCGCCATGCAGGTGCGCGAGTCGACGCCCATGCGCATGAGCACGGAGCGCTCGATCGAGGGTGAGGTGTGCGTGCGCGCGAGCTCGACCAGCGGATCGACGATCTCGCCCACGAGCGCCCAGAAGCGGGCCTCGAGCTCTTCGTCGTCGAGGCCCGCCAGGTGCCCCCGCCACTCCAGGTAGGTGTCTTCGCGGGCCATCGCTAGGTCTCCGCCAGCTCGCGGACCATGCCGTCCACCGTGGCCACGTCGCTGTTGGTGTCGGCGGCCAGGAAGGCCAGGTCGTCGGCGGTCGGCGCATAACCCTCGGGCGCGGCCTTGAGCGCGTTGCGCACGTAACTCTTGCGCATGCGCGCCAGGTCGAAGTCCTTCGCCTGGATCTGCTCCGGCCGCTCCGGGATGACGATCACCTCTCCGGGCTTGTTCTCGAGCGGGTCGCCGCGGCGCACCTCGACACCCATCTCCTTGGCGAAGTTGAGCTGCGCCCAGTGGTGCTTGCCGGCGCCGGTGTACTCCGTCTCCTGCACGACGATCGTAGCCTCGCGAGGCAGCTCGCGGGCCAGCGAGACGGCCACGGCCATGGCCGTGTTGCCGGCCGGCCCGCGCTCGAGGCCCTCGAGCTTGACGAGCGCCTCGGTCACGTAGAACACCTCGCCCTGGGTCACGGTGAGGTAGCGGTCCATGTAGCGCAGCGGACGCGCCGCGTTGCGCGGCACGTCGGCCCTGTCGGGCCAGGTGGCGAAGGGCACGCCGAAGCCGGTGTGCCCCGTGGTGAAGCTCTTGCGGTTGAAGTCGCGGTCGGAGGCCATGTGCAGGCCGGAGAGGTCGACCGAGGCGCTCACGATCTCCGTCTCGCTGGCCCCGGCGCGCTTGAGGCCGCGAGCCGTGCCTGTCGTGTTGCCGCCGCCGGCGTGCGTGACGACCACAGCGGTCGGGTAGGCGCCGGTGCGCTCCTTCATCTCGTTGGCGATCTCGAGCCCGAGGGTCTCGATACCCGAGACGCCGAACGAGGAGTAGAGCGAGGCGGCGAAGTAGCCGGTCTCGTCGAGGAGCTCGAGCATGTGGAAGAAGAGCTCGGGGCCGACCGTCATCTGCACGACCTCGGCACCGTAGGCCTCGCAGATGCGCGCCTTCTCGACGATCTCGGGCTGACCGACCTTGCGGCTGTCGTAGGTCTCCTGGCAGATGATGCACTTGAGCCCGTAGCGCGCCGCCTGGCTGGCGACGGCGGCGCCGTAGTTGCCCGACGTCGCCGCGATCACTCCCTCGTAGCCCTTCTCTTTGGCCGTGTGAATCGAGATAGAGGCGCGGCGGTCCTTGAAGGCGCCGGCGAGGTTGGCGGCCTCGTCCTTGACGAAGATGCGCGCCCCCCTGCCGGGCTCCGAGATCGAGCGCACCAGGTCGGTCATGTTGCGCAGCTCGAGCAGCGGGGTGTCGCCCACGCCGGCCGCGGCCTGGATGCGCTTGATGTCGTCGAGCGTGTAGCCGTGGTCGGCCATCATCGCCTCGTAGTCGAAGGCGACCGGACTGCGCTCGAAGCGGCTGTAGTCCATGCCGAGGGCGCCGCGCATGATCTCGCCGCGGCGCCCCATGATCTCATCGAAACGGGTGGCCATCACGCACCACCCTTCTCGGTCTCACGATAGGCGGACAGTCGTTCGCGCAGGTCCTTGCCCACGTGCGCGAGCTCGGGGATCGGGTTGCCGAAGGTGTGGAAGTAGCCCGGGTTCACGGCGGAGAGTCTGCCGCTCACGTGGCGTCCCGTCATCGTCTCGACGGTCATCTCATCGCCGAGGGCGCCGTCGGCCAGGGCGAAACCCTTCACCCACATGAGCAGGGGCTTCTCCGCCGTCTCCGGCGGCAGGTTCTTGGAACGCTGCGAGGGGTCGAGAATGGTCCGTTCGACCTCGACCCAGTCGCCGGTTTGTACGCGTGCTGCGTCACTCATGGCCGGCCGCCTTCAGACGGTGGGAGTGAGGAAGCGCGGCAACGGCATGTCGACGACGGTGAGCATGCCGGCGGGGGCGGCCTTCATGAGCGGGATGTAGTTGCCGGTGCTTGCGTAGGTGCCCTTACCGCCCGGGATCTCGGGCTTGTTGGCCATGTTGACGTCGGGATCGCCGTGGATCTCGATGTAGTCGCCGGTCTCCTGGCCCTCGAGCTCGGGGTGGATCTGCTGCGGGTGGATGAGCTCGATCTTGAGCTCGTCGCCCACGTAGCCCTTGCCGATGTGGCGACAGCCGGCGACGTCGCCGGGGGCCACGTGCACGTGCGGCGTGGAGCGCTCGACGCTCGTGACGATCGGCTCGCGCGTCTCCTCGACCCTGTCGATCTTCCAGCCCAGCGCCCTGGCGATGAGGCCGATCGACTCGGGAAAGCCGATGTGGCCGACGATGCTGCCGTCGGCGACGCCCTTCTCGAACTGCTCGACCGTGGTGCCTACGCCTTGACCGGTCATGACCGTGGGGCCGAACGGTGAGAGGTCGTTGACGCGCGTCGCCTTGATCGAGTCGACGCGCAGGCAGATCGAGCTCCACATGACGATCAGCGCGTCGAGCATGAAGCCGGGATTGATGCCGGTACCCAGAACGCTGACGCCGTGCTGCTTGGCGAGGGCGTCGATGCGGCCGGCCCAGGCGGCGTCGCTGGCCCAAGGATAGGAAAGCTTCTCGGCGATGCAGATCACGTCGGCGCCCGCCGTGATGGACGGTTCGACCTGGCTCGTGATCTCGTGCAGGTTCGACTGCGTGTTGATGCAGACGACGTCGGGTTTCTGCGCTAACACCTTCTCGTAGTCCCTCGTCATGACGACGCCACACGGCCGTCCGAGCAGCTCGCCGACGGTCTTGCCTTCTTTGGCCGGATTGGTGACGACGCAGCCGACGAGCTCGATGTCCTTGGGCCGGTCGAGGATGAACTTGAGAAGGCCCTGTCCCATCTCACCGGTGCCCCACTCGACTACCCTGATCATGATCTCCTCCTCACATGGCACGACATGGCACGATGCAGGAATGCATAAAGACGATGCAACCCTATCAACCGGGAGCGGCGGGCGGAACGATGCAGCGCACTACGCGCGTGCTCTCCATGGACGCTCGGCGACGCCGCTGCTGCCGTCGCTACCGGGCAGGGCGAGCTGGACTAGAGGAGGGAGACGGGGGGAGGCTGGTCGACCTGGGTGGGGCTCACGAGCGCGATCTGCGGATGCGTGGCTCCTCCCTCCGTCGACCTGGGTCGGCTGACTGACCCATGCTATAGGCGCCGGAGGGAGCGGTCAAACGTCGCCTCGGGCGCGGTCGCCTCTCAGAGCGCCGACAGCGTGAGCGGCGGATCGGACGGCTCGGCCGCCACTTCGTGCATGCGCTCGCGCGTGCGGGCGAGGAGGGCCTCGTCGACGGTCACCTCGACGAGGCCCTCCTCGCCCGCGTCGGCGCGCACCGCCGCCAGCACGAACACCACGCGGCGCACGGGCTCGCCGGTCACGCGCTGCAGGGCGAGAGCGTAGGCTCCGCCCTGCAGCGCATAGCGGCGGCGGATCTCGGCCGCGTCGACGGCAACGTCGCTCTTGTAGTCGACGACCACCCACTCATCGCCGTCGCGGTAAAGGAGATCGACGACGCCGTCGAGCAGCACACCGTCATCGTCGACCGTGACCGGCAGCTCGCGGTAGGACCGCGGAGAGGCGGCCGCCGCGCGCACGGGAGGCGATCTCCACGCGGCGCGCGCAAGCTCGGCGACACGGTCGACCAGATCTGCGCAGCCGCACTCCGCGGCCGCGGCCGCGGACAAGCTCTCGAGCTCGCCGTCGGCGAGCACGTCACGGTCACCGAGAGGAACGAGCTCCATCACCCGGTGCAACGCCGAGCCGACTGCGAGCGCCCGCCGACGGATCGCCGCCCCGTCACCGCCGGGAGCGCCTGCGGGCGTCTCCTGTGGCCAGCGCGGCTCGAGCGAGTTCGGCGAGGTCATCAGCGCCGGACGGGCAGCCTCCGCGAGGGCGCGTGTGCGCTCGGCTACCCAGGACTCACGCCGACGTAGCTGCTCTGCGACGTCGACACGGTCACGAGCTGCCGGTACCGCTCGGCGCCGCGGTTGCCAGCGTCGGCGCGCGGTCGGCACCGCCGAATCCCTGTCGAGCGACGGACGCAGATGACCCAGGAACGTCGTGCTCCCCGCCTGCGCCAGAGCGACCGCAGGGACTAACAGGTGGTCGGCGGCGCGCGTGCAGGCCACGTAGGCGAGCCTCTTGTACTCCTCATCGAGCGCCGCCCTGTCGCGCTCCTTCGCGCTGGTCCAGCTCGCGCTCTCGAAGCGGCCGCTGCCGTCGCCGGCATCACAGCGCAGGCTGCATTCCAGCGAGGACGTCGCCCGCTGCAGCAGAAGATCAGCCCCTCCCTCGCGGCCGTCGCCGCGCCGATCGCTCATCGTGTTGGCGAGCACCACGATCGGGAACTCCAGGCCCTTGGCCTTGTGCACGGTCGTCAGACGTACAAAGCCGCCCTCTTCGCCGACCGGTGACTCCGCGATCTCGGCCTTGGTCACCGACTCCGCCAGATGCCGCACGAGTCCGTGGAAGGTCGCTTCGGGCTCGGCGGCGTAGGCCTCGGTCAGCGCAGCCAGCCGGTCGAGGTTGGCCACGGCCTGCTCGGGCCCGTCGCCGAAGGCCGCCTGCGCCTCTGCGAGGTGCGCGCCGCGCAAGAGCAGGTCGAGCGTCTCGTCGAGCGGGCGTTCGTTGCGCCCCTCGTGGAGACGGCGAAGCAGCGAGAACGCCGTCAGCACAGCGGCGAAGAGGGCGTCGCGGCTCAATGACTCGTCCTGGTCGGCCAAGTAGTTGAAGCGTCCTCCGGCAAGGTGGAAGGCCAGGAGGTCGTCATCGGAGAAGCCGAACAGCGAGCTGTGCAAGGCCCCGTACACGGTCAGCTCACCGGCGGCATCGTCGACCGCCCGCAGGCCGAGCACGGCGTCGCGCACCTCGTCGCGCTGGAAGTAGGTACGCCCGCCTTCGACACGGTAGGGCACGCCGGCCTCGCGCAGAGCGCGCTCGTATTCGCCGATACCGTTGAACGTCGGGAAGAGGATCGTCACGTCGCCGAGACGAGCGGGCCGCGCCGTCTCGGCTCCGACCCCACGGTCGCACACCTCGCGGCCGAGCTCGTCGAGACCGGCCAGCAGGTCGGCGATGAGCTTCGCCTCGGTGCGACGCTGCTCGAGCCGCGACTGCTTTTCCTCGAGCGGATCGACCTCGACGACACAGACTCGGGGACCGTCGCGGCTTTCGGCACGGTGCGGCAGGAGCGGCGCGTAGGGAGCCTGCAGGCCGGCCTCGTCGCGCACCAGCAGAGGGGCGAAGGCCGCGTTGACCCACTCGATGACCGTGGGCACGGTACGGAAATTGACCTGGATGGAGACGACCTCTGCCCCGGGCAGCTCGTGCAGCCGTCGTTCGACCGCGCCGTAGGTATCGAAGTCGGCGCCGCGGAAGCGGTAGATCGCCTGCTTGGGATCGCCCACCAGGAACAGCTTGCCCGGCTGCAGGTCCACTCGCCGCCAGTCGTCGGTGGCGGGCTCGCGCTCGCCGAGCAGGAAGACGAGCTCCGCCTGCAGGGGGTCGGTGTCCTGGAACTCGTCGACAAGAAGGTACCTGAAGCGCTGCTGGAAGTAGCGCCGGGGGCCGTGGCGCAGGAGCAGGTCGCGGGCCACGCCGAGCAGGTCGTCGAAGTCGAGCAGCCCGAGGCCGCGCTGGCGCTCGGCGGCGGAGCGCGCGAAGCGCGCCGCCACGCCGAGCGCCAGCGCGACGACGTACGCGCCGTAGCGACGGGCCGCCTCGCCGAGGCGCTCGCCGCAACGCTCGCACTGCCGCACCATGAGTGCCTTGCCTTCCTTGCCTCCCCAGGCATCCTGCCTGCCCGAGGCGGCGGAGGGCGCCTTCTGGGCGGCCACGGCGAGGATGGCGGCGCCGAGCTCGTGGAGCTCACCCTCGCCCGGCAGATCGAGGAGCCGCGCCGTGAATGCCTCGACCTTCTGCAGGAGGCCGTCACCCGGGTCGCTGCAGACCTCGGCGAAGCGGCGAGCCTCAGCCGCGGCCTCCTTCACAGCGGCGATCAAGGGCGCGAGAACGGGCGCGGCAGGCACATCAGGTAGCTCGGGGCCAAGCTCGTGCCGCCAACCGAAGTGCGCCGCCGCCAGCGTGCGCAGAGTCGTGAGGGAGACCTCAGCCTCGAGGAGCTCGGCAAGCAGCCTCCCGGTGTCGGGCTCTTCGGGGGCGGCGCCCAGCCATTCCTCCCAGAGCTGGTCGAAGACGAGCTCGGAGCCGAGCTGATCGAGCTGCCTGAAGGCGGGATCGACGCGCGCTTCGACGGGCCGCTCGCGCAGCAACCTGGCGGCGAAGGAGTGGATCGTCGAGATCTGAGCGGTCTCAAGCTCGACCAGGGCCTTGGTCAGGCGCGCCAGCCCCGGATCGTCGAGCCCCGGGAACATCTCGGCGCCCCTCGCGGGGTCGCGCAGCAGCGATTCGAGCTTGCGCCGCACGCGCTGGCGCAACTCGCCCGCGGCCTTCTCGGTGAACGTGATGGCCACCACCTGGTCGATGGTCGTGTCGCGGCCGTCGAGCAGGCAGGCGACGAAGCGATCGACGAGCACGCTCGTCTTGCCCGTGCCCGCGCCCGCCTCGACCAGGAAGGTGGTGGAGAGATCGTCGCGCACGCGACGCCTCACGGACTCGTCAGCGAGAGGCGGCAAGGCCCTCCTCCCTGAGCTGCTTCAGCGGCGCCAGCCTGGCGTCGCCGACCTTGCGCTCGAAGACCCACACACGCCCGGCGCAGCCTGTGTCGTAGTTGCAGGACGAGCAACGGCGGTCGTTCTCGCGCCAGCGCGGGAACGCGCCGGCGCGCATGAGCGAGAGGACCACGCTCACGATCCTCCGGAGGGCTTCCGCGACCTCGCCCTCGCTCTCGTCGAGGGCGAGGTCGCGGAAGCCACCCTTGCGGGTCACGAGCCGATACGCGGCCTCAACCTCGGCCGGCGGCGGTGTCAGCAACGCTGCGGCCAACCGGTAGACGCGCAACTGGATGTCGATCTCCCGCTTGATGGCCATCTCCTCGGCCTCGCCTTTGCCCGTCTTGTAGTCGATGAGCGCCGCCGCGCTGCCGTCGGCGCTCAGGTCGATGCGGTCGGCGCGACCGGTAAAGCGCACGACCAGCCCGTCGACTTCGAGCTCGACCGGCGGCGTGAGCGCGTCACCGAAGGTCCACTCGAGATGGGCGGGGCGCATCTGGCCTTGCCAGACCGGGTCGTTCGCGACAGCGCGCGTGAGGTCGGCGAGGAGTTGCCGCCGCTTGACGCTCCAGGCCAGCGGATAACCGGTAAGCCCGTCCTTCTCCGCGCGGCGCGCGCGTGCGTCAACGAGATCGGGCAGGAGGGCCAGCGCCTCTGGAAGGCCGAGAGCAGGATCTTCGGCGACCCGTCGGTAGAGATCCTCGAGGATGTCGTGCGCGAGTGTGCCGTAGTCGAGCGGCTCGATGTCGAGCGTCAGCCCAGGCTCCTCATCGACCGTGATGCCGAGCAGGTGACGCGCGTAGAAGCCGAAGGGGCAATCGATGTAGCTCCGCAATGCGGTCGGGCCGATGGGGGCGGCCAGTAACGCTCTCACCGCGGCGTCGGCGCGAGCGGGGTCGACCTGCCCGTCGAAGGGTGTGAGCAGAGCGCCGTGCGGTGACTTCAGCGCCGCCCGACGGCGTGCGGCGCCGGCTGCTCCCAGCAGACCGTCAAGATATGCCGCCCGACCTCTCTCGGAGACGGATCCCCGGTCGAGGAGCAGCGCCAGGTCGAGCTCGCGTTCGTCGAGAGCGAGGTCGGCTGCGAGCGACGCGCCAGGGGCCGGCGGGACCACAGAGGCAGGCACCCTGCCGGAACAGCTCAGACGGGAGCTCGCCGTGCTCGATCTCGTCGGCGTCGACACGCCGGCCCACGGCGGCGCTCGCCGCTCCCAGCAGCACGCGCGAGGGCAGACGAGGGCTGCCCGTGCCGGCGTCGAGCCGCGGTAGCACGAGGACCGCCCGCTCGCGAGCGGCCTGCAGCGCCATGGAGAGAAGCGCCGGCGCGAGCGCGTCGCGGCGCTCGGCGGTCTCGAGCGAGACCCCGAGCGCCGCCGCCACGCGCTCGCGCTCCGCATCGAGCAGGATCGTGTCGTTGGGTATCCGGCCCGGGAAACCGCCTTCGGCAAGGTCGGCGACGACGACGGTCTGGAAGGCGAGCCCTCGCACCTCGTGAGGAGAGAGCACACTCACTCCGTTGCGACCCACCCGTCCCGTCGGCGTCTCGATCTCGTCGAGCAGCCGGCGCGCGACGGCAGCGGCATCGTCGAGCGTCACCTCCTCTTCGAGGGCCTCGAGGCCGGCGAGGCTGCGCAGTGCGTCGCGCGCCGGGTCGTCGTCGTCGCGAACGAGGAGCCCGTCGACCAACCGCAGGAGAGCCGACGACATCGCGGGCCAAGCGGCCGCCGGCGGAAGAGAACTGAGGCTGCGCACAAGCCTGGCGATGAAACCCTCCAGCGCCTCGAGCGCCTCCAGATCGGCCTCGAGCTCGGCGCGACCGGGCGCGTCGCCGTCGTCGTCCCCACCGTCCGTGCGTGCGCGCCGCCACTCGAGGCGCCGGCGCAGGCTCGCGAGCCGGCCGCTCCAGTCGTCTTCGCCGGCGACGACCCGGGCGCGCCGCGTGATCCTGTCCCACCGGGCGACGAGCGCCGCCGACGGCGCATCGATCAAGCGCCGGGCCGAGGCGAGCTCGAGCACCGCGGCGCGTTGCAGCGGTGCGCGACCGCCGGTGGGCACCACGCAGTTGAGGAGGAGGCGGCACGCCGCGGCCCGCGGGTCGCGGTCAGGAAGCCGGGCCGCCACCGGCACGCCGGCGGCGCTAAGGGCGCGCGCGAGCGCTGCGCGCTCGCGAGCGCCCGCCGCCACCACAGCCGTCTCGTGAAAGGCGACGCCTGCGCGTGCGGCGAGGATGATCTCGCGCGCGATCTCGCGCCGTTGGGCGCGCTCGTCGGGGACCGAGACGATGTTGAGCCGCGGAATGAGATCGGCGCTCGCCTGCCCCGGCCCAGCCGGACCGCCGGCGGCGCAACCGAGCGCCTCCAGCAAGCGGTCTGCATTGCCGCCGCCCGGTGCGGCCTCTGTGCTCGCCGGCGCGTGGCCCGGCGCCGCCAGGTCAGGCACGAAGACGGCCGCGACCCGGTGGCGCAGCGCCGCCAGCACGCGCAGCTGCATCTCGGGAAGGTCGTACAGACCGTAGACGAGGGCAGGGGCGCTCGCCTCGACCAGGCGGGCGCCCCCGCCCTCGTCTATCTGCGTGTCCTCACGAACCGCGCGCGACGCTTCGGCGTAGAGCTCGGCGTCGTCGCAGAGGCCAGCGTCCGCGAGAGACGAAACGTAGTCGCGGTACAGAGCCGCCAAGTCGCGCAGCTTGGGCGTCTCGTTCTCGCGGGCAAAGCCCTCGAGACCGTCGGGCGACACACACGCCTCGCGCAGATCGTCGAGCGTGCGCGCAAGCGCCAACGGGAGCCCGGGAAGGCCGCCGACGGGGGCGAAGTACCAGCCGCTGCCGGCGCGAGCGCGCACCAGACGCAGTACGAGGCGCTCGCGCGCCAGATCCGGCGCCTTGCGCAGGCCACGGCGCGCGAGCCCGGGCCTCGCCAGACGCGCGGCAAGGCCGTGGATGGTCTCGACATGGATGTTGGCGTGCCCCGGTGGGGCGCCGCTCAGCCGCCCCGACCCGCCACTGCGCAAGCGAACCAGTGCTCGGCGGACGTGATCGCGCACCAGACCCGAACCGACGATGATCGTGACGGCGCACAAGGGATCGCCGCCCTGAAGACGCCCCACCTCGTCGGCCAAAGCGTGCTCGAGGTCGCGGATGCTGCCGAGGTGGAGAGTCGCGCGCGTCGCACTCTCTCGAGCGGTCACTCGCACGCCTCAGTGGGCTCTTTCGACCGGCATGAGGTCAGGGTATACCGGCAGCCGGACGAACCCCACAGACCATCGTCCGCGACCTCAGGTCAGCTCCCGCACCAGCTCAGCGTCCAGCGGGTAAGCAGTTGCCAATTCGTCGCGGTCGCCGAGCTCGAAGTCGGCGTAGTCGAAACCCGGGGTGACGACGCACGAGACCAGCGTCCACGCACTCTCGCTTGCGCTGTCCTGGGCCAACACGCGGGCGGCCTGCCAAGCGCCCCTGGGAACGATCGCCTGCGGCGAGGCCTCATCGCTCACCGCGAGCGCGTCGGCGCCGGCCAACACGACGTGCTCCGACGAGCCGTCGGGGAGCAGCGAGACGAGCTCGAGGGGCGTACCCGAGTGATAGAGCCAGAGCTCGTCCGAACGCAGTCGGTGGAACCGGCTGGGACTCGCCGCTGTGACGAGGAAGAGGATGCCGGTGGCGGCTGCACGCGGCCCTGCGGACGTGGCAACCAGCACGTCGGACCGGAAGGTCTCGCGATAGAACCCGCCCTCGGGATGCTGCTCGAGGCTCAGCGTGCGAGCGATGTCTTGAGCGAGGGTCATGGGATCCACTACCTCCGTCGCGAAGGGTGAGGCGGCCGCCCCCGGAACACCACGTCGAAGCGCTCACATACGACGGGCATGTCTGGCTCGGGCGTCCTGCCGCTCGGAGCGAGCTCGCGCCCGAAGGCAGCCCAGTGCGCCTCTCGCCACTGCTCGAGTGAGCCGTCGCCCTCCCCTTCGGCTGCCGCGAACTCCGCGCTGACCGCCGCGAACGCGACAATCTCGACCGCCGTGGTGCGGATGACACAACGCGCGTTGTCCGACCAGTCCGTGATCACACTGAAGTCACCCACCCGCGGCAGTGGCTCATGCTCGGCCTCATACGACCAGAGCGCGCTGGCCGTGGCGCGCTTGCGCCCCGTCAGCACGAGTTCTGCAAGCTCGTCCGCGTCCGCCTGGTTGTCACAGAAGTGCCACGAAGAGTGCGTAGCCTGCGGACCGACGAGATGCGGGCACGCGGTCACGAAAGCATCCCACATCCGCGCGACCGAACCCGCATCGACCATCGAACGCCCTCGTTCTCACTTCGCCAAGCCCCGCCGGCCCGCGGCCCCTACTTCGAGGCCTTGCCGGTGGCCTCTGCGACCCTGAACCCGACGATCCGGCGGATCAAGTCCGCGGGCATGGGCTGGCCGAGGGGGAACTGCAGCGAGCCCTTCGCGCTCTTGTAGGGCTTGAGTTCTTCCTTGAACGCCGCAATCCCGCTCGACGTCGGATAGAACCCGATGTGCTTCTCGTACCCTGCGAAGTGCACCAGATGTCTGCCGTTGAGATCGAACGTAGGGATCGCGTAGCTGATCGTCTCTGTCGCCTCGGGCGCCGATGTCCTGATGAGCGCGCGCACCTCTTGCAGCACCTTCTGAGTCTCATGGGGGAATTCCGCGATGTACTCGTCGATGGAGTTGGCGGTCGACCTGCTCGGCATCGTTTGCACCTGCCTGACGGTTGTGTCCCGGTATCCGCACGGCGCTCGTGGCGGGCACCCTCGTGCCACTACTTCCCCCAGCAGGCGGTTCGCAACGCCGGGTCGGCTACCCCGCGCGCGCCGCGGCCAGCCTCTCGCGGTGCCCAATGTACGCCTCGCGCCGAACGAGCCGCCCGCGAAAGCGACCGCTTGGCCCAAGGCGCTCCCGACGCGACGCGCGCCTCACAAAGGACGGCGATGTCCGCGCCGAGGCTTGCGCGAACTGCGGTCGCTCGAAGACCGAGGGCGAAGCGATGTTGTCGGACCCTCTCGGCCATGCTGCCGGGCAGCCTAACACGCCGACCTGACAGTACTCCCTGGCAGCGAAAACCCGCGATTCCGTCTATAGTCGGTCAAACAGGGACTTCGACCCGGGGGTTCCGCCCCCGCGAGTCGCCCCACCAGGAGAGCGATGGCAGTCGTTCGCGTCGGACCACACGTGACCGCCGGCATCCCCGCATGATCCTCTCAGGCGACGCTCCGGCCTCTGTATGGCGCCACACACGGGCGTGACGGGGTAGATTCCCGTGAGTCCTGCGGCACCCTCGGAGACCACTGGCGAAGCCCACGAGGGCATCCTCACGGCGACGCGTGGCGTGCACGCTCCCCCGGAGATGAGGCCCGGCAGCGGTCCCGCCCAGCGCCGGTACATCGCCGTGCTGCTCGTCGCCTGCGTGCTCCTTGTGGCCGTCGTCGCCGCGTTCAACGCCTTGATCGACCCCTACGCGATCGTCAGCGCGCGCACGGTAAAACCCGCCGTCTGGAGCGATCGCAAGGTCAAGGTGGAACTGATCGACAGACTGTCGGTTCCCCCTGAGACGATCATCCTCGGCTCGTCGCGCGCCATGAAGATGGAGCCGCGCTACGTGACGCGTCTCAGCGGAAGACCAGCGTTCAACGCGGCCGTGTCGGGCGGCAAGCCTGTCGACGCCTACGTGTTCACCAGGCTGCTCCACGACCGCTTCCCTGGGACCCCCCAGGACTATCTCTGGGTCGTCGACCAGGAAGCGTTCGCGCCCGACCCCATCAACCCCGGCGTCGTGAGCACCCCGAGTCTCTCCCGATATCTGTCCAATGCCGAGCGTGTGAAGGCCCGCATCACAGATCTCAGCTGGCTCCTCTCCTGGCGCACCCTGGCCACGTCGTGGCGAACGTGGCGTCACCGGCAGGAACAACCCGAGCTGGCGCAGAGTGAACAGGAGCCGAGCACCGTGCAGGCATCGAGGCGGCCCGCCTCGAAGATCAAGTTCCTCCCAGACGGCTTCCGCTCCTTCGACTTCCACGACATGCTCGCCGCGAGGGGACAACCGCTGAGCAAGGGCATCTCCGCCTCGCGGGCGATCTACACGAAGCGCTACCGCAGCCAATTCCGTGGACTGGCCGCGGTGCAGAAGACGTGGTTCGAGCGCACGTTGGCGCTGATGAACAGCTGGGGCAGCACGCCGGTGCTCGTCCTCAGCCCCGTGCATCCGCAGCTCCTTGCGAGCCTGCGCCCGCTGGGTTGGAACCGCCGCCACAAGGAAGTGCTCGCCTATCTCTCCAGCCTGCGGCCACGTTACTGGTTCGTGCTCATCGACATGAGCGAGATCAGTTCGTTCGGCGGCTCGCCGCTGCTCTTCTACGACGGTGTCCACATGAAGGTCCGCAACTGCCGCCGCCTCCTGCGGGCGGTCTTCACCAACCGGGACGCGGCGTCCGCACTCGGCGGGACCGCCGTGATGGGCCGGCGTGTAAAGAGGTAGAAGCCGCGGGATGCTGTTCAACAGCTACGTCTTCCTGCTCGCGTTCCTCCCCGTCACGCTACTCGTCTACTGGCTTATCCGGCCCGGGACCTGGCGGCTGGCCTTCCTGACGTTCGCCTCGTGCGTCTTCTACGCGTACTGGGATTGGCGCTTCCTGCCCGTTCTCTTCCTCTCGACCTCCGCCGACTGGATCGCCGGCGAGATCATCGTGCGCGCACGCGGGCGCGGAGTGCGAGCACTCGCCCTCGTCCTTGCGCTCGCGATGAACCTCTCGCTGCTCGGGTACTTCAAGTACGCGCACTTCTTCCTCGATCAGCTCAACGGGATCGCGGCGCTCCTCGATGCGGGCCATCCACTGCCGGTGCTCAGCTTCGTCCTGCCGATCGGCATCTCGTTCTACACGTTCAACGCGATGTCGTACGCGATCGACATCTACAAGCGGAGGGTCGAGCCTGCGAAGAACTACGTCCACTACATGGCCTTCGTCTCGATGTTCCCGCATCTGATCGCCGGCCCGATCGTCCGCTACGCCGACATCGATGGCCAGCTGCGCCGGCTCGAGCCGCGACTGACGGCCGGCCTAGCGGGGACGGGGCTTGCCTTCTTCGCCATGGGCATGTGCAAGAAGCTGCTGTTCGCCGATGTCGTGGCACCCTACGTGAATGACCTCTGGGTAGCCCACCAGGCACTCGGGCTCGGCGGAGCCTGGGCCGCCGCGGTCGGCTACTCGCTGCAGCTCTACTTCGACTTCTCGGGCTACTCGGACATGGCCGTGGGACTGGCCTTCCTCCTGGGCTTCCGCTTCCCGCAGAACTTCGACTCGCCCTACAAGTCGGCCAACATCTCGGAGTTCTGGCGGCGCTGGCACATGTCGCTGTCGTTTTGGTTCCGCGACTACGTCTTCATCCCCCTCGGCGGCTCGCACCGCGGACTGTCGACGACATTCCGCAACCTGTTGATCGTGTGGCTCCTCGTCGGTCTGTGGCACGGCGCCGCGTGGACGTTCGTCGTGTGGGGGCTCCTGCACGGCGCCTATCTGGTGGTCCACGCGCTCGCGCGTCGCGGCGGCCTGACACCCTCGTGGACGTGGCTGAACCGCATCATCACCTTCGTCGCTGTGGTCGTCGCGTGGGTGTTCTTCCGGGCGCCGACGCTAGGAGTGGCAGCGGACGTGCTCTCGGCGATGGCCGGCGGGCACGGGCTGAGCCCCATAGATGCCTCCGCCCGAGTTCCGCTGGCACTGCTCGCGATGGTCGCCGCCGGCCTTCTCTGGGTGAACGTCGCCCCGAACAGCTGGGAGGTCGACATGCGACCGCGGCTCAGCTGGGCGCTGGCTTTCGGATTGGTGCTCGGCGCAGCGATCCTGACGATCGCCCAGCCGAGCCCGTTCCTATACTTCCAGTTCTGAGGAATCGTCTCGAGGAAGAAGCCGCCCTCGTGGTGTGGCGCCAGTTTCAAGCTGGAGGCCATCCCTGCAGCCTTTTGCATCGTCGCGGCGCTGCGCCGCCGGACGTAGAGAAGCCCCGCCGTCAGCTGAGCGGCGGGGCTTCTCAGTAGCAAGCCGTAAGCCGGATCCTGTCGTGGGTGGCCATCCATCTGGGCCGTCCATTGCTGGACGGCTCATGCGGCCGAAACCCGGAAGCCTCGGGCGAGCAACCCTCGAACGCTTCCCTATTTGGCCTTGCACCGGGCGGGGCTTGCCGAGCCGGCCTGTCACCAGGACCGCTGGTGAGCTCTTACCTCACCGTTTCACCCTTGCCCGCACCTCCGAAGAGGCCGCTGGCGGTCTGCTCTCTGTTGCGCTTTCCCTCGGGTTTCCCCGGCTGGACGTTATCCAGCGCCCTGCTCTGCGGTGTCCGGACTTTCCTCGACGGGGAGCCTCATGAGCTCCGAGAAAGCGTCGCGACGCAGCCCCGCCGCGGCCACCTGGCTTGCCCTCTCAGTATACCCCTACGGTCGTCGCCAGGCGCGGCCGTCGTGCGCCAGCAGGGTGTCGGCGGCCTCGGGGCCCCAGCTGCCGGCCTCGTAGACCATCACCCCGCGGCGGGGCACCGTCTTCCAGGCGCTCAGTATCGGCGCCACCACGCGCCAGGCCTCCTCGACGTGGTCGGCGCGATTGAAGAGCGTCGAGTCGCCCTCCATGCAGTCGAGCAGCAGCGTCTCGTAGGCGCTGAAAGGCAGCTCATTCAACGTGCTGCCGTACTTGAACTCCATCTCCACGGGCTGTAGCCGGATCGCTTGTCCCGGCTGCTTGGCCTCGAAACGCAGGGAGATGCCCTCGTCGGGCTGCATGCGCAGGACGAGCTCGTTCGGCGGCACACGGTCGCCGGGCAGCGACGTCTCGCGAAAGAGCAGGTATGGCGGTCGTTTGAACTGCACCGCTATCTCGGTGACGCGGTGAGGCAGCCGCTTGCCCGTGCGCAGGTAGAAGGGCACGCCCTGCCAGCGCCAGTTGTCGATGAGGAACTTCACGGCGGCGAAGGTCTCGGTGCCCGAGGTGGGCGACACGCGCTCCTCCTGCCGGTAGCCGGCCACCGGCTGCCCGTCGACGGCGCCCTGCACGTACTGGCCGCGCACGGCGTAGAGGTCGACCTGACTCTCGGGGATCGGCCGCATGGCGCGCAGCACCTTCACTTTCTCGTCGCGCACGACATCGGAGCTGAAGGCGACCGGGGGCTCCATGGCCGTCAGCGTCAGGAGCTGCAGGAGGTGGTTCTGGATCATGTCGCGCAGAGCCCCAGCTTCCTCGTAGTAGGCGCCGCGGTGCTCGACGCCCAGCGTCTCGGCCGCCGTGATCTGCACGTGGTCCACGTAACGCCGGTTCCAGATCGGCTCGAAGATGCCGTTAGCGTAGCGCAGGACGAGGATGTTCTGCACCGTCTCCTTGGCGAGATAGTGGTCGATGCGGTACACCTGGCTCTCGTCGAAGACTCCAAGGACAGCGCTGTTGAGCTCGCGTGCGCTCTCGAGATCGTTGCCGAACGGCTTCTCGACGATGAGCCGCTGCCAGCCCTCGTGACGCGCCCCGTCCCCCGGCAGGCGACGGGCGAGGCCGGTGACGCCGAGTTGCTTGATGACCACCGGGAAGAGGCTCGGCGGCGTCGCCAGGTAGAAGATGCGGTTGCCGCGTGTACCGCGCGTCTTGTCGAGCTCGTCGAGCACCCCGGCGAGCGCGCGGTACCCCTCGGGCTGGTCGAACTCGCCGTGGCAGTAGCGCGCCTGGCGCAGGATCTCCCCGCACTCGCTGCCGACCGCCGTGCCGGCTCCGTAGAACTCGTCGACGGCGGCGGCGAGCGTCTCGCGGAACTTCTCGTCGCTCCAGTCGCGGCGTCCGAAGCCCACGATGGCGAACTCCTTGGGGATGACGCCGTGGCAGAACAGGTCGTAGAGGGCCGGAATGAGCTTGCGCTCGGTTAGATCGCCGGTGGCGCCGAAGATGACGACCGCACAGGGGTCGGGGCGGCGCTCGACGCCGAGAGGCGACTCGAGCGGCAGCCCGCCGACCGCGGTGGCCGGCAGGAGCTCTGCCTCCTCCCTCTCTTCGTACCCGATCGAGGTCATGCCGCGCCCATCGCCGCGCATCGCTCTCCTCTCCTCTCGCTCGCAGCCCGTACTCTCACGGCGCCAGCGTCACGGCGTCGCGCAGGCGTGCCAGGCCCGCGGCGACGTCCTCGCCCAGACTGACGTGGAAGACCCGCCGCCCGTGGTCGCGCAGTGCCTGCAAGTCGCCCAGCGCCTGCGCTCGCTTCAACACACCGAAGGTGTACGGCTCGCCGGGGATGACGACGTCCGTGCTGTCTTCGCAGGTGAGCTGCAAGAACAGCCCCGTACCGGGGCCGCCCTTGTGGTACTGCCCCGTCGAATGCAGGAAGCGCGGGCCGTAGCCCAGCGTCGTCGCCGCCCGCGTCTGGTCGCGCACCGTGCCGCGTATCTCCTGCAGCGCGCGCCACGTCTGGGGCGCCGGCGGCAGGTACGCTTGGATGGCCACGTAGTCGCCGGGCTGCACGCCGCCCAAGAAACCCTTCAGGGCGGCGGGCAGCCCGGCCTGACCGGCGTAGAAGGAGGCCTCGTCGTCACCGGCCTGCGACTCGGGGAGCTCCCCGCCGCGCCGGAACTGGCGCAGCACGGCGCGCGTGTTGTCCTTGCTCTCCTGCACGTTGGGCTGGTCGAAGGGATCGACGCCCAATACGGCGCCGGCCGCGGCGACGGCGATCTCCCAGCGCAGGAACTCACCGCCCAGCTCGAGCGGGTCGTCCATGGTGAGCGAGATCACCGGGTGCCCCGCCTCCTCGAGCTCCGCCAGTAGGCGCTCCTGTTGCGACGCCTCGCGGCCGCGCATGCCCACACGCACGAAGACGCGGTCCTCGGCGTATGCAGCGGGTTCGCCGAGCGGCTCGAGGTCGACCGGCAGGATGCCCCTGCCCTCCTTGCCCAGACTCTCGGCGACGAGCTGCTCGATCCAGGCCCCGAACGACTCGACGGGCGGTGAGGCGACGAGGGTGAGCTTGTCCCTTCCCGCCAGCGCCAGCTCGCCGAGGGCGGCCCCGAGGATGAGCGCCTCGTTCTCCTCGGCGGCGACCTCGGGTCCGCAAGCCTGGGCCATGCGCCGCGCGCTCTCAAGCAGGCCGCGCAGGTCGACGCCGATCAGCGCCGCCGGAACGAGACCGAAGTAGGAGAGGGCCGAGTAGCGCCCGCCCACGTCGCCCGGGTTGACGAAGAGAGCGCGGAACGACTCGCGCTCCGCCTGTTCGGCGAGGGGGGTGCCGGCGTCGGTGATGGCGACCACGTGACGGCCGCAGCCGCGGCCCTCAATGCGCCGCGCACGGTCACAGAAATAGGCGGCGAAGCTCGCCGTCTCCGTGGTCGTGCCCGACTTGCTCGAGACCAGGAAGACCGTCTGCGTCAGGTCGAGGCTGCGGTCGACGGCCAAGACGGCGGCGGGGTCGGTGGAATCGAGGACCTGCAGGTCAAGCGCGCCTTCGGCGACGCCGAAGGTCTTACGCATGACCTCGGGTGCGAGGCTCGAGCCGCCCATGCCGAGCAGGACGGCATCGGTGTAGCCGGCGACCGCGCAATCCTTCACGAGAGTGCTCAGACCGTCGACGCGGGGAGCCATGCTCGACGGCAGGTCGAGCCAGCCCAGGGCGTCGGAGATGATGCGCCTGTGCCCGGCGTCGTCCTTCCACACCGACGGGTCCTTCTCCCACAAGCGACGCGCGAACCCTTCGTCCTGGAAAATGCGCAGGCGCGTGCGCACACGCTCGTCGTGCCCCCCCAGGCTCAGTACCGTGTGCTCCCGTTGCGCGCTCACGCCGCCTCTCCCATCCCCGCGTGCTCGCCCACACCCCGCTCGAAGCTGCCCCACCGGATCGATCTCGCGCTGTCGCTCATCGTCATCGCAACGGACTCCCTCTCGCCTTCGTACGCACCTGACCCCTTATGCCCGTTTTCCGCTGACGGCACGTCCTGACCTGTGCACCATGACGAGCGTCGGACCGCCGGCGCTGCTCGCAGGCGTTGCGTGTCTCGCTAGGCAGCCCTCGAGGCCGTTCGCGCGGCCTCGATCGCCGCAAGAAGAGCCTCGGGCTCATCGCTGCCGACCGTGAAGCTCTTGCCTCCCCGCAGACGCAGCGCGACGGCACGGCGGCCCCAGACGTTGTAGAGCGAGCCTCGCGAACCTCCGAAGAGCCACCCTCGCGGTGTCATCCTGGCTCCCCAGCCGTGGTACCACGGAACGGTCACGACCTCGGCCGACTCGATCTCGTCCAGCGGGATGCGGCGGCGCAGAGCGCCGGCGACGAACGAGGCCACGAACGTCTCCCCCGTGACCTCGGTGTCGAGCCACGAGAACATCCCCATCGAGACGACAAGCGAGAGCGACCACGGCAGCGACGCCAGCGCGCGCAGGCGCCGTCCTCGGCGCAGGTTCCGCGCCATGGCGCCACTCTGTGTGGCGAGCGTCGCCGCAAAGCCCACGACGGTGACCCATGCTATCTGGCGATGGCGGTAGGTGTTCATGCCTCCCCCTCCTCGGGCACGATGCAGATGAACCTGAAGACCTCTTGCGCCGCGTTGGTGAACTGGTGCGTCGCC
The DNA here is from genome assembly GCA_963725665.1 of uncultured Actinomycetes bacterium. GTDB lineage: Bacteria > Actinomycetota > Thermoleophilia > UBA2241 > UBA2241 > CAVRZA01. The sequence continues at coordinate 11,609 of CAVRZA010000008.1, read as the reverse complement.
CCGGCAGGTACGAGCGCGTAAGAGCCGGCCTCTACCTCGTGATCGACGCCGTTGATGTGCAGGCTCCCCCTGCCGGCGATGACGTAGTTGATGTGCGGCCACGCGTGCGTGTGCCTCGGTGTGTGACCGCCGGGCGCCACGTCGAACACGCGCATGACGTATCCGTCCCAGCCTTCGCGCGGAGAGAGTGGCACGCGCTTGACCACGGCCGCCACGTCCTCACCCGCGACCGGCTGTGGCGTCAGCTCCTCGATGTTGCCCACCGGCATCTCGTCCCTCCCTGGTCGTTTCCTTCGCCGCGCCTCTCACTAGGCATTCCGTTCGCGCTGATCGGTCGTATTGCATCAAAGAAGACGCCGCGCCGCGAGCGGCGCGGCGTCGAAGGGCTTGGTCAGCCCACGCGCCTCACGTCTAAGCCGCCGCGATCCTGCGTCGGCTCTCCTCGTCCGTGGGCGGGGTCGAGCCTTTGCGAAAGACCCAACCGGGTTCGCTCGGCGTGCCCAGCGCGGGCAGAAGCCAGCGGTCGAGGCCGTAGTAGCCGGCCACGCGCCAGGCGAGAATGAGGAAGATACCGAGGATGGCGAACAGGGGGTTGACGCCGGCCGACCCGGCGAACATGTAGTTGAAGTTCATGACGACGCCGAAGAACGCCGCGATGCCGGTGAAGGCGCCAAGTATGAGTGCGATGCCTACCGCAACCTCTCCGATGGCTACCGTCCAGCCGATGGCGTGGTAGAGGCCGCTGCTGACGACCCAGTTGAGAAAGGAGGAGTACCAGCCGTAGGCGACGGCCGGGTGGTCCCCTTGACTCAGCTTCGTGGAGGCCAGCGTCAGGTAGCCCTTGACGGCCGCCCCGTTGCCGATCCATGCGCTGTGCTCCGACCCGAACAATTTGGGCCAGCCGGCATTGATCCACTCGTAGCCCAGATAGAGCCGCACGACGAGCCAGATCCAGGCGGCCTGGGTGCCGCCGTAGAGCCACTTGGCGGCGCGGGGTTCGGAGAAGTACCTGTATCCCCGTTCGGTCTGTTCCGATGAAGCCATTCTTCTCACCTCCTCTCTCGCGACTCAAGTCCCCGCACCCACGTTTCGGCAAACCGCGTAAACTCCTTATTTGCAGGTCAATCGTTGGCAAAGAGACGCTCGAGGGACGAACGGGTTGCCGGGCAGCGCTAGAGGGTACCCGAAAAGGAAGGGACGCCGACGCTAGAGTGCGGGCGAACAGGGCGAAGATGAAAGGGAGGACGCGATGGCCGAGGAGTTGCGAGGTCGTCGCGTGGCCGTACTGGCCACGCACGGCGTTGAGCAGATCGAGTTGACGAGACCGCGAGACGCCCTGCTCGCAGCGGGCGCCACAGTCGAGCTGGTGTCGCTGGCGCCCGGTGAGATCAGGGCCATGGACCACCTCGAACAGGCGGAGACCTTCCCGGTCGACCGCACGATCGATAGCGTCGCGTCGAGCGACTACGACTTCCTGCTGCTTCCGGGAGGGGTCAACAACCCAGACAAGCTGCGCATGAACGACAAGGCGGTCGCTTTCGTGCGCAGCTTCGTCGAGACCGGCAAGCCCGTGGGCGTGATCTGTCACGGCGCCTGGACGCTGGTGGAGGCGGGCGTCGTGGGCGGACGGACGCTGACCTCGTACCCCAGCGTGAAGACCGACGTGCGCAACGCGGGCGGACACTGGGTAGACGAGGAGCTCCACGACGACGGTCAGATCGTCTCCAGTCGCCGGCCCGCGGACCTCGACGCGTTCTGTGCCGGCATCGTCAGACGGTTCCAGCGGGGCTCCACGAGCGTCCGCCAGCCGGGCGACATGGCGGCCCGACTGAGCGATGGGCGGCCTTGACGGCCGCCCATCGCGATCCCCTAACGACGGAGCCGGGGGGAGCTGACCTCGTCCCCTGAGACGTCCTGCGAGCAGCCCTCACAGACGGTAGAATCGCAGGCGAGCGGGGCCGTCGGCCGCTCACGTCCGCAAGGCGGGATGAGGAGAGCGCGCATGGAGGGCAGGCTCGAGGGCAAAGTGGCATTCATCACCGGCGTCGCCAAGATGAACAGCATCGGCTTCGCCACGGCCGGCGTCTTCGGCGACGAGGGCGCCGCTGTCGCCATCGTCGACATCTCCGACAAGGTCCACGAGTGTGCCACGGCCCTGCGCGCCAAAGGCCACACCGTCTCGTCGCACACGGCCGACCTGACGAAGCGCGCGGAGGTCGAGCGTGTGGTCGGCGAGGCTCTCGCCCACCACGGGCGCATCGACCTGCTGGTGAACAACGCCGGCATGGTCGTCTTCGGGCAGGAAGAGGACTTCGTCGCGTTCCCGGAGCTCACCGAGGAGAGCTGGGACTTCGGCATCGCCATCAACCTCAAGAGCCAGTTCCTCGTCACGCGGGCCATCATCAACCACATGATCGAGCGTCACTACGGGCGCATCGTCAACGTCTCGTCGGTCACCGGGCCCAACGTGGCCAATCCTGACGAGTCCGTGTACTGCGCCGCCAAGGCGGGCGTGCTGGGCATGACGCGCGGCCTGGCGCTCGACGTGGCCAAGCACGGCATCACCGTCAACGCCGTCGGGCCGGGGTGGATCGACACCGGGTCCTCCAGCGACGGCGAGCGGGCCGGCGCCCTCAACACGCCGCTGGGGCGCGCCGCGACGCCGGAGGAAGTGGGCAAGCTGATCGCCTTCCTCGCGTCCGACGACGCCAGCTACATCACCGGCCAGCTCGTCGTCATCGACGGCGGCAACACGATCCAGGAGTACAAGGGCCCGAGCGAGCTCTACTACTGACCCACGGCCTGTGGAGGGCCGCGCCGGCTCCCTTCCGCCGGCGCTCCTCGTCACGGTATGCTTGCGAAAGTGAACGACCATTCAGCCTTTGCACAGGGGGCATGAGGCCCATGAAGCTCGATCTCGACGGCACGGTGGCAGTGGTGACGGGCGGCGCCGGCGGCATCGGCAGGGCCAGCGCGGCCACGCTTCTCGATGAGGGCGCCGCCGTCGTTTTGGGCGACGTGAACGAGGTGACCTTGCGCAAGGCGGTCGACGACCTGGCGCGAGGCGGCCGGCCCGCGCACGGCGTCGTCTGCGACGTCACGCGCCCAGAGGACTGCGAGCGCCTCATCGACGCCGCCGTGGAGGTGGCCGGCCGCCTCGACATCCTCATCAACGCGGCCGGCGTCTGGGTGGAGGGGCCAAGCGAGACGATGACGGAGGAGCAGTGGAACCGCACCGTCGACGTCAACCTCAAGGGCACCTTCTTCTGCTGCCGCTACGCCATACCCGAGCTCAAGAAGACGCAGGGCTGCATCGTCAACCTGAGCTCCGATGCCGGCGTCGTAGGCACGCCCGAGACGGCGATCTACACGGCCTCCAAGGGCGGGGTGAGCCTGCTGACCAAGTCGCTCGCCCTCGAACTCGCTCCAGACCTGGTGCGCGTCAACGCAGTCTGCCCCGCCGACGTCATGACGCCGATGCTCGAGGGCCAGGCGCGCGACTTCGGCGGCGGCGACGCCGACGGCTACTTCGGCCGCCTGCTGGCCGGCTACCCGCAGCGAGACCAGGCGCGCTTCATCCGCCCTGAGGAGGTGGCGTCTCTCATCGCCTACCTCGCCTCGCCGCTCGCGGCGCCGATCACCGGGGCGCTCATCAGCATCGACTTCGGCACCAGCGCGGGATACGGCTACGACTGAGACCGCCGCGCGGCCGGCGCGGCACGGCACCACCGGCCAACCGACGAGCAGCGACACGTACACGACGACCACGGGCCCGGCGGCTAGGACGGCCGGGACAAAGGAGCTGACGACGTGAGATGAGTGAGGACTACTTCGTCCATCCCTACATCCCCAACGCGGTCCCGGAGACCAAGGAGGCGATGCTGCGCGAGATCGGCAAGAAGGACGCGCTCGACATCTACGAGCCGATCCCCGATCACCTGCGCTTCAAGGGCCTGCTCGACGTCCCCGGACCCATCCACTCGGAAGCCGAGCTCAAGCGGCACGGCAGGTCGGTGCTGCGTAAGAACGCCGACTGCGACGAGTACCTGTCGTTCCTCGGCGCCGGCGTATGGCAGCACCACGTGCCGGCAGCGGTCGACGAGGTGGTCAACAGGGCCGAGCTGCTCTCCGCCTACGACGGCATGTACTACACCGACCAGGGCAAGTGGCAGGCCAAGTGGGAGTTCGCCAGCCAGCTCGCCGAGCTCGTCGACTTCGACGTCGTCACCATGCCCTTCTACGACTGGGGCACGGTGCTCGGGCTGGCCCTGCGCATGGCGACGCGCATCACGGGCCGGCGGCACGTCCTGTGCGCGGCCACGACAGGACCCGAGCGGTTGACCGTCGCCCGCACGATGTGCCCGCCGCCGGAGATGGCGGCTCACATCCCTCTCGAGACCGTCGCCTACGACGCCGCGAGCGGCGAGATCGACCTCGACGACCTGCGCGCCAAGCTCTCCGACGATACAGCCGCGGTCTACATCGAGACGCCCAGCTTCCTCGGCACCATAGAGAGCCGCTGCGCCGAGATCGCCGCCATGGCTCACGAGGCCGGTGCGCTCTTCATCGTCGGCGCCGATCCCATCTCGCTCGGCGTGCTGGCCGCGCCGGGCTCATACGACGCCGACATCGCCATCGGGCCTATCCAGCCCCTGGGCATGCATTTGAGCTGTGGCGGCGGCCTGGGCGGCTACATGGCCTTCCGCGACGACCCGGTCTACTGCGGCGAGTGCCCGCTGCTCCTCTTCACGGTGCTCGAGACCGAGCGCGAGGGCGAGTACGCCTTCGCCGAGGTCATGGAGGAGCGCACGAGTTACGGCCTGCGCGACCAGGGCCGTGACTGGGTCGGCACCAGCGCCGGCCTGTGGACGATCGCGGCCGCCGTGTACATGAGCCTCATGGGGCCCAAGGGCTTCTGGGAGCTCGGCGACACGATCCTCAAGCGTTCCCACTACGCCGCCGGACGGCTCGCCGCCATCCCGGGTGTCAAGCAGCTCTTCGGGCCGGGGTTCTTCAAGGAGTTCGTGGTGAACCTCGATGGTGCGGGGACGACCGTCGCCGCCGTCAACGCCAGGCTGCGCGAGCAGAAGATCTTCGGCGGCTACGACCTCTCGCGGCAGTTCCCCGCGCTGGGGCAGAGCATGCTGGTCTGCGTGACCGAGGTCCACACGAAGGCGGACATCGACCGGCTTGCCGCCGCGCTCGGTGAAGCGCTCCGACCAGCCGCGAGCGCGGGCAAGGAGGCGTGACCATGGGCGACGTGAAGTTGAGAGGTTACCGCGCGGCACGCTGGGACGAGCCGCTCGTGATGGACATGACCGTGCCCGGCGAGCGTGGCATCTTCGTGCCGCTCGCCGAAGACGAGGTCGAGGCGGCCGTGGGCGCCGACTCGGCCGCCTTCGTGCCCGAGTCGGCGCGCCGCGCCGACACCCCCGCCCTCCCCGAGATCAGCCAGCACCAGGCCTTGCGACACTACCTGCGCCTCTCGCAGCAGACCATGGGCATGGACCTCGGCAGCGACATCAGCGAGGGCACGTGCACGATGAAGTACAGCCCCAAGGCGCACGAGGACCTCTGCCGGATGCCGCAGATGGCGGAGGTGCACCCGTTGCAGGACGAGGAGACCCTGCAAGGCGCCCTGCAGGTCTACTACGAGTTTCGCAGCATGCTGTGCGCCATCTCGGGCATGGACGAGGTCACGCTGCAGGGCGGCGGCGGCGCGCAGGCCGCCTACACCAACGCCTGCGTGGTGCGCGCCTACCACGCCGCCCGCGGCGAGCTGGCCCAGCGTGACGAGATGATCACGACGATCTTCTCGCACCCCTGTGATGCCGCCGCGCCCGCGACCGCCGGCTTCAAGGTCGTCACCCTGCGTCCCGACGAAAAGGGCTATCCGCCCCTCGACGCCCTGAAGGCCGCGGTCGGCGAGCGCACGGCCGGCATCATGATCACCAACCCCGAGGACACCGGCATCTACAACCCGAACATCGACAAGTTCGTCGAGGTCGTGCACGACGCCGGCGGGCTCGCCTTCACCGACCAAGCCAACGCCAACGCCGTCCTGGGCATCGCGCGGGCGCGCGACGCCGGCTTCGACGGCTGCCACTTCAACCTGCACAAGACGTTCTCGAGCCCGCACGCCTGCGCCGGCCCGGCCACGGGCGCCTACTGCTGCAGCGACCGGCTGGCGCCGTTCCTGCCCGTACCGGTGGTGACGTTCGACGGGGCGGCCTACCACCTCGACTACGAGCGCCCGCAGAGCATCGGCCGGGTGCGCGAGTTCTACGGCAACCTGCCGGTGATCCTGCGCTCCTGGGCCTGGTGCCTCTCGCTGGGCCCTCGGGGCCTCCGCGAGGCGTCCGAGGTGTCGGTGCTCAACAACAACTACATGATGAAGCAACTGCTCGCCGTGCGCGGCGTCTCCATGCCGTACACCGAGAAGCGGCGTCTCGACCAGGTGCGCTACAGTATCGAGCAGATGACCGAGGAGACCGGCGTCACCTGCCACGACTTCCAGGATCGCCAGGTCGACTTCGGCGTGCAGAGCGTGTGGCTCAGCCATCACCCCGTCATCGTGCCCGAGCCGTTCACCCCCGAGCCGTGCGAGACGTACTCGAAGGAGGACCTGGACTACTGGTGCGAGACCGCCCGCCGGGTGTCGAAGGAAGCCTACGAGGACCCGCAGACGGTGAAGACGGCACCGCACAGCCAACCCATCGCGCGCATGAAGGGCATCGAGGCGGTCGAGGACCCGGCCAAGTGGGCCATGACCTACCGCGCCTACAGGCGCAAGATCAAGGGAGAGGATTGACGTGATGCGCTTCTTGATCAAGACGCTGCTCTTTGCCACCGTCTCGGTGGCTCTCGGCGTGGCCGTGTGGTGGCTCGCCAGGAGGTTCACCAAGCCGACGTGACACCCACGGAGCAGCAACCGAGCGGGACCGGCCGCGGCTCGCAGCGTCGGACGGGCACCCTGGCCCGTGGCGTGCTCGTGGCCGCGCTCGTCTTCACGACCCTCTACACGGGCTACGCCACGGTCAGCCTAGTCGTGGCCAGGACTTGGACGAGCAGTGTCGCGAAGCCCCTTGCGCTGGCGGCGCTGGTGTTGGCCACCCTCGTCTGCGCCGAGATGCTCGTGCTGGGGCTGAACGCCTCCTTCCTGCGCGACCGGCTGGTGCCTCGCGAGCGGATGCGGGCGGCCTACGTCGTGCTCGCGGCGACGGCGGCCGCGGCGTTTGGCTTCGCGCTCGTCGGCGACGCCCGCTTTGCCGCAGCCCTGGCATCGCTGGTGCTGCCCGGCGCGGCCGCGTACGGCATCCTCACTCTGTTCTCGCCCGCCTACCTCGCCAAGCAGGAGGAAAAGGCGCGGGAGCGCAACCGGCAGCGTGCGGCGGCGCGAGCGGGGCGCGCGCAGACGCGCGCATCGCGACCTCCGTCGAAGCCCAACCGCGAGCGCGCGCAGTCGAATCCGAAGAGCAGGCAGCGCAAGGGCGGGCGCAAGCGGCACTAGCCCGCCTTGCGCCCGCCCTGCTACTCCGAGACGCCACGACCCTGAAGCAGAGATGACGCAACGCAAGACGCTGGGCCTGATAGTCAACCCCGTAGCGGGGGTCGGCGGCCGCGTCGGGCTCAAGGGAAGCGACGGCATCGAGATCTTGCGGCGCGCGCTCGAGCTGGGCGCGGCGCGGGAGAGCCCGCGCCGCGCCCAGCAGGCCCTCGCGCGCCTCGCCGGCCTGGCCGGCGACATCGACCTCGTGACCTGCCCCGGCGAGATGGGCGCCGACGAGGCCGTCGCTGCCGGCTTCACGCCCCGCGTCCTCGACAGCGTCATCGGCGCGCCGTGGGGCGCTCCGCTGCCCGACGGCGCGCCGGCCACGACCGCCGAGGACACCGTCAACGCGGCCCGCGCGATGCGCGACATCGGTGTCGACCTGCTGCTCTTCGCCGGCGGCGACGGCACCGCGCGCAACATCTACGACGCCATCGGCACACAGATCGCCACGCTGGGCATCCCGGCGGGGGTCAAGATCCACTCCGCCGTCTATGCGACCACGCCGGCGGCGGCCGGCGACCTCGCCGCTCTCTTCTTCAGGCCCCAGGCGCGCGGCGTAGAGCTGCGTGAGGCCGAGGTCATGGACATCGATGAGGAGGCCTTCAGAGAGGATCGGGTCTCGGCGCGCCTCTACGGCTACCTGCGCGTGCCCTACCAGCGCAACCTCCTGCAGAGCGCCAAGGCCGGCGCCGGCGGAAGCGACGCCGTAGCCCTGGAGGGTATCGCCAGCGAGGTCGTCAACGGCATGCAGCCGGGCCGGCTCTATGTCATCGGACCGGGCACGACGACGCGCGGCATCATGCGCATCCTGGAGCTGCCCAACACGTTGCTAGGCGTCGACGTGGTGGGCGAGCGCGCGGTGGTCGCGAGCGACGTCAGCGAGAACGACCTCTTGCGGCTCACGGCCGAGCGGCCGGCGACCGTCGTCGTGACGGCCATCGGCGGCCAGGGTCACATCTTCGGACGCGGCAACCAGCAGATCAGCCCGCGCGTGCTGCGCCAGGTCGGCCTGGACAACATCGTGGTCGTAGCGACCCATCAGAAGCTGCTCGCGCTCGAAAAAAAAAGATCCCGGTTGAGGTCGTCAACAGAATGACTAATATCCTGACTCTTTTTACAAAAGAGTTATTGTTAAGCATTCCCGGTACTATAATCCCTACCACAGTTCAGATAAAGGACAGAAATATAGTTTTTTTTGATTCGCTCAAGGTCAGAGCCTCCAGGAATCAACTGACTAAAAGACTCTATAGTATCATTATAGTAAATCCGGATACCACTTTCAAAAAACAGTTCACAGGTACCAGTGAAGCAGACTATCTGAACCATGCCGGGAAAAAGATCAGAAAGATCATAATTCAAAGGCTTAATGTTTTCGGGGTTAATATCAATAATCCCGAAGCGGCAGAACCGAGCAGGATAGAAAACCTGCTTAACAAAACCCACGTTAATACAAATGAAAATATTATCAGAAATAACCTGCTTTTTTCGGAGGGTGATCCGATTTCACCTCTGGCACTGAGCGATAATGAACGACTGCTCCGGCAGCTTCCCTATATCGATGATGCACGGATTGTAGTGCTTCCCGTATCTGAAACCGAAGCTGATATTGTGGTCTTCACCAAGGATATTTATTCACTCGGTGCATCTTACGACTACAGGGGCTTAAAGAAAGGATCTGTTTCTGTCTTTGACAAAAACATAATGGGAACCGGACACGAACTTGGACTCGATATCCCTTTCAATAATATTCTGCCGGAATCTCCCGGAATCGGGGCACATTATACAATAAATAATATTGTAAAATCCTTTGTAAACCTGAATGTATACTTTCTTCATGGCCTTGGTGAAAAAACATATGGATTCGATCTGGCCCGCAAACTCGTCAGTTCTTCCACAAAATATGCAGGAGGAGTTTCAGTAAGGATGATGTACACATCAGAAGACCTCGACACTCTTTTAATTCCCGCTCCGCTTAAATACAATTTACAGGACTACTGGTTATCAAGATCCTTCCTGATTAACAAATCTTCCGTTTCAAGGATAATAATTGGTGCACGGTATACAAATAACAATGTATTCAATCACCCTGAAATACTTCCCGATTCTTACCATAATCTTCAGAAATACAGACTGTACCTGGGATCTGCTGCTCTGTCTTTCCAGAAGTATGCAAAAACAAGTCTCATCTATGGTTACGGACGTACCGAGGATATCCCGTACGGCTCTTTATTCAAGTTTACAGTGGGGAGAGAGTTTAATGAATTCAAGCAAAGAACTTATCTGGGCACCGAGGTATCATTCAGCAAATCGAGTAAAGCACTCGGGTATTTTTATAGCTATGCAGGTTTCTCAACCTATCTGAATAAGACAGCGACGGAGCAGGGACTATTAGCTCTGAAGCTGAATTATTTTTCAAATCTTATTTTTATGGGACGTTCCAGGATCAGGAACTTTGTCTACCTCAATTATACGAGAGGTTTCGGAAGATATTCAAATGAGTATCTTAAATTTATCAATGACAATGGTTTTGCAGGTTTCTACAATGATTCGATAACAGGCAGGCAAAGACTGGATGTCAGCCTTGAATCGGTCCTGTTCAGTCCGATAAATTCATACGGATTCAGATTTGCATTTTTCGCTTTCACTGATTTCGCATTTCTTTCCGGTACTACCCAAAACCTTGGTAGTGGTCATGCCCTTTCCAGTATAGGTGTGGGAATCAGGATCAGAAATGACAACCTTGTTCTTAATACGCTGCAGATAAGGATTGGCTATTTCCCAAACCCACCGGTATACTCAAGGATCTTCTTTGGTCAATGTCTCGGGGGAACAACTCCTCCGGCCAGAAAATTTTGAGCCCGGAGCACCTGCGATAATTCCGTACAGGTAGTGAACAAAACTTTATCTTTTTTGTATCCATAAAAGGATACTTATTTATAAACCTTAAATTAAAATCAAGAAAATGGCTGTTTTAGTTGGAAAAAAAGCGCCGGCTTTTTCTGCGAACGCAGTAGTAAATGGAGGAGAAATGGTTGAAGGATTCTCACTCGAGCAATACCTTGGAAAAAATATGTAATATTCTTTTTCTACCCGGCAGACTTTACTTTTGTCTGCCCTACAGAATTACTTGCATTTCAGGAAAGACTGAATGAATTCAATGAAAAGAATGTTGCTGTAGTCGCCTGTTCCGTCGATTCAAAATACTCTCACTGGAAATGGCTCCAGACAGAGCCTAACCAGGGCGGAATCAAAGGCGTAAAATACCCGATGGTCTCGGATCTTTCAAAAACCATATCTGAAAATTATGATGTTCTGGCCGGCAATTACGATTATGCTGAAAATGGAGATGTCACATTCAAAGGGATCCCTGAAGCTTACAGAGGATTATTTCTCATTGATAAAAAAGGCATTGTACGGCATCAGACTGTAAATGACATGCCGCTAGGAAGAAGTATAACCGAGACACTTAGGATGGTAGATGCCCTTCAGTTCTTTGAGGAAGACGGAGAAGTATGCCCGGCTGACTGGCACAAAGGAGATAAAGCAATGAAGGAAACTCAGAAAAGTGTTTCTGAAATATCTCTCAAAAAAATAGATTCTTTTGGATTTTATTGAAAAGGTATCCCCTGAAAGGATACCTTTTTCTATTTTTACGTCTCAATGCTACAAAAGATGACCGGTGAGTTTAAAAAATTCATTATTGACAATAACCTGATAAAACCGGGTGATAAAATACTTCTTGCTGTTAGCGGGGAATCGATTCTATGGTTATGGCACACCTGTTTCAGGGACAGAATTATGATATAGCAATTGCTCACTGCAATTTTTCATTGCCGGGGGCCGAGAATCTGATAAGGACGAAAGTATGGTCAGAAAGTTTGCATCTGAAAAAAATATTCCGTTTTACACTGTAAGATTTGAAACAAAAACCTTCGCAAAAAAAAATAAGCTCTCGGTTCAGATGGCAGCCAGGGACCTGAGATACAAATGGTTCGAAGAGATCAGGGAGAAAAACGGATATGATTTTATAGCAGTAGCTCATAATCTGAACGATAAC
>CAVRZA010000007.1:0-42647 GCA_963725665.1 uncultured Actinomycetes bacterium | reverse complement strand
CGTTTCCACCGCGGGCCCACGACGGCACACCGTGCGCCGCCCCATGGTCTGTCCATGGTACGGCCCGTCGTCCGTGGCGAGTGCCTTAGGACGAGGGGCTTGGAGTTCGAGATCGACACTATCAGCGAGGGTCCTGGGCGTGTCAAGCTGGTAGCGAGCCCTGTTCTCCTCTGGCCCGGGCGACCGTCGCGTATCGCCGTCCCGGCCCGCTGTAGGAGGATGGTGAAAGCCGCACGGCACCAGGCTCCTGCGGCACGGCACTCGTGTCGTGGGCGGTGCGGAGCTATGCTCTGCTGTGGTTGGCGTTACCAAAACCCTCGCGGGAGGCCACATGCCACACGTCGACCCGTCAGACGACTACAGCGCGCTCAGCCCGCGAGAGCGGCGTGCGCAGCAGCGTCGGGAGCGGGCGTCTTCGCGGCCGTGGCCCGCGGGTGGACGGCCTCGTGTGCGCGCAGGTCATCGCGTCTTCTTCCATGAGGAGGGGGAGCCGCTCTTCGGTCCCGGTATTTGCGACCTGCTCGTACTCGTCGAGGAGACGGGGTCGCTGCATCAGGCGGCCCAACGCATGGGGATGTCGTACAAAGGCCTGGAACGTGGTGCGCATGGCCGAGGATCACCTGCACCTCGAGCTGCTCCATCGCCAGATTGGCGGGCAGGGCGGTGGCGGATCGACCCTCACGGCGGACGGTCTGGATCTCGTCCAGCGCTTTCGAGCGTTCCTCGACGAGGCCGACGCCGAGCTCGACAGGCTCTACCGCAAGCACTTCGGCGACACGCCCTTCGCGCAACCCGATTCGCTCTCGTCCCCGCAGGCGCAGCCCAAGACGTGAGGCGCGCGGCCGGTTGAGCCCCCGCCGAGTCACCTGGTCTCTTCCCCTGTCAGGCCGGTAGGCGAACTACCCGGCGTCGGTCGGCCCTTGCGGGGCTCCCTCTGCTACGACCAGCCGCACCGCCTCGGGCGGCCAAGCCGCGGCCACAATCGCACCGTGATTAAGGTCGAGCGAAGCAGCCTGCGTGGCCGGGAGCTCTGCGATGAGCGGCGGGTGCGAGGCCACGGTGACGCGCACTACGCTCCCCATGCGCGCAATCTGAGCGATCGGACCCTGCCCACGCACGTTGGGTCCCGCAGGGCGCCGCTGCCGGCGGAGTCAACTCGCACCGGCCCACGGATCCACGACCACCGAGACGTCGCCGATGGCCGGAGTCGGCGCTCACGAAGCGGGCGCCGTCGGGGATGATGACCTCGGTGACCTCGCCACACCAGAGGCTGATCCGGAGAAGAAGTTAGTGCCGACGAAGACCGCCACGAACGGCGGCGCGGGCCGCGCAGAGGTCGGCAGCGGTGCCCGTCTGGACGATACTCCCAGCGTCGATGACGGCGATGCGGTCAGCGAGACCGACGACATCGCCGTAGTCATGGGACACGAGGATGGTCGGCAGACTGAGCTCCGCCAGCCAGTGAGCGAGCTGCCGTCGACACCTGCGACTTGGTCACCGAGTCGAGGGCCGACAGCGGCTCATCGAGCAGCAGGATGTCCGGCGTGGTGGCGACCGCGCGGGCGAGGGCGGCGCGCTGACGCTCGCCGCCAGACGCCTTGCCCGGTCGCGTGCGCGCGAGGCCCTCGATGCCGAATCGCGCCAGGAGGTCTGCGACCCGCGCCCGCCGCTCTCCGCGGCTCCTGGGCCGCGGCCGCAAGCCGTACGCCACGTTGCGCGCTATCGTCATGTGCGGGAAGAGCGCCCCCTCCTGGAACATCATGCCGACGCGACGCCTGTCCGGCGGCAGGTCGATCCGCTCGTCGGTGTCGACGAGCGTCTGCCCGGCGTAGACCACGCGCGCCCAGTCCGGCCGCAACAGGCCGGCGAGAGTGCCCAGCACCGACGTCTTGCCGGCCCCCGAAGGACCGACTAGGGCCAGCGTCTCCCGACCCACCGTCAGGTGCACGTCCAGGTCGATCCGGCTCAATCGATGCCGTATGTCCATGGTCAGCGTGTCGTCCGCAAGGGTCATGCGTCGCGCCAACGGAGAAGGAGCTTCGTGGTGACGAGGATGGCGAAGCTCACCGCGACGAGCAGGGCCGACATGGCCAGCGTCGCCTCGAAGTTGCCACCGCCGAACTGCGCGTAGATGGCGAGCGGGAGCGTCTGGGTGACGCCCTGGAGGCTGCCGGCGAACAGCGCCGTGGCGCCGAACTCGCCGATAGCTCTAGCCCACGCTAGGCCGGCGCCCGCGGAGAGGCTCGGTCGGGCCAGCGGAAGCTCGACGCGGAGGAAGGAACGCAGCGGGCCGGCTCCCAGCGTGCGCGAGGCGCCGACGAGCTGCGTGTCCACGGAACCGAACGCGACGATCGCCTGCCGCACGTAGAACGGCATCGCCACGAACGCCTGCGCCATCACGACGGCGATCCAGGTGAACGGGATCCTGATGCCCAGCGCCTGAAGCTGCGATCCGAGGAGGCCCGTCCGCCCGAACGCGGCGAAGAGGCCGATGCCGGCGACCGCCGGTGGCAGGACGAGCGGCATCTCGAGCAGCGTGGTGACCACGGTCCGGCCACGGAACCTGCTCGTACCCAGCAGGTGCGCGGCGGGCGTGCCCACCGCCAGGATGAAGGCGAGTGCGACGAGGCTGGTCTGCAAGCTGATGCGCAGCGCGTCGCGGACTGCCTCGGAATGGAATTGGTCGAGCAGCGTGGAGAGCGGCACGCGCGTGAAGATGGCCAGCAGCGGCAGGCCGACGAACAGAACGAGCACGGCGGTGGCGATCCCGGTGATCGCCACCGCCGTGACTTTGCTCAGGCTACGAAGCATGACCTCACGACGCCGTGCCGCAGCCGCAGTATGCGTTGTCGCCCGCGACCTCAGCTGGTCGGGGCGTCACGGGGCGGTCACGGTGAAGGTGACCGCGTTCGAGGTCGTGCCGCCGGTGGGCGTCACGGTGACAGGCTGGGCGCCGGCCGTGAGGCTGGCCGGCACCGTGGCTTTTATCGATTTGTAGGTCCAGGTGCTGGTCGTGGCGGGGGTGCCGCCGATGCTGACCACGCCCGCCTTGCCGAAGCCGGCGCCGGTGATGGTCACCGTCGAACCTGCCAGACCGCTCGTGGGGAGAACGGCGCTGACGAGCAGCGTCGGCTTGGGGAGGAACCCGTAGGATGTCAGGATCCTCTGGCCACGCACACCCAGGCAGTAATTGATGAAGTCCACGGCCGCCGTCGGGTGCGCTGACGTCTTGACCCTGGAGAGGGGGTACGTCGGCAGCGGGTTGGTCTGGTAGGCGTTCGCGATGTTGACCCTGAGGACCCTGACCTTCCCGATGTTGGCGGCCAGCGCGTCGCTCTTGTAGACGAAACCGGCGTCGACCTCTCCGAGCGAGACCAGGGCGGTCACCATGTTCACGTTCGAGACGGTGGCGACGACGTTGGCCATGACATCGTCGGAGTAGGTAGCGCCGTAGACGCCGCTGTTGGTGATGTTTGTGAGGACCGTGCGCGTGTAGGTGCCGATCGGGACTGCCGCGTCGCCGATGGCGATCATGACGCCGTCCTTCGTGAGGTCGTCCAGGCTATCGATCTTCGCCGGATTCGACTTCGGCACGATGACGCACAGCTTGTTCTGGACGAAGAGGTTCGGCGTGTAGGTGAAGCCGTCATTGAACAGCTGGGTGCCGTACTTGGTGCTGGCGCCCGCGAAGACGTCGGCCGGCGCGCCCGCTTCGATCTGCGCGACGAGCGTGTCAGTGCCCTGGAAGTTGAAGACGAACTTGTAGGACTTGTACTTGGGGTTCGCGGCCTTGAACGGCGCCACCATGGCCGGGAAGGCTTTGTAGAGCGACGCGGCGGCGTGCACGTACAGTTTGGGCCTGGGGGTCGCAGCCGACGCCGAAGTCGCTCCGATCCCGAGCACCGCGACCACCATCACCGCGACGAGCAGTACTCGCAACTTGCTTCTCATGAGGTTCCTCCTCCATGACACCATGTGAGCGGCTCCGACGGCGGAGCGAGCTCCTGCTTCCCCCTGGGCCCTGTTGTACACAGGCCCGACCCAGGCGACCGCCGAGCGGCCCCCAGGCGGGCGGCGCCGGCACAAATCCCGAGCGCCAGCGTCAAGGGCATTGACGGGGCGATATACTACACAAGAGATAACGTGCTGTCACGCAGACGACGGTGGCGAGGGTCACCCGGAGGAATCGATGTCCTGGGGAGTCAGTCGAGCGATCCGCGTTGCCGCATACGCTGCGGCGCTGTGCATCGCTGGATGGGCGGTCCTGCTGGCGCCGGGTTCGGCTCTCGCTTCTCAGTCGGCGTTTCCGCAAGGCACCGCGGGCTCGCCATTCGACCTCGTCACACCACTCGGCGCGGACGTCGTGGTGAGCGGGGCCGAAGATCAGAGTGTGAGCCTCAAGGTGGGCGAGTTGCAGGTGATCGACGCCGGCACGCAGGGCTATGTCTCGCTGGGCGTCTCGCAGGCCGATCCCCGGAGCGTGGATGTGCTCAGCGGCGGCGGCGTCCTGGTGGCAGATGTCGCCAACAGGCTGGTCGCCGAGTTCGACGCGAACGGCGCGCTTGTCTGGTCTTACACAGCCGCGGACGACGCCGACCTGCGTACACCGGTGCGCGCCCGCCGGCTCGCTGGCGGGCGCACACTGATCTGCGATAGCGGCGCAGCGCGCGTCTTCATCATCGATGATCAAAGTGGCAAGGTGGAGTGGCAGTACGGGGAGACGGGGGCCGCCGGCTCCGGTCCTGACAGGCTCGATGCACCGACGTCCGCCGCCGTGCTCTCCGACGGGAACGTAGTGATCTGCGACGCAGGCAATCATCGAGTGATCGTGGTGCGCGCCGGCGACTATAACGCCACGAGCGCGGACGCCGGGTTCACCGCCGACAGCATCGTGTGGCAGTACGGCACGACCGGAGTGTCCGGCGACGGTGTCGACCAGCTCGTGACGCCGACTTCAGCACAGCGCCTCACGGCGGGAGCGTCACGGGACAACGTGCTCATCTGCGATGCCGGGGCGGCGCGGGTCATAGAGGTTCGCTACGCCGACTACGCCTCCTCCGGGTCCAGCCACGGCTTCACCGCGGGGAGCATCGTCTGGCAGTATCCGGCCTCCGGCTCGGAGACCGCCTCTCTCCTCAGCTCTCCGAGCTGGGCGCTCGGCAGCTACGGTGCCGACAACGTCGTGTGGATCGCCGACGCCGGCCGCCGCAGCGTACTCGGCGTGGCGACCGGTTCGATCTCGGGTCGGCCCACCCGGCACCAAAAGTTCGCTGAGTACGGCTCGAGCAGCGGGACGCCGTTCTCGGGCTCGCTGTCGGCGCCGGCGGCTCTTTCGCAGGCGACCGATGGGCGCCTCGCCGTCGCCGACCCCGGGGGGCGGCGGGTGGTCGTGCTCGGGACGACGACGGATGCGGGGTCGGTGACGTCCAGGAGCCTTGACTGCGGCCTAAGCAAGCGCAAGCGGTTCGCGACCATCAGGTGCACCTTCGCGCGCGTCCCGAGTGCGCCGATCGCCGTCTCGTACCTTATCGACAGCGGCTCGTGGAAGCTGCTCGGCATGTTCGGTGGCAAGTCCGACATGTCGGCGGGCTCCGGGGCTAAGACCGTACCGTTCCCGCCGCTGACCGCAGGCCAGAGGATCTCCTACCAGGTGACATTGTCGACGGGGTCACGCGCCTGTGCTCCCGCGCTGCGGTCGCTCACCATCTCCTACGAGCCGTGGCGGTCGAAGATGAGCGGCAGCGGCGGCGGCGGCGTCAGCGGGAACCGACGCGACAGCAACGGAGGCTCCGGTACCTACAACTATCCCGTCTCGAGCGGAGGCAGCGGGGCCGGGTCCGGCGGCGGTGTGGGCGGCGGCACGGGCAGCGGGTCCGGGAGCGGCGCTGGCAACGGTCGCGGAAGCGGCTCCTCGGGGAACGCGGCAGGGTCGGATACGGGCGCCGCAGGTGGGAGCTCGTCGGGGGTCGAGATGCCCTCTGCGGTGTCGACGTCCACGGGGGGTGCGGCGACGCGCTCGGTGTCCGGTTATGTGATCAAGGCCTCCGGGGTCGCCGGCGGTGGTGAGGGCGGCGGGGCCAGCCTCGCATTCGCGGGACTCCCGCTTGTGCCACTGGCGGCCCTCGTGGTGGGCGCCGCCTTGATGGTTGGCCCAGGGGCCGGACGGCGGCGGCTCCGCCTGTTCGCCGACTGGGATCCCGAGCTTGTGCGCCCGTTCCCGGCCGAGCGCACCCGAGGCAGGCCACGCCCGCGGCCGGCTCCGCTCATGCGCCCGCGTCGGCGCTGGTGAACCGACACGCCTGCCAAACCGCTTCCTCGGCCTTGACGCTGGGCTTCGCGAGGCGCCCCCCCCTCTCTCTCTACTTAAGAATCGTGTACCACGGCTTGACGGTCTCGCCGGTCAGATCTACGTAGATGTGCTTCGTGTGGGTGTACTCGTCCAGGACCATGGTGGACAGGTCCTTCCCCCATCCGGACTGCTTGCAGCCACCCCACGGCGTCTCGCAGAAGACGATCAGGTGCTCGTTGATTCACACGGTGCCGGCTTGGATCTGCCCGGCCATGGCGAGGGCCGCGCGGACGTCCTTGGTCCAGATCGACGCGCTCAGCCCGTAGGGCGTGTCGTTCGCGAAGAAGACCGCCTCCTCCGGGGTCCGGAAGGGGCAGATCCCCACCACCGGGCCGAAGACCTCGGCCTGCATGAACTCCATGTCGTGGGTGCAGTCGCCGAAGACCGTGGGGGCCACGAAACACCCGCTGCGGGTCTCCGGCGTGTCCGGGCGCTTTCCCCCGAGGAGGAGCTTCGCGCCGGCCTTCTTCGCGCCTTCGATGTACCACTTGATCTTGTCTCGATGCTCAGGGTACGCGACCGGGCCGATGACCGTCTCCATGTTCATCGGGTCCCCCACACGGAGCTGCTTCGCCGAGGCCACCAGCTTCTCCGTGAATTCAGCGTAGAGCGACTCGTGAACGTAGAAGCGGCTCGCCGAAGCACAAACCTGCCGAGAGTTGAAGAATGCGCCGAAGGTGGCCCCTTCGGCGGCGGCGTCCACGTCCGCGTCGGCCATCACGAGAAACGCGTTGTTGCCTCCGAGCTCGAGCCCCAGCCCCTTCACCGTCTCGCTGGCGACGCTCACGATGCGCTTGCCAGTCACCGTGTCGCCCGTGACCCCGATCTTCGCCACGTGTGGGTGTCGGACCAGGGCCTCGCCCACCGTGTCACCCGGGCCAGTGATCACGTTCACCGCGCCCGGAGGCGCGCCGGCCTCGGTGGCCAATTCCGCCAGCCTGAGGGTCGTGAGGGGCGCGACGGACGGCGGCTTGACCACGCAGGTGTTGCCGGTCACCATCGCCGCTCCGAGTTTCCACGCGACCATGAGCGCGGGGGAGTTCCAAGGGGTGATTAGACCGACGACACCCAAGGGTTCGCGGACGGTGAACGACGTGCACCATGGGCCGACTGGCAGAGTCTCGCCGGTCATGGCGCGGGCGACCCCCCCGAAGTACTCGAACTGCTCCGCGCAGAGCGGCACGTCGAAGAACTTCGTCTTGCGCAACGGCGAACCGTGCTCCTGGGTCTCGAGCTTGGCGAGCTCCTCCCCGTTGTCCACAATGAGCTGGGAGAGCTTGAGGAGGACCTTGGAGCGCTCGGCCACGGTCTTGCCGGCCCACGTGGGGCCGGCCTCGCGCGCCGCTTTCACCGCGAGGTCGACATCAGCGGCGTCGCACTTGGAGACTTGGGCGATCACTTCTCCAGTCGCGGGATTGCTGACGTCGAAGGTGTCTCCCGTGGAGGAGTCGGTCCAGTCTCCCTTGATGAACGCCTTGTACGTCCTCGTCACTGTGCGCCTCCTTTACGATTCGATGCGTGGCTGGCAGACCGTTGGTTTGCTCGGCCGAGCGGCAGTGGACGGGGGGTCGTTCAGTGAGCCAGCTCCGATCCGCGCGACCGAACGGCCACGGTTGTCCGGAGGAAGGGGGCGTGTGCGCTGCCCTCGGCGGGGATGTCTCGCAACCACGAGTCCGATGCGGGGAACCCGACTCGCTGCCACACACCCACGAAGTCGGCCGTCAGCCAGGGGCGTCTGCTCAAGGTGCGAGCGGCCCGGCACCCCTGGCAAAGGCCGCTCTCCTCGAGGCGCGTTCGCGCCAGAGGGTTGACGGGGAGTTCAACGTGGCCGCAGCGGGGGCACCGGAACAGTGCGGGGTGCATCGTTTGCGTTCTCCTTTCCAAGCACGGGAGGCTCGGGCGTTTCCACCCAGACCCATAGACGGCGGGCCGTGGGATCAGATCCTGTAGGCCTCGCCGTTCGGAGAGTGCGGCCGAGGATAGGCGACCCCGCTGAGGTGCTGTCAACACGGCCTTGCGCGGCGAAAGCGGTTCGCCAGCATCCGTTGCAGCTTCGGACGCGTCCCGATGTCGCCGATCACCGTCTCATGCCGTGTGGACCGGGATCCGTGGAAGCTGATCGGCGGCTTCGGCGGTGCGTCCGACATGTCGTCGGGCTCCGGAGTGAAGACCGTCCCGTTCCCAACGCTGACCGTCAGCAAGAAGATCGCGGATGCCTGGACGCGTCCAGCACGCCGTGCCGCCTCGGGTACAGGGCCGCTCGGCTCCAACCTGACGAGCCACGCCGGATAATCTCAGCTCTTTGGCGTGTGCGCGACAGCGCGCCAGAAGGTATTGTGAAGAATGCTTCTCCGAGCGCTCGAGTCCTAGGGGCCCTCGTGGCCTACGGAGCTTGCGCCGGTAGGGTACAGCGCGAAAGCGCCGTGTCTCCCAGTGCGGAAAGGAGAGCATCCGTTCCCGTGTGGTCGCGCGGGCTCTCCTGCACCTGGATGTAGCGCTTGCACGTCGCGTGCGGTCTCGTACCGAACGGGCAGTGCGTCGGGCGCCGAGAGAAGCAGGGCAGCTGTGACGGCGAACCACTGCAGGAGGACAACCCGCATGAAGGTCACGCTGACGATCAACGGGAGGCCGCGACAGGTCGTGGTCGACCCCGACCTCGTCCTGCTCGATCTGCTCCGAGACGAGCTGCGACTGACCGGCGCCAAGCAGGGCTGCGACAAGAAGGGCCAGTGCGGAGCCTGCACGGTCATCGTCAACGGCGAAGGCAGTGAGGTCGTGCCTGACCAAGGTGAGCCGCCTCGACGGCGCCGACGTCATCACCGTCGAGGGTCTGGGCACGCCGGCGAACCCCCACCTCATCCAGGAGGCCTTCGTGCTCTCCGGCGCCATCCAGTGCGGCTTCTGCACCCCCGGCATGATCATGGCGACCAAGGCCCTGCTGGACGCGAATCCCGATCCCGTCCACCGAGGAGATCAAGCGCGCGCTGCGCCACAACCTCTGCCGCTGCACCGGCTACGTCAAGATCATCGAGGCCGTGCAGCTGGCCGGCGCGTTCCTGCGCGGCGAGACGACCCGCCGGACGCCCTGCGTCCCGACCCCGACGGTCCCAAGATCGGCGTCTCGCACCCGCGCCCGTCGGCCATGATCAAGGCCTGCGGCGTGGCCGAGTTCACGGCCGACATCGCCGCTCCCGGGAGCGCTGGAGCTGGCGGCGGTGCACAGTCCCCACGCTCACGCGCTCATCCGCGGCATCGACACGCGGGCGGCGGCGGCCATGCCCGGTGTGGTGGGCGTCATGACGGCTAAGGACATCAAGGGCACCAACCGTCACAACTACATGGTCGCCGACCGGCCGGTGCTCTGCGAGGATCGCGTGCGCTACATCGGCGACCCGGTGGCGGTGGTGGCGGCCGAGACGCGCGACCAGGCCGTGGCGGCGGCAGCGGCCGTCGAGGTCGACTACGAGCCGCTGCCCGTGCTCGGCTCGCCCGAAGAGGCGATGGCCGAGGGTGCGCCACAGATTCACGACGAGTGGGCCAACGTCTGCCTGACCCAACCGCAGATCAAGGGCGACGCCGACAAGGCCCTTGCCGAGTCCGCGGCGGTCGTCGAAGGTCGCTTCATCACCCAGATCAACCACCAGGCGCCGCTGGAGCCCGAGGCGTGTCTCGCCTTCTTCGAGGGCGAGGGCGACGACGCGCAGCTGGTCGTCGTCGGTCGCAGCATCAACATCCACAAGCACCTGGCCATGCTGCAGGAGGCGACCGGCTGGGAGAACATGCGCTACGAGGAGGCCTTCGTCGGGCGGTCAGTTCGGCATCAAGATCGACGTGACCTCCGAGGGCATCGCCGCCGCTGCCGCCCTCCACTTCCGACGAGCAGTCGCGCTACGTGCCTAGCCTCCTCGAGTCGATGTACCTCAGCCCCAAACGGCACCCCTTCGACATGAAGCTCAAGCTGGCGGCCGACGCCGACGGCCACCTCACCGCCCTCACCATGGACATCCTGGTCGACAACGGCGCCTACAACTCGATGGGCAACGTCGTCATGCTGCGCGCCGTGTAGATGCTATCGGGCTCGTACAACATCCCCAACGTCGACGCGCTCGCGCGACTGGTCTACACCAACAATCCCTGGGGGGCCGCGGCACGCGGCGCCGGCCCGCCCCAGGTCAACTACGCGCTCGAGAGCGCGATCGACATGCTGGCCCGCAAGATGGACATCGACCCGCTCGAGTTCCGGCGGCGCAACTCGCTGCTTCCGGGCCAGACCAAGTCCACGGGGGCGGTCGTGGAGGAGTGGCCGTTCCCGGAGCTGTGCGACGCGATCAAGCCCGACTACGAGCGTGCCGTCCGCGAGGCGCGTGAGGCCGGCGACCGGACCAAGAAGCGGGGTGTCGGCCTTGGCGCCGGTGCGTTCGGCATCGGCGGCCCCAACGATCAGAGTATGGTGGCGATCGAGCTCGACCCGGACGACGGCGTGACGGTCTACGGCGCCGTCGCCGACCCCGGCGAGGGGAACGACTCCATGCTCCTTCAGCTCACCGCCGACGCCATCGGTCTGCCGCTCGACAAGGTGCGACTGGTCACACGGGACACCGACCACACCACGGCCAACGGACCCGCGGCCGCCAGCCGCCTCACCTACATGTCCGGCGGCGCGCTGCTCGACGCCATCGCCCAGCTCAAGCGTGCCATGGCCGACTGCGGCGCGGCAGGCTACGCCGACCTGCAGAAGGCGGGCGTCCCCACGCGCTACATGGGCACGAAGAAGATGGTCGTCGGCAACCTCGATCCCGAGACGGGGCAGGGACCCTCGTTCGAGTCGCAGGTTCACGCGCTGCAGCTCGCCGAAGTCGAGGTCGACACCGAGACCGGCGACGTTCGCGTTCTGCAGATGACGTGCGCGGTCGACGCGGGAACCATCATCCATCCCGACAACGTCATCGGTCAGCTGCAGGGCGGCATGGACATGGGCGTCGGCCTAGCGCTGCGTGAGCAGTACATCGCGGGTGAGACCAAGGACTGGGTCACGTTCAAATACCCGAGCATGCGCACCGCCTTCGACATGGACGTGATCATCCGCGAGACGCCACGCAAGCATGGGAGCAACGGCTCGGTGGGCGTCGGCGAGATGACGCTGGTCCCGACGGCGCCGGCCGTCCTCAATGCGATCGAGGATGCCATCGGCGTGCGCATCTACGACCTGCCGGCGACCCCGGACAAGGTCAAGGCGGCGCTGGCGCTCACGACGGCGCGGTGAAGCAGGTGCCAGAGTCCGGCGGCGGCTCAGCCGGCGAGTTCGGCCTGAGCCGCCGCTACCGGCACATCGCCGGCCGTCGCGTCCTGTTCGACAACGAGGGGTTCCTGTGGAGCGCAGACGACTGGAGCGAGGACCTCGCCGTCGCTCTGGCCGCCGAGGCCGGCCTCGTCGCCCTGAGCGAGACGCACTGGCGGGTGTTGCACTTCCTGCGCCAGTACTACGGCCACAACGGTCGGGCGCCCCTCAATCGGCAGCTCGTCGCGGGCACGGAGATGTCCTTGCTCGCACTCGAGGGCCTCTTTCCGGCCGGCATCAAGAGGGGCGCCCGACGCCTGGCCGGCCTTCCCAACCCGAAGACGTGCTTGTGAGCCGACAACGTGGCTGAGCGGCTCGTCTATCTCGACAACGCGGCTACTTCGTTCCCCAAGGTCGCTGCGGTCTTGCGGCGGATGGTCGAGGTGTACGAGCGGTTCGGCGTCTCCCCCGGCCGTGGCAGCTACGATCTCTCGGTCGAAGCCTCAGAGCTCGTCGGCGCCGCGCGCGGCAAG
Source organism: uncultured Actinomycetes bacterium (assembly GCA_963725665.1). Classification (GTDB taxonomy): domain Bacteria; phylum Actinomycetota; class Thermoleophilia; order UBA2241; family UBA2241; genus CAVRZA01. The sequence continues at coordinate 30,487 of CAVRZA010000007.1, read as the reverse complement.
CTGGCGCGGTTCTTCAGCGCCCCAGACCCCGACCGGGTCATCTTCGCGGCCAACGCCACCGACGCCCTCAATCTGGCCATCCAGGGCTGTGTGCATCCCGGCGATCACGTGGTGGCCACGAGACTCGAGCACAACTCGGTGCTCCGTCCGCTCCACCACCTGCGCGAACGCGACGGGGTCGAGTACGATCTCGTGCCGTTCGGCGAGTCGGGGCGCATCGACCCGGCCGTGTTTGCCGGCGCACTGCGCCCGACGACGGCGTTGGCGATCGTCTGCCACGGGTCATCGGTCCTCGGCACCGTGCAGCCTGTGGCGGAGATCGCCCAGGTCTGTCGGGAGCGCGGCGTGCCCCTGCTCGTCGACGCCGCCCAGACGGCCGGCCAGATCCCCGTCGACATGCGCGCCCTGGGTGCGGCCGCAGTCGCCTTCACCGGGCACAAGGCTCTCATGGGTCCCAGCGGCATCGGAGGGCTCGTCCTTTCGCCCGGACTCGACCCGGCGACGACGCGGTTCGGAGGCACCGGCGTCGACTCCCAAAGCCTGGAACACACGCAGTCGTTTCCGCACCGGCTCGAAGCGGGGACGCTCAACCTGCTCGGGGTGATCGGTCTCTGCGAGGGCCTCGACTTCCTCGAGGACCAGGGCGTCACGACTCTCCACCAGCGCGAGATGGTGCTTGCGCAGCGGCTGCGCGACGGTCTCGGGCAGATCCCGGGTGTCGTCGTCTACGGCCCGCCACTGGGTGAGGACGACCTGCCCATCGTGACCTGCACCGTGCGCGAGATCCCCGCCGACGATGTAGGCGCCATCCTTGACGGCGACTATTCGATCGCCGTGCGGACTGGTCTTCACTGCGCGCCCCTGGTGCACGCCGACCTTGGCACGTCGAAGGTCGGTGCAGTCAGGTTCAGCCTCGGGATCTCAACGACCGACGAGCACATCGACAGGGCTCTCGAGGCGATGCTGGCTATCGCTCGATCACAGTAGCGGAGGCACTACCTGGCACCCGGATCTGGGGTCGGTCGAGGAGAGGTAGTGCCAACAGGCTCCCCTGTTCGGCCAGGGCGCGGGCTGCTGCTACGACGCCACTTCTTCCTCTGCGAGCTTCGTGAGCTTCACGGCGCAGACCTTGAACTCGGCCGTCTTGGTGACGGGGTCGTAGGCCGAGTTCGTGAGCTCGTTCACCGGCGATTCCTTGTAGTGGAACGTCATGAACACGGTGCCCGGCGCGACCTTGTCCGTGACCGTGATGTGCGTGGTGATGGAACCGCGCCTGGAGCTCACACGTACCAGCTCGCCGTCCTCGAAGCCGAGCCGGTCGGCGTCAGCCGGGTTGACCTCGGCGAGCTCGTGCGGCCGCAGCATTTCGAGGCTCGCGGAGATGCGCGTAGAGATGTTGTAGTGGTACAGCATGCGGCCGGTGGTGAGCAGGATAGGATACCCCCCGTCGGTGAGCTCCGCCGGAGGCTCGAACGGAATGCCCTGCAGCAGCCCCTTGCCTCGCGTGAACTTGCCCTTATGCAGGTATGTTGTGCCCGGATGGTCTTCGCTGGGGCACGGCCACTGCAGGCCGCCCTCGTTTTCGAGGCGTTCGTAGGTGATGCCGGCGAAGGCGGGGATGACCCGGCGGATCTCCTCGAACACCTCCTCGGGCGATGAGAACGGCATGTGATGGCCCAGCCGTTCGCTGAGGTCGATGATGATCTGCCAGTCAGGGCGGCACTGCCCGGGCGGGTCGACCGCCTTGCGCACGCGCTGCACGCGGCGCTCGGTGTTCGTGAAGGTGCCTTCCTTCTCGGCGTAGAGGGCCGCCGGCAGGAATACGTCGGCGTACTTGGCCGTCTCGGTCATGAAGATGTTCTGAGCGACCAGGAAGTCGAGGCTCTCGAGCGCCTTGCGCACGTGGTTGGCATCGGCGTCGGTGAGAAGCGGGTCCTCGCCCATGATGTACATCGCCTTGAGCTTGCCGTAGACGGCCATGTCGAGCATCTCGGGGATGCGCAGGCCCATCTGCTCGGGCATGGACACGCCGTAGGCCTCCTCGAAGCGGGCGCGCGCTTCGCGATCGTTGACGCTCGGGTAGCCCGGGAACGAGTTGGGCAGGGCGCCCATGTCGCAGGACCCCTGCACGTTGTTCTGGCCGCGCATGGGGTTGACGCCGGCGAATTCCACCCCGATGTGGCCCGTGATCATGCCGAGGTTGGCGAGGTTCATGACGTTGGCCGTACCCGTGGTGTGCTCGGTGATGCCCAGGGTGTAGAAGATGCCGGCGCGCGGCGTTGTGGCGTAGAGCTCGGCCGCCTGGAGGATGAGATGGACCGGCACGCCGGTGATCTCGGCGGCGCGCTCCGGCGGGTAGTCCTTGACGGTCTCCCAGAGGTCGTCGAAGCCCTCGCAACGCTCGTCGATATACGACTGGTCGTGCCAGCCGTTCGCGATGATCGCGTTCAGGATCCCGTTGACGAGCGCGTTGTCCGTGCCCGGCTTGAGCCGCAGCCAGAGATGAGCGTGCTCGGCGAGCTCGGTGCGGCGCGGGTCGACGACGATCAGCTTCGCGCCGCGCAGGGCCGCTTGCTTCATCTTGTTGCCGATGATCGGGTGCGCCTCGGTGGCGTTGGAGCCGATGATGAACAGGACGTCGTTGCCGGCGATCTCGCCGATCGAGTTGGTCATAGCGCCTGAACCCAACGTGGCGGCCAGACCGGCCACCGTTGGAGCGTGTCAGGTACGGGCGCAGTGATCGATACTGTTGTTGTGCAGGCCCGCCCGTGTCAGGCGCTGCAGCAGGTAGTTCTCCTCGTTGGTGCAGCGCGCCGAGCTGAGAACGCCTACGGCCATAGGGCCGTGCTCGGCCTGGATCTCCTTGAGCCGCCGCGCGACCAGGTCGAGGGCCTCGTCCCAGGTCGCCTCCTCGAACACCCCGGCGCGCTTGATGAGCGGCTGGGTGATGCGTTCCGGACTGTCGATGAGGTCGGTGTGGAATCGCCCTTTGACGCAGAGCGAGCCCTGGTTGACGGGGGCGTCGTAGGCGGCCGTGACGCCGACCACCTTGCCGTTCGCCACGTTCAGGTCGAAGTTGCAGCCCACGCCGCAGAAGGGACAGGTCGTCCTGACCTTCTTGCGGTCCCACGTGCGGGTGCCCTTGAGCTGCTTGTTCGTGAGCGCCCCGGTGGGGCAGATGTCGACGCACTGCCCGCAGAAGCGGCAGTTCTCGAGGCTGAGCGGCCGCTCGAAGGAGGTGTCGATGGCCGCTTCGAAGCCCCTCTGCGTGAAGTCGATCGCGCTGGTGACCTGGACGTTTTGACAGACGGCGACGCACTTGCCACAGAGGATGCACCTGTTCTGGTCTCGCTGGATGAGGTGGTTCTCATCGTCGATCTCAAGATGCGTGCGCTCGCCCTCATAGCTGGTCTCGCCCACGTCGTAGCGGTAGCAGTACTCCTGCAGCTTGCAGGCACCCGCCTTCTCGCAGATCATGCAGTCGAGAGGATGGTTGGAAAGGAGGAGATCGAGGAGGGTGCGCCGCGTCTCGACGACGAGGTCGGATTCGGTGCGGACGACCATGCCTGTGGCCGCCTCCGTGGCGCAGGCGGCGCGGAGCGCGGCGCTGCCCTCGATCTCGACCATGCACAGCCGGCAGGCGCCGGTTACACCCAGCGTGCGCTCGTAGCAGAGCGTCGGGATGTCGATCGCGACACTCCTGGCAGCCTCTAGGATGGAGGTGCCTTCGGGCACGGAGGCGGGCAAGTCATCTATGGTCAGCTCGATCATTGCCGGTAGGTCCTCGCTGCGAGATTCAACGGCTGTGATCGGCGACATTGGCGTCACCGTCAGGATACTGTGGCGCGGCGGAGGCTATCGTGTCAACTCGCACGGTTGCCTCGACCGGCGCTCTCTTCGGCAGCATCAGCTTTGTCGCGATTGGCCCCTACGTTGCCACGCCTCGACCGCGCAGGACGTGAGGATCGCCACTACCGCTTGTCGAGCCAGCGGCGCCCGCATTCATCACTTCGTCTATTCCGAATGCGCACCGAACCGATATACTCTGTCTGCTTCTCCGAGCGCTTGAGTCCTAAAGGTCCACGCGACCCATGGAGCTTGCGCCGGTAGGGTACAGCGGGAAACCGCCGTGTCTCCCAGTGCGGAAAGGAGAGCATCTCATGCCACGCCTTTGCGTCGCCGGCGATCCAGCAAGCCCCTCCTCACGGGTTGGTAGGCAACTGCGCGGGGCGCGCGTGACTCCCGGACCCAATGCGCTCGGGGAAGCGACATCGTCTTTCGACCCCGGGGCTCTCTGACAACGGTACCCCTCGGTCGGCGGCCGTCCCATTCCCGGGCCGGAGGTGAGTTTCGCGATCGTCTCGGAGGGTCGCGCCGCAAAGCAAGTCGCGACGCCTGATCCGCCAGCCATGAGCCAGAGATTCAGCAACCAAGGGGTGCGTCCATGGAGAAGAGAGTGCTCGTTGTCAACGGTGTTCCCGCGACCGTCATCGCGGACCCGGCCGCCAAGCTAGCACACGTGCTGCGCGGGCAGCTCGGTCTGACGGGGACCAAGGTCGCCTGCGGCCAGGGCCAGTGCGGGTCCTGCTCGGTGATCCTTAACGGGAAGGTGGTGCGTTCGTGCACCACGACGATGAAGCGCGTCCCGGCGGAGTCGCAGATCACCACGATTGAGGGCATCGGCCGGCCCGACGACTTGCATCCCCTGCAGCTTGCCTGGATGGTGCACGGCGGCGCCCAGTGCGGCTACTGCTCGCCCGGCTTCATCGTCTCGTCCAAAGCGCTCCTCGATCAGAATCCCGACCCGACCCGGGAGCAGGTCAGGGACTGGTGGCAACGTCACGCCAACGTCTGTCGCTGCACCGGCTACAAGCCACTCGTCGATGCCGTGATCGACGCCGCCAAGGTGCTGCGCGGCGAGATGACCACGGAGGAGCTCGACTACCAGGTGCCGCAGGACGGTCACATCTGGAACACGCGCTTTCCACGGCCCTCTGCGCGCGCCAAGGTCACCGGCACGATCGACTTCGGAGCCGACCTCGAGCTCAAGATGCCGCCGGGCACGCTCCACTGCGCCGTCGTCCACGCGCAGGTATCGCACGCGAACGTGCTCTCCATCGACGTCGCTGAGGCCGAGAAGATGCCGGGCGTCGCCAAGGTCGTCACGCACAAGGACGTCAAGGGCCGAAACCGCATCAACGGCCTTGTCATGTTCCCCGACGACGTGCTCGCCGACGGGTGGGAGCGGCCGATCCTCTGCGACACGAAGGTGTACCAGTACGGCGACGCCCTGGCGATCGTCTGCGCCGACACGCTCGAGCAGGCCAAGGCCGCGGTCGCCAAGGTCAAGGTCGAGCTCGAGGAGCTGCCGGCCTACATGAACGCGCTGGACGCCATGGCCGACGACGCCATCGAGATCTACCCCGGTACGCCCAACCACTTCTTCACCCAGCAGCTGATCAAGGGCGAGGACACAGAGGAGACCTTCAAGAACGCGGCGCACGTGGTCGAAGGCAAGTACTACCTGCAGCGCCAGCCGCACCTCTACTTCGAGCCGGACTGCGGCTTCGCCTACACCGACGAAGAGGGGCGGCTGACGATCCACTCGAAGAGCATCGCCTTGAACTTCCACGCGGCGATGATCAACGAGGGTCTCGGCGTCGAGCTCGAGAACCTGCGCATGGTCCAGAACCCCACGGGTGGCACGTTCGGCTACAAGTTCTGCCCCACCATGGAGGCGCTCCTCGGTGCGGCCCACATGGCGACCGGCCGCCCCGTCTATCTCAAGTACGACTACTGGATGTCGATCGCCTACACAGGCAAGCGCTCGCCGCACTTCTACCACTGCAAGCTCGCGGCCGACGAGAACGGCAAGTTCCTCGGCATGGAGAACCACTGGATCTGCGACCACGGGCCGTACATGGAGTTCGGCGACAACCTCGTGCAGAAGGGCATGTTCTGCGGCGGGGGCTACGACATCCCGAACATGCGCGGCGACGGCAAGCTGGTGCGTACCAACCACTCCTGGGGTGCCCCCTTCCGTGCCTGGGGGTCGCCGCAGGCGTTCTTCGCCGGGGAGAGCGTCGTCGACGAGCTCGCCAAGAAGATGGGCATGGACCCGTTCGAGCTGCGCTACAAGAACCTCGCCGAGCCCGGCGCCACCTTCTCGTGGGGCCAGGAGTACGAGGTCTACTCCTTCAAGAAGCTCTTCGACATGGTCAAGCCCTACTACGACAAGGCCAAGAAGCGCACGGCCGAGGGATCGACGCCGGAGGTCAAGAAGGGCGTCGGTATCGCCCTCGGCATCTTCGGCGCCGGCGGCGATGGGCAGGACGTCGCCAACGCAGCGGCCGAGCTGCGTCCCGACGGCGGTGTGCGCATCTACAACACCTGGGAGGATCACGGCCAGGGCTCGGATGGCGGGACGCTCGGCACCGCGCACGAAGCGCTCCGCCCGCTCGGCCTCACCATGGAACAGATCAGCCTCGACATGAACGACACGGCAAGGTGTCCCGACAGTGGCGGTGCGGGTGGCAGCCGGTCGCAGGTCCTCGTGGGCAACGCCATCAAGGACGCCTGCGAGAAGCTGATCACGGCGATGAGCAAGGACGGCGGCGGGTATCGCACCTACGACGAGATGGTGGCCGAGGGCCTCGACCTGCGCTACGAAGGCAGCTGGACGCAGACTACGGGCGAGCTTGTCGATCCCAGGACCGGTCAGGGTAGCCCCGATCGCCAACTACATGTACAGCGTCTTCCTCGCCGAGGTGTCGGTCGAGGTGGCGACCGGCAAGACCTACGTCGATCACCTCCTCATCTGCACCGACGTGGGCGTCATCAACAGCCGCTTGAATGTCGACGGGCAGATGTGGGGCAGCCTCTCGCAGGGGATCGGCCTCGCGCTCACCGAGGACTTCGACGACCTCGAGAAGCACACCTCGATGCGCGCCTGCGGCATCCCGTACCCGAAGGACGTCACCGACGACCTCACGGTCGTGTACCTCGAGACGCCGCGGCCGCTCGGCCCGTACGGCGCGTCGGGCTGCGGCGAGGCGCCGCTGACGGCGCCGCACGCGGCCATCATCAACGCCATCGACAACGCCTGCGGCGCCCGCGTGCGGCGCCTGCCGGCGCTGCCCGAGAAGGTCCTCGCCGCGATGAAGGAGGACATCCAGGCCTTTTAAGGGCCAGCAGCGATGCCCCGGCCGCCGCCACCGGCGGCGGCCGGGGCGACTGCCGGCCGGTGCCCCTTCTGTAGCGGCACCGGCCGGCTTGCCTCGCGCGACGGACGCACCATGGACCTTCAGCGACTGCAACATCTCGAGGAGCAGTGCATCCAGAACCAGCCACCGGCCTGCAAGGCGGCATGCCCGGTGCACGTGGACGCCAAAGACCTCCTCGCGGCGGCGCGTCGGGGAGACTTCGCGGAGGCGCGCCGGATCTTCACGCAGGCGGTGCCCTTTCCGCGGGTGATCGCACGCTGCTGCGACGCCCCCTGCCAGACGGCCTGCGTGCGCGAGCAGGCCGGTGGAGCGATCCGCATCCGCGCTATCGAACGCGCGGCGATGGAGTACGGCGAGGAGCCGGCGCCGGCGACGGCGGTCTCCCGCCGGAAGCCGGGTCAGATCGCCGTGATCGGCGCCGGCCTCAGTGGCCTCAGCGCCGCGTACGAGCTCGCTCGCAAAGGCTACTCCGTCGTCGTCTTCGAGGCGGGAGACGGAGCCGGAGGCCGTGCCCGCGGCCTCGGCGGCGACGTGCTCGCTGAAGCCGATCTCAGGGCCGACTGCGCGGGTGTTGCGAAGACCGGAGCCGAATTCGTCCCGTTCACTCCCGTGGCGCTCGAGCGCCCCGCCGGGGCGAACGCGCTCGCCGCACTGGCGCCCGGGGTCGACGCCGTGTACCTGGCCGCGGGTGCCACCGAGGCCGACGCCGGCGCCGCCCTCGGCTTCGACATCGACGACCGGGGGAGGATCGCCGTCGACCCGGTCACGCTGGCGACCAGCGCGCCGGGGGTCTATTGCGGCGGCAGCATTCTCCGACCCTCCGAGCCGTGGTCGCCCATCACCTCCATCGCCGACGGGCGGCGGGCCGCGCTCTCGATCGACCGGCAGCTGCAGCGCGTCTCCCTGGCGGCGTCCCGCGAGGATCGCGGCGGCTTCGCGACGAGTCTGGTCGTCAACCTCGCGCGCGTCGAGAGTGCGGCACCTGAGAGCGCGGCCGACCCCGCGGTCGGCTACACGCGGGAGGAGGCCGTCGCGGAGGCGAAGCGCTGTCTGCAGTGCGAGTGCCTCGAGTGCGTCAAGGTGTGTGCGTATCTGGAGGCGTTCGGCGCGCACCCCGGGCTGTATGCGCGGCGCATCTACAACAACCTCACTGTGACGATGGGCAGAGGCTCTCGGTCGGCCAACAAGATGATCGACTCGTGTAGCCTCTGCCGCCTCTGCTACGAGGTTTGCCCCACGGACCTCGACATGGCCGAAGTGATCCGAGACTCACGGCGGGAGATGGTGAGGCAGGGCAGGATGCCGGCCTCCGCCTTCGACTTCGCCGTGCAAGATCTCCGGCTCGCCGTGGACGAGCGGTCCGCGCTGGCGCGCCACGCCCCCGGTACGGACAGGAGCGATGCCGTGTTCTTCCCGGGCTGCCAGCTCGCGGCCTCGGACCCCGCCCAAGTGGAACGCGCCTATGCCTATCTGCTGGAGCGGTTCGAGCCGCGTACCGGGCTCGTCCTCTTCTGCTGCGGTGCTCCGGCCGACTGGGCCGGCCAGGCTGGCGTCTTCGCCGAGACCCTTGCCGGCCTTCGCGAGCGTCTGAGGGGCCTGGGCGCGTCGCGGGTCGTCCTCGCTTGCCCTACCTGCGAGACCGTCTTCGAGGCGCATCTGCCCGAGTTCGAGACGGTCTCGCTCTGGGAGGTGCTACGCGATACCGGGTTGCCCGACGGTGCGGCCGGCGCGGGCGGGGGGCGTCGCGTGGCAGTCCACGATGCCTGCACGGCGCGTTATCAGACCAACGTCCAGCGCGCCGTCCGCGAGCTCGTCGCCGCCTGCGGCTACCGGGTCGACGAGCTCGCGATGTCGCGCGAACGCACGGAGTGCTGCGGGTTCGGCGGGCTCATGCTTTACGCCAATCCGGAGATGGGCGACGCGGTCGTCCAGCGCCGCATCGCTGAGGGCGACGCCGACTTCGTCGCCTACTGCGCCATGTGCCGCGACCGCTTTGCCGCCAGGGGCAAGCGAGCGGTGCACCTCCTGGACCTCGTCTTCGCCGAGGCGTACGACAGGCGCGCCGAGCGTCGCGGGCCCGTGCTGACGCAGCGGTCGGAGCAGCGCGCGGCGCTCAAGCAACTACTGCTCGCCGACCTCTGGCACGAGGGTGCCGCCCCCGGCGCGGGCTGGCGCGACGACCTCGTGCTCGCGACCGAGGTCGAGGACATGCTCGAGCGGCGATACATCCGTCCCGAAGAGGTCCATCAGGTGATCGTTCACGCACAGGCGACCGGTCGGCACTTCAAGGAGCCTGAGACCGGGCATCTGCTCGGGAGCACGTCGATCGGCGCCGTGACGTACTGGGTGGAGTACTCTCCAGACGGCGATCGCTTCGTCGTCCACAGCGCCTATAGTCACCGGATCGAGATCAAGCCTCCGCCGTGGCCCGCGGCCGACGCCCTGGAAGAGGTCGAGGGGCGGCTGTGGCGCTGCGCTCCGGGGGATCACGCGCTCGAGCTACGCTCGGTGACGCTCTCCTATCTGGTTGCGGGCTTCCCGGTGAAGCTGCCGGCGTGCGTCGAGCACGGGCTCGTGCTCATCTCGGAGGAGCTCGCCACCGGCCGGATGCTCGAGGTCGAGCAGGCGTTGGAGGACAAATGAGAGAGCTGGTCGACAGCCTCTACGCGGCGGTACACGAACGGGCGGCGGCGACGTCGGTGGCTGAGCTGACCATCGGGCTCGGCTACACGGCGGTGGCCACCGCCGACGGCGGTGTGGGCCTCAGCTACTCCATGATCGACCGGACGGCGTGCTGCACCCACGTGCGCGCGTACCGCGACTTCGACGACGCGCCGGCGACCGAGCTGCTCGAGTACCTGCGCAGCGACGACACGCTCGAACGAACGATGGGTGTCGCGCTGGTCAATGCCCTCAACCAGCCTCAGGCGCTCACGCTTCCGCGAGACGATGCTCCTGGCGGTGCCTTCATGGCTCGGTTCGCGGTGCGTGAGGGCACCCGGGTCGCCATGGTCGGCTACTTCCCTCCCGTGGCGCGCAGCTTGCAGGATGCCGGAGCGGAGCTGAGCATCCTCGATCGGGACGAGCGCATGGGGGACGAGGCTGCTTTCGTGAACGCTCTCGCGCACTGGCCGGACGTCCTGATCGTCACGGCAACGACGATCCTCAACGATTCACTAGAGCTCTTTCTCGAGCGCGTGACTGAGAGGGTCAAGGTGATGGTCCTGGGACCCACGACGCCGATGCTGCCCGACGCCTATCGCGCGCTGCCGGTGCACCTGCTGGCAGGGATGGTCCCGGTCGAGAACGAGCGAGTGGTCGCGGCGGTGCGGCAGGGAGCCGGAACGCCGGCGCTGTCCAAGCACTGCCGCAAGGTCTATTGGGCACGAGAGGCCACGGACAGACACGTGCCCGGCGCTTTCGGCAGTGCGGAGCAGGAGGAGATCGCCAGTGGACCCCGGTGAACTCTCCTTCCTCGAGGCGACCCCTTCGCCCGCCCATCGCGAAGGCGTACCGGACCAACTCAGTGCGGGCGGCGATAACATGGTTTCGGCCTCCCCGTCGTACGAGGACGCGGCGCTCTGGGAGGGCATCGGGTGCGTACTGCGTCCGGGCGGCCTCCAGTTGACCGGCCGCGCCCTGGGGCTCTGCCGATTCGAACCCGGCGCACGCCTGCTGGATGTCGGCTGCGGGCTCGGCGCTAGCGCGGGGTTCCTGAAGGCCAAGGGGTTCGACGTCGTGGGTGTGGAGCCGAGTACCGTGCTCCTTGCCGAGGCCCGTCGGCGCTATCCCGGGATCGAGCTCCGCGAGGGTCGCGCAGAGGCGTTGCCGTTTGGGGACGCGACGTTCCATGGTGTGTTTATGGAGTGCGTGCTGTCACTGGTCGACGACCGCCAACGGGCTCTGCGCGAGGCGGCACGCGTGCTGCGCACGGGCGGCCGCCTCGTCGTGTCAGACGTCTACGCTCGCTGCGGTGGAGGCCAGGGTGACACGGCGCAGGCCTGGGAGCGCCTGCTGCGTGACTGCGCCCTCACGCTAGAGGTCTGGCAAGACCATTCCGCCGAGCTGGTGCAACTGGTGGCCAGGACGGTGTTCGCCGGCATTCCGGTCGCGAGGCTAGCCAGGCTGCTCGGCTGTCGAACGGGTCCATGCGCCGCGGCATTGTTGTTGCCCGAACCTGCTGTGTCCGCTGCCACCGTCAGGAGGGACAAGGTCGGCTACTTCCTGGCCGTAGCCCGGCCAACGACCACCGGTCTTGGGCGCACGGACTCATGCAAAGGTCCAGTCCTCAGATAGTCGAGTCGTAGGGAGTTGGCATGGACGATCTCGAGGACCGCGTGAACGCCCTTATGCTGAGCGGCATATGCTGCACATCTGCTCTTGTAGCGCTGGCACTCGAGGACGTGGGACACGACAACCCTGAATTCGTCGCCAAGGTGGCTGTGTTGTGCGGGGGGCTCTGGTCCGGCACCACCTGCGGCGCCCTCACTGGCGGCGTCCTGGCGCTGTCGATCCTGCAAGGAGACCGGCCTGCGGACCACATGACAGTGGGTCACTACGTCGACTGGTTCCGCGCCGAGTTCGGCTCCATCGAGTGTGCCGACCTCGTTGAGGAAGACCCGATGGCCCGTGCCGTGCGCTGCCCCCCCATCGCCGTCGCCGCCTACCTCAAGGCGCACGAACTGGCAACTAGGGAGTGAGCGGAATGAGCAATACCGTGCGGGCCGAGACGATCGCCGAGACCGGGAGCGTCTGCCCCGTCTGCCTCCGCTCCCTGCCGGCAGTCCTTGAGCGGCAGGGGGATGACGTCTACCTCTTCAGAAGCTGTCCTGAGCACGGCGACGCTCGCGAGATCGTCTGGCGCGGCCCACCGGACCTTCTGCAGTGGCGGGGTGCCAACTCGTCCGATGCAGAAGCGGCAATCCCTGCGTGGCCGGGACTGACGGATGCAGATCATGGATGTCCGACTCGCTGTGGCCTGTGCGATCACCACAAGCAGACTTCCTGCTGCGTGCTCTTCGAGGTGACCACGCGCTGCGATCTGGGTTGTCCCGTCTGCTATGCGTCATCAGTGGGCGACGGGACCGCCGACCCGTCTCTCGATGAGATCAGAGGCTGGTTCGAGTATCTGGCTGATGTCGCCCCTCGCGCGAACATCCAGCTATCAGGTGGCGAGCCGGCGCTCAGAGACGACCTGCCGGCAGTCATCGCGCTCGGGCGCGATCACGGCTTCTCTTTCTTCCAGCTGAACACCAACGGCGTGCGGCTGGCCAGGGACGCTGACTACGTGAAGGGGCTCGCGGAGGCGGGGCTGTCGACCGTGTTCCTCCAGTTCGACGGCGTGAGCGAGGCGCCGTATCAAGTCCTGCGCGGCGCCTCGCTGTTCACCACCAAGATGCGTGCCATCGAAGCGTGCGCTGAGGCTGGTCTGGGGGTGGTGCTGGTCCCAACGCTGGTCCCCGGCGTCAACATGCACGAGGTGGGGGCGATCGTCGACCTTGCTGTTGCGAACCTGCCGGCCGTCCGTGGCGTCCACCTCCAGCCCGTCAGTCGCTTCGGACGCGTTCCCACCGAGGGACCGTTCGGCGGCCGCCCACGCGTGACATTGCCTGAGGTGCTGCGCGCGGTGGTCGATCAGTCGCGGCACGGACTCAGCATCGGCGACTTCAAGCCGGCCGCCTGTGAGCACCCCGCGTGTGCCTTCCACGGCGAGTTCATGTGGCTCTCCAGCGGACGGGTGCTCTCGCTCCGGGACGAACGGCGCGGCGGTGGAGTGATGGCCGCTGAGGAGAAGGCTCGCCGCACGGCGTTGCGCTGGCGCGGCGCGGCGACGGCATCCTCCTGTTGCTGTGGGGGTGGGTCCGCTGAGAGCGCTTCGGCATGCCGGGAGTCGGACGACTGGGACCGGCTGGTCGAGGATGTGCGCGGGCGCACGTTCAGCATCAGTTGCATGGCGTTTCAGGACGCGTGGACCATGGATCTCGAGCGGTTGTCCTACTGCTATCTGCAGGTGCTCAGCCGCGACCTGAGACTCGTGCCGTTCTGCGCCTACAACCTCACCGACGCGGCAGGCCGCTCGTTGAGCGGCGCCTGGCGGCCGCGGCATGTCCCCGAGGCAGTGCTGCAATGACCGTCGCCGTGCATGCAGCGGGTCAGCCCACGCGATCGGCCGACCATCCGGCGCGGACGCCACTCGAGGCTTGGATTGCCGCTCGTGTGGGACGCCGCGACGGCTGTCTGGACCTTGCCGAGCTCGCCGTTTGGCAGCTCGCTCGACTCAACGAGACGCTATCGCGCGCGCGCAGGCTGAGTCCTTTCTACGCGGAGAGTCTTGCCGATTTCGGCGACGGCGGACTCGGCAGTCTCGAGGAGATGCGCGAGCTGCCGTTCACCAGCGCCGACGACCTGCGCCGCGAGGGGCCGCGCCTTCTCTGCGTTCGTCTCGACGAGGTGGAGCGCATCGTCACCGTGCCGACGTCGGGCACCACAGGCGCGCCGAAACGCATCTATTTCAGCGGGAGCGACCAGGAACTGACGGTCGACTTCTTCCATCATGGCATGTCCACGTTCACGCGCGCCGGCGACCACGTGCTCGTGCTGATGCCGGGGGAGCGCCCTGGCAGTGTCGGCGAGCTGCTGGCCCGGGCGCTCCCCCGCCTCGGCGCCACGGTGACCGTCCACGGCCCCGTTCGCGACGTGGGCGCCGCGCTGGAGGCTTTGTGCGAGACGAGGGCTTCAATCATCGTCGGCCTCCCGACACAGGTCCTGGCCCTCGTCCGGCACAGCCAGCGCACAGCGGCGCCGGTGGCGGGCGTACGCGAGGTGCTTCTGAGCGCTGATCGCCTGCCCGCAACCGTGCGGCGCACGATCGAGGAGGCGTGGCACTGTTCGGTCTACGACCACTATGGCTCGACGGAGATGGGACTTGGCGGTGGAGTGGAGTGCGCCGCGCACGCCGGCTACCACCTTCGTGAGGCGGACCTAATGTTCGAAGTGGTGTCGCCGCTCTCGGGGTCATCCGTTCAGCCCGGCGAGATGGGTGAGGTGGTGTTCACGACGCTCACGCGAGACGCGATGCCTCTCATCCGCTATCGCACGGGAGACCTTGCTCGCTTCGTCCCCCACGTCTGTCCCTGTGGCTCCTCACTCCGGCTGTTGGCTCCTGTCGCGGGGCGCCGTGGTGAGGCGATCCAGCTGAGCGGAGGAGTCGAGTTGTGCATCGCAGAACTCGATGACTGGCTGCTCGGCCTCGACGGGGTGGCCGACTTTGCTGCGCGCGTCGTCAGTGAACGCGGCCACGAGGCGCTCGTGATCGACCTTCGGACAGAGCCTCGGTCCGGGCAGGTCGCAGCGGCCGCGAGGGGGGTTCTGATGAACGCATCGAGGTTGGCGGATTCGGTCCGGCGTGGGGCGCTGGAGGTCGTCGTCTGCGAGGCTGACGAGATCTCATGGCCCAGCTCCAGTGGAATGTCCAAGAGGACTCTCGTGGACGAGCGACAGAGAGAGGTGGCCGATGCGTGAGATACTCGACCAGGTCCTGGAGCAACTCGAGGCAGGCAGGGACTTTGCACTCCTGACCCTCGTGAGTGAGAGCGGCTCAACGCCGCGCGCCGCAGGGGCGCAGATGCTCGTGCGCGAAGACGGGTCGATAGCCGGCACGATCGGCGGCGGGCTGCTCGAAGCCACCATGATGAAGGAAGCCGCCGAGGCGCTTGGCGAGCGCCGCTCGCGCGTCACTAGTCTGGAGCTGACGGGCGACGACGTGTCCAGCGCGGAGAAGATGGTGTGCGGGGGCAAAGCGCAGGTGTTGATCGCGCGCGTTTCGGCTGGAGACCGCCCTCTACTTGAGATCTGCCGCGAGATCAAGCTCGCTGTGAGCGACCGCCGGCGGGTCTGGTTCTGCACGATCTTGCCGTCTGGGGATGGAGGGGAGGTCGCCTTCTGCCTCTCGGGCGAGGACGGCAGTATCCGCGGCAGCGCGCCCTGCGACTCCGCCTCCCTTAGTGAGCTCGTGGGCGAGGCCATGCGGCACGGGGCCGCGCTGCTTCCCGATGGCCGCGCCGTGGTCGTCGAGGCAGTCGAACCACCCTTCCAGGTCGTCATCTGCGGAGCCGGGCATGTCGGCGCAGCGTTGGCGCCCGTGGCGCGCTGTGCCGGCTTCGGGCCCGTCGTTCTCGACGATCGTCGGGAGTTCGCCGATCCGCAGCGGTTCCCAGAGGCGGAGTCGGTCACGACACTCGATTCGTTCGACGAAGCTTTCTCGGGTCTCGATGTCGGTCCACACAGCTACGTCGTCATCGTCACACGCGGTCACACCCACGACATGAGTGTCCTGAGGCAGGCTCTGCGCACCGAGGCCGGGTACATCGGCCTGATGGGGAGCCGTACTAAGCGCAAGCGCTTCTACGATGCTTTGCGCGCCGACGGTTTCAGTGATGGCGAACTCGACCGCGTGCACTCGCCGATCGGCCTCGCGATCGGAGCTGAGACACCGGGCGAGCTCGCCGTCAGCATCGTCGCCGAGATGATCCAAGTGAGGGCAGAAGCCTCGTGACGCAGGGCAGTGTCCTCTCGGGTGTGGTGCTGGCCGGTGGGCTCTCAAGTCGGATGGGCGAGCCGAAGTCGCTCCTGCCTGTCGGTGACGTGCCCGCCGTCGTGCGATGCGCCGAAGTCTTCGCCGACATCGGTGTCGAGCCCATCGTGGTGCTCGGGTTCGCGGCCGAGCGGCTGGCCGTGCTGCTCGACGGCGTCGACGTGCGTCACGTGACAAACCAGGGCTACGAACGGGGCATGTTCTCCTCTGTCGTCGCCGGCGTCACGGCCGCTGGCTCGGACGCAAAGTGGATCGGCGTCTTGCCGGTCGACTGCCCCCTGGTGCGTGCCGAGACTGTGGGTCGCCTGCTTCGCACGGCGGTCGCAGACGACTGCGAGGTGGTCCATCCCGTGCGTGCCGGTCGTCGTGGTCACCCTCCGCTCTTCCGCCAAGTCGTGCGCGACGCCATTTTGACGCACGACCCCCCGAGCGGGCTGCGCGACGTACTGGCGGCGTTCGATGACCGTGCTCTCGAGGTGCCTGTCGAGGACGGCGGCGTGCTGGTCGACATGAACGATGCGCAGGACTACGTGCGGGTGGCCGAGCTCGTCCGCGCCGAACGCGTGCCGGCTCCCGACGAGTGCCGGCAGCTCTGCGAGCAGTGGGGCGTGTCCCGGGCGGTGCGGGTGCACGGTGAGGCCGTTGCCCGCGTGGCGCACGGCCTCGGCCAGGCGCTCAACCAGGCCGGTGCCTGCCTCAATCTCAAGCTGCTGAATGCAGCAGCGCTGCTCCACGACGTGCGTCGCGAACAACGTCACCATGCCGCGGCGAGCGCCGCCTACCTGACCGCGTCTGGCTTGCCCCGTGTCGCTGCCGTGGTTGCCCGTCACATGGACGTCCCCGAGCCAGTGGCGACGATCCCCGGCGAGGGGGAGGTTCTCTATCTCGCCGACAAGCTGGTGCGTGAGGTCACTGTAATCTCCCTGGAACAACGACTGAGCGAAGCGCTCGAGCGTTTCGCCGGTGACGAAGCCGCATGTCATGCCGCTCGCCGCCGCCTCGAGGTCGCCATGCGCCTTGCTGCGGCTGTCGAACACCTGACCGGACGGCCGCTGCAACGACTGATCACCTGAGGAGGTCACGTGGTGCAACCGTTCGAACTTGCCGTGCCGGCCGTAGGGCCTTGGGGTGAGTGCGACTCCCCGGCTTGGCGGCCGTACCATGATCTGCTGAAAGAGGTGCCGGGTGGCGCCGTCGTCGATTGTGTTGTTGGGCTTGTGTGGACGTCGGTGGTGACCGACGACGGTAATGCCGGCGTTGCTCTCACGTTCGCACAGGGCCTTGACGAGTCGATGCTGCCGGGATCCGTGGCCGGGACCGACCTGCACACCGCGGCACGCTGGGTGCTGAGCTGGAACTACTACGAAGCGGCGATCGGTTGCTCGGCCATCAACGCAGTCGTGAACAGTCGCGAGAGAATCGAGGAGATGACGCAGGGGGCGCTGGAGGACTTCGTGGTGAGCGGCACGGGGCTCTTCGAGCGGATCGCCGAGCAGTTCGCCGGTGGCAGAGTGGCGGTCGTCGGCCACTTCCCTGTACTCAAGAAGGTCGCTGATACGTGTGACCTGACCGTCCTCGAACGCAAGCCAGATGGCGCAGACACACCGGATCCGGCCTGCGAGTACCTGCTGCCTGAGCAGGACTGCGTCTGCATCACGGGCACCGCGGTGACGAACAAGACGCTGCCGAGACTATTGGAACTGTCGCGGTCGGCCTACACGGTGCTGGTTGGGCCGAGCGTGCCACTCTCGCAGGTGTGGTTCGGGTATGGCGTCGACCTACTAGCGGGCGCCGTCGTGACCGATCCAGAAGGGGTTCGCCGCTGCGTGATGGAAGGCGCGCACCGGCGGGTCTTCCGGGAGGGCCTCACAACGGTTGCGATCGCGGCCAGCGATCTCCCGTTCCGCTGAGAAGCGGCGTCCGGCTGATCGCGGCGCGTGGCTCCTCGCCTTGTCGCCTGCGACCTCGACGGCACACCCCGTTCGACGAGAGACTCCATCGCTTGAACGGCGACGGGGCCGAACGTAGTATGCCCGTACTGCGGACTATGCCGTCTGCATCGTGGATTGGGTGCGCTACGGCCCGATGCCGTTGCCTCCTTGGCGCTTGATCGGACTCGAAAGCGGAGGTGGGAGGACTATGGGGGACGTCGTAAGACTGACCAACAGCACGACAGGGGGACCTCTCTACGTCGACGTGAAGGACGGGCGCATCGTCCGCATGTTCCCGATCGACCTTGACGACGACGACAAGGGCGACTGGGTGATCGAGGCGCGGGGGCGCCGCTTCACGCCGCCGCGCCGCACCACCCTGTCGCCGCACGCCCAGGCGCAGCGCTCCATGGTCTACTCGCCCAAGCGCATCCTCACGCCGCTCAAGCGCGTCGACTTCGACCACAAGGGCGCGCGCAACGTCCGCAACCGCGGTGTCTCCGGCTATGAGCCCATCAGCTGGGAGGCTGCGCTCGACATCGTCGCCGACGAGGTCGAGCGCTGCCATCGTGAGATCGGCCCCGGCTCCATCATGACCACCGAGAGCTCACACCACCTGTGGGGCAACGTCGGCTACAGGCACAGTGCCTACGCCCGCTTCCTCAACCTCATGGGTTTCTCCAAGTGCGCGCACAACCCCGACAGCTGGGAGGGATGGCACTGGGGCGCCATCCCGATGTGGGGCAACAGCCACCGCCTCGGCGCCCCCGAGCAATGGGACCTGCTCGAGGATGCGCTCAAGCACTGCGAGATGGTCGTGTTCTGGTCGGCCGACCCCGAGACCACCGGCGGCGGCATCTACGCGGCCTTCGAGAGCACGTCGCGGCGCTACTGGATGAAGGAGCTGGGGGTCAAGATGGTGTTCATCGATCCCTACTTCACCCCCACCGCTGAGCTCTTCTCAGACAAATGGTTCGCGCCGCGCTTGGGCACGGACGTGGCGTTCGGCCTGGGCATCGCCCACACCTGGTTTGCCGAGGGTCTCTACGACAAGGAGTACGTCGCCGAGCACACCCAAGGCTTCGACGAGTGGAAGGACTACGTGCTCGGTAAGAGCGGCAGCGTGCCCAAGACGCCCGAGTGGGCCGAGAACGAGTGCGGCATCCCGGCGCGCGAGATCCGCGCCCTGGCCCGCGAGTGGGGCGCCAAGAAGACGATGCTCGCCGCCGGCGGCCTCGGCGGCTGGGGCGGGGCCTGTCGCTCCGCCACTGGTAACGAGTGGGCACGCACTATGGTGGCCCTCGCCGCCATGCAGGGTTACGGGAAACCGGGCAGCAACATCTGGGGCACGACACAAGGCGCGCCCGCCGACGAGTCGTTCATCTTCCCCGGCTACGCCGAAGGCGGCATCTCCGGCGACCCCGAGAAGTCGGCGTCGGCCTACCGCTGGACGTATCGCATGTTCCCCCACGGGTCCGGTTCGCACCCCACGGTCAACCCCCACGACTCCCCCGAGGGGCAGGCCATCCCACGCCTGCGCATCCCCGAGGCGATGATGCACGAACGCTTCGAGTGGCGGGGCAAGGGCTTCAGCGGCTCCTCCATCCAGAGCCAGATGCAGAAGCACCAGTACCCCGCCCCGGGCTACCCTTTCGTGGAGATGTACTGGCGCTACGGGGGCTCGTTCTTCGGCACCATGCAGCAGACGAACCGCTACGTGAAGGCCTACCAGGAGGGCAAGGTCAGCTTCGTCGTCAACCAATCGATCTGGATGGAGGGCGAGGCCAAGTTCGCGGACCTCATCCTCCCGGCCTGCACCAACTTCGAGCGCTGGGACATGAGCGAGTTCGGCAACTGCTCGGGCTACATCGCCGACAACTACATCCAGACCAACCACCGCGTGATCGTCTTCCAGAAGAAGTGCATCGAGCCGCTGGGCGAGAGCAAGTCGGACTACGACATCTTCGCTGCGGTGTGCGAGCGCATGGGCATCGGCGACCTTTATACAGAGGGAGGCCGTGACGAGCTCGACTGGTGCAAGCTCTACTTCGCGGTGACCGACCTGCCCAAGTACATCACCTGGGAGGAGTTCGAGAAGAAGGGTTACTTCGTCGTCCCCTTCCCGGAAGATCACGTCTCGACTCCGGCCATGCGCTGGTTCGCTGAGGGGCGCGTGCGCGACACGCCAGACTGGGGCCCGGCGCCGGGCGACACCGTCGGGCTGAGGGGACTGCAGACGGCCTCGGGCAAGATTGAGTTCGTCAGTACCGCCCTCAAGCATCTGGAGCTCGACGTCGTCGATCCCGAACGGCCAGCGATGGGTCCGCAGTACATCCCCTCGTGGGAGGGGCACCATACCGCCGAGCTGTACGACAAGTACCCCCTGCAGATGGTGAGCCCGCACCCACGCTTCAGCTTCCACACCATGGGCGACTCCAAGGAGAGCTGGCTCAACGAGGTCCCGGAGCATCGCATTCTGCACGACGACGGGCACTACTACTGGGTGATGCGCCTCAACACCAAGGACGCGCAGGCGCGGGGCATCGCCGAAGGCGACCTCATCCGCGCCTTCAACGACCGTGGCTCCGTGATCCTGTCGGCGCAGCTCACCGAGCGAGTCGGTCCCGGCACTGTCCACTCCTACGAGAGCTGTGCCGACTACTTGCCTCTGGGCGAGCCAGGCGCCTCGACCGACATCGCCGGCTGCGTCAACCTGCTCACGACCAAGCGCTTCATCACGCCGACGTCGACGGGCATGTCCAACAACTCGTGTCTGATCCAGGTCGAGAAGTGGGAGGAGGTGGCCCAATGAAGAAGTGGCATCTGATCGTTGACATTGCCCGCTGCCACGACTGCAACGACTGCTTCCTGGCCGACAAGGACGAGTTCGTCGAGAACGACTTCCCGCCCTACTCGGCCGGCCAGCCGTGGCACGGCCAGCGCTGGATGAACATCCAGCGCCGCGAGCGCGGCCAGTTCCCGACCGTGCAGACCGCCTACCTGCCGACGCCCTGCATGCACTGCGACGAGGCGCCGTGCCTCACCGACGACGGCGCCGTGTACAAGCGTGAGGACGGCCTGGTGATCATCGACCCGGTGAAGGCGGCGGGACGCACGGACATCGCGGCGAGCTGCCCTTACAGCGTCATCTACTGGAACGAGGAACAGCGGCTCCCGCAGAAGTGCACCGGCTGCGCTCACCTGCTGGACGAGGGGTGGACGGAGACGCGTTGCTCGCAGGTTTGTCCGACCGACGCCATCAAGCTGTTCTTGGGAAGCGACGAGGAGATGGCCGGCCGCGTGGCCGCCGAGGGGCTCGAGCGCTACCGCGACAGCCTGGGTACCGTGCCGCGCGTCTATTACAGGAACCTGCACCGGTGGACGAAGGTCTTCGTGGCCGGTAGTGTCGTCGACGAGACGCGCGACGAGTGCGCTGAGGGTGTCACGGTGACCGTGCTCCTCGACGGCCGCGAAGTGGGCCGAGCGACCACCGACAACTACGGTGGCTTTCTGATCGACAAGCTCGAGCCGGGCAGCGAGTACACGCTCACGCTCAAGGGCGCCGGCTACCAGCCGCTGAGCGTTCCCGTGAAGCCGGGCGAGAGCGTGACGCTGGGCGCGCTGTTTCTGAGCAAGGCGTAGTCGGAGCCGGCGCGTCGTCGGGCGGCCGCGTGCGTTCGCGGCGTCGGCGCAAGACGTCGCCGTGCAACGCGCCACCGCGCACCCGGCGCCCGCTCGGCGTCGGCCGGCCTGTGGACGCATGGAGGACGGATGGAGTTCGAGAGGGTGCTGCGCGGACGGCGCAGCATCCGCGCCTACACCGCTGAACCGGTCGCGCGCGAGCTGATCGAGGAGATCCTCGACGAGGCGCGCTGGTCGCCCTCGTGGCGCAACACGCAGGCGTGGAGCATCTGGGTCGTCACCGGCGGGGCGCTGGAGCGCTTCAAGGAGCGCTTCCAGAGCGCGGTAGACGACGGCCAACCGCCGAGCCCCGACTTCGTGCCTACCAACGACTGGCCGGCGGCATGCTCGCTGAGGACGGCCAGCCTGATGCAGGCCCGGTCGGCCTCACTTGCGGCAGCCGGCCTCGCGACCGACCCGGCGGCCGCGCTGGCGCGTATGGCCAACCTCTTTGGCGCTCCCTGTCTGCTGGTGTTCGGCATCGAGGACTGCCTGGCGCCCGAGTACGCCTCTTTCGACACCGGGTCGCTTGTGCAGAGCGTCTGTCTCGCCGCCTATGACAGGGGCTTGGGCACGTGTATCGTGGCCACCATCGTGCGCTACCCGGAGCTGCTGCGCGAGCTGCTGCCGGGGGGCGACGGCAAGCGGTTCGTCGTCGCCGTGACGCTAGGCTATCCCGACTACGAGGCGGCCACCAACCGGTTCGAGCGCGCCCGCGCCGGCCTAGACGAGCTGGTGACCTGGGTGCAGTAGCCCCGTACCGGGCGCGAAGGGAGGCAGGGATGGACCCTGAGGAGTTCCGCCGTCTCGGTCACGAACTGGTCGATTGGATCGCCGCCTACCGCGAGCGCATCGAGCAGTACCCCGTGATGAGCCGCGTCGAGCCGGGGGATCTCGAAGCGTTGTTCGCCGCCGAGCCACCCTCGCGAGGTGAGGGGTTCGAGACGATCGTCGCGGACCTCGAACGCCTGGTGTTGCCGGGGATCACCCACTGGAACCACCCCGGCTTCTTCGCCTACTTCCCCTCCAACGCGGACCTCTCGTCGGTGCTCGCCGACCTCGTTTCGACCGGCCTCGGCAGCCAGGGCATGAGCTGGCAGACGAGCCCCGCCGCAACCGAGGTCGAGAACGTGGTCATGGAGTGGCTGCGTCAGATGGTCGGCTTGCCCGACACGTTCAGCGGTGTGATCCAGGACACGGCCAGCACCTGCACGTTGTGCGCCCTGCTGTGCGCGCGCGAGCGGGTCTCAGGCTTCGGTCAGGAGAGCGGCGGCCTGCAAGGCGAGGGGCCGCCGCTCGTCGTGTACGCCTCCGACCAGGCCCACAGCTCGATCCCCAAGGCCGCCCTGCTGGCCGGCTTCGGTCGCGACCACCTCCGTCTCGTCGCGACCGACGACGAGCATGCCCTGCGCGTCGACCTCCTCGTGGCCGCCGTGGCCGCCGACCTCGAGGCGGGTCGACATCCGTGTGCGGTCGTGGCCACCGTAGGAACGACGGCCACGACCGCCCTCGATCCGGTGGCCGACGTCGCCGACGTCGCCCGGCGCCACGGCATGTGGCTGCACGTCGACGCCGCCCTTGCCGGCTCGGCGATGATCTGTCCCGAGTTCCGCTGGATGTGGAGCGGCGTCGAGGCGGCCGACTCGCTGGTGTTCAACCCGCACAAGTGGCTGGGCACTGCCTTCGACCTCTCCGCCTACTACGTACGCGACTCCGAGCATCTCGTGCGGGTCATGAGCACGGACCCCAGCTACCTGCGCACGACGCAGGACGGCGTGGCGCGCAACCTGCGCGACTGGGGCATCCCGCTCGGGCGGCGATTCCGCGCCCTCAAGCTCTGGTTCCTCATCAGGGAGCACGGGGTGGAGGGGCTGCAGGCGCGGTTGCGCCGCGACGTCGCCAATGCGCAGTGGCTCAAGGAGCAGGTCGACGCAGAGCACGACTGGGAGCGCCTCGCGCCGGTCCCCCTGCAGACGGTCTGCTCTGCGCCACGTGCCCGAAGCGTCTGCGCGGCGACGAGCCGGCGCTGGCGGCGCACAACCTGGCCATCGCGACCGACGTCAACCGTGGCGGTCGCTACTACCTGACGCCGTCGCTGCTCAAGGGCAGGCAGATGATCCACGTCTCCGTCGGCGCGCAGACGACCGAACGAGAGCATGTGCGCGGCCTGTGGGACGAGCTACGGCGACGCGCCGCCGAACGAAGCGAGGAGTCGTAGCGGCGCTCGCGCCGCCTGGCCGACGGGGCAGCGCGTCGGCGGCGCTCGCGCCGGGTGGTCGCACGGGCGGGGTGTCGTAGGCTACGGTCGAGGGAGGTGCTTCACGTGAGGTTCATCGATTCCCATCTGCACACCGACATGATCGAGGACGTCCAGCTCCAGAAGCTGGTCATGATGGGCATGGATGCGGCGGTGATCCCCAGTCCGCACATGTTCCTCGGCACCCACGACGCCGACACCGTGCTGCTCCTCTGGGAGCGCTTCCTCACCATGGAGGTCAACACGGCCAAGACGCTAGGCTTCGAGGCCTTCGCTTCTCTCTCGGTGCCCTTCTTCGGCGTGAACCACGCCGACGCCGAGACGTGTCTCGCCAAGCTGCCCGACTTCCTGGGGCACGAACGCGTAGTGGCCATGGGGGAGATCGGCCTCGACTGCGCGACGCAGTTCGAGGAGGACCTGTTCCGCGAGCACTTGCGCCTCGCCAAGGCCAACGACCTGCCGGTGATCCTGCACACGCCGATCCGCCTGGCTCCGCAGGGTCCGACCGTGACACCAAGGATCCTCACGATCATCGAGGAGGAGGGCTTCCCGGTAGAGCGCTGCGTCTTCGACCACGCCGGCGAGGAGACGCTCGCCTTCCGCATGGGCACCGGCGGCATGGTGGGCCTCTCCATCTGCTGGGACAAGATGCCGCCCGAGGTGGCGGCGCGCTTCGTGATCGACACTCCCGAGGGGCGTGACCGGATCCTCATCAACTCCGAGCTCGGCGGCCAGGGCAACGACTACTTCATGGTGCCGCGCGTGATGCTCGCCATGCGCCTGATGGGTCTCGACAAGGCTACGATCGACCGGGTCTGCTGGGCGAATCCGCGCGACTTCTTCGGGCTGTCGCTCGACTGAGCCCGACCGCGCCCCGCGCGCTCCAACTCTGCGGCGCGCAGCAGCCGCTGCACCGGCGCTCTCGTCGGCGTACCTCCGCGGCCTCGCGCTCGCGCGCACGCCGGTGCGAAGTCGCAGGAGCTGGCCTGCCGTGCGCTCCGCCACCGCCGACATGCGTCATCAGCACCGCGACGTGTTGTCCCCGATCCTGAACGAGGAGTCCCTCAAGCGCACGTACGCCGCGTGGGAGACGAGGCTACGCGCGTGTTCACTCCCGAAGCGGGAGACGGCGCTCATGACCAGCACTGCAAGTCGTGCGGCGGCTACTTCTTCCCGAGGACCTTCACCTGCCAGCCGACCTACACGGGTAGGTAGCGACATGGTCGGCGAGAATCGATATCCTGATACCACCGACCCTGCTACCATAGCGTGCGCACTGCGACCCATGTGGGCTGCATTATCGACCGTCGAGGCCCTTGTCGGCTGATCGACGCACTGAGAGCCTGCAAGAGTTCCGTGAAGGGATGTGATGGACGATGCCCGACCTTCTGAGCGTCGACTTGACCCACGGCACGGTGACCAGGCAGGCGCTTTCGGAAGAGCTCGAGAAGCTCGGCGGTCACGGCCTCTCGTCTGCCATCGTCGCTCGGGAGGTCGACGCCAAGGCGGATCCTCTTGGTCCTGACAACGTCCTGGTATACGCGGCGGGCATACTCGCCGGAACGTCATTCCCCAACAGCGGCCGGCTGTCGGTCGGGGCGAAGAGCCCGCTGACCGGCGGCATCAAAGAGGCCAACGCAGGCGGAGCGGCCGCTCGCAAGATGGCCATGCTGGACCTGCGGGGCATCAAGGTGACGGGTCGGTCCGACTCGCTCTGCCTCCTCACTGTGACGGCGGACGGGGGCACGGTGCTTCCCGCCGACGATCTGAAGTGGCTCGGCACCCGTGAGACCATCGAGAGACTACGAGAGCGCTACGGCGACGGCGTGTCCATCATCTGCGCCGGGCCGGCGGGCGAGCTGCAGCTCAAGGCAGCCTCGGTCACAGTGACCAGCCCGGACTTCCGCCCGCGTGCGGCAGCCCGCGGCGGCCTGGGCGCCGTCATGGGCGCCAAGAACCTCAAGGCTGTGGTCATCGACGACGCGCGCGGCGAGAGCGTGAAGCCCGCCGACCCGGCGGCCATGAAGGCCGCGGCCTCGAGCTTCACGAAGGGCATCCGCTCGCATCCGGCCGTTGGGGCGCTGGAGGCCTTGGGCTCGGCGTTCCTGGTGGACGTCGCCAACAGCATGGGCTGCTTGACGACCAGGAACTTCTCCGCCGGTGAGTTCGAGAGCGCCGAGTCCATCAACGGTGCGCGCCTGGTCGAGCTCATGGCAGCACGTCCAAACAGCGAGGCCAAGCACCGCTGCATGGTTGGCTGCGTGATCAACTGCTCGCAGGTGTTCACGGACGAGGACGGCAACGAGATCACTTCGGGCTTCGAGTTCGAGAGCCTGGGACTTCTGGGCTCGAACTGCGCCATCACCGACATCGAGCAGTTGGCGCGCATAGACCGGCTCTGCGACGACCTCGGGCTCGACACCATCGAGATCGGAGCGGCTGTGGGAGTCGCCATGGAGGGCGGTCTGCTTCCCTGGGGTGACGGAGCCGCCGTGCACGAGCTCCTCGGCCGGCTGACCTCCGGCGACGAGAACGCGAAACTCATCGCCAACGGCTGTGTCGCGACCGGCACGGCTCTTGGAGTCGAGCGCATACCCGCCGTCAAAGGACAGGGGATCGCCGCCTGGGAGCCGAGGGTGCTCAAGGGCACCGGGGTCACCTACGCGACCAGCCCTCAGGGTGGGGACCACACCGCGGGCAACGCTCTGCCCAGCCCCGCCAACCTTGCCTACGACCCCAGCTCGTCCGGGGGGCAGGCGCAAGTATCGCAGTTCCTGCAGGCTTACTTCGCTGCCATCGATTCGCTGGGCATGTGTCTGTTCGCGTGCCTGCCCCCGCTCGACATGCCCGAGCTCCAAGGCCACATGCTCTCGGCCGTGGCCTCACTCACCGGCAAGGAGATCCCGGACAGCTACCTGGTCGACCTCGGGACTGAGATCGTCAAGCAGGAGCGCGAGTTCAACCGCCGCGCCGGCTTCACGGCGGCCGACGACCGGCTGCCGGACTTCATGGTCGACGAGGCGCTGCCGCCCAGCGGTAATCGTTTCGACGTGAGCGAGGCAGACCTCGACAGCGTGTTCGCCGAGTAGGACATCGAGACGTCATGGCAAAAGGGGATCGATCCAGGAGCAAGCGTAAACGCGGGCCGGTGGGGCCGGCGCCGGGCAGCGTCGACGGCGATGATCCGTTCGTGGTCCGGGCGTTGGCCAAGGGGCTCGCGATGCTCGGCCTCTTCGACGCCGAGCATCGCGAGTGGAGCCTCGACGAGATGGTGGCGCGACTGGGCTTGCCGCGCATGACCGGCTACCGCATGGCCCGCACCCTGCAGGGTGCGGGCTACCTGGTCACCGATCCGGCGACCGGCAGGTACCATCTGGGTCCCGCCCTGCTGGCGGCGATCTACCTGTCCGAGGGCTACGCCCAGCTCGTAGCGATCGCGCGTCCCTATCTCGAGTCGCTGGTCGAGACCACCGGTGAGTCGGCTACGCTGGCGGTCGAGGTCGACGGAGTGGCGGTCTGCGTCGACATGGTCGCCTCGACGCGCCCTCTCAAGCGCGAGGTGGCGGTCGGGCGCATCATCGGCGACACAGCGAACGCCCACGGCAAGACGTTTGCGGCCTCGAAGTCGGACGCCGAGCGGGAAGCCATCGTCAACCAGCCGCGCGCTCGACGCACGCCCAGGACGATCACGGATCCGCGCGAGCTCGCGCGCGAGTTGGAGAAGGTCCGAAACGAGGGTGTGGCGTTCGACCTTGAAGAGCGCGACATCGGCACGTGTGCCGTCGTCGCGCCCGTCCGCGACCAGATGGGTAACGTCATCGCCACGCTGGGGGTGGTGGTCCCCACCGGCCGCTTCGGTCCCGAGGAGCGACAGGCCTGCGCCGATGCGGTGAAGGCCACCGCCTTGTCGCTCTCGGAGTTCGTCGGGTATGCCGGCAGCGGAGCGCCGACTCCCTAGCTCCCGCAGCCATCGGGACATGTCGCGAGGGGTCGGGCTCGGGTCGCTCGTGATCCCTTGAACCGCAACGGCAGGCGTGTGTGTCGCGGTACTCTTGTCCTCGAAGCTCGAGACGAGCGCGAAATGCCCTGCGGCACCAGGGACGGCAGCTCGTGCAGGCATGCCCCTACCGGGCAGATCGGCCCGCGGCCGGCGGGGCCGGCGGGTCGCCGACCAGCGACGCCTGTTACCCGAACTGGTCGGTCGAAGGTGACCATGAGCTTGGTTTGCGTTCGTCTCCCGATATCATTGCCGCTCGTGGAGACGTGGAGCAGCCCGTGAGCGTGTTCGACATCACCGGCAGGCGAGCCGTCGTCGTCGGAGCGGGCGGCCTTGGCCGGGCGATCGCCGTCGGCCTAGCCGGCCACGGCGCCGACGTCGCCGTGGCCGACCTCGACGGCGATCGCGCCGTCGAGGCCGCCGACGCGGCGCGCCAGCTCGGCGTCCAGGCGCTGGGCTTGGCCGCCGAGATCACGGATGAGGCCTCGGTGCGGGCGGCCTGCGCGCAGGTCGTCTCGGCGTTCGCGCGCGTCGATATCCTCGTCAACGCCGCCGGCGTCACTGTGCGCAAGCGCGCCGAGCACGTGACCTTGGAAGAGTGGCGGCGCATCCTCGACGTGAACGCGACCGGCACCTTCGTCTGCTGCCGCGTCTTCGGGGAGCAGATGATCCGCCAGCGCTCCGGCGCGATCGTCAATCTCTCGTCGGTGCGCGGCCGTTTCGGGGCCGCGTTCGGGCAGACCGAGTACTCGGCCAGCAAGGGCGCGGTCGATTCGCTGACTCGCTCGCTGGCGGCGCAGTGGGCCGAGTTCGGTGTGCGCGTCAACGCCGTCGCGCCGACGTTCGTCGAGACCGACCTCACGCGTGCCGTGCTCGCCGACGAGAAGTTCGCCGCCACCTTGCGCGCGAGCATCCCGATGGGGCGGTGGGCGGACGCGGGCGACGTCGTCGGGCCGGTGCTCTTTCTGGCGTCGCCGGCGTCCGCCTTCGTCACCGGCCAGATCCTGTTCGTCGACGGTGGTCTGACGGCGCGGATCTAGCCTTCGGCACGCACCGCGCGTGCCTCGGCGAGCCGCGTTCAGGCGCGACGACGAGGGTCGGACTCGTACTTGATTCGCGCCTCGTGTGCTGCAATGATGTCCTGCATCACGGATGGGCAGTTCCGCAATGCAGTATTCGCGGGGATGTCCGGCGAGGGATCCACGAGGGAGTCAGGGGACGTGGCGCAACTGCGGATGACGGCTTCGCCCAACGCCGCGGGCCGGCGCCGCGAGGGTGTGCAGGTCATCGCCCGCGCGTCGGAGGTGCTGCGCCAGCTCGCGGCCTCGCCGCGCGGTCTCTCCCTTGCCGAGCTCGCGGCGCGCGTCGAGCTGCCGCGCTCGACCGCGCACCGCATCGTGCGGGCCCTGAGTCACGAGGGCTTCGTGCTCGCGTCGCCGTCGGGCAAGCTGCGCATCGGCCCTGCTCTCATCCACATCGCCGTAGCCAGCCGGAGAGAGCTCCGTCACGAGGCGGCGCCCTACCTGGAGCGCCTCTCGCATGAGGTGCATGAGACGGTCGACCTCGGGGTGCTCGACGGCGAGGATGTGCTCTTCATCGACCAGTACACCTCGCAGAACGTGCTGCGTATCGTGTCTGAGATCGGCGGTCGCTTTCCCGTCTACTGCACGGCGAACGGCAAGGCCCTGCTTGCAGCCATGGGCGACGACGAGGTCGACGCCCTCGTCCCGTCCTGCCTGCCGAAGCACACTCCGGCGACGATCACTGACCGCCGCGTGCTGCACGAGGAGCTCGATCTAGTCCGTGCCACGGGCGTGGCCTACGACCGCGAGGAGCACACCGTGGGGATCGCGGCGGTCGCGACGGTGGTCCACGACGCCCTGGGATCACTGGCGGCCGTCGGAGTGGTCTTGCCGGCGGCGCGCTTCGAGGCGAGAGAACGCGAGGTCGCCGCGGCGCTGCTGCGCACGCGTGACGAGATCCAGTCGGTACTGAGCGGCGGCGAACGGTGACGGGGCTTCGCCGCCTGATCGGCGACAGAACGCGACCGCCGTCGGCGGTCGAGAGAGCAAAGGCACGGTTCGGAAGGGGAGCAGATGGCGCAAGAGACCTGGAGTCTTGAGCAGATCCGCAACATGTTCGACCTGACCGGCAAGGTGGCCATCGTCACCGGGGGCTCGGGCGCCTTCGGCGGCGCGGCGGCGAGAGGACTGGCCGCCTTCGGCGCCGACGTCGTGCTTACGAGCCGCAACGCGGAGAACCTCGATCGGGCCGCCGACGAGTTGCGCGCCCTGTCGGAGCACGAGGTGCGGGCGATCCCGTGCGACACGACCGACGAGGCCAGCGTCGCGGCGATGGTCGCCCAGACGATCGAGGAGCTCGGCCACGTCGACATCCTCGTCACCGGCTCGGGGGTCACCAACCGCTACCCCGCCGAGGAGTTCCCCATCGACGAGTGGCAGAAGGTGATGGACTCCCTGGTCAGGGGGACCTTCCTCTGCTGCCAGGCGGCGGGACGGCAGATGATCAAGCAGGGCGGCGGCAAGATCATCACCGTCGGGTCCTTGCGCGGGGAGCTGGGTCACCCGGGCGGCTACGCCGCCTACGTGCCGGCCAAGGGCGCCGTGCACCTGTTGACCAAGCAACTGGCGACGGAGTGGGCGAAGTACAAGATCAACGTGAACAGCATAGCGCCCTGCGTCTTCTGGACGCCTCTCACGCAGCCGATCCTCGACGACCCCAAGCTCTTCGAGATCTTCATGCAGCGCATCCCCTTGAAACGCGCCGCCGAGCTGAACGACTTGA